>JAAUTY010000060.1 GCA_012031265.1 Spirulinaceae cyanobacterium SM2_1_0 | reverse complement strand
ATCAACAATCGCATTAAGCTGATTAAGCGTCAGGCCTATGGATTTACTGTGTTTGAAAATTTCCGTCAGCGGCTCCTTGCCTGCTTCTCTGATTAGCCTCGCTTATCACCACAGATCCTGGAGAGCCATCGAATCTATCGCTATATTGATTTGACATCTGTTAGCCTTGAAACCAAAAAAATAACTGAAACAACCGAAATAATAGCCAATAATGCGCCAAGCAGAGCGCAGAAGCTTGTTGAAAAAAATGATGTCATTTTTGCGACAACTCGGCCAGCTCAACAACGATATTGCTTAATTGAGAATGAGTACTCTGGTGAAGTTGCCAGTACTGGCTACTGTATTTTACGAGCTGAAAAAGACAAGGTGTTGCCAAAATGGATTCTATATTGCATTGCTTCAAATGCTTTCAAAATCTATGTTGAAGAAAATCAAAGTGGTTCAGCATACCCCGCAATTTCGGATACCAAAGTCAAAGACTTTATAATCCCCATCCCATGCCCAGACAACCCCGATCGCTCTCTTGCCATTCAAGCCGAAATTGTGCGGATTTTGGACACTTTTACAGCGCTGACCGCTGAGCTGACTACTGAGCTGGGCGATCGCAAAAAACAATACAACTATTCCCGCGATCGGTTGTTGACTTTTGGGGATGAAGTCCCCGTAGTGCAACTGTCAAACTGTTGTGTAAGCATTGCCGACGGCGATCATCAACCACCACCAAAAACTGATACGGGCATTCCTTTTATTACTATTTCAAATGTTTCAAATTCACGTCAAATAGATTTTATTAATACAAGATTTGTTTCAGAAGCTTACTATGGTGAACTTGATGATAAACGCAAAGCGCGAAAAAACGATATTCTTTATACCGTTGTGGGGTCGTTTGGTATTCCAGTTTTTATAGACGATAATAGGAAGTTTGCATTTCAACGACACATCGCCATTTTGCGCCCAAATGGAAATGTAATTGTTCCTAAGTATCTTTATCATGTACTTCGGAGTTCTGACTTTTTGAAACAAGCTTATGCGGTAGCTGTTGGTGCGGCACAAAAAACTATTACCCTAACAGCACTAAACAGAATGAAAGTCCCCCTCCCACCCCTCGAAGAACAAGCCCGCATCGTCGCCATCCTCGACAAATTCGACACCCTCACTACATCCATCAGCGAAGGCTTGCCCCACGAAATCGCCTTGCGCCAAAAGCAATACGAATATTACCGCGATTTACTGCTCACCTTTCCACCCCCTCTAACTCCCCCTTAGCAGGGGGAGGATCAAGTTCCCTCCCCTGCCAAGGGGAGGGTTAGGGTGGGGTGATTTCCCTGTGAAGGTGAAGGTTAGAGTAGGATTCTTTTTAAAGACACAGCACAATGAACCATATTTTTAATAAAGTCGAGTACACGCAACGCCGCCAAGCATTGCGCAGCAACATGACCGAACCCGAAAAAAAGCTATGGCAGATATTGCGCGGCAAACAAATGGGCGTGAAATTTCGCAGACAGCACGGCATTGGGCATTACATCGCTGATTTTTATTGCCCTGAATTAAAGTTGGTGATCGAAGTCGATGGCGACAGCCATGAATCGCTCGATGCGCAAGCCTACGACACAATACGGCATGATTTTATGACCTCATTAGGCATCACCACCTTACGATTCACCAATGATGAAGTGATGAACCATCTTGACGGCGTTCATCATCATCTGACGCAATATCTCAATGCTCAAAACCAAGCATAAAACTACATGAATAAAATCAGCCAAGTAAAACAGCTTGTTAGCGAGATTAATCAGTTACATCGTGACTTCTCAAAGGATTATTTTGAAACAGGGCGGGTCGAAAAAATCAATCTTTCTAGAACCATCGCCCATGTGCCTGTTCCTCATATTTACAAGTATCGCCTCACCTTGCACGAGAGCATCAATGATTACCTGATGACGGCAGACATCGACATAATCGATTTGCGATCGCGACAGATCTGACCCCTCCCAACCTCCCCTTGCCCAGGAGAGGAGCCGTAGGCGGTGGGGTTCCGGCGCACCTCAGCGCTTCACTAATCTGTCGCATCTACTGTTTAAGTTGGTATAAAAAGCGACTGTAAACAAAGGAAGCCAAATCATGACCGACTACAAGGCAATCGCCTAATCTGATAACCTTATCATGCTGGATCGAGTCAATGACGCTATACTAAAAATCAGATTTTACTGCCACAGGTGGGATAAAAATGAAACCCATGATTAGTCAATATCAAGTTCGTTTGTTTCATAATGGGCGCAATCAAACTTTAAATATCCCTCATGCTTTTGAAATGCCTAGTAATGATGTAGTCATTCGGAAAGAAGGTGAGAAATTGATTATTGAACCATTTGAGAAAAAATCTTTATTAGAATTGTTGGCAACTCTTCCAGATATTGATGAAGATTTTCCAAATATTGATGAAGGGTTACTGCCACTTGATGATATTCAATTTTAGTGATGACTTATCTTTATTTGTTGGATACAAATATTGTTTCAGATTTAGTGAGGCATCCATCTGGAAAAATTGCTCAGCGCATTGCAGAAGTTGGAGAGGCCAGGATATGCACAAGTATTGTTGTCGCTGCGGAGTTACGATTTGGCGCAGAAAAAAGTGGGTCACTACGTTTAAAACAACAGGTCAATCAAATTCTTGAGGTGATGACCGTTTTGCCCCTTGAGTCACCCGTTGAATTTTATGATGCCGAGATTCGCGCCTATTTAGAAAAAGAAGGAATACCAATCGGTGCTAATGATTTGCTGATTGCGGCGCATGGTTTAGCTTTGGATTTAACAGTTGTTACGGCGAATGTACGTGAGTTTTCGCGTGTGCCAAATTTGGTTGTGGAAAATTGGCTCTGAGCCATCTAAACAAAATTTTATCTGAAAAGAAATCAAATCATGACCGATTACAATGCGATCGCCGAATCCAATAACTTTATCGTTCTGGAGCAATACACCAAAGCACCGCAAAGTGAAAGCTACCAAAGCGAAAGCGATTTAGAGCGCGAATTGCTTCAGGATCTAATCCAGCAAGGCTATGAATACCTGCCCAGCATCACCACCCCCCAAACCATGCTAGCCAACGTGCGCGAGCAGTTGCAAACGCTGAATCAGGTGCAGTTTACCGAAGGCGAATGGCAGCGCTTTGTCGAAACTTTTTTAGACAAGCCTAACGACAGCATTACCGACAAAACCCGCAAAATCCATGACAACTATATCCATGATTTTGTGTTTGATGATGGTCGCATTCAAAACATTTACCTCCTCGATAAAAAGAACCTTGCCCGCAACAAACTACAAGTCATCAAGCAGTTTGAGCAAAAGGGAACCCAAGCCAACCGCTACGATGTGACCATTTTGGTCAACGGCTTGCCCCTTGTGCAAATCGAGCTAAAAAAGCGCGGCGTAGCAATTCGTGAAGCCTTTAACCAAGTGCATCGCTACAGCAAAGAGAGCTTTAACGCCGAACATTCCCTGTATAAGTATTTGCAAATATTTGTCATTTCCAACGGCACCAATACCCGCTACTTTGCCAACACCACCCAGCGCAATAAAAACAGCTTTGACTTCACCATGAACTGGGCGAAAGCCGACAACACCCTGATCAAAGACCTGAAAGACTTTACCGCCACCTTTTTTCAGAAAAATACCCTACTGAATGTGCTGTTGCAGTATTCCGTCTTTGATGTAAATAACACCCTACTGGTGATGCGCCCCTACCAGATTGCCGCCACCGAGCGCATTTTATGGAAAATCAACAGCGCCTACCAAGCCAAACGCTGGAGCCATATTGAGGGCGGCGGCTATATCTGGCACACCACTGGCTCTGGCAAAACCCTAACCAGCTTTAAAGCGGCGCGACTGACGACGGAGCTAGAGTTTATCGACAAGGTGTTTTTTGTGGTCGATCGCAAAGACCTCGACTACCAGACCATGAAAGAATACCAGCGCTTTTCCCCCGATAGCGTCAATGGCTCCGACAGCACGGCGGGGCTGAAGCGCAATTTGGATAAAGACGACAACAAAATCATCGTCACCACCATCCAAAAACTCAATAACCTGATGAAAACCGAAAGCGACCTAGCCATCTACAATAAGCAGGTCGTGTTTATTTTTGATGAATGCCATCGCAGCCAGTTTGGTGAGGCGCAGAAGAACCTACGCAAAAAGTTCAAGAAATTTTATCAGTTTGGCTTCACTGGCACGCCCATTTTTCCGCAAAACGCCCTGGGCGCAGACACCACCGCCAGCGTATTTGGTCGTGAGCTACATTCCTATGTGATCACTGACGCCATCCGTGATGAAAAAGTGCTGAAGTTCAAGGTCGACTACAACGATGTCCGTCCACAGTTCAAAGCCATTGAAACTGAGCAAGACGAGCAAAAGCTCAGCGCCGCCGAAAACAAACAAGCCCTGCTGCACCCCAACCGCATTCGCGAGATTTCTCAATACATCTTGAAGAACTTTCGCCAAAAAACCCACCGCTTGCAGGCGGGCGGCAAAGGTTTTAATGCCCTGCTTGCCGTGAGCAGTGTGGACGCGGCCAAGCTGTATTACGAAACATTTAAGCAATTACAAACAGGCCGCGATCAACCCCTGAAAATCGCCACCATTTTCTCCTTTGCCGCCAATGAAGAACAAGCAACCGTGGGCGAAATTTTAGATGAAAGCTTTGATGTATCAGCCATGAACAGCAGCGCCAAAGAATTTTTAAGCGCTGCTCTTAGCGACTATAACGCCCTGTTTACAACCAGCTTCAGCGTAGACAGCAACGGTTTTCAAAACTACTACCGCGATCTAGCCAAGCAAGTAAAAGCCAAAGAAATCGACCTGCTGATCGTGGTGGGTATGTTCTTGACGGGGTTTGATGCGCCTACACTCAATACCCTGTTTGTGGACAAAAACCTGCGCTATCACGGTTTGCTGCAAGCCTATTCACGCACCAACCGCATTTATGATGCCACCAAAACCTTTGGCAATATCGTCACCTTCCGCGATTTAGAACAAGCCACCATCGATGCCATCACCCTGTTTGGCGATAAAAACACCAAGAATGTGGTGCTCGAAAAAAGCTACAAGGAATACATGGTCGGCTTTACCGATGTGTTGACGGGTGAAGCGCGGCGCGGCTTTGTGGAGGTAGTGGCAGAATTAGAGCAGCGTTTTCCCAACCCCGACGAAATTGTTTTAGAAAAAGACAAAAAAGACTTTGCCAAGCTATTTGGTGAATACTTGCGGGTTGAAAATGTACTGCAAAACTACGATGAATTTGCTAGCCTGAAAGCCCTGCAACAGATCGATAGAAATGACCCGGCGGCGGTTGAAGCCTTTAAAGCAGAACACTATTTAAGTGATGAAGACCTGACGGCACTGCAAGCCATCAAGGTTCCTGCCGATCGCACCATTCAAGATTACCGCTCCACCTACAACGATATCCGCGATTGGTTGCGCCGAGAAAAAGCGGGCAGTGAAAAAGAACAATCCACCATCGATTGGGATGATGTGGTGTTTGAAGTAGATTTGCTCAAATCCCAAGAGATCAATCTAGATTACATTCTTGAGCTAATTTTTGAGCAGAATAAAAAGAATAAAAGTAAGGGTGAATTGATTGAGGAAGTGCGTCGCCTGATTCGAGCCAGCTTAGGCAATCGAGCCAAAGAAAGCCTGATTGTGGATTTCATTAATCAAACAAATCTCGATGAAATGGCAGATAAAGCCAGCATCATTGATGCGTTCTTTAAATTTGCCCAGGCCGAGCAAGCCCGCGAAGCAGATGAGTTGATTCGTTCAGAAGGCTTGAATAAGGAAGCAGCCAAGCGCTATATCAGTGCCTCCCTGAAACGCGAGTTCGCTAGCGAGAATGGGACTGAGTTAAATTCCACACTGCCTAAAATGAGTCCGCTTAATCCAGAATACAAAACCAAGAAGCAGAGCGTTTTTCAAAAAATTGCGGCGTTTGTTGAGAAGTTTAAAGGCGTAGGTGGGCAGATTTAGGACTGCTAATCGGCGAAAAAACGGTGAGCAAACCATTATACCAAAACCAATGGATCCGTTAGGGTTGTCTGCTTCGGTTTGAGATTGGTAAGCAAAAATTATGGCTCTCCTGGGTTTAGGGTGGGATAAGTGTAGTAGTGATACCAAACCTTGTGGGCTGAATTGCTGAAACCCTTGCTTGGCAGTGATTTCAGCACGGGTGCATCCCACTTTGGCGTTACGGTTGCCCACTCTGCGAGCAGCCGCTGCGTGTCTATATCGGCTAGGAGCTAATGCAAGAGCCATCAGCATTTTTGAGCATGGTTTTATTGATGAACGATCTAGCAAACCGCATCAAGATGTGGTCGATATTTAGCAGCACTAGGTTCAGGTTTGAGGTGCTGGCTACTTCTAAAACTACTCAGTCAAGAAGTGCGATCGTGCCAGTAAGAATTTCTTTTTCCCTTGGCTTATGAACTCAGTGGGCGATCGCCGCTACGAAGAATCAGCTAGCTCTATTTATACATAGCGGTGATTGAACTCGCACACCAGATCAACACGCCCGCGCCGGAGCAGCGCCGGATCAAGCCGCTCCGTCGTGTTACAGGTCATCAGCACGACCAATCTTTGTGCTTTGTGGGGATTCGCTTCATCGACAACGCTGCGATAAAGCGTGCCATCGAGGAGGCTGAGGATATGCTCGGTGCGCGTACTGCTCTGAGCAGTGGTGCTCGCCCGGTCTTGAGCCAGATTATCGGCTTCATTGATCACCAGACAAATACGCTCCAGATAGCTCGGCGGAATGAAATTTTCCACCGCATCATGGTCGAGAATGAAAATGACAAAGCCGAGCGGCACTAAGATTTCCTTCGCCACAGCCTGTGTCCAAGCAGTTTTACCCGTACCCGGCTCACCCTGCACTAGCACAGCGAGCTGCTCCTCGCGGAGCACGGCCTCCTGAACAGCATGGGTGAAGTCGCGCACGTCAGCGGTAAATGAGCACAACTCGAAGCAGCTCTGGACTTGACCGACACGGCTTTGATAACCACTGAGCACGATCGCTAGGTTACGGGTCGCTTTCGTCAGGATGGGTCGGATGTCTTCGGCAACTAGGCTATAGGAGCGCCGTCCGCGTTCATGAGCATAGACTTCTAGCCAGACACCCGGCTCCGCCCAGTACGCATAGACTGTCCCAGCAATTTCTAACCGTGCCCAAGTACTAAAGCGCTCAACCGGGTAGTAGAAGTAGCGGTCGAGATAGTATTGCAGGATTGTGTCGGGCTGACCGAGGAGATCCAGCACATTGAAGAGTGTTGTCTCTTGCAAGCGGTTGAGCACATAGTCGATGGGAATGCTGTGGCGGCTCACGACCTGTTGTACGGGGGTTTCGATATTCAACACTTCGCCATAGCGGTGGTCGGGGAGTGGGGGTGCTGGCGTGACATATTCCCAGAACTCATTGAGTTCAAACTGGGTGGTGTCCGAAAAGACATTCAGCAAGTTGGCCCACCAGGCATAATGGTTGCGGCCGAGGGCATCGGCGAGGTCACTGGCAACATCCAGGGACTTCTGCACCAACGTCAATGTATCGGTTGCAAGCAAGTGTTGAAAGAATGCCCAATCAAAAGTTCGCCCCAAAGGCCGCCAGCCCGCTCCCAACAAACCGCGTCCTTGGGCTTGTTGGCGGCTCTGGCTGCTATCGGTAAAGTCATTCCATTTGCTGAAGCGCATGGCAGCAAGCATCTTAATCCACAGAAGTGACCTTATGGTCTGTTCTTTAGGGTAACGCTTGCGATCGCCCTCGCTACGCCCTAGTACCGCTACGGGGAATTTTGAGTTCTGAGTTTTGAGTGATGAGTGCAGACAATACAGGCATCCTACGGATCCTGAATGGGGATCTCATTGCCGCCGCCTTGTACTAGTACTCCAAGGCGGAAATGAGGATGTCATTCAAATTGGCTGAAAGCCTTGAAAAACAAGAATTCTGACTCCCGACTTCCGTATAGCGGTACCAAATACCATAAAGGCTTCTATTGAGGCAGTGACGTTTTGGAGCCAGACGCGACATAGAACCGGCTGCCGATGAAAAACGCTACTGATAAGATTACCGCTGGCGACGAGCACGAAATCCTAATCAGATTGGGGTTTTGAGCTTTGCAGTTCCCCCGTGAGTCTGAGATCAGCGGTTATCCCTAAATTTCCTTGGGTGTCGCCCCAAAGTGCTCCACCAAGAGGCCACTCAGGATCTCAGGCAATTCGTCGCAGGGAACTGCTTTGTAAATCCGTTCGCCTAAGCAGGCATCCTTGCCGACTTTGCCGCCCCTGTAGATGTCCACGCCTTCGACCATCTCGCCGTTTTTGCGCACCTTGGTGCCGATCAAGCCGATGTCCCCGGCTTGTGGCTGACCGCAGGAGTTGGGGCAGCCTGTCCAGTGGATGCGAACTCGCTGCGGGATGTGCAGTTGTGCATCTAGCTGCTGGGCGATCGCCACGCTCCGACCTTTCGTCTCCACCTGGGCAAAGCTGCAATACTTCTTGCCCGTGCAGGAAATCAGCGATCGCAACAGCGGCGGCGGCGCAATCTGGAATTGTTGCAACAGCGGCTCAGCTAGAAGCAATGGCACCTGAGCCTCTGGAACAAATGGAATCAGCAGGTTTTGCTCCACCGTCAGGCGAATCTCACCGTTGCCATAGACATCCGCAAGCCGCGCCAGCTCAAACATCACCTCGGCCGATAAACGTCCGACCGGAACATGCAGACCAACATAAACATAGCCTGCTTGCTTCTGGGGATGAACGCCCAAGTGATCTTGCTTGTCGCGATCAATGAGCGTCATCGGTGCCGCTGTCGGCAAAGAGTGACCCAACTCCTTCTCCACCGCAGCCCGGAAGCGGTCGAGTCCCCAGTTGTCGATCATCCACATCAGCCGCGCTTTGGCACGATTGGCTCGCAATCCAGCAGCCAAACCCTGCTGGGTGTAAACCGTGAGGATCGCCCGTGAAATCGCCAACACTGTTTGATTGGGCGGCACCCAGACATTGAGGGGAATGGCTTCGGCACAGCGTTGCGCCGACAGATAGCCCCCCACCAGCACATTGAAACCGATCACCCCGTCCCGTTCAGCAGGGACAAAGGCTACATCATTGAGTTCTGCATGGATAGAATTGTCGCGGCTCCCCTCCACCGCAATGTTGAATTTGCGGGGCAGGTTGGTGAAGGCGGGATTGCCCTCGCCATGATTGACGATCATGTCTTGGAGTTGTTGCACCAACTCACGGGTATCGATCACTTCATCGGGATCAATGCCAGCGACTGGGGAGCCGGTGATATTCCGCACGTTGTCGAAGCCGGATTGTATGGAGGTCAGGCCTACGGCTTTGAGGCGGCGGAAGATGTCTGGCATATCCTCGATGCGGATGCCTCGCAACTGGATATTCTGGCGGGTGGTGATATCGCCACTGCCGTCATCGCCATAGCGCTGAATAATGTCAGCTAGTAGCCGCATTTGTTCGCTTGTTAAGTAGCCATTCGGTATGCGGAGGCGTAACATGAATTGACCTGGTGTGACGGGTCGAAAAAAGATCCCTAACCACTTTAGGCGCAGCTCAAGATCAGTTTTATCAATATTTTCCCAACCAATTTTGGCAAAATGCTCCAGCTCATCTTTGACGGCAAGTCCATCTTTTTCTGCCTTGGCTTTCTCAATCTTATTGAGCTTTTTGTTGGCTTCAACTGCAATGGTCATCACTTTTTCTCTATAGGGGGGGAGCAGACAAATCAATTCCTACGATAGTGGGAGATTTCAACCCAAAGATCTGGTAGAAGGGTTGGGAATGACCTCAATCCCAGCCGGTGATCAAAAAAGCCTGTCGGGGGATATTTTTTTCTCATCCCACCACAATCTGTCCCGCATCGTAAACAGCGGCTCCGACAAAATATGTATCAAGAACTACGGTTTGTAATGGTAATTTCTTGATTTGCATTGGTGCAATGCAGATATGAGATAGCACTTATTTTTGGTATCGAAAAATACCAAGGAATAGGAACAAGATATTTTTTTGTGTCGGGAGATACTTTCCACACCCTCTATCCTCTATTTCGCATGAATCTGATGTCTCGACTGCATCAGATTGGGTATTTATGTCGCTGATGTTACGAAAATGCCGCCCGCTTTTATTCAAGGTTTGAGTCTTAAGGACTAAGGTGGAGAACAGGAGCTACTGGGTGCATCCCGCTTTGGCTTTGCAGTTGCCTATTCTGCGAGCAGCCGCTGCGCGTCTACATCCCTCCGGCCCCTCTTCTCTCCACTGGGCTACCGTGTACACATAACTTGAGATCCTTCCTGACCGAACTGCGGTCTACCTAACTCAGTAAAAGTCAGACTGGACGAGGCCTTCGGACTCCTGAAGCCTGCTGTAAAAGTAGGGGCGAAAACCAAAAAAGTAAAACCCGCTAACGGCAAGGGTTTCAGGACTTGTGTATACACAGTAGCCTCCTTATCAAGGGGGGTGGCGAAGCCGGGGGGATCTTTCAACCCGCTGAAGTTCTATTCAGTGCGTAAGTCCTAACGGGGACAGCTCTTGCCTTCAATCAATTGCACATCAAGAGGCAGGCACTTGTGCCTGCCTCTTGGTCATGAGGTTATTCATCCTGTAATTTGCCCGCGTCCGCAGTTTGCCGGGATGACTACTCGACATCTGAGAAGATCAAGCTCTCACCCGCAACTTCACCCAGTGCGGCGGGGGAAGCAGGGAGGTCAGGAATTTCGACAACGGGTTCGTTGAGGGCGATCGCCAGTGGTGCAGGCGATTCTTCCGCCAGACGCGGGGACAAGCCCAGATTGCCGGGTAGTACCAAGGCGACCGCACCGACGACTAAAGCAGCTAGTGCGCCCCCGCCCCAGACCCAGCCACGTCGCCGCTGACGGCGATCGACTTCTGCAAAGACACCGGCGACCAGATCCTCAGTTGAGCGCGTGGGTACTGGGATGGGTGCGGCTTGCATCATCTGTCGAAGCGTAGACAAGCGCTGGTGCAGGCGCTGCATTTCGGGATCATTGTCCAGCCACTGCTGGACTTGTTGGCGCTCAGCAGTGGTGGTGACGCCATCCAGATAAGCGCTCAACAGCTCCAGGCGATCGCCATCAACAGGCGAGCCATCGGAGGATTGGGGGTGAAAGTTGGAGTTGTGGGTCATAGTTCACGTCACCGCCAGAAGCGAATTAGGTAGAGTGCCCTGCGGGCAAGATTGGAGACAGGCGAGGAGTGCGAGTCGCTTCACTCGTCCATTCTACAGCGAGATTCTTTAGTGGTCGCGATCCAGATACGGCTGTAATGTCGCTTGTAGGCGCGAGCGCGCCCGGGCAATACGAGACTTGACTGTTCCGAGTGAGACGCCGGTAATCTCAGCAATTTCTTCATAAGCCAGACCCTGGATCTCGCGCAGCACAATCGTCGTGCGGAAGGATTCGGGTAAAGCAGCGATCGCCACATGGAGCTGTTCATAAAACTCCTTCGTCGCCAACTGCTCATCGGGGCTGGGATCATCAGCGGGCAGTTCCCAACTGACTTCGCCATCGTCAAACTTACGGGGGGCATCCAGCGAGAGCGGACGTGCGACTCGCTTCCGCTTCCGCAGCTCATCGTAGAACAGGTTCGTCGCGATGCGGCTCAACCAGCCCTTGAACTTCACGGGGTCGTTGAGGCGCCTAATATTACGATAAACCCGAATCCAGACTTCCTGGGCGAGGTCAGCGCGATCATGCCAATCAGGTGCGAGGTGTTGCAACACCTTATCCACGTGCCCTTGATAGCGGCGCAACAGCTCCGCAAAGGCCGCGCGCTCAGGACTCGCCCCACTTTGGCAGCGCAAAATTAGATCGTAGTTCGGTAACTTGTTCAGCGACACGAATGCTTCGGGCTTGCGCTCCTCAACCAATGACGGTGACCACGTCGCAGGAATGAATTGGCTCATGGGTAATCGGAGAAGGTAATGAGTTCCTCGTTCTCTTGTCTCCCATGACCGCTCGCAAAATTGAAAAGTTCCGGGCTGCAACCTCAATTGAGGGAATGCACCCAATCTCATGCGAGCCACTGCGTCTAGTCCGGCTCAAAATTCTTGGCGTGTGATTTCAGGAGGCCACTGACCTGCTGGAGCACATCGCCACCCGGCGTCTTGGTATTGACCGGCTGGCGATCGGGGTAGAACTCTGGTGTCTCGAGATTGCGGGCGATCGCCTCGCTGATTTGCTCATTGATGAAGTTATTGAGTTCTTTCTTCGCCTTCTGACGCTGGTAGTTCGCGCCCTCTTCCGTCGTCGCGTAGAGAGGGGGCAAGCGGTTGAGGGCATAGGCCGCAATGTCGCCGACATCCAGCACCTTATCGCTGGTCGCCTCGATCTCCGCAACACGCATGATCGCCTCGCTGAGCACCAGCTCTTCCATGACGTTAATAAACTGCTTGCGGGGCACCGCGACGACCTCGCCGGTCAGCAGCGAGCCCATCAGACGATCCAGCGCCATGTACTCTTCAATCGAGAGTTCCGTCGCCTGATCGCAGATTCGACCGACCTCCGCCTCCATCGTCGGCGTCAGGTAGCCGTTTTTAAGCGCCTCATCAACAATACCTTCGATGCTCATAGTACTTAGCTCATATATCCCGCTTGCGTGAATGCGACAACATCCCTATCATCGCCAATCTTGCCGTAAATTGTGCGTCCGGTGTTGGACTGAACACCATCATTTTACTGACTGTTGGGGAATAATCTCCCCTCACTCAATCTATTCCAAGCCCGTATATCGCCAAGGTACGGGGTCGATCGCCTCGCCATGGACATACAGACCCCAGTGTAAATGCGGCCCCGTCGAAGCCCCCGTGGAGCCGATCGTCCCCAAACGCTGACCAGCACGCAGGCGATCGCCCGCTCGTACATCGATGCGATCAAGATGCAAGAAAATACTTAAAACACCCTGACCGTGATCCAGACCGACGGTATTGCCGTGGACGCGAAAGCCTTGGGACTCGCGACCAATGAGCCGCACAATCCCATCGGCCGGGGCGACCACCGGCGCACCGCGACCGGCCGCATAGTCCACACCGCGATGGTAGTAGTTTTGAGCGAACACGCCGTTGTAATAGCGACGCACCCCGAAGATCGTGGAGACTCGCCCTGGGCTGGGCCGCAAAAATGCGCCCTGCCAGAGTTTTTCCGGCGTTACGATTTCCTTAAACGCCGCCACCTGTGCCAATTCAGTGTCGGTCGCATTGGCACCACCCCCCCGGAGCCAGAGCCGCTGCGTCGGGAACGAGCGCCCGCGCAAATTCAGCGCCAGATTGCGGGTTTCGCCGTCACCCGTAACCCGCAGGACAAGTCGGCCGGGAGCATCCAGAGGCGTCGTCGGCAACAACGCGCGGTAGCGCGTCGGCTGCAAGGCAAAGGCGGGATAGGCGTCGCCGTTGAGCGTCACCGTTGGCGTCGAGCCGGGCTGCTCTGTCTGAATCCAGACGGTGATCGTATCGCCCAGTTGGGGACTGGTGGGATTCACCTGCACCTCCAGGGCACGGGCGACCGGCGCCAGCAGCGTCAGGACGCTCGCCGCCAGGCCCCAAGCGCTAAGCGGCCTTAACCCGTTCACCAAGCGGTGCGGGGGATGCGGGCGAGACCAGGGAGAGCGAACCAGCATGATAGTTTCGGAGCAGGAGCAACCGGATCAGGGCACAAGCGATGGCGATGCAGTCCTCAGCGCCCACCCTCTCTGGCAGTTCAGACGGGTTTGTAATAGGCGATCGCCTGACGCGGAACCACAACCAGCGTCTCCTCTGCATCCAGCAGACAAAAACAAAGGCTATCCTGCCAAGCGAGCCGTCCAGTCAGGACATCGCCAGTCAGGAGTTTCACCTCGAGAGCCTGCTGATCCTGGATGTATTTCTGCGCTTGGCGGATACTCGGCAAACCGGGATCGAATTCTGCCATATGCTAAACCACTCCTGCAAATCCTGTCCGCATTCCGAATGTTCATCATCAGCACGGGGCGATCGCGTACACTGAGACCAACCATTCCCCTCAGCGCCAGCACGACCATGACCATTGCGTTCGCGAAGTACCACGGACTCGGTAACGACTTTATCTTAATCGACAACCGCCACGCATCCGAGCCGTTGCTGACTCCGGCTGAAGCGATCGCCTGGTGTGATCGTCACTTCGGCATTGGCGCGGATGGTGTCATCTTCGCGCTGCCGGGGCAAGCCGACCACGACTATACGATGCGGATCTTCAACTCGGACGGCTCCGAGCCGGAGATGTGTGGCAATGGCATCCGTTGCCTCGCCCGCTTTCTCGCCACCCTCGCAGGGCGCGACACCACGGAGGTCACCTACCGCATTCATACCCTGGCGGGAACGATTACGCCACAGCTCCGCGCCGATGGACAAGTGACCGTCAACATGGGAGCACCTCGCTTACTGGCAGCAGAGATCCCCACCACCCTCGCCGCGCCAGAGGCCAAAGTGATCCAGCAGCCGCTGACGGTGGCTGAGCAGACTTGGGCAATTACGGCAGTCAGCATGGGCAATCCCCACTGCATCATCTTTGTGCCTGATGTTGAACAAATTCCGCTGGCTGAATTCGGCCCCCAGTTCGAGCACCATCCCGCCTTCCCCCAGCGCACGAATACCGAATTCATCCAGGTGGTGCGTCCCGATTATCTCCGGATGCGAGTCTGGGAACGGGGCGCAGGAGCTACTCTGGCTTGTGGCACAGGCGCTTGTGCAGCGGTGGTAGCAGGAGCGATCGCCGGCGTCAGCGCGGCGGCGGCAACGGTCGAGCTGCCGGGTGGCAACCTCGAGATCGTCTGGGATGAAACGAGCCAGCAGGTCTACATGACCGGGCCAGCCACGCCAGTCTTCAGCGGCAAAACCTTTCCCTCGTCCCACAATTAGGGAATGATAGAGAACGAACGGCGAATCATGCAGGAGAACGACGTTGAGCGGTGGCGTTTATCTAATCCAAGACGGTGATCAGCTCGTTGAAATGAGCGAACGACCCTATGACTCCGAAGCCTTACTCCAAGAGCTAATCGAGCGCTACCCGAATTTGCTCGCTGTCGAGCAGGCGACGGGCAGTCGCTCAACGCTCCGCCAGTGGCTGATCGTCAAGCGGTTGGGCAGCCTGCCAATGGAAGATGTTGGTGCAACCGACTGGGCGCTCAATCATCTCTTCCTTGACCGACAGGCGATCCCCACCTTAGTCGATGTCAAGCGCGACAGCGATCAGCGCCCGCACCGCGAGATCGTCGGTCAGATGCTGGACTACGCGGCTAACGCCGTGGTCTACTGGCCAGTCGAGTCGATTCTGGCGCAGTTCGAGGCCAATTGCCGCCGCTACAACCGCGATCCGGAGCAGATCCTCGAAGAATTTCTGGGTCCCGATATCGATGAAGAACAGTTTTGGCAGCAGGTCAAAACCAATTTGCAGGCGGGCAAGATCCGTTTGATCTTTGTCGCCGATCAGATCGAGCCGGAAATGCAGCGCGTCGTCGAATTTCTCAACAAACAAGTCGATCCGGCGGAAGTGCTCGCCGTCGAAGTCAAGCAATACATCAGCCAGCAGGAAGGGTTGCGGACGCTGGTATCCAAGGTGATCGGCCAGACTGCCGAAGCCCAGCAGCGCAAAGCCGGCACCACGCGCGAGCGTCGCCAATGGGACGAGGCGTCCTTCCTCGCCGAGTATGAGGCTCGCTATGGCGAAGATGACGCAGCGATGATCAAGAAGATCTACGACTGGATTCAAGCCCGCCCTGATTTGCAACTGCAATGGGCAACGGGTGATAGCTACGGGGGATTTGCCGCACGCTTAGCGGCTGCGCAACCCGCTGAGCTATTCTTTGCCGGGATCGATGGCACGCTCCAAGTTTCGTCCGATGTCTACGCCGTGCTGCCGCCCTTCAACCACCAGTCAGAGTGGTACGAACTCCGCAACCGCTTTAGCTCCATTGGTCTCGCGCTGCCGATTAACCCCAGCGAGCGCCGCTACCCCAAATTCCAGCTCTCGGCGCTGCCCAACACCGAGGCGATCGAGCCAGTGTTGAGCACTTTTGAGTGGGTGATTGACCAACTGGCCAAAGCTTGAGATCGGCGTACAAGCCGTGACTAATTCCAGAGAAAAGGGGTGAGTTCGCGGGGGGACAGACCATAGCGCTGCCAGAGTGCTCGCTGAACGCTGGCGATCGCCATGCTAGCCCTCTCCTCCCCAGTCGTGAGCTGGGCAACGGTCGTTAAGAGCGGCTGACCCAACCCCAGGTCGATAAATTGGGGAGCCGTGAAAATATCGGCGGGTGCGCCAGCGATCACAAGCTGCCCACGGTCGAGCACAAACACCCAATCTGCCCAGGCCGCCGCAAAGTCGAGATCATGGGTGGCGATCGCCACAGTCGTCCCCGCCGCTTGCAGCCGTGCCAAAATTTGACACAGGTTGCGCTGCTGCGGGGGATCGAGATAGGCCAGCGGCTCGTCCAGCAGCAAAAGCTGTGGTTGCAAAATCGCGATGTCGGCGATCGCCAATCGCCGCTTTTGACCCAGACTCAGAGTGTTCACGGGCGTTGTCGCCAGCTCGACCAAGTCAAAATCGTGCAGAGCTTGCTGTACCCGGAGCGCGATTTCGGCGACCGGAACATCATGGTTGCAGAGACCGTAGGACAGATCTTCCTCCACCGTTGTCGCGACCAGTTGCTGTTCGGGGTCTTGGAAGACCAAACCAACTTGCCGACGCAATTGACGCAGCACCGCCGGTTGGTAGCGCAATGGCTTGCCGTGCCAGCGGATCAGTCCCCTTTGCGGCCGATAGAGACCGTTGGCCAAGCGAAACAGCGTCGTTTTGCCACAACCGTTGCGCCCGATCAACGCGCAGGCCTTGCCGACCGGAATGTTGAGGCTCAAATCCGCGATCGCTGGTTGCAAACGGCATGGGTAGGTATATTGAATGGCTTCAAATTCGATGGGCATAGTGCCAGCCGGTGAGTGCTAGTAAAATTGCATAACCGACGATTGCTTCCAGCCAGTAGCGGGGTTGTGACTGATAGCGTTCGGGATGCCAAAAGCGCAGGCGACCGTTGTAGCCCCGGGCTGTGAGGCCGAGGGTCAGTTGGCGGTAGTTGGTCAGCGATCGCCATAAAAGCTGACTGGCAATCAGCGAGACACTCCGCCACGCCCGCCGCCAACTGGAAAACCCCGATCGCGCCTTCTGAGCATCAATAAGTTGTTCAGCCGTTTCTGACAGCACCGAGATGGCGCGGTACATCAACAACAGCAATTCCACCAACAATTCGGGACAACCCACGCGACTCAGCAGCCGCAAAATGTCAGCGAGCGGCACGGTCAGCAGCAGAAAATACAGGCAGGTCGTTGTCGCAATCGCCCGCGCTAATAGCGCGATCGCTTGAGCCACGCCCGCTTGACTGAGGTAAAGGTAGAGTTGACCGATGATAAACCCCAATTGAGCATCAGTCGGAATTACCTCCGGCTGCCAACTAACACTCAGCACCAAGGCCGGCACACTCATCAATAGAAAGCTGAGCGGAATCGCCGTCAGCTTGAGGTAAACCTGGGCTGGAATGCGGGCGTAACCCACCACCCAAACACTAAGCCAGAGGGTGATCGCCACTTGGATGCCGATCGGGGCGACCAGGCTGAGACAGATGAGGGCGATCGCCAACCCACTTTTTGGCTCGGCGGCAGCGTGCGCAAGCGGTTGGTGTACGCGAGCGAGTCAATTAGATGACGCATTCCGAGCACTCGGGTTCAATATGAACCGCCTGCAATCAGCGCTGTTCGCGTCTCCCCTTGTAGAGACCGATCGCGTAACCAATAATACCGGCTCCAATCGCTGCCTGCGAAACGAACAGTAAGCTCTCAATCTCACCGCTGGGCAGCTCTAAAACCGGTTCAGCCCAAGGTTCATAATCAGGCTGGATCTCACCCACCATGTCTGCCGCTTCACCATCAGCACCACCATACTCGCCGCTGACCAGAATTAGCGGCAGAATTGCCAGTCCGACGACGGCGAGCACTAGCCACCAATTGCCCATTTTGCCAGTCATTTTGTTGCGTGCCATGGCTTAAGCCTCCTTGGGTTGTACTAGTTTCAAGAGTTCGAGTTCTTCAAAGGCGTAAGCCTGCAACCAATTCCAAACCAAGACGGTGAGTAAGCCTTCACTCAGCGCTAAGGGAACTTGTGTGAGCGCAAAGATGCCTGCAAACTTCAGAAACGATGCCAAAATGCCCCCGTCAGCAGCCGGGAAGGCGATCGCCAACTGGATTGAAGTCACCAGATACGTGGCTAAGTTTGCCGTTGCCGCCGCGAGAAAAATCCCAGCCTTGGGAAAATTGCTCGCCTTGAAAAGCCGGTAAATCCCATAAGCTACCCAGGGGCCCACAATTGCCATCGAGAAGATATTGGCTCCTAGAGTGGTCAGGCCACCGTGCGCGAGCAAAGTCGCCTGGAACAGCAAAACTAAGCTGCCCAAGACCGTCATCACGCCGGGCCCAAACAAAACGGCACCCAGCCCTGTGCCGGTCGGATGTGAGGTACTGCCGGTCACTGAGGGTAATTTGAGCGCTGATAGCACAAAGCTAAAGGCTCCCGCTAGAGCAAGTAAGAGTTTGAGTTCGGGATTGTCACGCACGACGCGAGCCAGTGCGCGTGTCCCCAAAATCAGGAAGGGCAAGGACAAAATCCACCAAAAAATCGCCCATTGTACTGGCAGAAACCCTTCCATAATGTGCATCGCCTGAGCGGGTAACGCGGTACCGATAATCCAGAGGCTGGTCAGAGTTGCTAACCCTGCCAAGCTCAACCAACGTTGTTGTTTACTCATGATTCTGGCGGCAAAAATTCATTGATAATTGCGTAATCTCTCTCACTCAGGAATTGCGGTATTCTGAGCCGTCAGGGGTCACAGTGAGTCGATCAGTCGGCCTGTACTGAAGCTGTTTCCCAGAGTCCGGAATTCTAAGAGTTACAGCCGTTCCTGTCAATGTTGCTGAACCTGTGATTCTGCAATCGTCACGACCGACTGCTCAAACAGACTCTCAGGCGATGGTAATCGCTATGCTGGCGGTCTTAACCAACAGCAGACAGATCGGCCATTTGCCAAGCTGACCAGAGTTGTTCCGCATCAAGATTTTCGCCAATAAAGACAAGCTGAGTGCGACGCAGCTCGTCTGGTCGCCAGGGGCGATCGTAGAAGTGATCGAAGCGATTTCCCACGCCTTGGATGACGAGTCGCATTGCCTTGTTAGGCACGGCTACGAAGCCTTTGATGCGATAAATTTCATGCTGTTGGACGAGATCCTTGAGACGCTCGATCAGTGCCGTTGGCTCGATCGCGTCATCAAGCGTGAGATTGACCGAGTTGACGTTTTCATCGTGCTCGTGTTCCGCCTCGTGGTCGTGGTGGCTGGGGCGATTGGTGAGATCATCTTCGACCGCCGCATTGAAACCGAGTAGGAGGTCAGGACTGATTTCGCCCTGTTGGCAGGGAACGATTTTGACCCCCGCCGGGACTTCTTGCTGCAACCAATGCTGGAGCCGGGCGCGGGTCGGAGCGGGAACGCGATCGCCTTTAGTCAACAACACCAAATCCGCACAGGCTAGCTGATCCTCGAACAGTTCTTCAATCGGTGTCTCGTGCTCCAGGCTGTCGTCGGCTTGCCGCTGCGCTTCGAGAGCGTCTAAATCGCCGACAAACTGACCGTTGGCGAGCGCCTCACAATCGACCACCGTAACCACGCCATCGACCGTGGCGGCGCTGCGAATCTCTGGCCAGCGAAAGGCTTGTATTAGGGGTTTCGGTAATGCCAAGCCGGATGTTTCGATCAGGACACAATCGAGGCGATCGCGCCGTTTCAACAACGCCTGCA
Organism: Spirulinaceae cyanobacterium SM2_1_0; assembly: GCA_012031265.1. Lineage (GTDB taxonomy): Bacteria > Cyanobacteriota > Cyanobacteriia > Cyanobacteriales > Spirulinaceae > JAAUTY01. The sequence continues at coordinate 11,409 of JAAUTY010000060.1, read as the reverse complement.
TGGTCGGTAAAAACTCTTCCTGTACCGTGCAACAGAGGCAACCATTGGCGAGTTCGAGAATATTGCTGTCTGGCTCATCATCCTCATCGCAAATTTGGCAAGATTTCAACAACTCGCCATCAATGCCAACTTCGCCAAATTCATTGACCAACACGGCAATGCGGCGACCTTGGTTGTTTTGCAGCAAATGACGGACGAGGGTAGTCTTGCCCGCGCCCAAAAAGCCTGTGACGACAGTAACCGGAATTTTGTGCATGGATGAGAATTGGGGAATGAAAACGACAGAAATTAGCCAACAGTCTGCCAGTGAGCACAGGCAGGTCGCCGCCAAATGATTGTCGCGGGACTGGAATAAATAATGGACGAATGCCACTCAGCAATGAAGCGGCATCCACAGCATCAGAAAATTCGGAGGCTGATTCAGCCTACTGAAGCATTGACTGATGCGGGGCAACCCGTTGAGCCGGATGCTCTGGTCGATGTGCCCAATTAAGCTTTAGAAGCATGACCTGATACCTCGCAGATATGCTGAAATAAAATGTGAAGGTTGCTCAGCGGCGGGCATTCTGACTCAGGCAGAGCAATTCTGCCTTCACAGCTGCGGGACAGCGCCGGATTTACACCGAACTTTCCCCGTTACCTCTGATGGCTGTTTCCCACCAGAACCACTAAGATTTGCTTACCGTACCATAGAATTTCCAGTAACGACATGGACGGTCGGTTGCGGCCAGCACTCAGATTCGCAAAACCGCCGCCAGCCCGTGTAAATTGAAGATTGAAGTATTGTTACACCACGGGTGAAAATGGCACTGCAATTCAAGGTTCCCTCGATGGTTTGTGAAGGGTGTGCCGATACGGTTAAAAAGGCGATCGCCACCCTCGATCCTCAAGCCAAGGTCACCGTTGATTTGGCTTCTAAGGGCGTGGTTGCCGAGACGCAGGTGGCAATGAGTGAGATTCAGACAGCGATCGCTGAGCAGGGACATACAGTTGAGTAACTTTCCCCAAATCAATGCTCGGCTAACAACAGCAACAATCTTAAAAAAAGATTGTGATGTTGGCGGTTCCAGCAAGCCCGCTCGAGAGTGAGGCAGGCGCAGCCACCCGATCTGGTGCGCATGTACCGCATTTCTGGCTTGAGCAGCATGACCAAGACCCTAATTACGGGCGGCCGCATTGTGACGGCTGTGGATGATTACGTCGCCGATATTTTGCTGGAAAATGGGCGGATCGAGGCGATCGCCCGTCAACTGAATGTCACCGACGCCGAGCGACACGATGCCAGCGGCTGCCTCGTCCTGCCCGGCGGCATCGATGTGCATACCCACATGGAAGGAGTTCAGGGCCCCGCCGTCAACTGCGACAGCTACGAGACCGGCACGATCGCGGCAGCCTTCGGCGGGACGACGACGATTATCGATTTCGCGTATCAAAATCGCGGCGAGAGTGCGAAAAAAACGCTCGATGACCGTCTGGCACTGGCGACTCCCCAAGTCGCGATTGATTTCAGTTTTCATCTGATTCTGACTGACGTGCCGCCGGCTGTGCTCAGTGAGCTGCCGGACATGATTGAGCGCGAGGGCATCACCAGCTTCAAGATGTTCATGGCTTACCCTGACATTTTGATGGTCGATGACGCTTCGATCTATCGCACGATGCGGGTGGTGGGCGATCGCGGCGGCATGGTCAATCTGCACGCCGAGAATGGGCCAGTCATCCAGGTTTTAATTGAAGAAGCCCTAGAGCAAGGGCACACCTCCCCGAAGTACCACAGTCTGACCCGACCGCGCCTGATGGAAGCCGAAGCCGTTCACCGGGGAATTCGGCTAGCCGAGTTGGCAGAAGTGCCCGTTTATATCGTCCACTTATCGGCTCCCGAAGCGCTAGAAAGCATTGTGGCGGCGCGCGATCGCGGTCTACCGGTCTTTGCTGAAACCTGCCCGCACTACCTTTTCCTCGACGATTCTGAGTACGAACGCCCCGGATTTGAAGCCGCTAAATTTGTGATGACGCCGCCGTTGCGCGCCCACGATTGCCAACAGCATCTCTGGCGGGGTTTGCGCTTCGATGACTTGCAAATTGTCGCCACTGATCACTGCCCCTTCTGCTTTAATGAACAGCCGCTAGGCTTGCGGTATTCTAAACAACTCGGTCGTGAGAGCTTTGCCCAGATCCCCAATGGCGCACCGGGGGTCGAACTGCGCCTGGTGCTGCTCTATGACGGCGGCGTGCGGACGGGCAAGCTGAATCTCAATCGCTTCGTGCAGCTCACGGCGACCGCTCCGGCGAAAATGTTCGGCATCTTTCCGCGCAAGGGCACGATCGCGGTCGGTAGCGATGCCGATCTCGTCCTCTTTGATCCAGAGCGCAAGCAGCGACTCAGTGCCAGCACTCAGCACTCGCGGGTGGATTACTCGATGTTCGAGGGCCGTGAAGTGACCGGCAAGGTGATGAAAGTGTTTGCGCGCGGGGAATTGATCGTGGATGGCGATCGCTGGCTTGGTCGCGCCGGTCGTGGCGAATTTCTCCAACGCGGCGCTTCGGGACAGATTCTCTAAGCTCGCTGTGGTCGCCCGTGTCTGTTTACCGGCCGCCACCGGGTTGGAATAGGCTATCGGCACTCTCCGTCAGACTGTCGAAGAAGAGCAGGAAGCCGAGCACATCCCGAAAAGGCTGCGTGAAGATATTCAAGGCGTAGCTGACGCGCGCGACAAGGGTGCGGCCGACGATGATCACGTCGTTGTCCTGGAGGGGCACATCCTGGGTGCGATTGCCCATCAGTGCCTCGCGCCCGTTGAGCACCTGTCTGACGGCGCGACCCTGCTCCGGATCGAAACGGATTAAGGCCACATGGCCGAGATCGGCTTGGTCGGGATCGGGGGAGATGGCAGCGATCGCATCCGCAAAGGTTGCGCCATTTTGCAGCCGAATCGAACCGAGCCCGCTGACCGAGTAATCCAGCACGCGGATATTGATCTCCGCTTGTGACAGGTTGGAACGTGATGCAAAGATGCGGTCGTAGTCGTCGTCGTTGCCGACCTCAAGCCGATCGACAATGATCGCATCGCCCGATTGCAAGCTCGACAACTCAAAGCTTTCACCCGTTTGCAGGGGGGTGATCAGGTCTAGCTCCTGCTCGAGGGTATCGCCATCGAGGAGCGATCGCCGCACCACCACCGAACGCAAATCGGCATCGCGCCGACTGCCACCGGCGAACTGAATGGCATCGACGACATCAGCACCGGGCGGTAGCTCGTAATAACCTGGCTCGAAGACTTCGCCGACCACCGTTACCAGGACTAAACGGGGACCCGCCAGTGAAACCACCACCTCCGGTCGCTCGCGGAGAAAACGGTTACCGAGTTCAAAACTAATCTTTTCCTCGACCTCGCGCAGGGTCAGCCCACGCAAGGGAATCGTGCCAAGGATCGGCATCACCACGTTGCCTTCGATGTTGATCGGCCCTTGGAAGTTGAATTCGGGGAAATTGGGGACAGTGATGCCGATCAGGTCGCCGATCCCTAGGCGATACACCTCGAAGGGATCGGTTGGCGGTGGCTCAATGGGAGGCGTCTCGTAGCCACGTGGTGGAATCGTACCTGGTGGAAAAGTTAGCGGCGGTGTCCCCGGTGCAACATCGGGAGCGGGCGTGAATTGCCAGTCACGGAGCGGGGGGTCGTCCTCGAAGGCGTCAGTGTTCGTTGCATCGCCCGCCTCTGGCTCTGCTTCCCCGGCTTGGGCCAAGTTCACCGCAGCGGTTTGGGCGATCGCCGGTTGACCCCCGGCGATCGCCCCGGTCAGCAAGACGGCAGCGCTAACTCCAAGGGTTGCCAGCGGCGTTCCGAGCTGTTGCATCGTCGCTTTGAGGAGTGAAAACATCAGCCATCAGTGCCGTTTGCACGTCTTGTGCGAGCGTTTCGGCCAATGGCTGCATGGATTCTAGCTCGCTTTGTGCCCGCATGGGGATTTTCAGATAAACCGCGACCCAAGGCTGGCGGTGGCGGAGCAACTGCGCCAGTTGATCGCGCCAGAACCAAGCTACGGTCGAGCGGCTGCCCCCATTTGGCCAAGCGTACCACTGCACCACCGCGTAGCTACGCTCCGCCGCCGCCCGGAAGAAACGGGCGTTAACTTTGGTTTGGCGATCGCCCGCCGTTGCCGTAAATTTCAGTGAGTGCACCGCTTCTTCGCGCCAGCTTTCAGCCCCACGCACATCTACCCATTCCACTTCAGGGAGCTTGTCATGATCCATCTGTGGCAATAGGTAGACGCCGATCGGCGGCTCACCTGCTTCTGGGTTGGCTAGTTCCTGGTAGCTCCAGCGCTGTCCACCAATGCGCACGTCGCGGACTTCGTTGACTTCAGCGATCGCCAAGGTGGGATTCTGCGGTCGCAGCTCGGTAGCCGGCGCATTACTCGCGTCCAGAGGCATCGCCGCACCATTGAGCAGCTCCGCCTGCAGCAGAAATTGCCAATCGGGCAGCGTCAAGGGGTTTTTACGCAGGGCGCGGATTTGGTCGATGTTTTCAATCGCAACCGGTGCCGCCCAAGGCCAGTTGCCGCTGAGATAGCTGGGCAGCGCCACGAGCGCCAGCAACAACAGCAGCAAGCTAGCGACCATGAGCTTGGCACGGGTTGAGCGTTCTTGGAGTTGCTGCTGCCAACGCTTGACGGGTTTAGCGTGGGTCGAAGGGTTATTCATTGTCAGTGTCCTCCGAGGTCGTTGTTTCGGTCGCCAGCGTCGCGTCTGGGCGGTCAATGAAGTTCAGGAACAGCACGATCAGCCCCAACATACAGGCGGAATAGACATCACCACCCCAGCTTTCATGGAGCAGGTGGAACGCGCCATCGCGGCCAGTGCCATGAAAGAAGGTGAGCAGAGTATTGCGAACAATATTGGCGGTGACGCTGATGAACGTGGCACCAATGAGCAGCGTGATCACTTTGCGGCGCGATCGCCAAGCCCCCGTCCAGTAGAGCAGCATCAGCGAGACGTACCAACTCGTGAACAGCATCTTCAAACCCGCACAGTAGGGAGCTACTTCCACCAAGCGGTCATTGACAAAGATATAGACGCCTTCAACCTGTACCGGGATACCGATTTGCAGCAAGACAAAACCTGCCGTTCCGGCAATAAACTCTTGCAACGGCAGCGTGTACGGCGTCAGCATATAGGGCACTGAGTTGGGAGTCCCCAGCAGCACCAGCAACAGCGGGAAGCCCTGGAGGCGCAAGCCCGGCATACCCTTAAACCACAAGCACAGGCCAGCCAGCATCAACGGGAAGGAGAGGTTGACAAGTTCCGCCGTTCCTGTGGCATAGAAGGCGACGCTCACCAGCAAGCAGATGGCTCCCAGCGGGTGCGCTTGGTCAGGCAGGCGCTGCCACTTTTTGCGATCGCTCCAAGCCAGGTAAGCCGCAAAGGGGAAACCGATCAGGGCGTGACTAAAATATTCGTGCTCGATACTAATGCTTTTGTTCACCCAGCCATCGATCCAGTGCAGGATCAACGGCACATAAAGCAGCGTCAGCAGACTCAGAATCAGGAGATTCGGCCACTGGCGCTCGATCAGACTGGGAAATCGTTGCCGACTCAGCATGACTTCAAATCGCCTCGAGTAAATCTACTGCGGGGAGCGATCGCCCCCAATGTGTGATGGTCGTTCTACACCGCTTGACGCAGCGCGGAAAGCGCCACAGCCCCGAAAAAATCCACAGAAACTTACCCTTGCTGGCGTCAGTGCCTCCCTACCCTGGGCAGCAGAGGGCGCTATCGCTTTGATGTCCTGACCCTAGCACGCCACTAGCTCCAGATTAAGACAGCCTGACTGACCCAGCCTCCTTATATCCGCTCAATCTGAAAAATCGCTGAGTCGCGACCCGATCTCTCATGTCGGCAGCCGAGTCGCAACAGGAACGGGGGCTGTTTAGCTGGAACATATGCGGATGACTGTCCCGGATCGCATCAAATCTGTGAGCGAGATCGTCGTCCATCGCCACCATTCTCGGCACAATGGGAATTGTCAGTACATTGTCCGAGGTCACACCATGGTTGCATTCTCTCGTCGTTCTCTCTCCCTCAGCATCTGCTTGGCGATTGCCAGTGCGCCGTTGGCTATTTTGCCCGCGCGTACCCAAAATCCAGAAATTTCTCGTGCCAATTCACCCGCCGCTAACTTGCAGACCGCAGAGCGCACGATTTATAACTCCGAAGACGTGAACAATTTTTTCAGCATGGGTAGTGGCTACGACACGATTGGGGATGCTTATCGGCTAGAGAACCCAGCTTGCGAGATTCCCGATGGCTTGACCCTTGTGTGTGTGCGAGTGGGCGATCGCGCTCTCGAGGCGGAGGTGCTGCCAGAGCTGGCCGAATAATTTGCGGGTCAGCCGAGCGTCAACCGGCTCACAACGGCTCCAAACCCTCACCTCAGCCCTGCAACTCATCAGCCCTGCAACTCAATAGTTGCGGGGCTGAAATTTTGGGGTGTGGTGCTGTGATCGCCCGAGTTCGGGAAACCGTACTGACGAGAGAGTTGCAAGAGGAGCACGCGATTCGCTAAATTAGCACTCAAAGCGCTAGAGTGCTAATGAGATAGAGCCAACGCGCTTGACCACTGAATTTTGAGTCGTTTTGGAGAGGTTTGCATGGCAGCTCTGACCATTAATGTATCCACGGTGAATCCGCTGGGCGATCGCGTTTTCGTGAAAGTCAGCGCGAGCGAAGAGAAAACCGCAGGCGGCATCCTGTTGCCCGACACGGCTAAGGAAAAGCCCCAAGTCGGTGAAGTCGCCGCCGTCGGCCCCGGCCGCGTCAAAGATGACGGCAGCCGCGCGCCGATGGATGTCAAAGTTGGCGATAAGGTGCTCTACTCCAAGTACGCGGGCACCGACATCAAGCTCGGCGGCGAAGACTACGTGCTGCTGACAGAAAAAGACATTCTGGCTGCCGTGATCTAGCTCGATCCGATACCCAATTCCCTATTTGCTGACTGTCCCTTAGAGCGTTTGCGAAAAACGTCAGAACGTAACTATGGCTAAGAGCATTATCTACAACGACGAAGCCCGCCGCGCCCTCGAAAAGGGCATCGACCTGCTGGCGGAAGCGGTTGCGGTCACCCTCGGCCCTAAAGGCCGCAACGTAGTTCTGGAGAAGAAGTTTGGTGCGCCCCAGATCGTCAATGACGGCGTGACCATCGCCAAAGAGATCGAGCTAGAAGACCACATTGAGAATACCGGCGTGGCGCTGATCCGCCAAGCCGCGTCCAAGACCAATGATGTCGCTGGTGACGGCACAACCACCGCGACTGTCCTCGCCCACGCGATGGTCAAGGAAGGCCTGCGGAATGTGGCGGCAGGTGCCAACCCGATCGCCCTCAAGCGTGGCGTGGACAAGGCGACCGAATACCTAGTGGGCAAGATCGCTGAGCACGCCCGCCCGATCTCCGATTCCAAGTCGGTCGCTCAAGTGGGTTCGATCTCCGCTGGCAATGACGAAGAAGTCGGTCAAATGATTTCCCAAGCCATGGACAAAGTCGGCAAAGAGGGCGTTATTTCCCTCGAGGAAGGCAAGTCCATGACCACCGAACTGGAGATCACCGAAGGGATGCGCTTCGACAAGGGCTACATCTCGCCCTACTTCGCCACCGACATGGAGCGCATGGAGGCGATTCTGGAGGAGCCTTACCTGCTGATCACCGACAAGAAGATCGCCCTGGTACAAGACCTCGTGCCGGTGCTTGAGCAAGTGGCCCGTTCGGGTAAGCCACTCCTGATCGTTGCCGAAGACATTGAGAAGGAAGCATTGGCAACACTGGTGGTCAACCGGCTGCGCGGCGTCCTGAATGTGGCGGCTGTGAAGGCTCCTGGCTTTGGCGATCGCCGCAAAGCGATGCTCGAAGACATCGCCACTCTGACCGGCGGCACCGTGATCTCGGAAGATGCCGGCCTGAAAATCGAGAGCGCCAAGCTGGATATGCTCGGTAGCTCCCGCCGCATCACGATCACTAAGGACAGCACCACGATCGTCGCTGACGGCAACGAAGCGGCTGTCAAGGCTCGCTGCGAACAGATTCGCCGCCAGATCGAGGAGACCGACTCCTCCTACGATAAGGAGAAGCTGCAAGAGCGCCTCGCCAAGCTGGCTGGCGGTGTGGCGGTGATCAAAGTCGGGGCGGCGACCGAGACCGAGATGAAGGATCGCAAGCTGCGCCTCGAAGATGCCATCAACGCCACCAAAGCGGCGGTTGAAGAAGGCATCGTTCCCGGCGGTGGCACGACCCTGGCACACTTGGCTCCTGATCTGGAAGCCTGGGCGAGCAGCAACTTGCAAAATGAAGCCCTGACCGGCGCGACGATTGTTGCCCGGGCGCTGACGGCACCGCTGAAGCGCATCGCTGAAAATGCGGGCCAGAATGGTGCGGTGATCGCCGAGCGGGTCAAGGAGCGCGACTTCAACGTCGGCTACAACGCGGCTAATGGGGAGTTCACCGATATGTTTGAGGCGGGTATCGTTGACCCCGCCAAGGTCACCCGCAGCGCCCTGCAAAACGCGGCTTCGATCGCGGGCATGGTGCTGACGACGGAGTGCATCATTGTGGACAAGCCTGAGAAGGACAAGGCCTCAGCTCCCGGCGGCGGTGACTTTGATTACTAGGTCACCCAAGCTGAAGTCTCAGCCATAAGCTTGCCTGCGGGTTAGCTTGAATTCAATGCCAGCAGGCTGTCACTCACCGTGGCAGCCTGCTTTTCTAGGTCGTTGGCCAGTCGCATCTCCTGCCGGTAGACCAGCGGGTGCCGCGAATTTTGACTGGGCAAAGAGTCGCCACGGGTACGGCGATCGCGCTACACTGGCAACTCGATTGGGTTTGCCTGGATTCCGGTTTGCGTCACGTGTGCTGGTAGAAGGGCATAAAATGAGTGAAAATGCCGAGCAATGATTAGGTCGTTCGTGGTGATCGCTGAGGAGTAGGGCGTGTCAAAGTTCATCCAGAAGCCAAAAGACCAACTGAACCGCGCGCAGCGTGCGGGGGTTGAATCTAGTCGGCGCTCACCGTCGGCGACCTCGCCCCAGGCGACCGCTGCCTCGACTAAGCGACCCAGCATCGCAACCGCTGCCCCAGTCGCAACAACACCAGCACCGCGTCGGCGGCGCGTCCGCCGTCACAAGCCGCTCTATCGCCGCCCGCTCTTGTGGGTTGTCCTAGTCCTGGCGGCTGGCTTGGGAGCTACCAGCTCCTATGGCTACACCCTCTGGCAGCGGGCTGGCGAAGAGCTACCCGAATCGGTCGATGAACTCGCCACCTACACCCGCGAAGGCACGATGACCGTCACAGCCGCCGACGGCACGACGCTACAAGAGATCGGTCCCGTCACCCACCAGCAACTCAAAATCGGCGAGGTTCCCAACCTGGTGGCTCAAGCCTTTATCGCCAGCGAAGACCGGCGCTTTCTGGAACACAATGGCGTCGATATGCAGGGAATCGTCCGCGCCTCGCTAGTGAATCTGCGGGCGGGCGGGATTGTCGAGGGCGGGAGCACGATCACACAGCAGGTCAGTCGCGTCGTCTTTCTCAATCAGGAGCGTGACGTCACCCGCAAACTCAAGGAGATCCGCATCGCCCAGATGGTGGAGCAGGAGTACGAGAAAGATGAAATCCTCGAACGCTATTTAAATCTGGTCTATCTCGGCTCGGGTGCCTACGGCGTTGGCGATGCTGCCTGGGTCTATTTTGGTAAATCAGCTCAGGAACTCACCTTGCCTGAAGCCGCTTTGCTGGCGGGGATCGCGCCTGCACCGAGTTTGTATTCACCCCTGGAGGGGGAAGAAGCGGCGCAGATCGCCAAAGAACGTCGCGATCGCGTCCTGCAGCGCATGGAAACGGAAGGTTACATTAGTGCGGGTCAAGCGGCCTTGGCGGCGGCAGAACCCCTGAACCTCAACCCCCAACAGCCGAAACGCCTCAACCGCAAGGTTCCCTACTTCACCGACTACATCCAGCGCCAACTGCCGAAGCATCTCTCACCAGAGATGATCCAGCAAGGCGGCTTGACGATCGAAACCACCATCGATCTGAAGTGGCAACAAGCAGCTGAAGATGCTGTTGCGAAAGCGGCGGTGCGCTACGGACCCTCCCAAGGTTTTCAACAAGCGGCTCTGGTCGCCGTTGACCCGCAAACTGGAGCGATCAAGGCGATGGTCGGCGGCAAGGACTATTTCGACGAAGCCAACAACGGTCAGTACAACCGCGTCACCCAAGCCCAGCGCCAGCCTGGCTCGACCTTCAAAACCTTTGTCTATGCCACGGCGATGGCGGCCGGCTTCTCGCCGTATAAAGACCTCACCGATGCGCCACTGGTGGTCGATGGCTACGAGCCGACCAATTACAACAAGGAATATCGCGGCGAGGTGTCGTTGCGCGATGCCCTCGTCTACTCGGCGAATATCCCAGCCGTCCGGACGCTGATCGAAGTCGGCTGGAATCCCGTGATCGAAGTGGCGCAAAAAATGGGCATTCAATCGGAACTGAAGCCTACCTACTCGCTAGCGCTCGGGGCTTCAGAGGTGAATCTGCTGGAATTGACCAGCGCCTATGGCACCCTGGCGAATGAAGGGGAATACATCCAGCCTCATGGCATTGCCCGGATTCGCGATCGCGACGGCAATGTCGTCTACGAAGCAGAGACCACAGGCGAGCAAGTCTTGGATGCGGAGGCCGTGGCGATCGTCACCTGGATGCTTCAAAGTGTGATTGAGAACGGCACCGGCACCAATGCCCAGCTCAACCGCCCCGTGGCTGGTAAAACCGGCACGTCCGACGACTTCCGCGATCTCTGGTTCGTCGGCTACATTCCGCAGCTGGTGGCGGGCGTCTGGCTCGGCAATGATGACAACACGCCGACCCGTGGCGTGAGCAGTACCGCCGCGACGGTGTGGCAAGACTTCATGCAGCGGGTGGTTGAGTCAGTGCCGCCGGAAGATTTTCCGCCACGCCCGGACAACCTTGAGAATCGCGAGCCGACGATCGAACCCGAACCGATCGAGCCAGAAAGCAGCTACTACAAAGACATCCCCATCGAGGAGGCGGCGGCTCCGGCCCGCTCAACTCCCAGGCGCACCACGACCGCGAGTTCGTCGGCTGCCAGCTCGGATGATCGCGATGAAACGAGCTCGGGTGGGTCGTCGTCGCGCGCTACCGCGGCCAGCTCGACTCCCCCCCGGAGCAGCCAAGGCAGCATTCAACGGCCGGCTCAGACCTCGCGCCCAGCTCAGACCTCGCGCCCAGCTCAGACCTCGCGCCCAGCCCAAACCTCTCGTCCAGCTCAGACCTCCCGTCCAGCTCCAGCCCAGCGCCCAGCGGCACGTCCGGCTCCCCCGCCTGCACCGCCGCAACCCACCGCCCGACCGGC
>JAAUTY010000119.1 GCA_012031265.1 Spirulinaceae cyanobacterium SM2_1_0 | reverse complement strand
GAGGTATTGCTCGACTATCTGAGCCAGCCGCGCCTGGTGCGGCTGACGGCTTGGTTGCAGGGAAAGTCGCGGCGGGCTGGCAGCAGCTCGAGGACTTGGCACTGCCCGCTCACGAACTCGCACTCAATTTTCGCAGTGGGGCGGTCGCGAAGCGTCCCAGTGGGAATTTCACGGCGGCGAAGCCGCGCTGGATACGCAGGGGCAAGGTTCTGGAACTTAGTCGTGCGACTGAGCAGTTGGCGCTCATTGTCAGCATTGCACCGACGGCGAGTGATGAATACGATGTGGGGGTCGATCTCTGCCCGGTGCCCCCGATGCGGAATTTGCCTGCTGATCTTAAGGTCCAAATTTTGGATGCTAAAAGCCAGGTGGTGATGCAGGCAAGTGCGCGCGGGACACCGGCGATGAGTTTGGAGTTCAGCGGTACGGCGGGCGAGGATTTTAGTGTGCGGATCGATCTGGGCGGGGTTGCCGCGACTGAAGTATTCGCGATCTAAGTCGTGTCGGGTGCTGGTGCCAACTCGCCACTGAATTTTACCCGTTTGATGCAGGTTTACCGATGGCAAAGCGTGTTGTTCTCGAACTGGACGGAAACTTGGCGACCGATGGCTTTCGGGTGCGGCTGGCGATCGCCGCTGGGAGCGAGCCGCATGCACCGCTCCGGCTCGAGCGCAGCGGTCACCTACCAGCAGCACCAGAGCTTGCTGATCTTGTCTATACCCACTGGCACTGCACCTATCGTGCCCTCGATGACACCCATCCTCGCCAGCTCAAGCCGAAACATATCCGCATCGGGTCACAGCGGGAGCGTTTGGCGGCTTGTCACGACTCGAGCCAAATGCTGCGCGAACAATTTCAGACTTGGTTACAAGCAGACAACTTTCGCGCTATTGATCGCTGTCTGCGCGAGGAGTTGCAGCGTGACGAAGTGGTGCAGGTCTTGATTCGCAGTGGCGATCGCCAACTTTGGCAGCTCCCCTGGCACCTCTGGGATTTGGTCGAGCGCTACCCGCGCGCTGAGATCGCTCTCGGCTCACTCGACTATCGCATCGTGTTGCCCCCTGCTGCGACGACTCATCCCGTCCGCATTCTCGGCATCTTGGGGTACAGTGCTGGGCTGGATGTCAGTGCTGACCGGCAGTTGCTCGAGCAGCTACCCCATGCCGAAGTCAAGCTTTTGACCGAACCGGCGTTGGTAGAGTTGAATGATCGCCTCTGGGAAAAATCTTGGGACATCATCTTTTTTGCCGGACATGGTGAGACCGACACAGCCGGAGAAGGTCGCATTTGGCTCAGCGAGACAGAGAGCATCAGTATCGACCGGATCTGGTACGGCTTGCGACAGGCGGTTGCGTCCGGGTTGCAACTGGCGATTTTCAACTCCTGCGAGGGGCTGGGACTGCTGGCGCGGCAGCTAGAAGATGATTGGCAGATTCCGCAGATGATTGTGATGCGCGATCGCGTTCCTGACCAAGTTGCCCAAGCATTCTTGAACTATTTCCTGACCGGCTTTGCCAGCGGGCAGCCACTCTACGAGGCAGCGCGAGCCGCACGGGAGCGCCTACAAGGCCTGGAGACTGACTATCCCTGCGCGAGTTGGCTGCCGGTGATTTGGCAAAACCCTAGCGCTATTCCTCTGGTCTGGCCGGAGCCGCAGACAACACCAGCGCCAGCCGCTCAGAGTAGACGGCTAAAACTATCGCGCCGCGCCGCCCTCTGGTCTTCAGTGGTAATCGGTGGCAGCCTGTTATTAAGTCAACCGGCGGCAGCCCTCCTCAATCACCTCGGGATGGCACAACATCAGAATGGACAATTGGCACAGGCACAACTGTTTTACCGGGCAGCAACAGTGCTGAATCCTTTGAAGAGCGAGCCGTACTATAATCTCGGTCGGCTGTGTGAAAAGTTTGAACACGACCTAGACTGCGCGCGGGCTGACTATGGCAGAGCGGCGAAGCTAGGCTTAGCGGAGGGCTATGCACAGTTGGCACAGGTACAGATTCAGCAGCAGGACTTGGCGGCGGCGCTGCAATCCACCTGGCACTGCTTGCGGATTGCCGAGTACGACGGCACGAAAGCGGCTTGTTTAAAAAATCAGGGTTGGATCTTTTGGCTACAGGGGCGCTGGGGGGAGGCCGAGCGAGTGTTGGGAGAGGCGATCGCCTTACGCGACGACAGCCCCCACGCCCACTGCTTGCTGGCGCAACTCCACGAAGCGCGCGGCAATTTCAAGTGGGCCCGTGATCACTGGCAAAAGGTGCAACAGTTTGCCGATATTGATATTCCGGAGGAGAGCGATTGTCTGGGGTTGGCGGGCGATCGCTGGCAGTGATCCGGATGCGGTACGTTCCAAGAACGGTTCTCCAAGCAACCCAGTACTCAGTCAGGCGTGATGAGGGGGACATTGAAGGCGAGGCGTCGATGGGGTGGAACGGAGTGAAACCCAACATCTGCAAGGGTTTTGTTGGTTTAACGCCAGCCCCCCACTTGTCCATCTCCGACCCCAGAAACAGCAAAAATTCAGACCCCAACGACACAGCCCGCTGCGCTCACCGCCAGCCAGCCGATTAGAATCGGGACAGCGAACTCGCCTCACACCCGATGCTCCAAGGTCAAGATGGTACAGACATCCACCCATCCAAAACTTGCAGCCCTAGCCCTGCAAGTGCCCCAAGAAGTTAGCTTGCAGGTCACCCCCGCCCAGTTTGTAGCCCTCGCGGCCGTGAACCGCGAGCTGCGACTCGAGAGAACTTCGACAGGAGAGCTGATTGTGAATCCCCCCACCGGCTGGGAGAGCGGCGCGCGGAATTCGAGTCTGACGGGCGAGCTTTATCTCTGGTGGCGGCGGGCTGGTGAACCCGGTAAAGTCTTTGATTCCTCAACCGGCTTCACCTTGTCTAATGGCGCGATCCGTTCGTCCGATGCTTCCTGGGTCAGCCAAGCGCGCTGGGAGGCACTAGCGCCAGAACAGAAGCAGACCTTTGCCAATATTTGCCCCGATTTTGTCGTCGAGTTGCGATCGCCCTCCGACCGCCTTCCCCTCCTGCCAGCCAAGCTGCAAGAATACATCGACAACGGTGCCCAGCTCGGCTGGCTGATTGACCCCCTACAACGGCGGGTCGAGATTTATCATCCCGGGGCGGCTGTGGTTATGCTTGCCGAGCCGACCGCGCTATCCGGCGAAACCGTGCTGCCCGGTTTCGAGCTGGATTTGCGGCGAGTTTGGGGTTGATGACAAGACCGATAAACTGTCAAGAGTAGCGGACATCGTGTCAGACAATATCTTCGCCAGAGTCTAACTTTCGTTCACCGGAGTTTCTAGCGTTTCTGTTGGGGTTTCTGGCGTGGCGGGATCGCTTTCGGCGATCATGCGGCTGCATGACCAATTACTCGGCAGCGCTGATGGCCAACCCATACGGAGCGCTTCGGGACAGATCGCCATCACCATCAGTTGGCAATCAATCAATTGAAAGCCTTCTTTCTCAGCTTGCTTGAGGCTTTGTTTGAGGATTGAGTCGTTTTTGAATTCAATCGTTTTATTACACTGAATACAGACCATGTGATGGTGATGATGCGGGTAGGGCTGATTCAGTTCGTAGTGTTTATGACCTTCTGCTAGCTCCAGCTCGCGCAGAATGCCCATCCGTGCCATCAGCTTAACACTGCGATAAATTGTAGACAGGCTGATGTTTTCGCCGCGCTGATCGAGCACCTCATGCAGTTCCTCAGCGCTGAGATGGTTGCCGCGCGGTAAATTTTGAAATACGTGCAGGATGGTCTCGCGCTGTGGGGTCAAGCGCCAACCACGAGCATTCAGCTCAGCCTTCAGGGAAGATGCCGTGTAAGGGAGCATATTGGCTCTCAGTAAATTCTACTTATTGACAATAATAAACTTTCCCCGCCTCAATTTTCAACAAATCCGGCTAATTGAGAATAAATCGCAAGTTGAAGCTATCTTGGCGATCGCCCGTCCACTCCGCGCAACCTGCTCGCCATTTTTGCGAACAGACTGGTGCTAGCGATCGCTAACAGTGCAACGCTTCTTCCGAGGGAACACTCGCGAACAGTGCTATCATCCCAGGTTCGGTGAGCGCCGCCTCGACTTGTGCGGCCTCGGTCAATTCGTCAATTTCAATCAACAACCGTCGCGCCTCTGCATCTTGCTGCTGCTGGCGTGCGCTCAGATAGAGTCGCAGTTCTCGGAGTAAGCGGTCGGGGATGTGCATGATTCGGTCTCTAGGATTGGCGTGTGAGCCGCGATCGCCACCATTATCAGTAACCCAGCGACTCTCTGTCATTTTAGCGAAGCGCTGATGCTGCCAGTGCTCGCAACCGGCGTGTAAGCTAGAGGGATAGCCTGCCTGGAGTCTTTGCGATGACTGCGATCGCCCCTCAGTCGCTCGCCTACGCCCTGCAACCCCTCGCCGAGGAAGTCGAGCGCTGTCGTGAGGCGCTCTTGCACGCCTCCCAAGGCTTCAGCCATCATCAGCTGCAGAGCAAACTGCCTCCCAATCCCGGCGAGATCGAGGAGCACGCCCGCCTATTGACCCTGTTTCGGCGCGAACTGGCGCTGCTCTCGGTGTTGACCGCTCGCACCGAGTTGATGATCCAACGCCGAGGGTTGCAGCCGCTCATGGGGAACGGGACAAAAGAGGGTCACGGCGTCGCGACCCCTTACAATGCCACTGGCTTAGAATTGGCGGTGTTATTTAAGTACATTCGTGATGCCGTTGGTCACTTAGAGCGGGGCAACGCGAAAGCGTCCCTAAAGCTGCGCGTCTACGTCGATCGCACCCTCAATAATTACAAGTACACGCCATTTTTTGGCTTCTTCATCAATCGGTTTCTCGATTTCTATTATTCAGATTCGGCCCCGCTGAAAGTTTTTTCGGGGCTGGCATTTACGACAACCGTAGCCTGTACCCTAATTGCGGTAGGCTTATTCGGTTCCTCAGCGGTGCGGCGGGGCACGAGCGTGCTCGACGGGCAGATTGAGCAACTTGAGATGCAGATTGCCGATTTGCAAGCCAGTATTCAACGCAGCACCGGCCTGGAGGTCGATGCCCAAGGCCGCATCATCGGCACCGTTTCTAGCCAAGAGTATGATGGGCTGGGTCTGGCTAGCGCCGTGGGTGCGCAGGCGAGCGAGTTGCGCTCATCACAGACTCAGGCGGATATTGAGGCATTGAGCCTGACGAATGTCCAGCTTGCTAGCTTGCGATCGCAACGCGCCGTCGAGGTTGCCGATGAAAAACTGCTCTTTCTGCTGCTGCTAGTCGCCGCGTCCGGCTTGCTCGGCAGCGCGATCAGCATCCTGCTGCGGATTGACAGTTTCGATCGCCAGGATGATCGCTACGAGCGCCCCAGCTATGTTTTACCCATCTTTATTGGCGCGTTCAAGCCGATTATTGGTCTCTCCTTCGGGCTGCTGCTGTTCGCGATTATGAATTCGGGGATTATTCCCCTGAAAATCGACGAGGAAAGTGCCGAAGGACGCCAGGAAGAGTTCTTTTTCTGCGCGATCGCCTTCACCGTCGGCTTCAGTGAACGCCTCGCCCGCGATGTCGTGAAAAAAGCCGAGGTCTTCATCTTGGGCAACTCTGAGCCGCCGACGCTGCCGCCGGAAGCACCAGCCGAGCGCAACAATCGCCGTTAATCTGGGGGGTCAGTGCGCGATCGCACCGCACCCGCACGACAGTCACGCAGCCAGAGCTGGATGGCACGACCGATGACGCCATTGCTGGCTTCGCGGGGCGGGCTGGGATAGCCGCCGTCGCGGGTTGTCCCAAAACGCAGGTAGAGGGCGGCGAGTCGCCAGCCGTCGTCGGCCTGAGTGAGGAATAGCCAGTAGTAATTTTGGCGGTCGATCTGGCGATCGCCCGTGTACTGCCGCTCCAGAGTGGTGAAAAATACTTGCTGCGGCTCAGCGGGCGGCGGTTCACCCAAGCCCAAGCTCAGCGGTTCAAACTCGGCGCGACCGGCGAGCATGATATAGGTGATGTCGCGGCGATCGCTATCCAAGCGGCGCGATCGCTGCACGACCCGATTGGCATAGCTGGGCAGTTCCGGCAACAACTGCGCCACCAGCGGCTCGAGCTGAGTCGGGCAGCTCGCGGCGATCGCCGATTCTGTCCGCCAGGGCCAGAAACTACAAGCTAGAACAATCGAAATCACCGAGTAGCTGAATATCCTCAGCTTTGGGCATCTGCCCGTAGCGCTAGTCGCTTGGGAACGGTCTGGCACGCTCACTGACTATCCCTGTTTTGTCCACACCAGCTCATGACTACGAGGAGGTCACGGTAGATACTAAGAACCAGCAAGAACTGCCTCCCCTCTTTTTTGCACGTCTTCATACTCTTTCAGAACACCAGCTTTCATATTGCGTTCAGCAGTCCCGGTTCGGGCTTTGAGGACTTTGGCTCGCTCCTCAAGTGATAAATTCTTTAGGAAATCGACTCTAATCACATTAGATTCATCGCCTAGCCAAGCGAGTACACGGTGAAGTTGCCCGCGCGTTTCAGGGCGAGTTCTAGGTTGACTGAGTTTACTTTTGATTGCTAACACTACATCAGGTGTGGCATACAGTCTGAGACCATGCTGACCAGTAGAAAAGATCAAGCCTTTGATGAGCCGCCTAACCATGTAGTTAGACAGACCATACGCTCTGAGGTCTGCTTGAGTAACAATTCGTGGCGCTTTATCCGTATACATGGTTACCCGCCACTGGCTAGAGGCAAGCTCCTGAGTAGCGTCTTCAGTTCTCCAATAATTCTAGCTTGATCCGCAATCGTCCGATCTCTGTCAGCAATGATCTGATTTTGCGTTTCAATCAGATCATCCTTTCTTGCCACTTGCTCGCCAAATTCATGCTTCATCTTCTCCGTGACTCTTTTAAAATCCCCGATCAAGTTTTCCAAGTCTCTGATCCGCCTTTGATACAGAGCCTCTGGTCTCCCAGTATTTTTTAGCTTCGGCACACTCCATTCTGCATAGCTCAAGAGAATATCATACTTTGAATTAATTGGTTTACTAATATTCTTTATGGCTCGCTTCAGGGAAGCCTGAGAACAGCCAATCTCCTCAGCAATCTCTTTGATCCATTGCGCCTTACCCGTCATGACTTTCTCGACTCCCCTGCAAAGAAATCATGCAGAAGCTTCAACTGGGAACCTCGATTAATAGAGAACGAATTCAGAAAATAAAGGCTCTACGAGAGGCAAGCGATTATGTTGAAAGTCAACCTAATCCCTGGTCTGAAATCGGGAACTGCCAGTCTGTCCCGTCGCGGAGCATGGCGTTGAGAATCGTCAGGAGCTTCCGCGCACAGGCAATTAATGCCACCTTCT
>JAAUTY010000118.1 GCA_012031265.1 Spirulinaceae cyanobacterium SM2_1_0 | reverse complement strand
AGGAGATCCGGGCGGCGGAAGACCCTGAGTTTGAGACGTTCTACACCAAGAACATCCTGCTCAATGAAGGTCTGCGGGCTTGGATGGCACCGCAAGACCAACCCCACGAACGTTTTGAATTCCCTGAAGAAGTGTTACCACGGGGTAATGCGCTCTAGGGCTTACATTCTGGTCTGAAGGGTCACGCTCTAAACGAAGTTTGGAGCGGGACCCGTGGTTTTTTCACACCAGGGTCACGGTGAGCGGAGACCCACGAGCGATCAGCAATCTTCAGAGGAGAGCATCACCACGGTCTAGGAGTGTTGACACTGGGCAGTGCGGTCAGCCTTGGTGAGACGCCAACCCTCCCAGTCGTATTGAATAATCAGCCGGAGCGGGCAAAAATCTCTCGACGAAAAGCCGAGAGATTGAACTGTCAGGGTGCATCTACTCTGCTCACTGGTTACGGACGACTAGGGAGGGCTTCAGGATAGAATCTGTGGAGCATTGAAATTTTGTTGGTCAGCCTCCCGCCGATGTTCCGTAAATCGATGAGCCAGTCAAGTCGCAATCGGGCAGGCCAGCGTCTCGAGCGAGGGCTGAAACCCAGTATCCTCATAACAATTGGCTTGGCACCGGCAGTCTCAAAGCCTGGCAGTGTGAGGCTTTCACAATAATCTTTCCAGCCATGTCTATGATCCCGACAACAATTCCCAAATGGTCTGGGTCTTGCACTTTCATTGAGCGACTGCGGCTCAAAAAGCGGGGTCGGCGTTGGAAGCCAGTGGCAGCAGCAATTGTTGTGGCTTAAGTTGGGCGCGTGAGAGCGGCGATCGCCACACCATCCAGACTCCCTCCCCTAGTGAGTCTGAACCTGTGGGGGGAACAGGGAAACGAGGCGACTCCCCTCAGCGGTGAGGCCCCTGGACTGCATCGGTCAGTCAGCCATTAAGCTGGATGCTGCGATTGAATTTATGCCATCAACCAGTGGCGTCCATTTCAGGAAAAGGCGATGTATCGCGTTTCTACAAGATTTAGACCAGCCAATTGAGGGTTGAGGGTGTGCACCTGTGAACTCCCAACCCAGGATCTTGAGCGTATGCCCTGAACTACGATTGCTCCAGACAGCCGCTCCCTTTCTCCACAGAGGGGGCGACTTTTCCACAGATTTCCCCGACTTTTCCACAGACTTAAGGGAAAGTTAATCGTTTGCTAGTCGTCCCTTAAGGCGATCGCGGCGATTACAGAGTGGGTGTATGGGTGATGGTGTGATTCCCCAAACCTACCGACTTGCGAGATAATGTGCTGAAAGTTTACTGATTGCTAGCAGATTATGCAAGCCACGATCGAGTGGTTTTGACCAGCAGCCTTGGCGCAGCCGCCCGAGCTACTCAACTCGCTGCCGCGCCGGTGCATCGCCAGTCTGCGCTCAAAGGGTCACTCGGCTGTTCGACGAACTCATTCCCTATGCTGAAGTCCACCTGGCGATGGTTGCGCGAACTCGCTACTGAGTTGTTGGGCAATCCGACCAGCGTCCCGCACCCGACTGAGATTCCGCCTCTGACCAACGAAGGTTATGAGTCGCTGCTGCGCGAACTTCTCACTGGTCTGGCTAATGGCTGGGGCCGCGAGCGGGCGCTGAATGTTTTGGGCGTGCGACGCTACGATCCTTGGTTTGTCTCTTGGTTGCAAAGGCACGGCCGCCAGTTGCTGCGCCAGTCGCCACTTCCCAGCGATCGCGCCACGGCTGAACAGATGATTGCTCTCGGCCGTCTCGAGGTCGGCGAACTCAGCGCTACGGCTCGCGGCTACGGTGAACGCCTACTCGCTGCCTGCGAGGCTGCGGCAAATACCACGCCGCAACCAGTGCGAGTCGTGGAGTCCGATGATCCGCTGGCGCTGTTTGAGCAGGCGAATGAACAGTACCAAGCAGGCAAACTGGATGGCGCGCTGGCGCTCTGGGAGCAGACCCTGGCGCTGCAACCGGACTTTGGGGCGGCTTACAACGGTTGTGGGGCGGCGCTGTACTATCTCGGTCGCTGCGACGAGGCGATCGCCCAGTTCGAGCGGGCGATTGAGTTGCAGGCCGAGGTTCATCTTGCCCACTTCAACCGGGGGCACGCCTACTTGGCACTGGGCGAGTTGGACGCGGCGCTGGACGATTTTAGTCTGGCGATGGAGCGTCAACCCAACTTCCACCCGGCCTATCACGGACGTGGGCTGGTCTGGCATCGCCTGGGTCGCTACCGGGAGGCGATCGCCGATTTTAGCCAAGCCGCTGACCTAGAGCCGACCTACCACTTTGCCTACAACGGGCGTGGCATCGTCCAGGCGGAATTGGGCAATCACAGCGAAGCTCTCGCCGACTTCAGCCTGGCGCTCCGCTATCAACCCAACGTCGCTGACCTCTATCTCAATCGCGGCAATACCCTGCGCGCTCTCGGCCGCTATCAGGAAGCCCTGACTGATTTCAACCAATGCCTACTGGTGGAGCCGAGCTTCTACCATGCTTACTACAGTCGTGGCAACACCCAGGCGGATCTGGGGGAGTATGAACTGGCGATCGCCGACTACAAGGAAGCCCTCGCCCAACAGCCCAACTACCCGGCGGCCTACAACGGGCGCGGCACGGCCCTGCGCTACCTAGGACGCTACAATGACGCGATCGCCGACTACAACGCGGCGATTTACACCAAAGACGACTTCTGGCAGGCCTGGGCGAATCGCGGTTGGGCGATCTTCCAGTCGCCGCCGCCGCTGGGAGCCGATGCCGCAATTCAAAACTGGGAGGAAGGCTTGGGCAAGCTCGATCCCGATGCGCCTGACTATGCCGAAGCCTGCGGGACGATGCACTACTACAAAGGGCAGGCGGCGGAGCAGGTGGCGAGCGATCGCGATAACCCGCGCCAATACTACGAGCAGGCGATTCGCAGCTACCAGAGTGCTCTGGATGCCCTGCAAGACAGCCCCGGCCTCGAGGAGCGGTATCTCGAAGTCATGCAGCATCTGATCGCTGCCTATACCCAGATCGGCAGTGACCTCAACACCAAAAATCTGCTCAATATCGCCACGCTGCTGCTGAAGCAAATCCTGCTCAAGGCTGGTGATCCCGCCCGCCAACTGGCGATCGCGCAAAAATTTATCGGTCTGCAACAACTGCGCGTTGATCAGCTCGCCAAATCCGTCGATGCCCGTCAGCGTCGCCAAGCGGTGGAAGTGGCTGAGGAGGGCAAAAATCTCTGTTTGCGCTGGTGGCGCGATCGCCGCTACAGCGAAGCGACCGCGCCGACGCTGGACTATGCCCAGATCCAAAAACTGCTGACCGCCAACACCAGCGTGATCTACTGGCATATCAGCCCCGCGGCGATCACCACCTTCGTCCTGCAAGCTGATCAGCCGCCGCAGAGCCTGTCCAGCACTCGCCATTTTCCTGACCCGCGCCTGCGCCGCTGGCAAGCGTGGCTCGAGCAGTGGCAGTCCGAGCCTCCCCAGGCTCCAGACGGCGATCTCGCCCCGCGTCTGCAAGCGCTGGCGGAAATCCTCGATAGTCGCGAAATTTTGAGCCGCATCCCGGCGACGGTCGAGCAATTGATTTTGATTCCCCATCGTGAGTTGCACTGGCTGCCGCTGCACGCGCTGTTCTCGCCGCCGCTGAGTGAGCGCGAGTTCCGCATCGCCTATCTGCCCAGTGCCCGCTTCGGTCTCGATCTGGATATTTCGCTGCCCGCGCCGGCCTACACGCAGCCGCAGCAGCCGCTACTGAGCGTGGCCCACCCGGACGGTTACACGCCGCACAATGCGGTGACACTAGCGGCGATCGCCCGCCTCTTTCCCCACCGCCAGATCAACAGCGAGGACGCTAGCCAGGAGAAATTGCTGCAAGCGCTGAAGACGCCAGCGAATATCTTCCACTTCAGCGGCGAGTGCCAGCAACACGCCTCGGAGCCAGAACGCTCGGCCTGGCAGTTGGCGAATGGGGAACAACTAACGCTGACCGATTTTCTCGCTCAAGACATCCCCAATGTCTCGTTGCTCTGCTTGCCCAACTGCCAACTGGTGACCGACCGACCGAAGAGTTCTGTCCCGCTGGAATTCGTTGGTTGGCCGACCGCCTGCCTCTGGAAAAATGCTACCTATGCGCTGGTCAGTGGTTGGCCGGTTCGGGATCTCGCCGCCACGCTATTGACGATCCAGTTCTACCGCCTGCTGAAGCAAGCAGTGCCGCCCGCCAATGCCCTCGCCCAAGCCCAGCAGTGGTTGCGTCAGGTGACCTATCGGGAGCTGATCGGCTTCTGTGACGAACTCGCTAGCGATTTTCGCGATCGCGCTCCCCAGTGCCATCACACCCTGATCGTCGCCCGCGATCGCGCCGTGGACGCCGCCGAGGTCGAGGGTAGCACCCACTCCCCCTACGCTGACCCCTTTTATTGGGCGGGGTTGGCGCTCTGGGGCAAGGTGGATTAGTCCCGCGACGCGGAGTTATCAGTAATGAGTTCTGGTTCCAAGTTCGAGTTTTTTACCCCAAAAATGTAATGTGCGTTAGGGAGGGGTGAAACCCTCCCTAAGTGCCTAAAATACAGAAGTTCTATGAATTGTGAATGGATCGATCATTGCCGCCGTCTTTTGCTAGACGCGACGAGTGGCGGACACTGGCTCAACAAGCGTCCCATTAATCCCTTGAGCTGATGCAGCGCCTTTGGAGCTTGTTGACCCATGAGGGGCTGGGGGCGATCCCGATCCTCAAGTTGCGCCAATCGTTGCTGCAAGACGCGCAACTCAGCCAGCAATACCTGGTACTCACCGCCAGTTCTTGCCTCATCTCTACCCTCGGCTTGCTGATCAACAGTACCGCTGTGGTGATTGGCGCAATGATCATTGCACCGCTGATGTTACCATTGCGGAGTTTTGCCTTTGCCACGCTGGAGGGCGATCGCCTGCTGTTGCGTGCTAGTTTCGGGGCGATCGCCGTGGGTACAGCACTGTCAATTGCCTGCTCCTGGCTAGTGGGTCTGCTGGTGGGGCTGCCGGAGTTCGGCACCGAGGTATTGTTGCGGACACAGCCCACATTGATTGACCTGTCGATCGCCATTGTTGCCGGGGGCGTTAGCGGCTACGCCAAAATTCGACCCGCGATCGGCGATGCGATTCCGGGGACGGCGATCGCCATCGCCTTGATGCCACCGCTCTGTGCCATCGGGCTGTTGCTCTCGCAGGGCGATTGGACTGCCGCTGGTGGTGCCAGCCTGCTCTACATCACCAACCTGTTGGGCATCAATCTCGCCTGCCTGACGCTCTACGCGGTCAGTGGCTATGCCCGCAGCGATGAACTGAGCCGCTCGCTATCCTGGGCCGTTTCCATCGTCCTCATTCTCCTACTGGCATTGCCCCTCGGTTTGAGTTCCTGGCGACTCGTGAGCCGGGTTCGGGCGAATGAGTCGGTGGAGGTACTGCTACGAGAGCAGGTGCTCAACCGCGATTCGGAAGCTGAAATTCTCACCTCCACGGTGAATTGGCGCACTGACCCACCGGCAATCTTGTTGACAATTCGCGCCGCTGAAGCCATTACGCCTCGCGAAGTTGCACTGTTGGAGCAGGCGTTGGCACGGGAAATGCAGCGATCCTTCAAGATTGTGATTGAGGTCACCCCATCCAGGCTGGTGGAATCCGACACGCCAGCAGCAGTTGAGGATGCTCACCCCGATTCGGACGCAGAGCGGCGCTGAAAGTTGATAGAATTGGGGGCAATTTTCACGATTCGCCTCCCAGATGGCTTGCGGGAGGCGCGCTGACTTAATCCGCTCAGAGCATCGATTTCCTAAACCCATTGCAATTCGACTGGCTGCCACTGTGTTGTCAGGGATGTGACGTGGGTGTTGAATTTCCAGAGGTGCAAGATGCGGTGGCAGATTGGTTTGGCCTTGACGGTGCTAGGACTGTGCGGCTTCGTGCCCGGTGTGAATGCTCAGTCGATCACGGCGGCGGCGGACGGAACCGCGACTCAGGTGCAGGTTGGCGATCGCACCTATACGATCACCGGCGGCAGCCGAGCCGGGGATAATCTATTCCACAGTTTTCAAGCCTTCGGCCTCGCGCCTCATGAAGTTGCCGATTTCCTCGCCAGCCCGCAAGTCGGCAACATCCTCAGCCGCGTCACGGGCGGCGATCCCTCGCTGATTCACGGCTTGATCCAAGTCACCGGCAGCAATGCTAACCTCTACCTGATGAATCCGGCGGGGATCGTCTTTGGGGCGGGGGCGCAATTGAATGTCAGCGGTGACTTCACGGCGACGACGGCGACGGGCATCGGTTGGGGGGGCGATCGCTGGTTCCACGCCTTCGGGGCCAATGACTACTCGCAACTCGTCGGCACCCCCTCGCTGTTTGCCTTCGATACCCTGCAACCCGGCGCAATTCTCAATGCGGGCGAGTTGCAAGTTGCAGCCGGTCAACAGCTTGCCTTGCTGGGCGGTCGCGTTGCCAATACCGGCCGCCTGCACGCCCCAGCCGGTGAAATCGTTGTTGCGGCCGTGCCGGGGACGAGTCGGGTACGCCTCTCGCAGACCGGGAGCTTGCTGAGTTTAGAAGTTGAAGTCCCCACGAATGCCAGCGGTCAGATTTTGCCGATTCGTGCCCTCGATTTGCCGCAGTTGCTGACTGGCTCGGGGCTGGACGCGAGCCAAGTGGGGACAGCGGCGATCGCCGGTCAGATCGATGTTGCGGGAATTCAGGGTGGCAATGTGACCGTGGTGGGCGATCGCGTCGGCCTCTGGCAAGCCGAGATCGACGCCAGCGGCACGCAGCAGGGCGGCCAAGTGCGGCTCGGCGGCAACTGGCGCGGCGGTGATGGCTTGTGGGCAGCGCAACAAGTTTTTGTCGCCGCCGACAGCCAGATCCGGGTTGATGCCGAGGGACGTGGCAATGGCGGCACGGCAATTGTCTGGGCGGATGAGACGACGCAATTCTACGGGCAGGTGAGTGCGCGCGGCGGGGCGATCGCCGGTGATGGTGGTTTCATCGAAGTTTCCGGCCAGCAATTCCTCGATTTCCAGGGTCAGGCCGATGCCAGCGCGCCGCATGGGCTGGCCGGAACGCTCTTGCTTGACCCCGCCGATCTGGAAATTGTTGCCGAAACGGGCAATCTAGCCAGCTTGCCGGTGGGCTTTGCGACGGGGCCACTGAGCGCCCAGCTATCAGCAACGGTGCTGAACAGCGCCACGAGCAACATTATTCTAGAAGCAACAAATACAATTACCTTCAGCGCGGCGGTGAAGGTGGCAGCGGCGGGCATTGGTTTGCAAGCAACCGCGAACAATGGCATCACGGTCAACGCCGACCTCATCACCAATGGCGGTGCAGTGACGCTACAAGCTGACGCCGACGGCAACGGCGGTGCGCTGACCCTCAACAATGCCACGCTCAACACCGGCAGCGGCGACATCACTCTCACCGGTCGCGGCCACCCCGGCGCAGCAGGCGGCGGCACGGGTGGCACCGGGCATCGCCCTCAACAACAGCCGCCTGATCACCACCCAGCGGCAACCTCTCGCTCACCGGCAGCGGCGGTCAGGGCGGTCAGGGTATTAACCAACCAGATGGAACTGAGG
>JAAUTY010000117.1 GCA_012031265.1 Spirulinaceae cyanobacterium SM2_1_0 | reverse complement strand
CAGCGATCACGACCGCCACCGCCACCGCAATCACCGACGCCGCACTGTCCGCCGCCGTCAGTGCCGAGAAGGCGATCCTCGTCGCCGAAGATGATCCCAATAACTCAGAAGTCCTGCTGGAGCTACTATCGAACCTCGGTTATGCGGCAGACTTCGAATGATCGGCGATCGCGAGAAATGCCTCGCCGCTGGCGTGGATGACTACAAAAAAAGCGGGCTTGGAGCCAGTGACTCCGCAGCCCGCTAATCAGCAGGAGAATGAGCGAGTCAAACAGAATTTGGCGGTTCGGGCGGTTACCGCGCTGCTCACTCATGAGTTGACGCCACTGCTGGCGCTGCTCTTCGGTCAGGATCGTCTGCGCTTCAGCCCGGAAGCCCGATGCTCGTCCCGGTTCAATTGCTCCCACTGAGATTAAATGGGCTAGCAGACGCTCGATGGAGTGCTGTCGTCAGGTCGTTGCTGCCTCCAGGGCGGCTGGTTGTTGCACCTTCGCGAGCAGCGTTTGCAGGGACTCACCCTCGATCACCTCCTGCTCAAGGATCTGCTGCGCGATCGCCTCCAGGAGATCCCGATTCGCCCGCAGGATCGACAGTGCCAGTTCGTGACCCGTTTCTACCAAGTCGCGCACCTCTTGGTCGATCGCCTTCGCAGTCGCATCACTGACATTGCGGCGCGGGTTCATCATGCCCTCGCCCAGGAAGCTATTTTGCTGACCCTTTTCATAGGCCAACGGACCCAGCACCTCACTCATGCCGTAGGTGGTCACCATGCGCTCCGCCAGATCTGTCGCCCGTTGCAAGTCATTGGCGGCCCCGGTGGTGATGCTGTTGAAGACGATCTCCTCCGCCGAGCGACCGCCGAGCAGCGTCGCGATCTGATGGCGTAGCTCGGTTTCATTGAGTAAGAAGCGATCCTCGGTCGGCAACTGGAGTGTGTAGCCCAGGGCCGCCATGCCACGCGGCACGATCGAAATCTTGGCGACCTGGCCGCCACCCTCGAGGGCCGCGCCGACGAGAGCGTGACCGACCTCGTGGTAGGCGACGATCGTTTTCTCTTTTTCGTTGAGGACGCGGCTCTTCTTCTCCAGCCCAGCTACCACGCGCTCGATCGCCTCGGCAAAGTCGGCTTGCGCGACAGTTTCGCGGCGGTTGCGGGCGGCGAGCAGGGCGGCTTCGTTGACGAGGTTGGCCAAGTCGGCACCAGCGAATCCGGGGGTACGGGTGGCGGTCGCCTTGAGGTCAACATCGCTCGCTAGCTTCACGCGACCGGCGTAGATTTCCAAAATCTTCAGACGGCCCGCTAAATCAGGGCGATCGACCAGCACCTGGCGATCGAAACGGCCGGGACGCAATAGGGCCGGGTCGAGCGTCTCCGGGCGGTTGGTCGCCGCCAGGACGATCACGGTCGCATCCCCCGCCGCAAAACCGTCCATCTCGGTCAGCAACTGATTCAGCGTCTGCTCGCGCTCGTCATTGCCACCGGCGATGAAGCCATTGCCAGCCCGCGACTTGCCAATCGCGTCCAGCTCGTCAATGAAGATGATGCAGGGCGCTTTCTGCTTGGCTTGCTCGAACAGATCGCGCACCCGCGCCGCACCGGCGCCCACGAAGAGTTCGACGAACTCCGAACCCGAGATGCTGAAAAAGGCAACACCGGCTTCACCAGCCACAGCCTTCGCCAGCAGTGTCTTGCCGGTTCCGGGCGGGCCGACGAGCAGCACGCCTTTGGGGATGCGCGCACCGATATTGGTGTAGCGCTGCGGTTCGCGGAGAAATTCGACAATTTCTTCCAGCTCCGTCTTCGCTTCATCAACCCCGGCGACGTCATCGAAGCTGACTTTCGTGCCTTCGCTTTCGACGTAGACTTTCGCTTTACTCTTGCTGATCGAGAGGGCACCTTGGGGGCCACCGGCACCGCGCCGCAGGAAGAATTGCCAAATGCCGACGAAAATCAGTGGTGGAATCACCCAACTGAGCAGGGTTGCGAACCAGTTGTTGCCTTTCGGTGGGGCGGCGGCAAACTCGACGCCGTTATCTTCTAGCCGTTGCGGCAGTTCGAGGTCAAAAATCGGTGTCGTCGCTAAAATTTCACCCGCCTGCTCGGTTTCTGTCTTTAGTTGGTAGCGAATTTGGTCTTGGCCGACGTAGGCGCGGGCCACTTCGCCATCGCTCACTTGATCGATGAAGAGGCTGTAAGGCACGCGGGGAACATTGGGGCTAAACAGTTGCGGGAGCAACAGATTCAAGATCAAGAATCCCGCCCCGATGACTAACAAAATGGTGCCGATCGCGCGCGATCGCGATGGCTTGGGATCGTCTTTTTTAATACCCATACCCTTCTCCAACGCACTGAATCATGACCAGCCGTAGCCGGTATCTGTTTCTGATTTGCTTCTTATTGTGACGCAAGCTGAGGGCCACTCGACGTTGGCGATCGCCCCTTGACAAGCATTGTCCCGCTCGTTAGGGGTGCTAGCATGGCGGCGATGTCTGCGACTGAGACTATGACGCGACCGGCTGAGCCAGATGACCGCCAGGCGACGGTGCGCCACCAGCAGTTCGTGACGCGCCTCGCGCAAACCGGCCGACTCAGCGCGCCAGGGTTGTTGGCGGCGTTTCGTGCGGTGCCGCGTCACCGTTTTTTACCCGACCTCCCCCTGAACGAGGTTTATCAAGACCGGGCGATCGCCACGAAGCACTGTGACGGTCTCCTCGTCAGCTCCTCCTCGCAGCCGACGATGATGGCGCTGATGTTGGCGCAGCTTGATGTTCGACCCGGTCAGCGTGTGCTGGAAATTGGTGCGGGTACGGGCTACAACGCCGCCTTACTCGCCGAACTGGTTGGTCAGCACGGGCAAGTCACGACGGTAGAATACGATGCTGACTTAGCCACGGCCGCGCGCGATCGCCTGCATCATCTTGGCTACGACAATATTGAAGTGGTTGCCGCCGATGGCATCCATGGTTACGAGGCCGCAGCGCCGTTCGACCGCATTCTCCTCAGTGTGGCGGCTGATGACCTCGCGCCAGCCTGGCGTGAGCAACTGCAACCGCAGGGTTGGTTGGTGTTGCCGCTGATCCTCACGGCTGGTCTGCAACTGTCGGTCGCGTTTCAAGGCCAAGGCAACGTCTGGCGAAGTCGCTCCCTCATCCCCTGTAGCTTCATGTCGTTGCGCGGCGCGGCGGTGGGGGCGATCGCCGCGCCAGCGATCACCGCTGCCCCCGGCTGCAAGCTCCGTACCTCCCAGTGTTTACCGCTTGACACGGCCACGCTCATGGCTTGGCTGGCGGCTCCGGAGCACTGCGAACCGCTGGGCTTGTGGGTCACCCGGACTGAGTTGGTGAGCGGCCTGCGGCTGTGGTTGGCCCTTGGCGATCGCCGTTTTGGTGAGTTGCTCGCTGAGCCGGGAGCCGCCGAGCCGGTGCTGCCGCCAACCTTGGGGGCGTGGGGACGGAGCTACGGGCTGGTTGATCATGGCGGACTGGCGATGCTGGTTCGTCAGGCGCTGCCGTCTGTGCCAGCGGATGCCGAGGCTGCTGCGGAACTGGTGGTTGTGGGAGTTGGGCCTGAGCGGGCGATCGCCACCGCTCTCGCCGACCAAGTCCGCGCCTGGCACCATAGCGGCCGTCCGACGGTCAGCGATTGGCACGTGCGAGCTTATCCAGCACCAGACGCTTGCCCATCCGATCCCGATACCCTCGTCTTGGCGCGGCCTTGGACACACCTCTGCCTCAGCCACTCCACATCTAGCGTTTAGCGCGCGGTGCTCCGGGAATTCCTGCTGCAAATTGAGCATTGTATATTACGCTGGAGTGTAAATTGGGTCGATGGCAGTGAGCCAATCCAAGGCACGCCTGCGGCACATCGTCCAGTACGACATCAGCAAAGAAATGAGCGAATTCGAGAACCTGCATCAACCGCGTTCCGAGCGACATCTCGGTTTTGAGTTGGGCGCACTCGACTTGAACCCCGAAGCAAATACGGGGGAACTCTCGGTTGCGGAAGTGCGCGAATTGGCCGATGCCGCCACTTCTCCTGAACGGGCGATCGCCCTCGCACGCGGGCTGTACCAACGTAATCGCCAACTGGCTGAGCGCGTCGCCGAACTGGAGCAGGCCTTGTTGACTACGCAGTCAGGGGGGGTAGCCGTGGATGGGGATCGCGTCTTGGTCAGCAGTCAGCAGGTCAATGCCCTGTTCCAGGAGTTGGATGCTTCGCAGCAAGTCGCCCAGCGCCAGCAAACGCTAATTGAAACCCTGTCACATCAGCTCGACGCCGCCCAGGCCCAGATCGCCCAACTCGAACGCGAATGTGCCCTAGCGAAGCAGTATTACGCTGACCAGATGCAGCTAGCTTCAGCAGCCGTCGAAAATTCCCAAGAACTGCGCGCCCGCCTCGACCGCCAAAAGCAGCAGGTGCTGCAATTCCGCAGCAGCCTTGACCGCTATCTGGGCGAGCCGATGCCCCTGCCCACTCCGGCTCCGCCGCCACTCACGCTCACAACCCCGGCGACGATGCCCCCCCCCGCCTCGAGACCGCTGCAAATCACCGCCGACCTCACTGCACCTACGCCCCTGAAACCGCCCGCAGCGTTGCTGAGGAGTGGTAAGCCGATTCGCCCTTGGTCGGCGCGACTCGACGCCGAGGTCGCGGATATGCCGAACCCGCCGGGCTGGATCGATCGCTGGCTTGACCCCAGCGCGCCAGCCGTCACGACGCCGCCCTCCCAGCCTGTCCCCGCGCCCGCACCGACTTTTGTGCCTGATGACGACGAAGCGATCCCGCCGGAAGTTTTCTCCCACGCGCTGCGAGAGGAATTGGGCAAGCCCTTCTATACGCCGAGTGACACGGTGGCTGAGGCGTTTGCGGCGCTGGAGCAACAGGCGACGGGCGATCGCCCGGTTTCCTCCGAGTTGTCCTTAGAGTCAGCGCCACCGCTTTTTCCGCGCAGTGCCGAGAAAAACGTCAGTCGCTGGCGGCGGTCGAGTTGCCGCAGTTTCCTCGCTAAGGCTGAGTCGTGTTGTCGTCCCTCGCACCCGCCGTTTATTTCATCGGTGCCGGCCCTGGCGATCCCGAGCTGCTGACTGTCCAGGCGCAGCGCTGGTTGCAGCAGGTGGATGTGATCGCTTATGCCGACTCGCTCGTGCCACCGGCGCTCTTGGCGATCGCGAAGCCAACGGCGACCCGCCTCCCGACCAGCGACAAGACGCTAGAAGACTTGATCCCGCTGCTGGTCGCCCATGTGCAAGCGGGTGAGTCCGTGGCGCGCCTGCATTCCGGCGATCTCAGTCTCTACAGCGCTGTTCATGAGCAAGTTCAGCGCTTGCGAGCCGCCGGGGTGTGCTGCCAGTTCGCACCAGGGATCAGCGCCTTTCAAGCTGCTGCCGCCCGCTTGGGGGCGGAATTGACCGTGCCCGAACTTGTCCAAACTGTGATCCTGACACGGGTTGGCGGCTCGGCCTCCAAAATGCCAGCCCGCGAAGAACTCGCCCGTCTCGCGGCTCATGGGGCGAGTCTCTGCCTCTACCTCGCCGCTCGCCACATCGAAACGGCACAAGCGGCGCTATTGCAACACTATTCGCCAGACACGCCAGTGGCGATCTGCTTTCGGCTGGGTTGGCCGGATGAACAGATCTGGCTCACTGACTTGCAAGCGATGGCGGCGCAGTCGCAGGCAGCAAACCTCAGCCGCACGGTACTTTACCTGATCAGCCCTGCCTTGGCGGGTTGCCGCTGGGCGAGTGACGGTGAACCGGCATTGGGGCGGCGATCGCACCTCTATCACCCCGACCACCATCACCAGTTCCGGCCGCCCCCTAAGGAGTGAGACTTCATTAAGTTCCAAATTTTGAGTTTTGAATCAGCTCTGCCACTCAAAATTCAAAACTAAGAACTCAAAACTCATAAGAATTTAAAACTCATCCATTCCTAAGCCTTAAAATCCTCTAGATACTTGGCGACCGTCTGCACATCCTTATCCCCGCGCCCTGACGAGTTGAGGACGATGCGGGGGCTGCCGGTGAGCTGCGGGCAAAGCGTTTCGAGGTAGGCGAAGGCGTGGGCTGTTTCCAGGGCGGGAATGATGCCCTCGAGTTCCGAAACCTGCTGGAAGGCGGCGATCGCCTCAGCATCGGTGACACTGTAGTACTCGGCGCGCCCTGTCTCCATCAGATAGCTGTGCTCCGGGCCGACCCCCGGATAGTCCAAGCCAGCGCTGATCGAATGCGCCTCGATCACCTGGCCGTCGTCGTCTTGGAGCAGATAGCTCATCGCGCCGTGCAACACTCCCGGTTGCCCGTGGGTCAGCGTCGCCGCGTGCTTGCCGGTTTCCGTCCCCGACCCCGCCGCTTCGACTCCGATCAGCCGCACTGAGGGTTCCGAGATGAATTCGTTGAATAAGCCCATCGCATTCGAGCCACCGCCGACACAGGCGATCGCCACGTCCGGCAAACCGCCCCAGAGTTCCTGGGCCTGGCGACGAGTTTCCTGGCCGATCACCGCATGAAAATCACGCACCAACATCGGGTAGGGGTGGGGACCAGCAACTGAGCCGAGGATGTAGTGGGTCGTTTCCACATTCGTCACCCAGTCGCGGATCGCTTCTGAAGTGGCGTCTTTGAGCGTGCCGGTTCCGGCTTCCACCGGCTGCACGGTCGCCCCCAGCAGCCGCATCCGAAACACATTCAACGATTGCCGCTCCATGTCGCAAACGCCCATGTAGATGACGCACTCCAGACCGAAGCGCGCGCAGACCGTAGCCGTGGCTACGCCATGTTGCCCCGCTCCGGTCTCGGCAATGATGCGCCGCTTGCCCATGCGTTTCGCCAGCAGCACTTGCCCCAGGGCGTTGTTGATTTTGTGCGCGCCGGTATGGTTCAAATCCTCGCGCTTCAGGTAAATCTGCGGGCCGCTACCATCAGGGCGGGCGTAGCGATCGCTCAGCCGCGCCGCAAAATAGAGCGGGCTGGGCCGACCTACGTAGGCATGCAACAACCCTTGCAGCTCTTGCTGAAATTCGGGTTCGTCCTTGTAACGCTGGTAGGCGGCTTCCAGCTCGCTGAGTGCTGGCATCAAGGTTTCGGGGACATATTTGCCGCCAAAGCGACCAAAGCGGCCGAGCGCGTCGGGTTGCGTTTTCGCGGCGGGGGGGGTGGTGGGTCGAAGCGGAGTGGCCGTCACAGTTTACTGGCTGAATGCGTCATTTAGGCTCCCATTATAAGGACATTCCTCGCCGCAACGCCGCTAGACAAGGCTTGCTCGCCAAACATCCCACCCCAGACAGCCCGCTCGCTTACTCGCTGACTTCATTCGTGGGTTCTGGCAACGGCGGTGGCGTGCTTTCGTTGAGGCGGCTCCAGACAAACCAGCCTGTCGCAGCGATCGCCACGACCAGTACTGCTACACCCGCTCCCAAGGCGAGTAAGCGATAGTTACGCTCCAGCCAGTCGGTATCAGTCGCTGCCTCTGCGTCTAGATCAACATCCTCAAAGCTCGCCATCACCGTATCCGGCGGCACGCGCGACTCCTCGAGTGGCTGCGGTCTCGGCACGGGCGGAAACTTGCGGCGGCGGGGGTGGGGCGGCTGGCACG
>JAAUTY010000059.1 GCA_012031265.1 Spirulinaceae cyanobacterium SM2_1_0 | reverse complement strand
TGGCGTCGAGGTTGGATAGCGGCTCGTCCATGAGGAAGACCTGCGGGTTGCGGGCGATCGCCCGCCCCAAGGCAACGCGCTGCTTTTGACCTCCGGAGAGTTGGCGGGGCCGGCGAGCGAGCAGGGGTTCGATTTGCAGCAACTGCGCCACTGCCCGGACTTGGCGGGCGATCGCCTTTTCCGTGGCTGAGTAGTAGCGCAGCTTCGGGGGCAGCGATCGCGTCGCTCCCACCAGTGCCTGCTCCGCAAGCGTCTGCCCGGGTGAGCGATTGGCGTCGGCGTCGGCATCGGGAGCAGCGGCACGACGCAAACCAAAGGCGATGTTGTCGTAGACGCTGAGATGGGGATACAGGGCGTAGCTCTGGAAGACCATCGCGATGTCACGCGCCTTGGGCGGTAGGGCATTGACGAGGCGATCGCCGACGTAAATATTGCCGCCCGTCAGCGTTTCCAGACCGGCGATCGTGCGGAGCAGGGTGCTTTTGCCGCAGCCGGACGGCCCGACCAGCACCATAAACTCGCCATCATGTACTGTCAGATCAATGCCTCGCAGGACGCTGGCAGCAGAATGGGGGGCAGCCGTCTCGCTGCGTCGGGCGGGGAAGCTTTTATAAACTTTGTCGAGAATAACTTGCGCCATGGGGGTCAGAAACGATCAACAAGCCTGCCGCACTCGGCTGCCAATTCGCCGTCGTCAACTGGATAAGCGGGACTGCCCCGTTATTCTCGCACCAAGTCAGGCGGACGCCAATGTGCGGGAGCGGGGGAGACGGGCGAGCGCAATGCCTTGGATTCAGATCCAAGGTTGAGCATGAAACCTCGTCAGAGCGAAGAGCCAGAATCAGGCAGTCAAGCACCGAGCGACCCTGAGTGCGCAGAGTCGTGACCCCAGTCAGCAAACGAGCCATAATCTGTCACTCGCAGCGATCGCCGCTCAATCCCCACCCTCTAGACTGAGGGTGCAAGTCTTAGAGGTGCCAAGCTCGTGTCTGAACCGCCGCTCTATCTCGAACTGCTCCTTAACGTCCAGCACCCGGAGTTCTTGCACGGCTTAGATGTCTGGTTGCAGCTTGGGCTGATCAGCGACGCGCAGGTTCGGCAACTGGCGCGCGATCGCCTCACTTGCCCGCGCCCCGAGCCAGCCGTTGCCGTCAGTCCAACTGTCGCACCGAGTCGCGACTTCGCGGACGATCTGCCCTTGCCAGCGCCGCCCCGACCCCGCCGGGTCAGCACGCCATCCCCGCGATCGCCCGTCAGACAACCCGCCGCGAGCAGTCGCCTCCAGCACGGTTGGCAAGCCCTGCAAGCTGAACTCAGCGTGCGTTGGCTGCTGTTCTTGGGCGTCTTTCTCGTTGTTGCGTCCTCCAGCGTCCTCGCTGCCAGTCAGTGGTCGCGTTTTTCGCCATTGACACAATATGGCGTGCTCTGGGGCTACACAATCGTTTTTGGGGTCGCGGGTCTGGCGGCTAGCCGCCTATCCAATCTGCGCCTGACGGGGCAATCGCTGCAATTAATCGCACTGTTGCTAATCCCGATCAATACCTGGGCAATGGATGCGCTTGGACTGTGGACTTCGCCGGGAAACTGGCTGGCGATCGCCCTTGCCACCCTCAGTCTGGGGGCGATCGCCTGGGTACAGCGACCACGACGACCGTTACCTATCGTGAGCGTGCTGCTAGTTTGCAGTGTTTTGCACTGGGGTTGGGCGCAACCTGGCTGGCCGCAGTTGGCCGTCTACAGCGGCACAATCGCGGGTTTAGGGGTCAGTCAATGGCTGCTCCAGCAGCGGGGTCGCCGGGCGATCGCCTTGTTGCCGCTGCTGGGTTATGCGATCGCCACGCTGCTTGCTCGTGCCCTCTTCGCGGTCGGCATCCCCTTAGTCACGCTCGGTTTCGTGATTGGCAGCCTCGGCTTCTGGCTGGCGATGCCCCGGCCCGCGCTGGCTCTGGGGGCAACAGTGCGGCGTCTGCTGCTCATCGTCGGCGGTCTGCTGCTGGCAGTGGGCTGGGTTGCCACGATCCCCACCATACCGCCCTGGCAAGCGACGGGAATTAGCCTGCTGGCGGTCATGCTGTTTGTCCAACGGCTCCGCCTGGGTTGGCGCGGCTGGGATTTGCTAGCCGTGTTTTTGCTCAGTGGGCTGACCTATGGGCAAATGCTCTGGCTGATTCCCGACCATTGGTGGCAGGACGCGATCGCGGCTCTGGAAGCCCGCACCAGTTACGAGTTTGTCCTCGAGGCGGTGCAGTTGGGGTTAGGGTTTGCCTACAGCGCCGCGTTTCTCGGCAGCATGACCTGGCTCTATCGTCGCCAGCAACCGCGCTTGGCTTATTTCGGGGAATGGTTGGCGATCGCCCTGGGGGCGAGCCTTTGCCTCTGGAGCCTTGTGCAGCCGACCTTGTTGCTCTTCGTTTGTAGCCTGGAAACCCTTTTGCTACTTGCCTTCGCGGCGCGACGACCGCGAATTTTGACCGTTTACTGTGCCCATGCTGGCGTCCTTCTGACTCTCGCCGCTGGCTTTGCCCGGGTGCAGCCGCAGGCGGATGCGACAGCTTGGGCCAATGCGCTGGTGGGCGTGGCGTTGGTGCAATGGTTCGTGCCCTTGGTGAGCGGCGAGCGATCGCTGCCTCTCCGTCTCGACACCCTCCGACGCAGCAGTTGGTACTTCGGCCTGATCAGCGCCGGGTTGAGCTATGAGCTGCTGCTGCCTCTGGCTGAAGAGAACGCGCTGACGAGAACCGTCGCCCCGGAGTTACTGGGCTGGCTGCTGGTTCCCATTGCGCTCAGTTTGCTCGCCAGCCGCTATCAGCGGGCGGTCAATGCGGCAGTGAGCACGGGTACGCTGATCGTGGCGCAACTCCTGCTCTTCGGGACGCCCACGATGCGCCTTGTGGGTCTGGGGACAGCGACCTTATTGATGACGCTCAACACCTATTGGCGGCGTCAGCCGAGCTTAGCGTTCTTGCACGTCACGTTCGGGCTAGCCTGGGCGGCAGCCGCTGGTTGGTCGCGTTGGGACGCGCCGCAGTGGTTGCTGGCTGCTGCGTTGGCAATTGCGGCCCTGCTGGCATTGCACGCGGCCTTTACCCGGTTGCACCGTCGCTTGGCACGCTTCTATCAACAAGCCGTGTTGATTTGGGCGACCGCTGCCAGCGCTGCCCTCGGGTATGTCCTGCTCATCCGGGTGACAGCCGCTTACCTCGATGCGTCGCTCGCGAGCCGCGCTCAAGTCCTTGCGGCTGCGATCGTCGCGATCGCTTGGCTGAGCCAGGCTAGGCTCCTGCCCGCTGACCGGATTATGTTCGCAACCAGTGGCTTTTTAGAATTAGCGGTCGCTAGCAGTGTCCTCCTCGCCGGTGGTCATGCTTCAATCCTCGCCGCGATCAATCTTGGTGTTGCCCTGGCTTGGCTCCTGGTCGTGGATGAAGGTCTGGGACGGCAGCGACCGCGACTGCGATCGCGCCGTTGGGCCGCGTGGCCCTGATCTTCGCTGCCCTCGGTGTCATCCTCCGCTTGAGCACGTTCAATGCCTACACCGGTTTACTCACCCTTGCAGCCGCCCTCGTCGCCCTCGGCAGCAGTCGCCACCGTCCGAGCTGGCGGTTCCTGAGCATCTTGGGACTGGCGGGATTCACGGTCGGCGTCTACGAGTTGGTCTACTACCCGCTCTCCCAGGCCTCCGGCGGCAATCGCGCCGACGGCATGACCATTTTGGCTGCTGTCGGCTTAGCCCTGATGTTGCTCGCTCGCCTGATTGCCGCACGGTGGCAACGCAGCGGTGGACAACCGGTGGCACAGTTGCGACCGCAAGATTTAACGCAGGCGGCCCATTTGCACTGGGCGATCGCCGCCGTCTGGCTCTTTTTGGCAATTGGATCACGCGGCCCGGAGCCATTGCAGCTTGCCTTTTTAACCGTGTTGAGTTGGCTCGTCTTGACGATGTATGCGTTGGGGCAGGCGCGATCGCGATCGCTCGCCAGTAGCGAGGTTTGGGTCTACCTCGGTCTGATCAGTGCCACGGCTGGCAGCCTCTACGCGCGACTAGCTTGGCAGTGGACTTGGCTCGATGACTGGTGGTTGTTGCTCATCGGCGCGATCGCGCTGCTCTGCGAGCTAAGCCCCTGGGAACGTTGGGGCTGGCCACTACAACCTTGGCGGCGCGCGGCGGTCGTGCTCCCGGCGCTCGCCCTCGCCGTCACTATGGCTGCGGCGGGCACAGCTCGGACGTTGGATTTACTCTTACTCGCCGCTATCTATGCGGTTATCGCGGCGGCACGCCGACAATGGCGCTGGACATATGCCAGTCTGCTCCTAGGCAACTGGGCACTGGGACGCTGGCTGTTTGAGCAGGACTGGCTGGAATCGGGGAGCGTCTACGGCTTTTTGCTCGGACTCTCACTGCTCTACGCCGCTCAAGTCGAATCACCGCGACAAGCGGTGCGGCACGCTTGGCGGCTGGCGGGGAGTAGCATCATCGGCCTCACCAGTCTCTGGTTCTACCGCGAGACGGGGATTTTGCCCTTGGGGTTGGGGATATTGGGCATCGCTCTGGGCTTAACCCTGCAAATCCGCGCCTTCTTGTTTGTCGGCACCGCCACATTTTTCCTCGCGGCAACCGATCAACTGGTGGTGCTGAGCTTCCGCTATGCGCTGCTGAAGTGGATTGTGGGGTTGCTAGCCGGGTTGGTTTTGATTGCGATCGCCGCTACCTTTGAGCAGAGTCGCCGCCAGTTGAATCTGGTTTTGCAAGACTGGCTGGCACAGCTACGCGAGTGGGCTTGAGCCACCGTTACCGCAGCGATGCGTACTTTAACAGTACGATGAGGCTGGTTTAACGTCTGGTGCTATGCAGTTGTTTTATTCCATTCTTAGAAATTTCCTCAAGCCAGATAAAAGCGACAGCTTCCTGCGATTTTTGAAAATCATTGAGACCCTGGTCTCAAAAATGCTGTCGCTGCTGCTGGTGGCGGTAATTTTATTCACCATTTATGATCTCGTTTTGCTGTTGATTTCCGATTTCTTTCGACAACCACCAGACACACTGCGTACTAGTCTTTTTGATATCTTCGGTCTTTTTCTCAACATACTTATTGCCTTAGAAATCCTGGAAAATATTACGGCTTATCTGCGCCAACACTCCGTTCAACTCGAATTGGTAATTGTCACCTCACTCACAGCAGTAGCCCGCAAAATTATAATTTTTGATGTTAAGCAACAGTCGGCAGATGACCTAATTTCAATATCAGTTGCCGTTTTTCTGCTAGCACTCAGCTACATTCTGATCCGCCGCGATCGACGTCAGCATAAAGAGTGAGGGCGGTACAGGCAAACCACTTGCCAAAAAATAAGCGTCCCGCATAGGCTCGTGCTAAACTGAGCGCGACCCGTTCAGCGGCAGTTTTGCGAGCCGCCTGGTGCATGAGCTACAGCCTGCGGATTCTGGATCTGCCCGAGAGCGAACGCCCGCGCGAACGCCTGCTAGCGGCCGGGGCAAAAAACCTTTCGGATGCGGAGTTGTTGGCGATCTTGCTGGGGACGGGTCAAGGGCCGGGTAAATTGTCAGCCGTCGGGCTGGGACACCACATTTTGCAGTTGCTGAGCCAGGATGCGCGCGATCCGCTGGCGGTGTTGCGGGATGTGAGTCCGCCGGAGCTGATGGCGATCGCAGGTGTCGGCCCGGCCAAGGCCACCAGCATCCTGGCCGCGATCGAACTGGGGAAACGCGCCTTCCATCTCCGCCCCGCGCCCCGCGCCCAGATCGACAGCCCCCAGGTAGCGGTGGATGCCCTCAGTCACGAGTTGATGTGGCAAGCCCAAGAACGCTTTGCAGTGTTGCTGCTGGATGCCAAAAATTGCCTCGTCAGTACGCGCGTGATCAGCATCGGCACAGCGACGGAGACGCTGGCGCATCCTCGCGACATCTTCCGCGAGGTCATCCGCCAAAGCGCTACGAAGCTGATCGTGGCACACAATCACCCTTCAGGGAGTGTGGAGCCGAGCCGCGAGGACATCTTGCTGACGGAGCAGTTGCTGAAGGCGGCACTGCTGCTCAGTATTCCGCTGCTGGATCATTTGATTCTGGGCAATGGCAATTTCGCCAGTCTGCGCCAGACAACGGAATTGTGGGAGCAGTATCCCCAGGGCGATTAAAGTCGCGACCCGCCAGTAGTTTGTGTTAAAGTGAAAAGTCTCGGGCGATTAGCACAGGGGTAGCGCACTTCCTTCACACGGAAGGGGTCACTGGTTCAAATCCAGTATCGCCCATTGACTTTCAGGCTCAGACTCTTGCACGATCAAGGTTCTGAGTTTTTAGGTATAGGCGTACTTGGGCATAGTTGGACACAGTTGGACACGCGATAGGGGCCAGATTGGGGCCATCGCCCGAATGCTACCCATAGCGCAACGCTAGAAGCTGGGCGATCGATTTGATGTGGGTAATTGCGCGTGCAGGTTTCGATCGTATTGCCTACTTTGCGGGCGCGGGTTTTCTTCTTCATTGTGCTTGGCAAGTTGCGAGTTGAAGATCGAGAGTTCGCGGCCGCTTGGGTCCCACCGTACGACCGTGCGCGATCGCCCTCTTTGAAGCTTGGTGGCGGTGAAGTATTACTTTTATGCTCAAAAGGATGGGACAGGTGTAAACAGCTACGCCTGGGCGCGGTCGCGGTGTGGTTGGGGCGATCGCGGTGTTTTTTTTCGCATACTGTGCGGCGTGCTCAGCAAAAAACCCTTGCACAGTAAATTGCCCCAAACTTTTTATGTTTTTGCAGAAATTTTCCTCACGCGCGCGGTAGTGCGGCGGTTGGTAGCGGGGACTTTGGTGGACTTTGGTGGACAGGGACGTTACTTAGATCCGGCGATCGCGCGCGCTCAATTTTTTTGCGGGGGGAGAGAGGATTATTACGGTTAGCGATCGCAGAGAAGCGGCATAAAATTGAACCAGCGACCCAATACAAGCCATGACGCTCACGCCCCTACGACCCATCGCCGAACCCGAATATCCATACTCTGATGGCAAACCAATGGCAGAGAGTGACCCGACTCGCAAGGGCCTAACCTATGCCGTCGAAGCGCTGGAGCTACATTTCGCGGCTCGCCCCGATGTCTATGTCTCTGGCAACTCATTTGTTTACTACCGGCAGGGGGTGAGAGACGCTGTGGTTGCGCCGGACGTGTATGTGGTTTTTGGCGTTGAGAAGCGCGATCGCAAAAACTTTCTAGTTTGGCAGGAGGGCGGCGTGACCCCCGACTGTGTTATTGAAATCACTTCGGAATCAACGCGCCAAACCGACAGCGTTGAAAAGCGCCGCCTCTATGCTGACCTGGGGGTGACGGAATATTTCCAATACGACCCCAGCGGCGACTACCTTGACCCGTCACTGATCGGCTTCCGCCTGGTTGGTGGCAAGTATGAGCCGATGACCGCCGACAGAAAGGGTGACGGGATGCTCACGATTGGCTCGGACGTGCTCGGTCTCGAGCTGAGGCTAGAGGGCGGACGCCTACGGTTCTTTGACCCAGAGACCGGTGAATATCTGCTCAGTTACCAAGAAGAGCACGCCGGACGCTTGCGGGCTGAGGCTGGCGTGTACAGCCTGGCTGAGCAGCTATTAGCAACGGGGATGCCAGTTGAGCAGGTCGCGGCGATCGCCAATCTTGACGCCGCCGATTTGCGCCAGCGGTTTGGCGGCTAAGCCAATCTAAAACCAGTCCAGCCAACAAAACGCCTCCAGTCACAGAGACCGGGGGCGTTGTCGCTTTTGAGCGGCTAGCGAGCCTACAAACCAAGCTCAATCACTTGCCAACAAGCCTAAAAATGCGATCTTTTTAGGCTCTCCTGGATCTGCGGTGATAAGCAGTTGTGGGTTGAAATCCCGCCGCTCCGATACTTGTAAAACCCGCTCACTGAGCGGGTTTTACTCTTTAAATCGGGAGCTTTCATCCTCTGTGCACCTACAGTACCCCGAAAAATTCTGAACCGGCAGTATACCAGCTTAGATTTGTGACTTGGCGGCGATCGCCACATCCAGTCGTGCTTGCAAGTCAGCAAGTGTCAGCGTACCGATATCCCCCTGCTGGCGCGTCCGCACACTCAGGGTTTGGTCGGTGACCTCTTGCTTGCCGACAATGATCGCGACTGGGATTTTTTCCAGCTCGGCGTTGCGGATTTGTTTGTTGAGGCGATCGCCACTTGCATCCACCGCCGCCCGATAGCCCCTCTGTTGCAACTGCTGGGCGATCGCCTGGGCATACTGCCGCTGCTCGTCGCCGATCGGTAGCAGGCGCACCTGTACCGGTGCCAGCCAGAGCGGGAAGTCACCCGCATAGTTCTCAATCAGAATGCCGAAGAAGCGCTCCAGTGAACCGAAGATGGCACGATGCACCATGATTGGGCGCTGGCGACTGCCGTCGGGCGCGATGTACTCCAACTGAAAGCGCTCCGGCAAGTTGAAATCGACCTGAATCGTCGAGCACTGCCACATCCGCCCAATCGCATCTTGAATTTTGAGGTCAATCTTCGGCCCATAGAATGCACCGCCACCTTCATCAATGACATAAGACCAACCCTTATCATTCAGCGCCTGGATCAGCGCCTGCGTCGCTAGTTCCCAGATGTCATCGGCACCGACCGACTTCTCCGGCCGGGTTGAGAGATTGACCTCATAGTTGTTGAAGCCGAAGTCGGACATGGTTTGCTCGGTCAAATTCAGGACACCCAGAATTTCCGCCGCCAATTGTTCTGGCAAGCAGAAGATGTGAGCGTCATCCTGCGTGAAACCACGCACCCGCATCAATCCATGTAGCACACCAGAGCGCTCGTAGCGATAAACAGTGCCCAACTCGGCCCAGCGGCAGGGCAGATCGCGATAGGAGCGCAGGTCACTTTTGTAAGTGAGGACATGGAAGGGGCAGTTCATCGGCTTGAGCTGATAGGCCTGCTCCTCGACTTCCATCACGTCGAACATATTCTCGCGATAGAAATCGTTGTGCCCTGATGTCTTCCATAGGTTCAAGTTGGCAACGTGAGGTGTGTAAAGCAGCTCGTAGCCACCGGCCAAGTGCGTCTGCCGCCAGTATTCTTCGATCAGCCGCCGCACGGTTGCGCCCTTGGGATGCCAGAAGACCAGACCGCCGCCCGCTTCTTCTTGGATGCTGAAGAGCTGCAACTCCTTGCCGATCTTGCGATGGTCGCGACGTTTAGCTTCCTCTTTTTGGTGTAGGTAAGCCTTGAGTTGCTCGGCATTTTCCCAGGCGGTGCCATAGATGCGTTGCAGTTGCGGATTATTCTCATCGCCACGCCAGTAAGCACCGGCTACGCTTTCTAGCGCGAAGGCATCGGCAGGAATATCACCGGTCGATTCAACGTGGGGGCCAGCGCAGAGATCCCAC
Organism: Spirulinaceae cyanobacterium SM2_1_0; assembly: GCA_012031265.1. GTDB lineage: Bacteria > Cyanobacteriota > Cyanobacteriia > Cyanobacteriales > Spirulinaceae > JAAUTY01. Next base: position 22,703 of record JAAUTY010000059.1, on the reverse strand, counting down.
CAAAACTGTTGCGCCTGGGCTTTTTTGGACTTGTCAGCGGTTAGTTTGAAGCCACCAATGCCAGACAGCGCGACGTCACCGATCGTGTAGCGGGTGAGCGTTTCACCTTCTGGGATACCTGCGAGGATTTCAGCTTTGTAATTTTCGTCAAGCTGAGCGATTTCGGCTGCGATCGCCTCCCGACTCACCACCTCACGCACAACCGGCAGCTTGGCTTTGATGATGCGCCGCATCTGAGTTTCCAGTGTTTTCAGATCGTCGGGCGTAAATGGCTCAGCGCGGTCAAAATCGTAGTAGAAGCCATTGTCAGTCGTCGGGCCGATCGTGACCTTTGTGCCGGGAAAGAGTGTCTGCACCGCCATTGCCAGCACATGGGCACAGGTGTGGCGAATGCGTTCTAGTTTTTCGGGGTTGGGGGCGGACACATCGGCGGTCACTTGTGATTCGGTAACTGGACTGACCATGAGAAATAACCCATACGAGAGGCTAGTGTTCAGTTCTATTCTAGGGCGCGCTGACCTTCCTCGCTCGTGGCGGACAGTGATGGCATGTGGGCGGGTTGGTTTGAGTCCGAGGGTAGATGACTGTTCAGGGAAGAGCTAGACTTTTGCCACTGGCTAGAGTAGAGGGTCAATCCCAGTCAATCCCAACTTTTGGCGTTGTGTTTGCCCACTCTGCTCGCCCTCATCCCCCGGCCCCTTCTCCCAATCCTGGGCGCAGGGGGGTCGGGGTGAGGGCGACGAGACTCGTAAAAACGTCAGCCCTATGGCAGCACGACTTCGCGGCGTCACGGCAGCAATCACAACCGTACTGGGCAGTCAAGTGTTGTAAACTTGCAAACGCCTCGCGTTACTCAACCCTGCTTATGACGCCGCCGAAAACTTGGAGTGATCGCTTTGAAACTGCCCTGCATCCAGCGATCGCCCGTTTCAACGCTAGTATCCGCTTCGACATCGAGCTGATCGAATATGACCTGACTGGCTCCGTTGCCCATGCCAAGATGCTTGGGCAGACCGGGATTATTCCTGCCGACGAAGCTACGCAATTGGTCGCTGGCCTGGAGCAAATTCGCCGTGAGTATCGTGCGGGTGAGTTTCAGCCGGGCATTGAGGCGGAAGATGTGCATTTTGCTGTTGAGCGACGCTTGACCGAGATCGTCGGAGCGGTTGGTAAAAAGCTGCACACGGCGCGATCGCGCAACGACCAGGTCGGCACTGACATCCGCCTCTACCTACGCGACCAAATTGATACGATTCGGGTGCAATTGCGGCAGTTTCAGCAAGTTTTCCTCGACCTCGCCGCGCAACACATCGAAACGCTGATCCCCGGCTACACCCACCTCCAGCGGGCGCAACCGCTGAGTTTGGCGCATCACCTCATGGCTTACGTGCAGATGACGCAGCGCGACTGGCAGCGCCTGGGAGATCTACGGCAACGGGTGAATATTTCGCCGCTGGGCTGCGGGGCACTGGCGGGCACGACTTTTCCGATCGACCGCGAGTTTACGGCGAAAGAATTGGGTTTTGCGGGAATTTATGCCAACAGTTTAGATGGCGTCAGCGATCGCGATTTTGCGATCGAATTTCTCAGTGCTGCCAGCCTGATCATGGTGCATCTCAGCCGCTTGTCGGAGGAGGTAATCCTCTGGGCCTCGCAGGAGTTCAGCTTCGTGACGCTCAAGGATAACTGCTCAACCGGATCGAGCATCATGCCCCAGAAGAAAAACCCCGATATTCCTGAGCTGGTGCGCGGCAAAACCGGGCGCGTCTGTGGGCATTTGCAAGCGCTCTTGGTGCTGATGAAGGGGTTGCCGTTGGCGTATAACAAGGACTTGCAGGAAGATAAGGAAGCGATTTTCGATACTGTCAAAACGGTGCAGGCCTGTCTCGAGGCGATGACGATTCTCTTTGCGGAAGGGTTGGATTTTTGCAGTGATCGCCTCGCCCAAGCCGTCGCTGAAGATTTCTCCAATGCCACCGATGTCGCCGACTACCTTGTGACCAAAGGCGTCCCTTTCCGTGAAGCCTACAACCTTGTTGGCAAGGTTGTGAAAACCAGCTTGGCGGCGGGGAAGTTGCTCAAGGATTTGACCCTCGCTGAATGGCAGGCGTTGCATCCAGCTTTTGAAGCGGACATTTACCTGGCGATCGCCCCTCGCCAGGTAGTCGCCGCTCGCAATAGCGCTGGGGGAACTGGTTTTGAACCCGTGCGGCAGGCGATCGCCGCAATGCAGGCAGAGTTGCGTTCAGATTAGCAGTGGTGTCAGCATGAATCGAGCCTTGACCCCAAAGTCGAGCCTGCTGCGCCAGTTTGATTGCCTACGCTCAGTGAGTCAGCCATGCCATTGCTCGCAGCATGGGCAGCCCCGTTGCTAGTTCCGCACCCGCCGGTCGTCAACCGCTCAGGGCAGCATATCGCCGTCATCTAGACCGGGACGCGGCAGTGGGGCGACACGGCGGCTGAGTTGACGGAGCCAGACCCCGCCGAGGATGGCGATCGCCAGCGACACCCAGCCCGTCAGCTCCTGCAACAGCAGAAATCCCCCAACGGCAAACATCGCGCCGACCAAGAGCAGCGTCGCCGCGATCACTTTGAGGCCGTCCAGTTGCAGATTTTGTAGCGGCATCAGCCCACTCTGCTCGCGCTGCCGCTGCCAACCCGGCCCACCCGGGCGCACCTGCGTGTAGAACGCCAGCAAGGTCGCCTCCGACTCCGGTGGTGTCAGCAGCATGACTGTGATCCACACTACCGCTGTCAGCCCCGAAATCACCATCAGCCGGATGCCAAAATCCTGTAGAATCCCCTCGCTGAGTGCTGGGATCAGGCTCGTCGCTAAGCCGATGGCAAAGCCACAAAGCATCGCGGCTAGCTCGGCAGCAGCATTGATCCGCCACCAGAACCAGCGCAGCATCAGCACCAGTCCCGGCCCGGTACCGATGGCGATCACTAGGCGAAACACGGTGCCAACATTGTCGGTATAGAAGGCGGCGGTCGCCCCCAAAATCGTCACCAGCACCGACGCCAGCCGCCCCATCAGCACCAGCTCCGCCTGTGTTGCCGTCGGCCGCCAAAAGCGCAAGTAAAGGTCATTAGTCAGGTACGACGCGCCCCAATTGATCGAAGTCGAGACCGTGCTCATGAAGGCCGCGACCAGGGAGGCGACGACGATGCCCAGCAAGCCAGTCGGCAGAAACTCCAGCATCAATCGGGGGTAACCCAGTTCGGGATCATCGAGATCGGGAAAGACAGCGATCGCCACCAGCGCCACCAACACCCAGGGCCAAGTGCGAATCACATAGTGCAAGAGATTGAACCACCATACCGACCACTCCGCCTCGCGTTCGTCGCGCGCCGCCGCCAACCGCTGGATGAACTCGCCGCCGCCGTCACTGCGCCGAAACGACCACCACTGCACCATCATGTAGGCGGCAAAGGTCGTGCCGCTGATCCCCGCTGCATCGCTCCAACGTAAACCGCTGGTAATCGGCCAGAAACTGAGGGCATCGAAGTCGGTTTGGGCTTGCACAGACTGAATCAACTCGCCGACGCCGCCCACACTATTCACCGCCACGATGGCGACGATCATCGCACCCAATAGAGCGAGAAAGAACTGGAAAAAATCGGTGGCAACGACGCCCCAAAGCCCAGAAAAACTCGAATAGACCAACACAAAAGCACTGACGCCAACCACGCTGAGCAGCTTGAGATTCTCACCTGGTGCAATGCCCACACTCTGCCAAAGCTCCAGGGCGTCCACCACTTTGACCATCGCTAACATCGCATAGCCGATGCCGATGCAATTGATCGGTACCGCGAAGATGAAGGCCTTGGTGCCACGCAGAATCGCCGCCATGCGACCGCCATAACGCATTTCTGTGAGTTGCGCGTCGGTGACAATTTCGGAGCGCCGCCAGAGTCGGGCGAAAATGTAGATGAGAATGACGTGGGCGATCGCAAAGTTCCACCATTCCCAATTGCCGGCAATGCCGCGTGTCGCGACGATACCCGCGATGTAGAGCGGGGTATCGATGGAAAGGTGGTCGCCGCCATGCTCGTGCCTGCCAGCCACCAGGGGAGCGATCGCCCGGAGACAAAGAAATCCACCATACTACTCGAACCCCGCCGCGCCAAGTAGAGGCCAATCCCCATCGCCAGGGCTAGGTAAGCGAGCACGATCAACCAATCCAGCAGTTGCATAGCGGTCTGTTTCTCCGGGGCGCAAAACTGGAGTCATCTTGCCACATGGTGGTGATGACGGGCGAATCGCGGCAGCGAGTCAGGGTGAGAAAGGTCAGGCCGCCGCGAGATGATTCAGCGTTGGTTCAAGATTAGCGCTGTATTCACCCCTCGCGATCGCCCGTCGCCAGCGCCTGCATCGCCTGCGCGGTGGAGAGAAACAGGCGATCGCGCCCCAAATGTTCAATAAACCCGATCCGCTCCAGCCCATCGAGCACCGGCCCCTTGACCTCCGCCAGATAGAATTGCACCCCCATTTCCCGCAAGCGGTCGAGCAAACGCTCCAGCGTTTCCAAGGCGCTGCCGTCGATAAAGTTGATGCCGCTGCATGTCAGCACCAGATGCTGCACCGTCGGGTTCTGGGCTGCCGCGTTGAGCAGAAAATCTTCCAGCGCCCGCGTATTGGCGAAATAGAGGCTTTCATCCACCCGCACCGTCAGCACCTCGGGGCAGGTCAGCACCGGATGGCGCTCGACATTGCGGAAATGTTCCGTCCCCGCGATGCGACCGATGATCGCAATATGGGGACGGCTAGTGCGCCAGAGGTAGAGCAGCAGCGAGACAGCGACCCCGGCCAAAATCCCAGCGACGACATCAGCGGCGAGGACGACAGCGAAGGTGGCGAGGAAGGCGATCGCATCCGGCCGGTTATAACGCCAGAGCTTCTGCAGCGTCTGCCAGTCGAGAAAATTGGCAACGGCGACAATGATCATCGCCGCCAGACAGGCCTGGGGCAGGAAGTAGAACAGCGGCGTCAAAAATGCCACAGTCAAGGCTAACAAGCCGCCGGTGATCATCAGCGCCAGACCCGTGTTCGCGCCAGCGGTGAAATTCACAGCCGAGCGACTGACGCCACCAGTCACCGGATAGCCGCCAGTCAACGCCGCCCCCAGATTCGCCGCCCCCAGCGCGATCAACTCCTGGTTGGCATCCACGGTCTGCCGCCGCCGACTGCCCAGAGCTTGGGCGACCGCAAAGCCCTCAGTGAAGCCGATGCCAGCGATCGTGAGCATCGCGGGCAGCAAAGCTGGCAGCATTGCCCCTGAAAATGATGGTAGTGCCAGGGCGGGCAAACCAGCGGGAATGTCGCCGATGACGCGCACCCCAGCGGTTTCGTTCAACTTCAAACCCCAGGTCAGGAGCGTGCCAGCGGCGATCGCCACCAGCGGCCCACTCCTAGCCATCGGCACGACCGCCACCGCACTCAGCCCCCGCCGCTGCAACGCCGGTGCCAGCCAGCGCTGAAAACCGAGAATAATGGCGGCGCTACCTAGTCCCAAGCCGAGCGCCACGGGATTGAGCTGCGGCAGAGCGCGCACCAGAGCACCGAGGAGCCGAAAAAAGTTCTCGCTGCTGGCGATCTCGACCCCAATCACATGCTTGACCTGGCTGAAACCGATGACCAGAGCGGCGGCGTTGATGAACCCCGAGGTGACCGCGTGGCTGAGGAAATTTGCCAGGAAGCCCAGGCGCAGTAGACCGAGGATAATTTCCACAACCCCGACCCCGAGGGCGAGGACTGCCGCGAGGCCGATGTAAGCCACACTCCCGGCTGGCGCGAGACCGCCGAGGCTCGCCGCCACCAGCAGCGAGCCAACTGCTTCCGGCCCGACCGCGAGGTAGCGGCTGGTGGCAAACCAGGGATAGATCAGCAGGGGCAGGATGCTGGCATAGAGTCCTGCTTGGGGAGGCAGACCGGCGAGTTGGGCGTAGGCCATGCTCTGGGGCACGAGCACACTGGCGACGATCACGCCAGCGGTGAGGTCACCGGCGAGGTAGGTGGGTTGGTAGTGCCGACCCCAATCGAGGATCGGCAGGAGGCGGTGGAGACGCGCGCGCCAGGGGGCCGGAGATGAGTGGGGAGCAACAGATTTCATCGGCGATCGCCCGTCAGAGAGGTCTCGCTTTATTTTACTTTATGGGCATACGGTGAAGGGCGCATTGCGTTTCTGGGGGCAAAACAGCGAGGAATCCGCCCGGCCAGAGTGGCGATCGCCCGCCCAGATGCTGCCAAACGGTTCACTACAATGGCAATGCGGGTGGGACTCGGAGGGTCACCCGCGATCGCAATCGCAGCGGGAGGTTTGAAGCGCGTGCAACCCACAGATCGCAACCAATTTACCGAAAAAGCCTGGGCGGCGGTGGTCAAAACGCCCGAGATCGCCAAGCAAAATCGCCACCAACAGATCGAAAGCGAGCACCTGATGGTCGCTCTGCTCGAACAGGAAGGACTCGCCAGCAGTATCCTCAACAAAGCCGGTCTGAGCGTGTCGCAGATCCGCGACAAGACGGCTGAATTCGTCGATCGCCAGCCGAAGCTCTCCCAAAGCAGCCAGTCGATCTATCTCGGTCAAAGCCTGGATCGCTTACTGGATCGGGCGAAAGAATTACAACAGGAGTTTGGCGATGACTTCATCTCGATCGAGCACCTGCTCCTCGCCTACGCCCAAGACAACCGCCTCGGCAAGACCCTATTTAATGAAGTCGGTCTGACCGAAACTAAACTGAGAGAAGCGATCAAAGCGATTCGAGGCAACCAGACTGTGACCGACCAGAACCCTGAAGGCAAGTACGATGCGCTCGAGAAATATGGCCGTGACCTGACGGAACTAGCCCGCAACGGCAAGCTCGACCCGGTCATCGGTCGCGACGAGGAGATTCGCCGCACCGTCCAGATCCTCTCGCGCCGCACGAAGAACAATCCGGTACTGATCGGGGAGCCCGGTGTCGGTAAAACCGCGATCGTCGAGGGCTAGCCCAACGCATCGTCAGCCGCGACGTGCCCGATTCGCTCCTTGATCGCAAAGTCATCGGTCTCGACCTAGGGGCGCTGATCGCCGGGGCGAAGTATCGCGGCGAGTTTGAAGAGCGTCTGAAAGCGGTGCTCAAGGAAGTGACCGAATCTGATGGGCAAATCGTCATGTTCATCGACGAGATCCACACTGTCGTCGGCGCGGGCGCGACCCAGGGCGCGATGGATGCGAGCAACTTGCTGAAACCAATGCTGGCGCGGGGCGAGTTGCGTTGCATCGGCGCGACGACGCTGGATGAATACCGGCAATATATTGAGAAAGATGCCGCACTGGAACGACGCTTCCAGGAAGTCTATGTTGATGAACCTTCGGTGACTGACGCGATTTCGATTCTGCGTGGTCTGAAGGAGCGCTACGAGGTGCATCACGGCGTCAAGATCGCTGACACGGCCTTGGTCGCGGCGGCGATGCTGTCGGATCGTTACATCAGCGATCGCTTCCTCCCCGACAAAGCGATTGATCTCGTCGATGAATCGGCGGCGAAACTCAAGATGGAGATCACCTCCAAGCCCGAGGAATTGGATGAGGTGGATCGCAAAATTCTGCAACGGGAAATGGAGCGTCTGTCCCTTCACCGCGAAGAAGATCAGGCCTCAAAGCAGCGTCTCGATCGCCTAGACAAAGAGCTAGCGGATCTTAAGGAAGAGCAATCACGGCTCAACGCTCAGTGGCAGGGCGAAAAGCAGGTCATTGACCAAATTCGTACCCTGCGCGAAACCATCGACCAAGTGAATGTCGAGATTCAGCAAGCCGAGCGCGACTACGACCTGAATCGGGCCGCAGAATTGCGCTATGGCAAGCTCACCGATCTGCAACGGCAAGTGCAAGAGGCGGAGGCGAAGCTGGACGAGATTCAAACCAGCAGCAGCTCCCTCCTGCGCGAGGAAGTGCTTGAGAGCGACATCGCCGAAATTATTTCTAAGTGGACGGGGATTCCGCTCAACAAACTCATTGCCTCCGAAAAGGAAAAGCTGCTGCAACTAGAGGCGGAGCTGCACGAGCGCGTCGTCGGTCAGGACGAAGCGGTGACGATGGTAGCGGACGCGATCCAGCGATCGCGCGCCGGTCTTGCTGACCCCAACCGCCCGATCGCTAGTTTCATCTTCCTCGGCCCCACGGGGGTGGGTAAAACCGAACTCGCCAAGGCCCTCGCCGCCAACCTCTTCGACACCGAGAATGCGATGGTGCGGATCGATATGTCGGAGTACATGGAGAAACACAGCGTCTCCCGCTTGGTCGGTGCGCCGCCGGGCTATGTTGGCTACGAGCAGGGCGGGCAACTGACGGAAGCCGTCCGCCGTCGGCCCTACTCGGTGATCCTCTTCGACGAGATCGAAAAGGCGCACGCTGATGTGTTTAACCTGATGCTGCAAATCTTGGATGACGGCCGCCTGACCGATTCCCAGGGGCGGACGGTGGACTTCAAAAATGCGATCGTGATCATGACCAGCAACATCGGCTCACAGTTCATTCTCGATCTGGCGGGCGATGATTCGCAGTACGAGGAAATGCGATCGCGCGTCATGGATGCGATGCGCGCCAACTTCCGTCCCGAATTCCTCAACCGTATCGATGACACGGTGATCTTCCACAGTCTCGCCAAGTCAGAACTGCGCCGCATCGTGCAGCTTCAGGTGGAGCGACTGCGCGATCGCCTCGTCGAGCAAAAACTGGCGCTGAAGCTCTCAGAAGCAGCCCTCGACTTCCTCGCCGAGGTCGGCTACGACCCGGTCTATGGTGCGCGACCACTGAAGCGCGCCATCCAGCGCGAGCTAGAGACACACATCGCCAAGGCGATTCTACGCGGCAGCTTTACGGAGGGCGACACGATCTTCGTCGATGTCGAGCACGAGCGCCTCGCCTTCAAGCGGCTGGCAGCCGAGCTAGCGACGACCTAACAACGCGGTGAGCTGCGCTGACCCGGATCGCGGGTCAGGATTGAAGGTCGGAGCGGTGCTCAGATTAGAATGGAGGGCAGAATGGCTTGGCGAAGGCCAGCGTTACTCATTTGCCCTCCTTTTGTATGTCTGTCGAATCTTTCCCCGCACCGGTGGCGGCTACGCCATCGCTGGCGGCGATCGCCAACCAACTCGGCTTAGCCCAAATCCAGCGGCACCTCTTGCTCTGCGCCGATCAGACCAAGCCCAAGTGCTGCCCGAAAGCGGCTGGTCTGGAAACCTGGGACTACCTGAAACGCCGTCTGAAGGAGCTAGGGCTTGACCAACCCCAAGCGGAGCGTCCCGGTACACTCATCTTTCGCACCAAAGCCAACTGCTTACGAGTTTGTGCCGAGGGGCCGATCTTGCTAGTCTATCCAGATGGCATCTGGTATCGCCGCGTCACACCGGAGGTAGTGGAGCGTATCATTCAGGAACATCTACTGGGCGATCGCCCGGTCGCCGAATATCTCTTCTGCCAACAACCGTTACCGGCGATCGCCCTCGGAGCCCCGGCTGAACAAACGGCTTCAGCAGAGTTAGGTAATAATGATGGCGATCCATTAGCGCCCAATTCCCCTTGAGCGGCTCCTGTAGGACTCGCTGCCCAGACTGTACTGTAGATAGGCTGTCATGAGTAATAGCGCTTCGAGCGAGAGCAGAAAGTTACTGCTGATTGATGACGATCCCAACCTCATCTTGCTGGTCAAAGACTATCTAGAATTTCGCGGCTACCAAGTCACAACGGCTGAAAACGGCCGCGAAGCCCTAGAACTACTCGGCCAGCAAGTGCCGGATATGATTATTTGCGACATCATGATGCCGGAAATGGACGGCTACACTTTCGTCGAGCACGTTCGTGACAATCCCAGTTTTGACTGGATTCCCTTCCTCTTCCTCTCCGCCAAAGGCCAAAGCCAGGATCGGGTCAGGGGCTTGAGCAAAGGGGCCGATGTTTACATGGTCAAGCCATTTGAGCCAGAAGAGCTAGTCGCTCAGGTGGAATCCTCGCTCAAGCAAGCCGAGCGCCTGAGCGGTCGCGGCCGGATGAGCGATTCGGCATCGCGGCTGCAAGTGCCGGATAATGTCGAGCTGACGCCGACCGAGCTGAAGGTGGTGCAACTCGTCGCTCAGGGTATGGCGAACCGCGACATCGCCGCCAAGCTCAATGTCAGCCAGCGGACGATCGAGAGCCATGTCTCTAATATGCTCAACAAGACCAGCCTGCACAACCGCACGGAGCTAGCGCGCTGGGCGATTGAGAGCAACCAGGCTTAGAGGAATCCAACGGAGAGCCGTCATCAGATTGCCGAGTTGAGGAACCGGGTGGGTCGCGATCGCCCCACCATCTATAGTCAGTGCCAGGATGATTGATTGCCTGGGGGATCATTGGGAGATTCTTCAGGAGTTTCTGGTGCTCGTGATCCCCCCCCTAGCCCCTTTGGAAGAGAGGCTTGGCTCCAAGCCAAAGTCGGCTTTGGCAGATTGGCAAAGCGTAGAAAAGTTAGTTGTTTCTACTGAGGTCGGGATCAGTAGGCCGTTTTTACAATCTGAGCTAGGTAAAGTTCATGAAAACTTCACAAAAGTTGGTGATGAGTTTTGCCGTCTCTGGCTCTGCTGAATTAAGGGTAAGTTGCTATGCGTTGGGAAGTTCGAGTTCGGAACGCGCGGGGTCGAGAACGGGTTTTGCAAACTTACGAAACCGAGGAAGCGGCGATTCGCCACGTTGATGCCATTTACGCCGAGTATGGCTACCCGATGCACCTGGCTTATCGTGCCTGCCCGGCTTTTGGTCAACGCCCCAGCTTGGTCATGGCTTCCGCCTAGCTGATTGCAGGTGCTGCCGTTGCCCAATGAGACTCCACCGCCTCCCGAGCCTTGTCCGTTGCTCGAACCGGTTGCAACCGTCGCAGCATCCTTTTTGAGGAATTCCCCTTGATCACCCGAAGATTTGCGCTTCAGGAGTTCAGTATGAATCCAGAAGTATGCTGGCGAGCCGCGATCGCTTCATGAAAGCTTTATCGTCAGTTCAGTCAAGCCAAATGAGCACCGGGTTGATGTGATTGGGCAGCGGCACTGAGTCCAGCAGTGGATGGCGTTGGGAGCAGACTGGCGACGCCGGGGCAGTCAGACTACGGTATTCTGAGTTCTCAAGACCTTTGGTGCCCGCCAACTTTGCTACCATCGTGACTGATTCCACTCGTGCCGAACGCGATTCCCTAGGCGATCGCCAGCTCCCCGACAGCGCCTACTACGGGATTCAAACCCTCCGCGCCACCGAAAATTTCCCGATCAGCGGTCTGCGGCCCCTGCCAACCTACGTCGAAGCCGGGGTGCTGATTAAAAAAGCGACGGCGATCGCCAATGGCGAACTGGGCTGCATTCCCACCGAGCTGAGCCAGGTGATCGTGCAAGCGGCGGATGAAATCTTGCAGGGACAGCACCGCGAACAGTTTGTCGTCGATGTTTATCAGGCCGGGGCCGGGACATCGCACCACATGAACCTCAACGAAGTGCTAGCGAATCGCGGCCTGGAGCTACTCGGTGATCAAAAAGGCAACTATCAACGCCTCAGCCCCAACGACCATGTGAACTACGGGCAATCGACCAATGATGTCATCCCCACCGCGATTCGCATCGGGGCGCTGCTGGCCCTAGATCGCTCGCTCTTCTCGGCGCTGGAGCGGGCGATCGCCGCGCTCAATGCCAAAGCCGCCGAATTTCAAACCGTCGTCAAATCCGGTCGTACCCATCTGCAAGATGCGGTTCCAGTCCGTCTGGGCGAAGACTTCCGGGCCTGGGCACGCATCCTCAGCGATCACCTGCGCCGCCTCAAGTTCGCGGCGGCGGATCTCTACACGCTGGGTCTAGGCGGTAGCGCAGCGGGGACAGGGTTGAATACGCATCCGCAGTATCGCGGGCGGGTCGCCGAGTTGCTCGCCGGATTTCTGGATCTGCCGCTCCGCAGCGCGCCGCACCTGATGGCGGCGATGCAGAGTATGGCTCCGTTTGTCGCCGTTTCGGGTGCGTTGCGAAATTTGGCTCAGGATTTAGTCAAAATTTCCCATGATCTGCGACTCCTGGACTCGGGGCCGCTGACCGGCTTCAAGGAGATCCAACTCCCCCCCGTGCAACCCGGCTCCTCGATCATGCCGGGTAAATACAATCCCGTGCTGGCCGAAATGCTCTCGATGGTCTGCTTCCAGGTCATGGGCTACGACAGCGCGATCGCCCTCGCCGCCCAAGCCGGTCAGTTGGAGCTGAATGTGATGATGCCGCTGATCGCCTACGACCTGATTCACAGCATCGAAATTTTGGGCAATGCGATCGGCGTCTGGAGTGATCGCTGTCTAATCGGCATCGAGGCCCGGCGCGATCGCTGCCTCGCCTATGCCGAGAGCAGCCTCGCCCTGGTCACCGCCCTCAATCCCCACATCGGCTACCTCAATGCCGCCGCCGTTGCCAAAGAATCCCTGGCAACCGGGCAACCAATCCGCCAGATCGTCCTGGCGAAGGGACTGCTGAGCGAGCCAGAACTGGCGGAAATCCTGGACTTGGAGAAGATGAGCGCCCTGCCAGACTAGTACAAGGCGGCGGAAATGAGATCCTCATTCAAGATCCGTAGGATGCCCGTATTGTCTGCACTCATCACTCAAAACTCAAAATTCCGCGTAGCGGTACTAGCCCGAGACTGGCATGAGCACCGATTGCAATACGCTGGTTCTGATGACAGCGCTGGCAGCATAGACTACACGGCGATCGCCGCTCGCAAGCTAAAGTAAGAGCCAGTAAACTTTTATGGAACCGCGACTGTGGCGACTTCTGCTGACCTCACTTTTCCGCCTCTGATTCCGCGCACTGTCCTCTTCGGCAATCCTCAGCGCGCCAATCCCCAGCTCTCCCACGACGGTCAGTATCTCGCCTATCTCGCGCCCAATGAACAGGATGTCTTGCAGGTTTGGGTGCGTCGTGCCGATCAAACTGAGGCCCGCCCGCTCACCCAGGAACCCAAGCGCGGCGTCCAAGCCTATCTTTGGACTTATCTGCCCGGTCAGCTCATTTACGCCCAAGACACCGACGGCGATGAAAATTTTCACCTCTTCCGCGTCGAGATCGAGACCAATACCGTCCGCGATCTGACCCCTTTTCCTGGCGTCAAGGCGCAGCCCCTGGGCTTAGAACCAGAGCGACCACAGGAAATGTTGGTGGCTTTGAACCGACGCGATCCCCAGTGTTTTGATGTGTACCGGTTAAATCTGGTCAGCGGCGCGCTGGCACCGGATACCGAAAATCCAGGTAGCATCGTCAGTTGGGTTGCTGACGCACAGTTGCAGATTCGCGCAGCGATCGCCACGACAGCCGACGGCGGCAGCGCTCTGCTCTATCGCTCTGACCCCAGCCAAGATTGGGAAATGCTCCGCCACTGGGGGCCGGACGAGTCCGGAAATGCCGTGGACTTCAGCCACGATGGGCAGATCCTCTACCTCCTCAGCACCCACGACGCCAACGCCCTGCGCCTGCTAGCGCTGGATCTGAGCAGTCGCCAGGAGACGGTACTCTCAGAAGACCCGCAGTATGGCGTCGATGATGTGGTGCAGCACCCCACCCAGCGCACGGTGCAAGCGGTGGGCTTTTATCGCGATCGCCTCCACTGGCACATCCTCGCGCCCGAGATCGAAGCCGATTTCGCGGCGCTCAGCGCAGTGCGCCCCGGTGAATTCCACATCGTCAGTCGCGATCTCGCCGACAACATTTGGCTAGTCGCCTACATCACCGACGACGGCCCCGTGTACTACTACCGCTACGACCGCACCAGCCGCCAGAGCGAATTGCTCTTTAGTAATCAGCCGGAACTCGAAGCTCAGCCCCTCGTACCGATCAAACCCATCTCCCTAGCCGCCCGCGACGGGCTGACACTGCACGGTTACCTGACGCTACCGCTCGGTGGCGAGACCCCCTTAGCCGCCGTCTTGTTAGTACATGGCGGCCCTTGGGTGCGCGATGTCTGGGGCTACAGCCCCGAAGTCCAGTGGCTGGCCAATCGGGGTTATGCCGTGCTCCAAATCAACTATCGTGGCTCAACGGGCTATGGCAAGGCGTTTTTGAATGCGGGCAATCGCGAATGGGGCGCGAAAATGCACGATGACTTGATCGATGGGGTCAATTGGTTGGTCGAGCAGGGTATTGCCGATCCGCAACGGGTGGCGATCATGGGCGGCTCCTACGGCGGCTATGCCGCGCTAGCGGGACTAGCCTTCACGCCGACGGTGTTCGCTTGCGGTGTGGATATTGTCGGGCCGAGTAATTTGCTGACGTTACTCGAGAGTATTCCACCCTACTGGACACCGCTGTTGGCGATGATGTATCACCGCCTGGGTAATCCGGAGACGGAGCCGGAGTTTTTGCAGGCGCGATCGCCCCTCTTCGCCGCTGACCAGATCGAAAAACCACTGCTCATCGGCCAAGGGGCAAACGATCCCCGCGTCAAAAAAGCCGAGAGCGAGCAGATCGTCGCCGCCATGCGCACGGCGGCTAAGCCAGTCACCTATGCCCTCTACTCGGATGAAGGTCACGGTTTCGCCCGCCCCGAAAATCGCCTCCACTTCTACGCTCTCGCCGAAAACTTCCTGGCACGCTATCTCGGCGGTCAGGCCGAGCCGCTGACGGACATTCCCGGCACAACGGCAGTAGTGCAGGAGTTTCCAGGCACTTAGGAATGAATGAGTTTTTTGAATTTTGAGTGGTAGAGCTGACTCAAAACTCAAAACTCAAAACGCGGTTCCAGCGCGATCGCCCAGTACCGCCCGCAAGGTTTCAATCGGCACGTGATAGAAATACTGGCGTTGAAACTGCTCTTCGGCAACAGCGGCGAGAAAGGTGGCGATCGCCGCGTCCCGGCTCGGCAGTCCGGCTCCCAACTGACTGACACTCAGACCCTCCCGCTCACTGACGACTGCGAAGCCGAGCGCCCGCAGCGCCTCGACACCGAGAGCCAAGCTGGCGGGGCTGAGCCGAAATTTATGGCGTAATTGGGCACGACTGGCGCGATCGCCCGTTCGCAGCAGATATTTCGCAACCCCAATCAGTTGCGTCCAAAGCTGGGGAGGCTCGGGTTCAGCCTGTTCACCATAGACCAAGGCCAGGGCGCGCGCTTGCTGCAACGCCCGCTCATAGGGTTGCTCCAGCTCACGCCAGTTCGCCGGACAGTCCGCCAAGCGCAACGCCGTCGGCGGCAACGCCGTCGCGGGCTGCTGGCGGCAGTCGAGCAAGGATTCGAGGGTCGGCAAATGGTAGTGCTCGACGCCACGCAAACGCAGGTCAATCAGGCGCACCTCATACTGCTTGCGGTAGGTATTGAAATCGAGTTCAACCACCGCATCGCAGCGCGTATCCTGGGGCAACTCTTCCTTGTAATGGCCCCACCAGAGACCGGGAAAACCAGCCGGACAAGTCTCGTCGGCGATTTGGAAGGTGGTCTTGATGTACTGCACTTTACGCTGCTTGTAATCGCGTGAATTCTGGTGCCAGGCGTCGCTAAACCAGCAGTCTTCCAGCAACAGGCGCGGCACCGAGTTGCCCATCCCGCAAGGTTCCAGCCATTTCAGCTCGCGAAAGAGGTCTCTGCCCAAGTCAGCCACCGTCACGCGCAGGTCAACCGCAATCTGGGGTCGTAAGCTCGCCGCCGTCGTCAGTTGCTGGCGCAGCGACTGATTGAGCGCCTCGGCAAAGAGCGGCACATTGGCAACGGGTAGGCTGAGTCCGGCGGCAAACGGATGACCACCGAAGCGATGCAGGAGGTGCTGCTGCCGGTTGACTAATTCATAAAGATCAATCTGCTGCACCGAGCGCGCCGAGCCACGCGCCAGCGGCTCAGCACCTGAATCCGCCGTCACCGTTTCGAGGCTGAGCAACACCGCCGGTCGGCCATATTCCTGAGCAAGTTGCCCCGCAACTAAGCCCAGCACCCCCGCTGGCCATTGCGGATCGGCGAGCACGAGCGCGGGCGTTGTGGACAGATCCAGTTGCGCCAGTTGCTGTTTGGCCGACCTCAAGACTTGCTGCTGCAATTCCTTGCGGCGGGTGTTGGCTAACTCGGTTTCCTGAGCCAATTGGTGGCAGCGTTGGGGATCGCGGCTGGTCAGCAGCTCGACGCAAAAGCGGGCATCGCCCTGGACGCGGCTGACGGCATTGATGCGGGGGCCGATGCCAAAGGAGATGTCGGTGGGGCGATCGCCCGTCTTCTGACAAAGCCGCAACAATTCGGCAACTCCCGGCCGCGTCGGCGTCCCGGTCGGGGGCTTTGACTGCTGCTGCAACTGCTCAATGCCCCGTTGCGCCAAATAGCGACAATCGCCGCTGAGTTCGACTAGATCAGCGATCAGACCAATCGCCACCAAATCGAGCAGTGTGGTCAATGGTTGCTGAGGCACATCAGGCAGACGCTGATACAAGGCTTCGACTAGCTTGTAGGCAACGGCAACGCCGGAGAGATGGTAAAGCGGGTGAGTCGTGGGCAGGTAGCGCGGATTGATGATCGCCGCCACTTCGGGGCGTGTTGGCGGCAAGGTGTGGTGGTCGGTGATGATTAGATCGAGACCGAGTTGCCGCGCCTGCACAATTTCCGCCAAATTGGTGCTGCCAGTGTCGCAGGTGACGACCAAGGTTGCCCCCCAAGCCGCGAGGCGTTCGAGTCCGGCCAAGTTTAGCCCGTGCGATTCGGTGAGGCGATTGGGGATGGTGTAGCAGAGTTGCGTTGCGGGGGCGAAAAATTCGCCCAGCCCTTCCCAAAGCACGCTGGTCGCGGTGATGCCATCAGCATCGAAGTCGCCCCAGATTGCGACTTTTTCATCGCGATCGCGCGCCTGCTGCAAGCGTGCCACAGCTCGCTCCATCTCGTCACCAAAGGCAAAGGGGTCGGCGGGCTGATAGTGGTCGGCATTGAGAAAGCCCGGCAACTGCTCCAGGTCACGCCAGCCGCGCTGCCACAGTAGGGTTGCGAGGGACGCGGGGACGGAATCGGTAGCGACAAGCTCCTGGACAGCCGCCTGGAAATCTGGGGGAGGTATGGCAGCCGCTGGCAGTTGCCATTGGGGTCGGGGCTGATTCATGGCGGTAGGGCAGACAGGGGGCTGAGCCTAGATTGCATCATTAGTCGCGAAGAGTGAGCAACCTGACTGTCTGACACATCTTTTTGTAGGTTGGGTTGAGCCTGGCGAAACCCAACAGCGACAAGGGTTGGAGTTGGGTTTCCTTCGTCAACCCACCCTACAAATTTTCAAGGGTTTCGGGCGTTTTGTCGGTCAGCCAGATGAGCAAGAGCTAAAAGCACAGCTTGTTGGATGCGAAGCGTTAAAGAGACTGTTCCATAAACTGTGCTTTTCACTTCACCACGAGGCAACCTGCCGAGTCACAAATCATCAATCAGTCCACTGAATAACCCATGAAAAATATCTCCGATGGTTTACCGTCTGTGTACACAACCAGATGCCTACTTTCTCCTCTGCCGATTGTCAATTCATCCCATAAGTCATCGCTTCCATCAAGAGGCTCCTCATCGCAGATAACTCTTTTCACAAGCTCGTGAGTCGGCTTGTCTGTGCCAAATAATCTAATCAACCATTCAGAGGATAATGGCGATGATCTTAAAAACTGAGGATTAGCAGAAACTTCCTGAATATCAAGAATGGATCCAGTTCCACTAGCATCTGATGCTTCAAAAGCCTCCTCAATTGAGGAATGCTGCGCCCCTGGGGCTACGGAATCTATATCTGGCGGAAACTGAAATTCAAACATGTACGAATCATCGTATGCTTGCATTGCCGGATCGTAGCGACCAGCCGCAAACTCTGCTTTCCGTAAAGCCTGTAAGGCATCGTTTACATCTTCTCGGTAGCCGGTGAAGTAGTAGTAGGGATGAGCGCCCACGGTAATCTCCAAGTTGGGATGCTAGCGGTGCAAAAAACATCGAAAGTTAGTCAGGGGGAATTCCCTTCGGGCTGCTCGGCGGTGGCGGAGTAGTAGCTATCGATATCAATGGCTTTTGAGCCGCCTTTGGCTAACAAGGCGAGCATCGCTCCCAGTTGAATCCAGATCAGGATTGCCATCGGGAAGACCACCACAGCGCCCAAGAGCACAGAGAGCAAAAGACCAATCTTGAATACCGAGAGGCAAGCGGCGACGAAGCAAAAGAGAAAAAAGCTGAGCCAGATGTAGGCAAAGATGAGATGGGGGCGGCGGTATTCGATTTTGGCTTGGGTCTGGCGGTTGCGATCCCAGCGATCGACTTGGTATTCGAGACCGTCTTTGAAGATGAAGCCGTTGGCGATCGCCAAGAAGGTGACGATCATGATGAAGGTGCTGATCAGCGGCAGCGAGTTAGAGGTGGCGACCACGGCAGTTTTTTTGGTAAAGAAATGTTAATTTTGTGCTCTCATTTAGCCAACTTGGGCGATAGGGTCTAAGCAACCTCATTGACTGGGCTAATCGACTTGGATGCGACCTGCAATTGAAGCACGAACTCGGTGCCGCCCCCGGGTTCCGAACGACATTGCAGCCGACCGCCGTGTTTCGCCACGATCTGCTGGCTGATCGATAGGCCCAGACCGGTGCCTTTGCCACTGGGCTTGGTAGTGAAGAAGGGATCAAAGAGTTGTGACTGAATCGCGGCGGGGATACCCGGACCGTTGTCGGCGATCGCAATCTCGATCTGCTCAGCGGTCGCCGTCGTGCGAATTTTAATCCAGGCGGGGTCGCCCGCTTGTGTTTGCGCCTCTAGGGCATCGATGGCGTTGCCGATGAGATTCACAAAGACCTGATTGAGTTGCGAGGGGTAGCAGGCGATCGCCGGTAGCGTGCCGTAGTCCTTAACCACCTCGATGGCGGTGTGACCGCCCCGGGATTGGAGACGATGGCTGAGAATCAGCAAGGCGCTGTCGAGACCGGCGTGCAAATCGACCGTTTCCTGACCCGTCTGATCCGTCCGTGAAAAGTTCCGCAGCGAGAGCACCAGTTCCTGGATGCGATCGGCTCCCACCGCCATCGAGGTCAAGGTTTTGGGGAAGTCCTCGAGCAGGAAATCCAGCTCGATCTCCGCTTCGAGGTCGCGAATCGCCGCTGGGGGATCAGGGAAATGTTGTTGGTAAAGCTGGATCAGGGCGATCGCTGCCGCCGCGTATTCCTGAGCGTAGGTCAAGTTGCCACAGACAAAGCTAACCGGGTTTTTGATCTCGTGGGCGAGGCCAGCCGTCAGCAGTCCCAGCGCCGACATCTTCTCAGTCTGGACGAGGTGAGCCTGGGTGCGCTGCAACTCCTCTAGGGCTTGTTTGAGCTGTTCAGCGTGAGCTTGGGCAACGGCGGCGGCATTTTGGCTCTGCTCATAGAGTTGCGCCTGTTCAATGGCGATCGCCAACTGATTGACCACCGCCGCGAGGAGCGATCGCTCGCGCTCGCGCCAGACCCGTGGCTGGTCGTACTGCTCGCAGAGCACTAGGCCGCTGCGGCCGAAGCGAGTACGAACGGGAGCCGCGATCAGCGCTTGGAGGCTGAGCCGCTGGAGGTACTGGCGAGTGGCGAATTCAAGCTGATCCGTGCTGGAGACGGCATCGATACTGAGCAGTTGCGTCTCTGCCAGGGGAATCTTGGCCACGATGTGAGCGACGGCTTCAACGGGCGGCAACAGATTGGCATCCAAACCCGGACTCTGGCAAGCGGCGATCTGTAACGCCGCTGACTCATCGCTATACCAGAGAAATAAGCAGCGATCGAGGCAGAGAAGGTTGGCAATTTCCGCGACGGCATTCGCGAGTACCGTCTCCAGGTCGAGAGAGTTGCGGATCTGACTCGCCAGTTGCCGTTCCAGCAACATTTCGCGGGCCTTGGCAGCGAGCAGTTGCGCTTGGGTCTGGCGCAACTCTTGGTTGGCGATCGTCAACTCCGAGGCCAAGGCCGCCTGGGTGCGAGCACTTGCCTCCACCTGGCAACTGTGCAAGATGCTCTGGGAGACTTCACCGAGCAAGCTGGCGATCGCTGGTCGCAGCGGACTCTCCCACTCCTCCAACCCCAGCCACGGCTGCGGCTCCAGCATTGCCGTGCGACTGACGACCTCGAACTGACCACTTGCCAGGATCCGACCGATGTAGCAGGGACGAGCCAAGTGCAAATTGTCCGCGACCCGCAGGTGACCGCTGGGCGCGTCCCATTCCAGCCCACGCGCAGCAGCGCGGACGGCGGCTGGCTCGGTCGTTCCCGCCCGTTCGGCGGCAAGTTTCCAGAGGTAGACCTGGGTGTAGGCGGCGGCGACTGGCTCACTCGTAACGCGATCGCCCCCGTAGCGAGCCTGGAAGTTGCGGACAAAGCGCTGGTTTGCTACCGTCGGGAGACTTTGAAAATAACTCCAGGCACAGTAGTGACCAGCGGCAGCCGCCGGATCGAGGCGCTGGAGTTCGGCTTCGGTGATATTGACCGAGAGGATCGGTAGGCAGTCGGGAACCAGACCGGCAGCGCGGTACTGGCGATAAAAATGGCGATCATGATCGCCATTGAGGGTGCTGAGGATCGCTTGCGCCTGGCAGTCCTGGATCGCCGCAATGGTCAGTTCAAAGTTAGCCTCGCCGCGCGCCAGATAATCCTCGCCGACACAGCAGAGGTGATAACGGGGCATGAGCGCGCAGGCGATTTGGCGGAGTGTACGGGGAAAAACGTAGTCAGAGCCGAGCAGGTAAAGGCGCGATCGCCCTTGAGCCGCCAGCCATTGCAGTGCCGTCGCCAATTGCTGGTCGGCACAGATGCCAGTGTAGACAATGTTCGGCGAAGTTTCGAGACCTTCATATTGCAGCGGATACCACAACAAACTGTCATAGCGCTCAACGACCGGGCGCATCGCCTTTCGTGCCGCCGAGGTCCAACCACCGAAGAGAGTCACAACTTGGCGCTCAGCCAGCAACCGCTCAGCCTCGCAAGCAAAGACTTCGGATTGTGACGCACCATTGACCATGATGGGCACGACTTGCCGACCTAGGACGCCGCCCGCTTGGTTGATTTCATCAATGGCAAGCTGAGTCGCATCGCGAAGCGGCGCTTCCGAAGCCGCCATTTTGCCACTCAGCGAGTACAACACCCCAACTGAAACTGTCTCCAAGTTAGCTGGTTGACAACTCCCTTCAGTGATCTTGCCCACAAGCTGTTTCCACTGCTACATCTATGAGCCTCAAATCATAAAACAGAATGCAGCTTTACGGTGTCACATATAACACGATTGGGTTGTTTTTTTAAACTTTGCAGAGAGAATTCTGCAAGCTCGAATGCAGTGGAGCATATGGATAAGCGTTCCAGTCCCCCCCGCAGGTAATATCCCCAGCAGTGGGTTGCAGCTCGGTAGTCGTTATGGATGGTTACGAGGGTGCCAACTAGCGCATTTTTTGCTTGATGAAGGCGACCAACTGGCTCAACTGCTTCTTGAGACCGAGAATTTCAGTCTGCATCTGTGCCATTTTCTGCTTCATCGCCTGCACCTCAGCCGCCAGATTGCCGTCGGCTACAGGTACATCTGCCACTGCCGCTGCGGCAACCTTGGGCGCTTGCTTCTTGCGCACCTGCGCCTTTTGCATCGCCTCCTTGAGCGCGCCGACTAGTTGCTTCTTCTCGAACGGCTTTTCGAGAAACGAGAAATACTCAAACGGTTCAGAGATTTTCTCGGTCACTTCTTCCTTGCGACCTGACATCAGCATCAGCGGAATCAGGCTCAACCTCGGATCGGCTTGGATCTCCTGATAAACCTGCCAGCCACTTTTCTTCGGCAAGAGAAAATCCAACATGATCAGGTTGGGATGTACCGAGCGAATCAGCTTCGCGCCTTCCTCACCGTTTTTGGCTTCGACAACCTCGACATTGCCCGCTGGGAGCATATCCTTGACCATGTTGCGGATGACCCGACTGTCATCGATCACTAGGATTTTTTGTGTAGCCACAGTTGACTCCTTGAGACGCGATTTCCAGGCAAAAAAGCAGTGAGTGGGCGAGCGAGCTGCGAAAGGTCGTGACACCACTGAAATCAGATTCGGTCACTCGACCGCAGGCTGCCAATCCATTTAACCACGGCGGCTAGCCGCTGCTTAGCACGATATTTCTCCTAAGCCCATCAAGCCGACCGCAATCCAGCCAGCAAGCTAGGCGATCGCTCGCCAACATACCTCCTACCCACTCTACCGCGCCGACTCAGTTTTTCAACGCACCAGAGAAAAAACAGCGATTGTCCGATTTAATACAAAATTCTATCTGACGATCATGCGGACTTGCACCGCCGCAATCCTGAGATTGACCTTCTGGTCACCCAAGTCATCGCTCAAGCTAAGGCTAGCGCGCTGCGGAGCCGGGCTATGGCGCTACCAGTTGGGGCTGAGCAAGCTCTGGCATATAGTCGCGGGCGGCATCGTCACCTTGGTCGGGGACGATGAGTGAAGGACGAGGCTCGATAGCGAGACCTGGGTAGTCGTGGTTAGGCCGGCTGCGGATTTACTGCTCCGCGAGAGTGGGGGATGTGGATTTGGTCGGGTTGGAGGGGGTCGCTGAGGGGTTGGCTGCCGGGTTGGGCTTTTTAGGGCTTGCTGAAAAAAGCTAAGATCCTCACAGGATAAGGGCTTCAGCCACTTTTGGGGCACAGCAAGTGCAAGGTTTTGGCTCCCAAGGTTGCAAAAACCTTGCACCCCATGATGAAAATCAG
>JAAUTY010000116.1 GCA_012031265.1 Spirulinaceae cyanobacterium SM2_1_0 | reverse complement strand
TCAAAGCCGTTCATGCGGGGCATTTCAACATCACTAACAATGAGTTGAATAGGAGTATCGGCCTGATTCAGCAGCTCGGCAGCCTCTTGGCCATCGCGTGCCTGTACAACGGTATAGCCTGCCCGTTGCAGCGAGGCCGTTAGGGTTTGACGAACGGTCACTGAGTCTTCGACGACAAGCACAGCCGGTGTTTTGGCCATGCCGATGACTTCGGCACTGGGATCGACGGGAGAGGCGCCGTGAACAACCATGTTCCGCAGCAAAGCAACACCATCGAGCACTAGGGTTAGTCGCCCATCCGCCAAAATACTGCCGCCAGCAACATAATCGGGTGGGCGTACGAGGGTGGAGAAGGGTCGCACAACAAGCTCTTGCTCGCGGAGCACCTGATCGACCTCCAAGCCCATGAGGTGATCGCCTAAGCGCAGCAGAACAATGGCGCGCTGGTCGTTATGACTGTGGCTGGCGGGTTGCAAGGAGCGATAGTCGAGGAGCTGGCTGAGGCGACGGAGGGGAATGAGGGTTTCACTGCCGCTGCTACCCCAGCGCAACAAGCGATCACCACCTCGCTGAAGGATATGGGTAGGTTTAGGGTTGAGGATATGCTCGACTTGGTCGGCGAGGAGAGCGTAGGGGGTTTCGCCAACTTCGCAAAGCAGCAGCTGAACAATCGTGAGGTTGAGGGGGATTTGGAGCCGGAAGGTAGTGCCCTGGCCGGGTTTGGACTGAATGCTGACATCGCCCTGAAGGGCTTCAAGTTGAGTTTTGACAACATCAAGACCGACACCCCGCCCGGAAAGATCGCTGATTGTGGCGGCGGTAGAGAAACCGGGTTCAAAGAGGAACTGCGTGAGGCTGTCTGGGTCGAGGGACTGGGCTTGGGCGGCAGTTACCCGCTTTTGAGCGATTGCTTTCTGGCGGATGCGGTTGTAGTCTAGACCTTTGCCATCATCGCTGACATCAACAAAAAGGTTGGTGCCTCGGTGGTGAGCCCGAATTGTGATCTGACCCTTGGCTGACTTGCGCACTTTAGCGCGCTCGCTGGGGGTTTCAAGGCCATGGTCAAAGGCGTTACGGACAATGTGCAGCAGGGGGTCGTAGAGTTTTTCGGCAACGGTTTTATCAATCATCACATCACCACCCCGCACAACCAATTGCACGGGTTTTTCATGGCGGGTTTCTAGTTGCTGGAGGACACGCTCAAAGCGACCGAGAACATCTTGCAGAGGCAGGAGGCGGGCTTCCATCAAAACATCGCGGGTTGTGCCGAGGAGACGTTGCTGTTTATCGCGGGTGATGCTCAGTTGACGGGCGAAGAGATCCACAGCGTCGGTGGCTTCTTCGAGCTGGACGGTGTCTTCAAAGATGGTTTGGGCGAGGACTTGGAGATCGTTGTAGTGATCTAGTTCGAGGCTGTCAAATTGGCGCTGCCACTCTAGCCCACTGGCTATGGGCACGCTGGGGTGGATCAATTGCTGATCTGACCACTCCCGTAGCTGCACAAGCAGGGTTTTGTGCTGTTGCAGACGGTAGTGCAGCATCTGGACGGCGTTTTGCAGTTGCTCGTCTTGGAGGCTTTGGCGGTTTTGATTGGTGAGCAGCTCAGCGAGGGAGGTACCCAGGGATTCCAGATGATCGATGTTGATCCGAACTGTTGCTGCGGGAGCTTTGGGCACTTTGGGGGGTGGGGTAATCGGGGTTGAGGCAATCTGAATCGGGAGTTGATTGCTGGTTTGTGCTTTGAGGGCAGCAATGGCAGCTACGGTCGAACCCAGACCGGCGTTGGAGGCACCGCTTTGATCTTGAGAGGGGTCACGCCGAGGTGTTGGTGGCTTGAAGGCGATGGGAACCTCTGCGATCGCGACCTCAGGCGCCACAACAGACACAGGGACTGCGGCTGGGTGGGGTGGGGCGGGGCGGTGGTGCTACCGGTACTTGGGTTGTGACAGGCGCTGCGGGTCGAGATACGGCTGTTTTAGGCGTGGGGTTGGTGGCTGCTGGCTTGGGTGCGGCAGGTTGGGTTGGTGCCGCCTTAGATACTGCTTTCGCATCTGCTATTTTCGCGATCGTTTGAGACGCTACTTTGGGCGAGGTGGGGGGTGGCGTGGGCGCTGGGATCGGTGCGGTAACAATCGGGCGTTGCTTAGCAACGGGGGTGGGTTGAGATTTGGGCGGCTCTGGTTTCGCGGGCGCTGCTTTTTTGGCTGGCGCTAGTTTTACTGGCGCCACTGCCGCTACAGGTGGTTGAGCCTTGGTAGGTTTGGAGGCTGTCGGTGCGGGTACCGCCTCAATTTCCGCCCACAGATTAGCAAGCACTAGGGGTTCAGGCTCGGCGGGCGGGGCCAGATCGCCCCAAAAATCACTGGGGGGCAAGATGGGTGTGGTCTCTGGGAGGCTGGTTTCTGAGTTAGTCCTGTCGGGCTCAAGAGTGCCCCAAAAGTCATCAGCTACTGATGCGGTCGCGATCTCAGGTGTGGGTTCAGTTACGGTTACTTGGGTGGCTTGCTCTACCAGGCTATCCATTTCAGCCCAAAATGAATCTTCAAGGTCTGAGGATAGATCGGCGGCGATCTCGGTTGCCGGTGGTGCTTGGGGTGCGTTAGGTTCGCGAGACCATCTGGAATACCTGGCTCTGCTGCTGCGTCGGAGCGGAGGCGGGTGGCTGAATCCAGGTCGAAATCGCCCAGGCTATCCCAAAGGTTGGTTTCTGGTGCTGAGGCTAGGTCAAATTCGGGTTCGGTGAGGGCAGCCCCATCCTTTGTGTGCGAATCAGGACCATCTGATAGGGTGCTACTGACTGCGCTGGGATCAACGGCGGCCATATCAGCATCAGTAAGCCAGTCGAAATCAGATAGGGCGGCAGGTGTTGCCGTTTGCTCGGCCCCTACGGACGCAGTCCAGAAATCGTCGCCAAAGGTATTGCCATCAGCTGCCTCACCCCAAAAGTCGCTGTCAGATAAGCTGCGGTCATTCAGATCAGACTCTGGGGCGGCTTCAACGGCGGTTACATGATCCCAAAAGGGGTCAGGCGGTGCAGCGGCGACAGGCTCAGCGGTGCCCCAGAAGTCGTCGGGCAACGGAGTACCCCAAAAGTCATCGGGGCGAGGGGCGTCGGCCAGCGACACATCATCTGATGCGGTGTCATCACTGGCCCAGAAGCCGTCGGGCAGTGCCTCGGTATTATCAGCACTGGCTTCGGCCGTAGCCCAAAAATCGGCGGCGGGCGGGCTATTGTCGTGCCAATCACTGGCATCCCAGAAGGTATCGGTGAAGGTGTCAGTGAGGGCTTCAGCCTCGCCAGCCAGGGCGAGCAGATCGGGACTGGGTGCGCCCCCTTGGTCGCGATCACCAGCCAGTACAGCTTGATGACCGGCTTGCCAGTCGGCAAGAGCCAGGGTGGCAATGGTGATTGCCTGCTGGGGCTGGTGAGCAGTGGCGGCAATGACAGCATCGGCAATCGCCTTAAACCCCGGCAGGGCTAAGGATTCTGCAAGGCCCTGAAAGATACTGGCGTGGGTACTGAGGAGGTCACTGAGACCAGGTGATTGGCTGGCGAGGGCCGCTCGCAGTTCATCAAGGCGCTGGGAGACTCCAGACTCAAAAATCGAGAGGGTGAGATCAAAGCCCAGTTCGGCAGCGGTGGGAATGCCGGCATCTTGCTGGAAAGCGTCGCCAAGCTTGGTTTGCACTTTGGCTCAGGATGCCCTACCACCGTTCGAGATAAGGTTCAGTAGCGACCGGATTATCACTAAGCTGGGCACTGAGGGGTTGGCGCAGACACTCAAACCCTTCAAACAACAGTGACTCTAGCTCGCGATCAGGAATAATATCGGGCTGACAGAGCCCCCGAAAGAGATCTTCCAGGCGGTGGGCAATCCCCTTAACTCCCTCAAGGCCGACACTTGCTGCTGCCCCCTTGAGGGTATGGGTGGTTCGCATGAGGGTGTGGGCTTTGTTCACACTCCACTGACCACCGAGGCTCAGCAGTTCGTGCTCCAAGGTTTGCAGGAGCTCGGGTGCTTCTTGCCGGAAGTAGCCGTAGCTCTGCGCGTGCAGATCATCAAGCATGGTCGTGATCCTCGTGCTAGTTCACCTTGAAGCGGCCCGTGACCGTTTGCAGTTCTTGGGCGGTGCCCAGTAGCTCTTGGAAGGAGCTGGCCAGTTTGGTTGCTGCTTCGCTGGTCTCGTTCGCGATCGCCGCCACCGCATCCATAGTTTGAGTCACAGACTCGGACTGGCTAGACTGAGCTTTGGCCGTTTGCTGAATGCTGCTGACATACTGCAGAATTTGCGCTGTTGAATCAACAATCGCATTCAAGTTCTGGCGCGCATCACTGACCAGGGTTGTTCCCGTAACCACCTGCTCAATCCCCGATTTCCATGGCGGCGGATACCTCAGCGGTACCGGCCTGAATCTCTTGCACCAACTGCTCAATTTCGGTGGTTGCAGCGGCTGACTGCCGTGCCAACGAGCGCACTTCATCGGCAACCACGGCAAACCCCCGCCCATACTCACCGGCCCGCGTCGCTTCAATGGCGGCATTGAGTGAGAGGAGGTGCGTTTGGGTCGTAAAGTTGCTAATCAGGTTCACGACCTTGGAGATCTTCTGGGACGATTCACTGAGGCGCTTGATCCGCTTGCCAGTTTCAGCCACGGTTTCGCGGATTTGGAGAATCCCTTCCACGGTACGGTTCATGGCCGCATCGCCTTTTTCGACGGTGGCGTTGGTTTGTTGCACCGCCGCATCAACCTGTTGCGCATTCTGAGATACAGCGGCGGTCGCGGCGGCCATCCCCTTAATCTGGCTCAGTGCCTCCTGGAGCGCGGCAAACTGAGCCTGGGCTTGGTGAGCCAAATCACCAACGGCAGCCTCACTAGATTGGGAGGTTTGCGTTACCTGGCCGACCGCCCCCTGCACCTGAATAACAATGCCCCGCAGGCTTTGGATGGTGTTGTTGTAGGCGTCGGCAATCGTACCAATTTCATCTTCAGTCAGCGGTGCTCGCACCGTGAGATCGCCATCTAGGGCCGGTCGAACAGCAGAGATTAGCTGTACCGCCTGCATTTGGAGACGCTCTTTGTCACGTCGTTCGCGATCAGCTGAGATTGTCAGTTGCTCTGATTGAATTCGTAACTGCTCAAGATACTCAGCCTGCTGCAAGGCCACCGCGAGCTGGTTGGAAATCTGCATCATCAAGTCAGTTTCCGAGTCTTCCCAGTGACGGAAGTTATCGTTTTGATAAGCACCAAAGAGACCCCAGAGCTTACCACTCTGGAAAATGGGCGCAATGACATAAGCTTTTGCCTGATATTTCTCAAGGGATTCGACGTAGCAGGTCGGGAAGTTTTGGGTGTAGATGTTGTCGATAACCGTGATTTTTTGACCCTGGACATAGCGACCACCGCCAGTATCGCGGAGGTAAGTGTCGGTGGTGGTGCGATCCCCATCAGACCACTTGCGCAGAATACAACGTTCGTTACTGGTGCGATCACCGCTCAGCACCTCGTCGTTGGTTTGCTCAACCAACAGGGAGACCCAACCACTGGCAACCGATTCGGCTACAACTTGACCACTGAAGTCGGGATTGAATTGATAAACAACGACCCGATCAGAGGCCAGTGCCCGCCGCACTTCTTGGGTGGCCACCCGGAAAATGGTGTCGGTGTCTTGGGACTGGCGAATTTTATCGGTGATGGTTCCTGCCGCTTCGGCCCGTTCAACCGCTTTGGTTTGGCTCTCCGCTTGGCGGCGCAGTTCTTTGGTGTACTCAGCCTGCTGGAGCACATTACCCAACTGCGGCCCCACCTGCATCAGGACAGCTAACTCGCGTTCGTCCCAGGCGCGGGCGTGCTCATTTTGGTAGACGCCCATCAAGCCCCAAAGCTTAGCCCCCTGGAAAATCGGCGCAATCATATAAGCCTTGGTGCCCCACTGCTCTAGTAGGCTGATGTGGCACTCGTCCAGCCCTTCGGCATAGATATCGTTTACGACGTGGGCTTCGTTACGCACATAGCGCCCACCCTTATTGTTTTGCAGGTAGGTGTCTTTAACCCGTGCCAGCTCAGTACCCACCAGTTGGGGCCATTGGCTGCCCACAGATTCGGCGACAAACTCGCCACTCCAGTCAGGGTCAAACTTGTAAATGCCGACGCGATCTGCATTGAGGAGATCACGCAGGCGGCGGGTCGCAATTTGGAAGATGCTATCAACGTCTGGCTCTTGGCGAATCCGATCCACCAATTGGGTAGCGGCCCGCTCGCGATCGGCGGCTTGCTTGATTTGCTCGGTTTGCTGCTGCACCTGCTGCACATACTCGGCTTGTTGCAGCACCACACCCAACTGCGGGCAGACCTGTTGCAAGAGGGTGAGTTCATCATCTGTCCAGACGCGGGCTGCCGAGTTCTGATAAACGCCCAGCAGTCCCCAGAGCTTGGTGCCCTGAAAGATCGGACTGATCATGTAGGCTTTGGTGCCCCATTGCTCAAGCAGATTGATATGACACTCGTCGTGACCAACAGTGTAGATGTCGTTAACACGGAAGCTTTCATTGCGGACGTAGCGCCCGCCCTTTATTGTCTTGGAGGTAGGTGTCTTTGACGCGGGCCAGATCAGTACCGACAAGGACGGGCCAATCGCCACTCACCGATTCGGCGACAAATTCACCACTCCAGTCGGGGTCAAAACGGTAGACACCCACGCGATCAACTTGGAGCAGTTGGCGCAGCTCGCGGGTTGCAATTCGGAAAATAGCATTGACATCAAGGGTTTGACGCACTTTTTCCAGCAGACGCGCAATGGTCCGCTCGCGATCAGCGACTTGTACCAATTGGCGTTCGTACTGCACCTGCTGGACGGGGCCAGACGTGGGCTTTGATTCCCTAATTTCGGGCGAGTCCAGCTCCGCTCTTGGTCATTCCACTGACGCGGGGTGCGGTGGCTGTAGGCAATCAGCAGGCCCCAGGGCTGATCGCGCAGGCGAATCGGAACGCTCAGGTGGGCCTGAATCTCGAGTCGATCCAGGAGATCGACCTGGACGGCTGTGTAATCAGCTTGGTGAATATCACTGACCGCATAGAGTTCGCTGAAGTGCCCCGGTTTGGGACTGTAGAGATCCTGCAGCACGGGCGGAGGGGAGGTTTCACTAAAGAAGGGCAGACCGGCGGTGACTGACTCGACCCAAAAATAGCAGGGGTCATCGTAGCGGTAGAGGGCAACTCGATCACAGCGCAACAGACGCCGTAGTTCCGCCAGCATTGTTGTAAAGACATCTTCTTGATGGTCGTGCTGCCGTAGGTCGCGACTGAGTTGGGCCAAGAGACGATCAATCATCTGCTGTTGCAAGCGCTGCGAGCGACCTTCGAGGGCTTGCCAGTGCAGCAAGAATTCCAGGACAACTTGCTCAAGCAAACTCCGCTCGGCTTCTTGCCAAAACCGAGTTTCGTGGCAATGCTGTACGGCCAGAACACCCCACCATTGCCCTTGATAGACGACGGGAATTGCCAGACTGGCTTGAATTTGGAAGCGATCCCAGAGCTGCTGCTGGTAGGGGGTGAGGGGGGCGCTGTGGCGATCGTTGATTGCTGCGGTTGACTGCGCCTCGGACAGGCCAAAGAGAACTAGGGGTAGG
>JAAUTY010000058.1 GCA_012031265.1 Spirulinaceae cyanobacterium SM2_1_0 | reverse complement strand
GCAGCTTGGCGGCTTCTTTAAGGTAGTACTTGAGTTTTCTTTCTTTAGCTGAGTCCATTTTTCTTTTCAGTCTCTCACCCCTGTCAACCCCTGAGTATTTATACTTATGCCAAGGTGGGATGCTCCCCAAATTGAGAGTTTGTAAGGACAGTAAAATCAGATAAGAGTATCCCCAGTGCAGTGAATTTAAAGGGATGCAATCCCTGCCTCTCGTAGAGCCTTTATTTTCTGAATTCGTTCTCTATTAATCGAGGTTCCTATTAGGAGGGTTTGAACCTCACTCTACTGTGTATTTCATTTTTGGGGCAAAAAATTCGGACTTGGTATTAGATCGCCTCACAGTCGCGATCGCCCGTGCGGATACGAACAATTCTCTCCACCGGCGTCTGCCAGATTTTGCCATCACCAATGTCGCCTGTCAGTGCCGCTGCCCGCAGCGTCTCCAGCGCCAAGGCAACCTGGGTATCCTCAACCACCAACTCTAGCCGCAGCTTCGGCAAAAAATCGATGGTATACTCCGTTCCTCGATAACTCTGGGTCTGCCCAAACTGGCGACCAAAACCGCGCACATGGCTCACGGTCATCCCCACCAAGCCAACATTGACCAGCGCCGACTTGACCGCCTCGAGCTTTTCGCCGCGAATAATCGCCTCAATCTTCTGCACCTGTGCTTTGCCTCCGTTGCGGCAACGACTTTCCTGTCGCTGACAACAGCATAGTGCAGTGGTGGCGACGGGTAAAATTCAGTAGCCTTGGTTACAGCACATCGGCGAGATTGCCCATTGGCAGCGGGCAGGCTTCTGGTTAAATTGTCGGTAGGCGGCGCTCCGGAGAGACACTGACATCATGACTCTGCTACTGGCTGGCGATATTGGCGGCACTAAGACGATTTTGCACCTGCTCTTAGCCAGTTCCGACGGCCTCGTGCCCGTGGTGGCTGAACAAAGCTTTGCAAGCCAAAACTATCCTGACCTCACTCCCATTGTCCGCGAGTACCTGCAAGCGGCCCAGGCACAGGTCGGCAAAGCCTGTCAACCTCGGGCGGCTTGTTTCGCGATCGCTGGCCCTGTCAAGGACAACACCTGTGTTTTGACCAATCTCGACTGGGAACTGACGGGCGATCGCTTAGCGCAAGAACTGCAAATCGAGCACGTCCAGTTGATCAATGATTTCGCCGCCATCGGCTACGGCATCTTTGGTCTCAAGGACGCCGATATCTACGTCCTCCAAGCGGCTGAGCCTGACCCCACTGCCCCGATTGCGATTTTAGGTGCAGGGACGGGTTTGGGCGAAGGCTTCCTGATTCCGCAAGGCGATGACTATCGCGTCTTTCCGGCCGAGGGTGGGCACGTCGATTTTGCCCCCCGGACATTGCTGGAGTTTGATCTGCTCGAAGACGTGCGGGCGCGTTATCAGCTTGAGCGTGTTTCGACAGAGCGGATTGTTTCAGGCCAAGGCATCGTAGCAATTTATCAATTTTTGCGCGATCGCGGCGAAATTCCCGAGAGCGCCGCCTTAGCGACAGCGATGGCGGCGGCTGATAGCGATCGCGCCGCCCTGATCGCCCAAGCCGCCGCCGCCAGCGATCGCCTCAGCGAAGCAACCCTCGAACTTTTCATCGGCGCTTACGGAGCGGAGGCCGGGAATATCGCGCTGAAATTCCTCCCCTTCGGCGGTCTCTACATCGCGGGCGGCATCGCGGCAAAAAACCTCGATCGCTTGCAGAGCGGCTCCTTTCTCCCCGCCTATCGCCAGAAGGGGCGGGTCAGTCCGCTGCTCGACCGTGTGCCGATCTATGTCATCCTCAACCCCAAGGTCGGTCTGATCGGCGCCGGACTGCGGGCGCGACAGTTGAGCTAAACTCTCTCGGTGCGGGCACGCTCAGACAGTGCGCGCAGGCGATCGCTGACGAACTCGGTTGCCAGCGGCATTGCGGGTCGTTGCAGAGTGCCGGCTAGATACTGCTCCTGATAGCGCGTGAATTGCTCGGCCAGCAAGGTCAGGCTATCAGGGCTGCATTCCAGCGCTGCCGCTAGGGCTGACGGCGCGATCGCCAGCAACTCCGTCTCCACCCGCGCCGTGATTTTCACCGCCGCTAGCGGTTCACCGAGCAACAGCGACAGTTCCCCAAAACAATCGCCGATATGCAACTGCTCACTGGGGCACGGCGGACTGGCTTGGAGAAACTCAGCACGGTCGGTCTCAATGAGGATCTCGGGCGCGAGCTTGTGGTAGAGCCAGTACAGCGAACTAATTCCCTGGGCAGCCTGAGGGGCAA
This sequence comes from Spirulinaceae cyanobacterium SM2_1_0, assembly GCA_012031265.1. GTDB lineage: Bacteria > Cyanobacteriota > Cyanobacteriia > Cyanobacteriales > Spirulinaceae > JAAUTY01. The sequence goes on along the minus strand of JAAUTY010000058.1, from coordinate 30,049 downwards.
GGTCAAAAGCAGCGGGGCCGAGGTAGTAGGCAAGCCGTTGCGCGACCTTCTCCACTGTGGCGTTCTCGAGCGGCACTGGGACATGGTGGTCAGGGCGACGGGTGAAGGCGATCGCCTTCAGTCCAGTCGCAGTATCGCTCAGTTGCTGCTCGACTTCCAACGTGCCCTTGACGACGAGGAACAGACAGTGCTCGGGCAAATTTTCGTGGCTCAGTCGCTCGCCCGCATCGAAAAGCAGGCGCGTCGCCCGTTGCACCAGGATCTTGTGAAACGCCGGATTGAGATCGCGCCAAAACTCCAGCGCACCCACAAATTCCAGATAGGACTCGCGCTTCGGGGCGACATAATGGGGACTCAGTTGCGCGCGTTGCAGCGCATACCAGATGCGGCGCAGGATTTCGCTGTCGGTGCGGCGGGCCGCGTGATAGTCGAGTGGGCAATACATCGCCTGATAGAGCAGCGAATGCAGCGGCTCACGGTCTTCGCGACCGTGCTCCCAGAGCCAGACGAGGATCGGCCGATCCGGATTGATGTTGGGGATCAACTGGTTGGTCAGTGCCTGATACACGACCTCAGAAATCTGGTTGGGCGGCGCGGCGGCGGGGGCGAGAAAGGGGACAAACCGATAGGTACGGCCGTCGAGGGGAATCACGGCGACTAGACGCTCGGCCACGATCGAGTTGGGCACATAGGTAATGATGCCCGTATTGCCGCGCAGGCCGATGGCGCGCCAGGTGATCGACACGACTTTGCCGGCAAATCATCACCGTCGTTGCGGACACTGATGCGATCGCCAATCTGAAACGGCTGATCGATCCGCAGCGCAATGCCAGAGAGAAAATCGCTCAGAGTCGAGCGCAGCGCCAGACCAGCCACCACGGTGACCAAGGCGGAGGTGGCAAACAGCGCGGTGACATCCCAACCCAGCATCTGACCAATGAACAGACCGCAGAGGGTATAGAGGAAGAGAGAGATGACCAGCTTTAGCAGCGACGACGGCGACTTGCCCTGGGCGCGCGCAAACCAGATGTCAACAATCGCAAACGAGATCAAGCTGACAATCGCCAGACCCCCCGATATGAACACGGCAATTCGCAGATACTCCAGCACCTCAGCCGCCAGGAGGTCAGGATTGTTGCTGAAAAAGGTGTAGGCAAACAGGAGCAAGCCTGTCAGCGCGATAACAATCAGGTTATTGGAACTCACAACATCTACTCCTACTTCAGCGAACTAGAGAGCGATCGCTGCAAGCTCGCCAACAAGCGGTTGATCGATTTGCTCAGTTTGCCGAGTTCGTCGGAGCGATCCTCGGGCAGCGGCGAACTGTCGAGTTTCCGCAGACTGATTTGCTCGACGAGGTGCGCGATGCTGTCGAGCGGCTTGATGATCCAGCGGCGCACCAGCAAGTTCACGGCGGTATAAGCCATGAGGAAAATGCTGGCGATCAGCAGTGAATAGGAGACGATCGACTCCCGCACTTGTCGGTGTGCCAGGGCGATCGGCACAGAGACAATGCGCGTGCCGATAATTTCATCAAGCTGCCAGCCAAAACCACCAGAACTGCCGTAAGTTCTGATCAACGAGGCGGGAGCCACTTCCGGAGTACTGTGACACTCCAGGCAACTGGGCGCGTTCACTGCGATCGGCTGCGCCACATAGAGCGTCTGGCGACCCGATTTATCAGCACGGGTTTCCACGATCGCCTCGCGATCCGGGTCGTCGATGAATGCTTGAATCAGCTCAACCTGCCAGCCCTCGGCCAGATCTTTGGGATTCGTCGGGTTGAGGACGCGCTCAGCATAGGTGTAGCCGGAGAATTCATCATCAAGCCGGGCAAAGAGCTGTTGGGCTGCGTAGGACGGAACCCGCTGCGGCAAAAACTCCTGTGTCTCGACCTCACTGAGCGGGTCGGCAATCTCGTCAGATGTGTAGGTACGGGCAGCGATCGCCGCACTCATGAGCACTTCGGCCTTATTCACCGTATTCTCTACCCCCTGCTGCTGCTCCATCACGTAGGTAGTGCCGACCACACTCAGCCAGCCCGCCAGAAATATCGCTAAAAGAATCAGTTCAATCCGGATTTGCAGCTTCATAATGTGACGGCGCTCTATGCCAAGGGTAATAATTTCACACTCTTGAATGTAACCTTCACTCACTGAGACGGCGAGGCAGCCACAAAAAATCTTCGGCATGATGTTGCCTAGAACACATCATCCAGACTGGATCGTACTCCCGACCTACTTCATCTACCGAGGGCAACCGTCAGCAGCCCAATCACCCGATCGGCAGGAGGTGGTGCTACCGACCCCAATCTCAACCCTTGGATTGATGCATCGTAGCTCGTGCGCTAGCGAATACATCACAGAATCTCCTAAGATTGGGCATTGGCAGCTGTCAGCCATCCCACTCACCCATTGCTACTCTGAGTCACGATCATGAGCCAACGCCCGACCTCGATGTCTCCACCTGCTGTACAAGCGGGCGGGCAGCTAAGCTTTTTCGAGAAATATCTCACCGTTTGGGTGTTGATCTGCATCATCCTGGGTATCGGCCTCGGCCGCTTATTTCCTGGCGTTGCCCAAACCCTCGATCGGCTCAGCGTCTACAATATCTCGCTGCCGATCGCGATCTGCTTGTTCTTCATGATGTATCCGATCATGGTCAAGATCGACTTCTCGCAAGCCATGCAGGCGGTGCGTGCCCCGAAGCCGGTCATGCTCACACTGGTTGTCAACTGGTTGATCAAGCCGTTTACGATGGTGGCGATCGCCCAGTTCTTTCTTGGTCAGCTTTTTCTACCCTGGCTCTCGGGGACTGAGATGATTCGCGGCACGGAGGTAGCGATCGCCGACTCCTACATTGCGGGTACGATTCTCCTGGGAATTGCTCCCTGCACAGCGATGGTGCTGATGTGGGGCTACCTGTCCTACAGCAACCAGGGACACACCTTGGTGATGGTGGCGGTCAATTCACTGGCGATGCTTTTCCTCTACGCACCGCTGGGAAAATGGCTGCTCTCGGCAAATAATTTGATCGTGCCCTGGCAAACGATTGTCTTATCCGTGTTGATCTATGTCGGGCTACCGCTGGCAGCAGGAATTTACACCCGCCACTGGATTTTGAAACACAAGGGGCTGGAGTGGTTCGAGGCGAAATTTCTCCATTACTTGGGCCCGATTGCGATCGCGGCGATGCTGGTCACACTCGTTTTATTGTTTGCGTTCAAAGGCGATCTGATCGTCAGTAACCCTCTGCATATTGTCCTGATCGCGGTGCCGCTGTTCATCCAGACCAACTTGATTTTTCTCATCGGCTATGTCGCGGCGCTGAAGCTCAAGCTCAGCTACGAGGATGCCGCACCAGCAGCCTTGATCGGCTCGAGCAATCACTTTGAGGTAGCGATCGCCACAGCCGTCACCCTCTTCGGTCTCAATTCCGGGGCTGCCTTAGCTACGGTCGTTGGGGTGCTGATCGAGGTGCCCGTGATGCTGATGCTGGTCGAAATTTGCAAGCGCACTGCCTTTTGGTTTCCGCGCGAGCCGGACAAAGCGACCCTGCTCGACCCGCGCTGTGTGAGCGCTTACAAGTAGAAGCTGGTGACGCTACGCGGAATTTTGAGTTCCGAGTTTTGAGTTCTGAGTGCCTGCAATCCGGGAATCCTGGGGATTTTGAATGGGCATCTCATTTACGCCGTCTCGTACTAGGCAGGAGTATCCGGGATTGGAGTCGCGTATTTCTACAGAACAGACGTCGCCAATACCCTCAATCCCCCTTTGCAAGCTATCCCTTTTTAGGTCATGCACTGAGGGGGGCGAGGCTTGGGTGCCAAGCACAGGATTTGGGAGCAATCACAGATAGCGATCGCTCACTTTGGGCAAAGTAACTGGTTAATCGTGATCTCTTACGACTGGCGATCGCAGTCTCAAGCAGAGCGCAAATGCCAAGCTTTTGGTTGTGCAAAGGCACGAATGCCATGGGTAGAAAGTGTCAATCCTAAACCCGAGTGCCCCCGTCCTGACCAGGGCAAGCGGGGTGAAACCCGGTCACAGCAGTTCCAGTAGGCGCTGCCAACAGGCAGTTGTTTCAGGATGGCGATCGCCCGTTGGCGATCGCGTGTGTAAACACCCGCCGTCAGTCCGTAGGGAGTATCCGCCATCAGCCTCACGGCCTCAACATCATCGGCCACCCTTTGAATCCCAATGACGGGGCCGAAGCTCTCCGCCTGCATCACAGTCATGCTGTGGTTGACCTCGCTCAGCACCGTCGGCTCAAAAAAGTATCCCGCCCCCAAAATTGGCTGACCTCCACACAACAGCTTGGCACCCCGCTCTACAGCATCCTGGATTTGTTGTGTCAGAACCGCCTGCTGAACGACTCGGGTCAGGGGGCCGAGATCAGTATTGTCCAGCGTTGGATCCCCGAGCTTGAAACCGTGCACCGTTTCGAGAAAGGCAGCAACGAAGGGTTCATAGATCTGTTGCTGGACATAGATGCGCTCCACGGCGCAGCAACTCTGACCATTGTTGTAGAACGCTCCCTCCGCCAAGCTGGCGGCAGCGGTGGCAAGATCAACATCCTCGCAGACGTAGGCGGGGTCTTTGCCACCGAGTTCGAGTTGCACTTTCGTCAGTTGTTTGGCGGCGGCGGCCGCGATCCGGCGACCGGTGGCATGGGAGCCAGTGAAAAAGATGCCGTCTACAGGTTGCTCCAGCAGGGCCGCACCGGTTGCTCCATCGCCTACGATCAGTTGGAACAGTCCGTCGGGTAGACCGGCCTCCTGGAGGCGTTGGGCGATCGCCTGTCCAGTCAAGGTTGCAAATTCTGAGGGTTTGTAAAGGACAGCATTGCCCGCTAACAAAGCTGGAATGAAGACATTGCTGCCGACAAAATAGGGATAGTTCCAAGCCGAAATATTGGCAACTAATCCCAAAGGTTCCCAGGTAATTTCTTCGGTTAGTGTTGGCTCAGTCCAGACGATTGCGGGGGTGAGGGCGGCGGCGGTGTGCTTGAGAAAAAAGTCAAGGCGATCGCCCGTGGCGCGAATTTCGGCACGGGCTTGAGTAATCGGTTTACCCACTTCCGCTGTCAATGTCTGAGCATGAGCTTCGCGGTGAATCGCGAGCAATTCTTGAAACCGCCCAATGATTTGACAGCGTTCAGCGAGACTGGTTTGTGCCCATTGCCGCTGAGCCGCGCGAGCATAGGCCGCTTTGCTAGCGATCGCCCCAGCATTGTCCTCAGAGATTTGCGCAAGGATCGCTTCCGTCGCAGGATTGACAATCGTGAGCATGGGCTTGACCGGTAGGTGCTGCTCTCAGTCTAGAGGGCCGGGTGGGCGATCGCGGTGTTGTTGTCTAGAGCGTGCCTATTTCAAATCCAGCAAACCTTGCTCTTTCAGCTTGGGATTGAAGCGCAACTCCAGTTTCGCACCGCGCGATCGCAGCAGTTCCACGCGCTCCGCTTCGATCCGCCGGGCGACTTGCTTGAGCAGCTTGCTTTGCCCTAGCTCATCGCTGGTGGCGTAGGCGGCCTGCTCCGCATCAGTGAGTAAAGGCTTCACATCGATTGGCTCGTGCCAAGCGGCCTGTTGCTCGCCATTACCGGGGGGCGTTGCCCCATTTTCAGCCAGCCAAGCCGCTTGCAGGTCTTGCAGAACGGCCCGACTCGGGCGTTCAATGATGTGAGCTTTCAGCCAGTAGCAGTGCTGGGGTTGGCGCACGAGATGCTGGCGCAAGCTGAGGGCGATGTCACGCGAGTAGTCCACCAGTTGCAGCGTTTTGTCGGCCGCGAAAATGGCGTAGAGGCCGATTTTGCCGTGTAGGGCGGCTGGGATCAGACCGTCCTCGAGATAGGGCAAAAATTCAAGCTGACTGAGTTGCGGCGGAGCCGGGGTCATGGCAAATGTGAGCAAACATTGCCGCTATCCTACCCTGGCGAGCTGAGCAGAACCTGGGGTTCAAACTCCAGGCTAAGGAGTGAGACTTAATTAAGTTCCAAATTTTGAGTTTTGAATTTTGAGTCAGCTCTGCCACTCAAAATTCAAAACTAAGAACTTAAAACTCGTCCATTCCTAAGAGTGAAAATCCGCTCAAGCAGGTTCGACGGATTTGCTCTGTTCCGAGCCTGCTTGAGCAGGCTTCAGCTTTGTGTCAAGCATCTAAATGTTTGGCGCGGGCGGCAACTGGATGCAGAAACCAGACATGAACTGCATTGGACTGAATCAGGGCAAGAACTTCGCTAGGGCGGCCACGACGCCATCCGCCTCGACATCGGGGGCGACCCACTGCGCGATGTCCTTAACTCCAGTAGGCGCGCTGCCCATCGCCACGCCGATCCCGGCATAATCGAGCATCTCGGCGTCATTCCAGTTGTCGCCGATCGCCAGCACCTGCTCGGCTTGCAGACCGAGAACGTCTTCTGCAAGGCGGCGCACGGCAGTTCCTTTGTTGACTTGCGGGTGGGTGGCTTCGAGGAAGGTGGGCGTGGATTGGGTCAGGTAAACGTCGTGGGTGCTGTAGTGCGATCGCAACTTTGCCAAGATCGCCCCGATCAGCTGCCGGTCTTCGCAGAGGGTCAACACTTTGGTGATTTCTTGATTGAGCAATTGGCGCAGATCGCCCACCGCGATTGGTTCAATGCCAGAGCGACCGGCGTAGGCACGGGTCTCGTCAGTGACTTCGCGGACGTGCAGCCGATCGTCGATATAGCAGTGGACACCGATCTGCGATCGCCATTCCGCCATCTCCAAAATATCCAACAACGACGCCACCAACTCGGGCGCTAGCGGCTGATGGTGCATCCGCTCGGCTTGGCCGGGTGCTTGTGTCCAAGCGCCGTTGTAGGCGATCAGCGGTGTCTGCAATTCCAGTGCTTGATAAAACCGCAGGGCGGAGCGGTACATCCGGCCGGTGGCGATCGCCACCGGGATGCCCCGCGCCAGCACATCACGCACGGCTTCACGCACAGCGGGGGAGATGTCGTTGGACTCGCCCGCGATCGTGCCGTCGATATCGAGAACTACGAGGCGAATGTCCATTGAGGGTATCTCATAGCGATCGCTCTCGATGATAACGCTGCCTGGGGTTGTGGTTTAAGGAAAAGTGCAGTTGGCGGTAGCAACCGCTATGGGGTCAGTTTGGTTATTGAAGATAGCACCAGTATTGCCCAAGCTCGTCAACGCCGTTTGCAAAGCGGCATTATTGCCGATGGCGGTCGTGATGCCAAATATCTCAAAGGTCGAGCCATCATTATCGAACTCGAAATCCTCGTCATTACTGCCCGTTGCACTGTTGCCCTCAAACCGCAGACAAAGCCGCCCAGAACTATTTGTTGCAACATCGAAGCCATCGTCATCCTGGGAGTTCGTCACCGTATTGTTGAGAACAGTAGCGAATAGGCTCGCATCATCCTCAACCTCCAAACGAACCCCATCATCGAATGGATTTGAGATCGTATTGTTGGTCAGGACTAAATTCACAACAGCACTGTTGGCAAGCTGAATATCGATGCCCCGGTTATCACGAACATTCGTGATTTGATTGCCGGAGATCGTTAGCAAGTCGAAGCGAGAACTACCCTCGACGCCAACATTGATTCCCTCGCCAAAAGTATTGCTGATCGCATTATTCGTGATTGTGCCAGCGATTAGGCGTCCGCTCCCCTCAGAGCCAAAACTGATCCCCTTATCCGGCATCGCTTGAACATTATTGTTGGCAATGGTGATCGTCATCTGAGAATTGGTATTCAAATTAATATCAATCCCGTCGGCTTCCCCGACGACGACCGGCCCACTGTTGATCACGGTATTGTTGGCGATATTGACTGTTGCGGCGGCTGTGCTAGTACAGCCTGGATAGATGGCCGCAAAACCAGTGCGGCAGAGGCTAACTTCGATGCCATCCACGTTGTAAACCGCGTCAATGGCAAAATCCGTGAGTACCGTATTATTGGTAATCGTTAGATCTAAGTCGCCAACGCTGTTATTCACCAAAATCGCGCCGTTGAGTTCGTTGAAGTTGGCATTGGCATTGTTGCGGGTATTGTTAACGGTATTCCCGGCAATATTAACGGTGCCCGTGACATCGTTCAGGTAAATTCCCTCACCGATCGCATTGCTCACGGTGTTGTTGCTGATCGTCACGTTGCTGACATTCCGACCCAGGATGCCGCGAATGCCGTCGCCGGTTGTGCTCCCATCCAGGACTTGAATGTTGAAGCCCGACAGCGTGCTGTTGCTGTTCAGTGTTACCACGCCATTGCCGGCACCGACCGCCGCCGCGACCGTAGGAAATACGCCGGTTCCGGAGCCAGGGAGTTGGACGAGACCGGAGCGGGAGGAATGTTGCGATCGCACATTCAACAACTGAATCGGCCCCTTGGACAGAAGCTGCACATTGCTCGGGAGAGTAAACGCGCCCAGCCCCGGATTGCTGCCCGCATCGACATAGATGATCTCGTTGCCATCGGAACTCACGCGCGACAGGGCCGCCGCCAGCGAGCCCAGCGGCTCATCGACTGTGCCGTCGCCACCGCCACCGCCGAGCGTGACGTGATAGAAGAAATAGGGTTCGCCGGTCGCCGGGTTGATCGCTTCGACATCATCCACGGCGATCGTCACCGCGCGGCCGACGGATTCATCGAGGCGCGCGAGAACCGGGCTGATCGTCGTCGCCGTGTCGCGCGATCGCCCGCCGCCCCAGCTTGCCCCCACCCGAAACAGCAGATTTGTGCCAAACTCGGCATCGTGCTGTACACCAGCCGTCAGTTCAATAATGTCGTTGGGGCGGGCTTCGACACGAAATTCCAACCCCGTCCAGCCGTCATTGCTCTCGGCGCGGTAGTAGTAGCCGCGCAGATAGCTGCGGAGGTCGCCGCCATTGCCAAATGCCAGCAGGCGACCGCCGATTTCGAGATCAGCACCAGCCAGCGCTACTTGGTCAATGAAGAGGGAGTTGCCGCCGAAAAATGGCTGAAACTCATCTGACCCGGAGGCAAAGGGCAGGTAGCCATTGAGGCGCACATCGACCACGCCCAGGCTTTCCAGCCCCAAGCCGAGTTGATGAAAATCCTTAAGCTCGGTGCGGCGGTAGTCGTAGCCGATGTAGCCGCCCCAGGTGCGATCCAGCGTCTCGTCGTAGAAGCGGTACCCGAAAAGGGTGCTAGCGGCAAAACGCGCGCCATTGTCCAGCCGCAGGCTGGTTTCATTGAACCCGACCGCCTGACCGGGCGTTTGCCAGAGGGGTAAGAAAGCCTCGATTTGTCCGAAACCGTCGTAGCCGCCGCCCGATGAGTTGTAGCTGCCACCGAGGCGGGGCGCAAGCTGCAAGTCAGCAGCGCTGCCGGTCGCTGTGCTGGGCGCTTCTGTTTGGGCGATCGCCCCCTCGCTGCCACTCGCCAATGCCACTCCGGCCAGCGCGATCACGGCTCCCCAAGCTTGAAGATTCTGCATTCTCTCTCACACCAGGTTGATCACTTGCAACGCGGTCAAGAGAATACCAAGCCGCTACTGCTCTGGTGGTTAAGGTGAGGTGATCGGTGTCTTAATCTTGTGTCGGTGCGGGGGCGATCGCCGCGAAGATTGCGCTATGCTTGGGGTTGACCTAATCTGGCGTCCAGCATTTAAAGCAATCAACCGCGATGGACTTAGCGGCCTGTTACCGCCTGCTCGAACTCGACCCCGGCGCTGACCTCGCGCAAGTTAAAACCGCTTATCGGCGGCTGGCCCGGTGCTACCATCCCGATGTCAATCCCAGCGATCCGGCTGCCCAGGCGCAGTTTGTCAGCCTCAGCGAGGCCTACCAAACGCTGATGCAGGCCAGTGACCTCGCCCGCCGCGCCTTGCAACTCGCCTACGCCACGGCTGCTGCTGAAACGGCCCCATCACCACCACCGCCGCCGCCACCACCCGACCCCCAGAACTACCAGATCAAGCTGGAAACCTACCAACGGTTGCAGCGCCTCTTGCAACAGGCCCGCTTTGCGCGGGCGATCGCCGTGGTCGAGGGTCTTGCCCTCCGTTTGCCCGGTGATCCAGAAGTGCGACAGTGGCAGGCGATCGCCTACCAGGCTTGGGCACGCCAACTCTGGGCACAACGACGCTGGGACAAAGCCCAACTCTATTTTCAAAAAGCCCTCCGCACCGATCCCCACAACCGCGCCCTGCATCGCGAAGTCAGCCAGGATCTCGATCGCCTCACGGCGGAGTTCAGCCACGAGCGATCAGCTTCATCGTAGGCCGCGAGCACACCATGAAATGGCGCATTCTACTTGAGCGAGGATTTAAGATGTTGGCGATCGCGCTAGTACCGCTACGCGGAATTTTGAGTTCTGAGTTTTGAGTGATGAGTGCAGACAATACAGGCATCCTACGGCTCCTGAATGGGGATCTCATTGCCGCCGCCTTGTACTAGTGTGTCGGAGACATCAGCCGGTTTCGTAGCCCTCACCCAAGCTGGGAGAGGGACTTCTAGATCACCTTCGCCCAGCTTGGGAGAAGGCGTTGGGGGATGTAGACGCGCAGTGGCTGCTCGCAGAGTGGGGAACCGTAACGCCAAACGCCAAAGCGGGATGCACCCCCCAAACCTCAAACCCCAAACCCCAAACCTCCGTGTAGCAGTACTAGCAATCTCGGCTGCTTACTGAAACTCAAGCAATGCCTTGCCTTCGCAGGTGGAGTGTTTACTTCGTTTTCAAAATTCACGCCGGATTGCTATAACTTGGTAATTATGATTAGAACTGCTGTAATCATTAGAGAAAGGTTAAAAGGAATGAGACAAGGGCTGCTCGGCTTGGGTTTGACCATCGCTACTACGGTGTTTGTCGTTTCAGCCTGCGCGCCCAGCCAAGCGCAAACGCAAACTTACACCGGCCGCGTTGAGCGGGTTTGGGAAGATGGTTTCCGGCTTGATACGGGCGATCGCACCCTGACCGTCGATAGCTGGGATCTATACGGGGACAATACGCCAGATCAGATTGAAGTGGGCGATCGCCTCACGGTCACGGGCGAATTTGACGACGGCGAATTTGACGCCCTGAGTGTGACACTCTTTGCACCGACTGAGGCGACTGCTGCGACTCCCGACCCAGCACCCGTAACCGCGCCTGTTCAGCAACTACAATCACCAACGACCTACACCGGCCGCGTTGAACGGGTTTGGGAAGATGGCTTCCGGCTTGATACGGGCGATCGCACCCTGACCGTCGATAGCTGGGATCTATACGGAGACAATACGCCGGCTCAGATTGAAGTGGGCGATCGCCTCACGGTCACGGGCGAATTTGATGATGGCGAATTTGACGCCCTGAGTGTGACACCGGCTGCTGAGAGTAACTGAGCGCCAGCTTCGGGGCATCTCAAAAAATCCGCAATGGACAGCGAACTGTAACGACCCCACCAGGGCCTCAGCTCAATGCTGGGGCGATCGCTAAACGCTAAGTGCCAGACATGCACTGCGTTTGCCCGACTTTTGGGTAAAGGATCGCCTTTTAATGAGGACTGGGGAGGATCGCGAATTTAAAAGGCCTGGAAAGTGCCAAAGTGGGATGCACCCAATAAACTCCCCATAGCGGTAAGGGTTCAAGCAATCGCTTAAAAGGCGGCAATGATTTGGTATTTGGAGATTTTGATCACATGGCAGAACAACTGATCGCAGTCGCGGTAACCGACCAGGGAACGATCGCCGCTCATGCCGGCAGAGCCTTGCAGTGGCAGGTCTATCTCGTTGCTGATGGCGCAGACCCGTGCCTAGCCTGGACATTGGATTTAACCCACTTCGGCTGCCTACACGAATGGCATGTGCGCGGTGACGGCGATCGCCATCCGCTGCATTTTGTTGACCTTGCGATCGCGGCGTCTGCGGGTGAGGGCGTGCGCCGCCGACTCCAGGAGCGAGAGACCGCGCTCCTGACCACCAGTGAGACCGATCCAGAAAAGGCGATCGCCGCTTATCGCAGTGGGAATTTACCGGCGGGATTGCCCCACGAAAAAGCCTGCAATTCTCAGTAAGAATGCCACGCCTGGCTCAAGAATTTGGAGCCGAGGTATTTTTCGGCCTTCTCAATTCTCCCCACGACGACGAGGACTGAACTCATGGCAAGCATTGATTTTTACGAAAAACCGGGTTGTGTCGGCAATACCAAGCAAAAAAAATTGCTCTGGGATGCAGGCCATATCTTGAATGTGCATAATCTACTGACAGAAGCTTGGACACCGGCAACTCTGCGTCCGTTTTTTGGCGATCGCCCCATCGCCGACTGGTTCAATCCCACCGCCCCACCGATCACTCGCGGGGAAATCTGCCCGCAGCAGCTCGATGCGGATGCGGCTCTGGCGGCGATGGTGGCAGAGCCGATCTTGATTCGGCGACCCTTGTTGCAGGTGGGCGATCGCCGTATGGCTGGCTTCGACTTAGCGGTGATCAATCGCTGGGTCGGCCTGGCAGCCGACAGCGATTTGAGTCAGGATGTGCAAACCTGCCCACACACTGCGTCGTAAGCTAATCAGTCAAAGGGTCACAAGCCATTGCCTATTCAGTCAATCTCACGCCATCGGTTAGCAAGCAAAGCAAGGGATACCATGCGGATTCAAAGTATTGCTCAGGAAGCGATCGCGGATTCTGACGATGTGCTCACGATCGCGATCGTCACCAACGTGACCAGCCACTGCATTTTGGCTCGGCAACTCATAGATGTGCTGGGCAAACCCCCCGTCCACAGTGACCTAGAAATCCTCGGCAGCGATGACACCTGGACGATTGTCTGGTCTCGGCCTCAGTTGACATTAGATGCGGCCACTGCTGCCATTAACCAAGCCCTTGCACCGATTATTCGGGAGACTGCAAGGTGATCACCGCTTCCTGGCGCAATTCTTGGTGAGGCGATTCCGAGCGAAAACCGTGAGCCGGGCAAAGCTGCTGGGAGCCTTTGCTAGATCAGGCTGATGCCTCCTAGGCCCCCATCCCCGAGTACTGGCGCAGGCCCCGCCGCCAAGCCCAGCGGTTCACGATCCCCAGCAGTAGTGCCCAGAGGCCGATGACCGCTAGCCCGCGCCCCCAGTCAACCGGCAAACCAATCAGCAGCGCGGCCGGGAAATAAAGCATATAGGGGAAGGGCGTCCAGGATGCGATCTGGCTCACGACGGGCGGAAAGACGTCTAGCGGCGCGATGAAGCCGGAGAGGAAGAGGTAGAAGAGAAAAAACATCTCTTCGATCGCACTGGCTCGCTCGGTCCAAAACGACAGCATCGCGGTGGTGTATTGGAAGAGAAAGCGGAGCAGGAAGGCGAGGGCGATCGCCAGTCCCCCCAACGCCGCCTGCTCGAAACTCGGCAGCCACCACGCCTGAGGATACAGGGCGAAAAAGAGCGCCAGCAACACCACGACCAACGGCAGACGGGCAAAGCGCTCGGAGATATGACTGATGAAGTGATGCCAGCCGGGATCGAGGGGTTGGAGAAGCCGCAGCGAGAGCTTGCCCTGCACGACCTCCTTTTCAAATTCCCAGACCACCCAGACCAGCGTGAACTGGCGCACGATGAAAACGCTGATGAAATAGCGGGCGAACTGAATCGCGTCGAGGGAGAAGCGATCGCCCTGAGCCGCCTCAACCCAAGCACCCATGAGAATAATCGGTAGCGACCCAGAGAGAATCCAAAACAGCAACTCCGCCCGATACTCGACCATATGGGCGTAGTAGACCACTAACAGCGTCCACCACCCGCGCCAAATCTTGTTCATGCGACAGTGCCGGTTGTAAAGAGTCGAGCGATCACTTCCTCCAGCGGCGGCTCGGTGACGCTGAGATCACTGACCGGCAACTGGGCGAGAATCTGACCGACTACCTGCGTCAGCTCGGGGCGCTGGACGAGAAAACGGACGCGACAGCGATCGCAGCTCTCAATCTCAGCAAACTGCCGCAGCTTTGCTTCCGGAACCGGGGTCGCCAGCTCCACCTGCACCTCGCGGTAGGGCGAGAAGCGCTCCACCAAGCCATCGAGGCTGCCATCATAAATTAATCGGCCCTGGTAAATCAGCAAGACACGCTGACAGAGAGCGGCGATGTCCGCCATGTAGTGGCTGGTGAGCAGGATCGTCGCCTGGTAGCGCTGATTGTAAGTGCGTAAAAAGTCACGCACCGCCGCCTGAGCATTGACATCCAGCCCCAGCGTCGGCTCGTCTAGGAAGAGGACTTTGGGATGGTGTAGCAGCGCCGCCAGCAACTCGGCTTTCATCCGTTCGCCGAGGGAGAGCTTACGAATCGGTTGCCGGAGCTGATCCTGGAGCGCCAACATCTCGCTGAGTTCGCCGACCCGCTGCTTGAATTCGATATCGGACAGCTCGTAGACAGCGGCGTTAATTCGTAGCGAATCCAGCGCGGGCAAGTCCCAGAGCAATTGCTGTTTTTGCCCCATGACCAGACTCATGGATTTCAGAAACGCCGTCTTACGATCGAAAGGAATCTGACCCGCGACGCGCACCGTGCCGCTGGAGGGATAGATGAGTCCCGACAACATTTTCAGAGTCGTCGTTTTGCCTGCGCCGTTGGGGCCGAGGAAGCCGACGATTTCGCCGGCTGCAATGTCGAACGAGATCGACTCCACGGCGCGAATCGAGCGATACTGACGGCGAAAGAAGTGATTGAGTGTGCCGCGCAGACCCGGCTCCTTGACCGCGACGGGGTAGATCTTGCTCAAATGGTCAACAGCAACGATCGGCATGAGGGGCAATGAACGGGCGGTATCTCTGTCATCGTAGACGATCCGCTCCCGAAGTCTAGTACAAGGCGGCGGAAATGAGATCCCCATTCAGGATCCGTAGGATGCCTGTATTGTCTGCACTCATCACTCAAAACTCAGAACTCAAAATTCCGCGTAGCGGTACTAGACTAACTACAGAGCGCGCTCGACCAGTTCTGATGACCCCGCCCCGGCCAGCACTGAGTCTGTGTGCCTACCCAGACTACCTGCCAGCTACCGTCGTTGTACTGCAATTCGACCCGGTAGCGGCTGCCAGCAATGGAGTCGTCGCTCAGGCCGATAATCTCGACGGTGACCACGGCTTGACCCGGCTCAGGGTAGGTAATCTCCAAGCTCTCTGAGCGGCGTCCCTCCGAGTCTCCAGCAAAGGCCGAGAAAAGATCATGGGCGAGCGCACGCGGCTCAATGGACGCTGCACCGAAGATCTGCCTGAACTCGTCTGGCTCAATCAACCGATAATCGTTGCGGGCATCGGCTTGCGCCCAGTTGGGGCGGGCGATCGCCAACGGCACGATCACTAAAAGCGCGGCCCAAAACCAGCGTTTTGACATTGACATTGACCTCCATTGCGGTTCAATTTCAGAGAATCATTGTTACCTGACGTTTGTTGCCCCCAGTTGGTTGCTGCCCCTCACTCACCGACGCTGATATGGTCGGATTGGTAGTCGGGCGGCTCAACGTGGATCGAGATGCGAGCGGGACCAAACTTCTCCTCCAGCCGCTGCTCGACGGCTTCGGTCACATCGTGGGCGGACTCTACATCCCGCGCTGCCACGATGAGGTGCATTTCGATGAACACCTGGCGACCGACGACACCGCGCGAGGCAATATTGTGACAGTTGAGGACGCCGGGGACAGCGATCACGATTGTATGGATGCGTTCGGGGGCGATCGCCACTTCATCCACTAGCCAAGGGACATTCTCGCGCAGCACCTCCCAGCCACTATAGAACACTAGCGCACTAACCGGCAAGGCTAGCACCACATCCAGCCATTGCAGTTGTGGCCAAGCCAGTTGGTTGCCGAGCCAAATCCCGGCTAAGCCGCCGAGCACTGTGGTCGTCACCCAGATGTCGCTGAGAGTATGGCGGGCATCCGCGAGCAGGATCGGACTCTGTACGCGCTCGCCAACCCGGCGCTCATAGACAGCGACGAAGATATTGATCGCCAAGACGACTAGCAGCAGCGCCAACTCCGGCAGGGCAATCGTGACGGGGGTGGTTTCTGTCAGCAGGCGCTCAAGTGCGTGTTGGAGAATCTCGAAGCAGGCAATGGCAAGGAAGGCGGCGATGCCCAGCGCGCCGAGCGCCTCAAATTTTTGATGGCCGTAGGGATGTTGGCGATCCGGTTCGGGTTGCGAGAAGCGATTGGCGACTAGACCGAGGATGTTGTTGGCGCTGTCGGTGACGCTGTGCAGCGCGTCGGCTTGCAGGCTCAGCGAACCCGTGAGCCAGCCGAGGGTCGCTTTGAGCACGAGGACGACGAGGTTGAGCGCGAGGGTCACCAGTAAGACTTTGTGGACTTGGCGGCGGTGGTCAGCAGGCACAACAGGGTTCAACGCAGCAGCGCGATTTTGCCTTCACCCTAGCAGACTCCGCCTGACTTACGACTGGGCGATCGCGCCCGCAACGATTCGCTGACTTCAGCTTCCGCCTTAGACTAGAGTAATCGTTTTGATGCTCGCGCCATGCCCTCCACGATTGCTCTGATCGCGCATGACTCCAAGAAGCCCGACATTGTTGACTTGGCCAAGCGTCACATCCCGGTGCTCTCGCACTATCACCTGATCGCCACCGGCACTACGGGTCAGCGTCTACAAGAGCAGGCGGCGCTGGAGGTAGAGCGCCTGCTCTCGGGGCCATTGGGGGGAGATGCTCAGATCGCGGCTCGAGTCGCCGTCGGTGAGGTGCGCGCCGTGATCTTCCTCATCGATCCGCTCTACTCGCAGCCCCACGAACCCGATATTCAGGCGCTGTTGCGGGTCTGCGAAGTGCATGATGTGGCGATCGCGACCAACCTGGCAACCGCCGAAATCCTGCTCAGCCATCTCGCCCGCCTGCGACTCGGCATCCTCATCTTCAACCCAGTCGCCAACCGCAATCGCGCCGAACAGGATCTGCAGCTCATCCGCGACCAGCTCACCCCCCATTTCAACCTCAAGGTCTGGGAAACAACACCCGAGCGTGACGGCGGCGTACTCGCCCGTGAGGCACGCGAAGCCGGAGCCGATCTCGTGATCGCCGCCGGGGGGGATGGTACGGTCTCAGCAGTTGCAGGCGCATTGATGGAGACAGGCATTCCGCTGGGCATCATCCCGCGCGGCACCGCGAATGCTTTTTGCTCCGCCCTGCGCTATCCGCAGATCAACCCGATTCGCAGTGCCTGCCAGTTGATCTTGCAGGGCAAGACGCGCGTGGTCGATGCCGCCCGCTGCAATGGTCAGCCAATGATTTTGCTTGCGGGCATTGGCTACGAAGCGGAGGTGGTCGAGAAGGCGACCCGCGAACGCAAAGAGCAATGGGGGGTCTTTGCGTATCTGGTGGCGGGTTGGCAGCAACTCAACGAGCAAAAATTATTTGAGGCTGAGATTGAGGCAGCGGATCAGACCTATCAAGTCAGTGCCGGGGCGATCGCCATTGCTAACGCGGCCCCGCCCACGTCCGTTTTGGCGCAGGGGGTCGGTGAGGTAGTCGCTGACGATGGCTTGCTCGATGTCACCGTCGCGACCGTGCAGAGCCGCATCCAGGCGGTGTCGGCGATGGCGGATATGCTGGGCGCAGCGCTGGTCAAGGGTGAAGTGACCAATCCCAATGTGCGACACGGCCGGACACGAAAGCTCCGAATCAGCACCGATCCGCCTCAGAAGGTGGCGATTGATGGTGAGGTGATTGGCACGACGCCGGTTGAGATTGAGTGTTTTCCTCAGAGTCTGATCGTCTTTGCGCCGCCCGTCTCTCAGGAGTGAATCAGCTTGCAGTGTGTCCGCAACCCGTGCTCGACCTGCGCTTGAGTAGTTCAGGATGAGGGGGGATCGAGGGCAGCAGCACGCCACTGGCGGAGCGTGGCGAGAACCGAGGGCAGGGCGAGGCGATCGCCCGCATAGGCGCGCCGTCGCAGCGACTCGGGGATAAACTCGTCATACTTTTCCAGCAGCGGGATCTCGGGGAGCGCCGCCGCCAAGTCATCATTGCTCAGCTCCTGCTGACCCAGCTCACGCAAGCCCGCCCGCAACGCCTCGCCATCAGTACGTTTCGCGGTGCGGAGGATGAGATAGTAGGGGGACACCGCCCGCACGCTGCGCACAGCCAGCAGATCCTTGCCCCAGGTGGCGAGCACCTGTGTCAGCGTGTCAAAGGCTGGCGTTCCTAGCCAGGGCAACAGCGCATAGGTCTGCGGGCGCTCTAGGTCGAACAATGGTTCCTGAGTCAATGACCAGCGCTGCGCGAATTGCCGCGCCGCCTGTAAGCGTTTTTGTGCCGTTTGGGTCAGGTAGGGATAGCGGGTTTGTTCCTGCAAGACCTGTCGCAAACGAGCCAGGATGCGGTCGTGGATCGCAGAGCCGCCGCTGCCGCGCCAAGCAATGTGACCGCTAGTGGTTGCCGGCTGCACAAATAGGCGTTGCCGTCCGCGATCGACCTCAGCCACCCGCCAATAGCGACCCGACAGCGCAAATTGGAGACCGACTGTTGGCGGAATGGCAATGCAACCCAGTTCTTGATGGCCATACCAAACGGTGTAGTCGCTGCGGTTGGCGAAGACGGCGTAGAAGTGGTAGTGACGAACAATCTTTTCACCAGTCAGGCCGAGGATCAGGTTGCCACGCTCGGTTTGTTGCAGATGGTCGAGGGCTAGCCAGTGATGCAGCAGTTGCCGAAAGTCGTCGGCAGTGATGGCGCTGAAGCTAGGCAGGTTCAGCACGGCACGGGCCAAGTCGGCAGGCGAGTGTTCGCCCTGCGCAGCCAGGATGCTCAGCGTCTGCTGGTAGAGCAGGCTGAAAGGGTAACGCGGCTGTGGAAATGGCTCGACCCAGCGGTCTTCGAGGTAGAGCTGGATTGCGGCGATCGCCTGCAACAGTTGCCAAGGCAAATGGGCGGGCAACGGTTCTTCGCCCAGCAACTCTGGCTCAGTGCAGGCAAAGCGCATCTCCGCCGGGGTGCCCCGCCGTCCGGTGCGTCCTAGCCGCTGTAGCCAACTGGCGACCGAGGTGGGCGCGTCGATCTGAAGCACCCGTTCGAGGCGACCAAGATCGATGCCCATTTCCAGGGTCAAGGTGGCGGCAGTGACTGCCGGAGACTCGCCCTGCATCGCTCGCTCGGCGCGCGATCGCAAGTCGGCTGCAACACTGCCATGGTGGACGTGATAATAATTGGGTTGCCCAGCGTCGGCGGCAAGTTGTCGCAAGTTGGCAATAACCACTTCAGTCTCGGTGCGATTGTTGGCAAAGATCAGACTCTTACGCCCCAAGGTTTGCTGGAAGAGGTACTGGTAGTAGTCCCCGCTGTCGCGCTGAAAGTGGGCGATCCCCAGACGGATCGGGCGGGGTGGGGTAGGAATTTCAGGAGCCAGGGCGGTTCGCTGGGTGCCAGCGGCGAGCCAATTGCAAGCGAGGGGCGATCGCCCAGTGTCGCCGACAACCCAATCCGGCGCGGCTGACAACCGGCTTGCCACGCTAGCCGCACCAACTGGCAAAGAAGCTGTTGGCCACGCGCCGAGTCCATGAAAGCGTGCAATTCATCAATGACGACAAACTGCAACTCACCGAATAGGGCAGGGAGCGTCGGCGCATGATTGATCAGCAAGCTTTCCAGCGACTCCGGCGTCGTTTGCAAAATACCAGCGGGAGCCGCGAGCAGGCGCTGCTTGCCGCTGGCAGCGCTGTCACCATGCCAAGCCACGACCGGCAGATGGCTCTGCTGCAAAAGATCACTGAGCCGTTCAAACTGGTCATCGATCAGAGCTTTCAGCGGGCTGATATAGAGCGCGCCGACGGAGCGTGCGGGCTGCTGGTGCAGGACACTGAGCAGCGGCAAAAAGGCGGCCTCAGTTTTCCCGGCCGCCGTGCCCGCTGCCAGGAGCAAATGGGCGTCGGTGCTAAAGATAACCTCACAAGCCACCTGTTGCGCTGGTCGCAGATCGGTCCAGCCCTGCGCATAAATGTAATCTTGGATGAAGGGGGCAAGCTGAGGAAAGAAATTCACAGACGGCAGGATTGCAGACAAATAAATGATCGCTAAAACCAAGCCATGGCAGTCTACAGCAATCTTGCAGCTTCACACATCAACAAACGGTATGACCACGGTATGACAACCAAGAGTCTTAGGGCTGACTGACCGACAAAACGCCCGGGTGGTGCTACACAAGTAATGATGAGTTGTAGTGGTGAACGAAATACCAGAGCGCTACGGCGAGCGCTAACCACACCCATTGCTGGTTGCCCTTACGGTTCACCAACGACCAGAGTTCATCGCACTGAATCGTTAGTCGTCCTTTTTTTTTGATTTGACCTGGACTTGACGGGATACTTGGGCGTATTTCTCGTTGACGTAGCTTTGTAGCCAGGTCTCAGAGACTTGTACCGCACGAGCGATGTCAGCTCAGGAAATCCATGCACACAGCAAACGGTCAATCAACTCCCGCTGAGTTGCTGTGATCACCTTTTTGGTCGGCTGTTCGACAAATTGGCGATCGCAGTCTTGACATTTGAATCTTTGTTTACTGTCGTGAATATGACCATTCTTGACGGTTCGCGAGGACTCACACGCTGGACAGGTCGGCATAGGGCTGATGCTTTTACTGGGCGCTATTTCGCTCAGTCTATCATTACGTCTTGGGCACTACCCGAATGTCTAGATGGGCGCAGATTTAGGTCGCTGCGGTGCGCGGCGTGCCATCCAGCGCTTCCTCTTCAGTCTCGAAAATTTCAAAGACCGAATCCATCATCGTCACCTCGAAGACCAGTTTCGCCTCGGGGTGAACACTACAGATGCGGAAGCTACCCTTGACTTTATCAGCGTCGCGCATACCTGCGACCAGCGAAGTCAAGCCCGAGCTGTCGATGAAATTGACTTGGCTGAGATTCACGACGACATGAGGACTGTGCTTCGAAATGCACTCTTGCAGCTTCAGGCGAAACTGCCAGGCCGTAGTAATGTCCAAACGCCCGCTCGGTGCCAGGACAATGACCTCGGTGCTGTCAGGGGTTGTGTGGGTTCTTTGGTCAATGTGAATCACGCGTCAATCTGCCTCAAAAATTTCGAGCAGTAATTGCTGCCAGTGCTTGTGCCAAAAGCGCCTCTATTATAGCGGCTAACCGGCACGTCACGAGTGCAGTCCTGGTTGAGGAGTTGGCTTAGATGAGCCTCAAAATCGCAGACCTCCGCAGGCACGGTGCTTGTCGGCAAGCTAACCTGAATCCCTCTAAGCACCTCTAGCGATACGCCGACTCAGTCGAGCGCGTAGCCGCGTCTGCTAGGCATTCTAACTCAGAACCTGCGCTCATGCGTCAGTCCAGCTTGCCCAATTTTGTGGCTTTAGGAATGTTTCATAGAGTTGTGCTTCCAGGGTATTCGGTTCCGGCTGGTAGTTATACTCCCAACGTACCAAGGGCGGCAGCGACATCAGGATCGATTCGGTGCGGCCGTTGGTTTGTAGCCCGAAGATCGTGCCGCGGTCGTAGACGAGGTTGAACTCGACGTAGCGCCCTCGGCGGTAGAGTTGGAATTGCCGCTCGCGATCGCCATACTCCGTCTCTTGGCGGCGCTCAACAATCGGTTGATACGCGGGTAGAAAGGCGCGGCCGCAGGCTTGCACAAAGCCGAACAACGCTTCCCAATCACGTGCGGGGACTGTTCCTATCTGCTGACTGTAGTTTGCTGCCTCGCTATCGGCCTGGGGGCCGCGATACAGTTCACCCTGACCGTCTTGGTAATCAAAGAAGAGGCCGCCGATGCCGCGTGCTTCTTGACGGTGTTTGAGATAAAAGTATTCGTCGCACCAGTGCTTGAAGACGGAGTAGTAGTGGGGGTTGAAGCGATCGCACACCTGTTTGTAGGTCTGATGAAAATGGGCCGCATCCGCTGCAAACGGGTAGTAGGGGGTGAGGTCAGCCCCGCCGCCGAACCACCAGACCGGCCCGGCCTCGAAGTAGCGGTAGTTGAGGTGAACCGTGGGCACGTAGGGGTTGCGGGGGTGCAGTACCATCGAAGTGCCCGTGGCATAGAAGCCATGTCCGTCAGCTTCCGGACGTTGCCGTAAGATGGAGGGCGGCAGGGTCTCCCCCCAAACTTCGGAAAAATTGACGCCGCCCTGCTCAAAAACACCGCCCTCCCGCAGGACGCGCGAGCGGCCACCCCCGCCTTCGGGGCGCTGCCAGCTATCTTCGCGAAACTGCTCCTGGCCGTCGAGTGTGGTCAAGCCCGTGCAAATCTCATCCTGGAGCGCCTGCATGAATTGGCTGACTTGTGTTTTGGAATCAGCAGGCGGAGTTGCAATGGTCGGGGCGGACGGACGATTGGTTGGGGAAACGGTCATAAAACTTTTTGTCGCTTTCAATACAGATCGGTAAATCGGGGGGGCGATCGCCATCCTTAGCGCTGACGGCTGGCTCAGCCGTGGGCGGGCGATCGCATTCGGAATGCAAAGCTTCGTATCGATGAAAATGCAATATCCCCCAATTTTCTTACAATAAAAGACTGCCTGAGCGCCGCGATGGGAGTGGTGTTATGATTCTTAATTTTTCCTTCAAGTTGGTATCTGGTCGCGGCAAGACCTTATTTTATTTTTGCCTCGATCGTCGCTACCGGGTGCTCTGCAATGCCCCAGTTGACGTCCTGTGGCAGAAGATCATCAATCTCGCCGATGTCTCCTGGCATCCGTTGATTGATTGGACGAACGCGCCGCGTGGTCTGGTGGCGAAGCCCGGCATCATTTATCAAGTTGTGACGCGCCTCACACCAATCCCGATTCGGATTTTTGTCGAGCAAGTGTCACCGCGCGAGCTGCTCAGCGTGCGCTTCCTCGCGATTCCCGGCATTGAAAATCGCATCACCTACCAGGTCGAGTCTACAGTCTGTGGCACCTACGTCTCCTATGCAGTCACCCTCCGCGGCTGGCTCTCGCCGGTACTCTGGTGGTTGATCCGACCCTATGTGGCGCGAGTGGCGACCGAGTTGGCCAGCGCTGCCGAACGGGCCTTAGCCTAGGATCGCGCTGGCGAGCAAATTGGTTAGGCTGAGGGCTGTTGCTCGCTCTGTATTTTGGTCGTCGCCATCTGGGGGCGATTGCCGGTGTGCAGATGATGAGTATGGTTGTCGCCAGTGCCCTCGGCCCGTCGCTGCTGGCGAGTTTTGAAGCGGTCTTTGACTCGTATCAGTGGGGGCTGTATATCAGCGCTTGGTTACCGGCCCTGACTTTCTTTTGGGTGCTGGTGGTGCGATCGCCCCAAACTGAGCCTTGATGAAACCCAACTCATAACCCCAACGCCGCTCGCGTCGAGGCTCCCACCACCCCATCAGGCAGCAGACCCTGACGCTGCTGAAACTCCTTGACCGCGCGATCCGTCGCCGCCCCGAAGACCCCATCCGTGCCGAGGCGCTCGCCAGCGGTACGGAGCGCTGCTTGGAGCAGGCGCACGTCATTGCCACGCTGCGGCGGATTGGTCAGGCGCAGGGCACGAGGCGACTGGCTGGTTTTGGGGGTGGCAGGAGATGAACGCATCGCCGCGAGGGCGGCGCGGGTCGTGCTGCCGACGATGCCATCAGCGGTCAAGCCGCGCTTTTGTTGAAACAGCCGCACCGCCTCCGCCGTGCCCGCGCCGAAGACGCCGTCCGCTTCAACCGGAAATCCGGCTTGCTGCAAGGCTTCCTGAATCAGCCGCACCGCGTCGCCGCGCTGCGGCGGCTCCGTCAGTTTCAAGACGGCGGCAGCGGCTGGCTCTGGGGATGGGGCGGTTGGCGATTCCGGCGCGGTCGTCGGGGATTCAGCCATCAGGGGAGATGTGGATGTGCTCGTCTCTTCCTTGCCCGCTTCATCAATGCCAAGGGCGGCGCGCGTCGCTGGCCCGACGATGCCATCGGGGTACATCCCTTGCTGACGCTGAAATTCTTCCACCGCTTTCGCCGTGTCCTGACCGTAGATGCCGTCGAGATCGACTTGCACGCCCGCCTGTTGTAGGGCTGCCTGTACCGCGCGCACGTCCGCCCCGCTCAGGTAGGGTATATGCAGGCGCAGGACGCGCGTCGGGGCGATTTCAGCGGAGCTACGCACGGTGGGAGCGAGGACATCTGTGTCCACGCGCAGACCGCGAACGGTGAAGGGCAGCTCGAGTTCCCAGTTGCCTTCGTTGATTAATTTATTGAACGCATCCATCCGGTAGACGGTCTTATTCAAGATGCGGATGCGGTGGTTGGCGAGCCAACTGCGGCGCGTCTCGACGTAGCGGCGCATCCAGGTGGCTTCGCTGATGCGGTTGAGGGGGCCGTGGTTGCGGTTGATGCGATCGCGCAACATGTGCCAAGAGCCGTGGATGCGGCTGTCGTAGATGATCGCCAGTCCCAGGGCGGTCTGCGCGCCGATGTAGTCCGCGCTTTTCTGCGTCGGCTGCCAGTAAACGCTGTCGAAGAAGCGATCTTGGGTGTCCTGCATCACTGGATCTTCACCTGCCTCCTCGAGTAGGCGACGCAAGCGGCGATCGCGGTTCAAACGACTATCTTGACGTTCTAGGCGGGGTAAATAAGGGCGCAATTCCTCAGAAAATTCGCCAGCGGCGTCGGCGTAGGCGGCGATCAGTAGGTAGAGGTTGCCGCTGTTGAGGGTGGTCTGCGATCGCCCGTAGGTCAGGCCACCGGGATCGCTGGGAATGGAGGTGACATTGCTATAATCACCGCGCAAACTCCCAGTCTCAAAGCTATTGACAATCGCTTTTGCCGCTTGCTTCTGCAATTCGGACAACATGGCTCGTCCCCTCCCGTCAGCCAATCCCGCTAGTTGCCAGCCAGCTTAGCAGGTGGGGGCGATCGCTCTAGCAAAATTTTTCTAAGGGGCGATCGCGCACTCGCCAGGCTTGACCGAGAGCGGCGATCGCCGAAAATTCGAGGGGCCGGTCGTGCCTAGCGAGGGCATCCCCAAGCCTTCAAATTCTCCTCGACCGCCGCAATTGGGCGCAGTCACAGCGGTTGATGGTACTGATGACCCTCCGAAATTCCCTCGGAAAGCGTAGCGACGGTTACAGCCTCCCGATTAGACTTCAGCGAAAGCTAAGGCACGATGACTCCAAGAGGGAAAGGAATGGTGCAACTCGACACCTACGATCCAGAAGCGCCACAGTTTTTTGACGAGCTATTTGTCGCGGCAGGGCAGCCCCGCCCCGCCGCCGCCCCCTTGATCGCCGGCATGAAACATCTGAGCGCCGCTGACCTACAGCGGTATCACGATACCGCCCAAGTCGCTTTGTTCAAGCTCGGCGTCACCTTCAATGTCTACAGCGACGACCAGGGCGTCGAGCGCGTGTTTCCCTTTGACATCATTCCCCGCATCGTCGCGGCATCGGAATGGCAGCAGCTTGAGCGTGGTCTAAAACAGCGGATCACAGCCCTCAACCTGTTTCTGAGCGATATTTATGGTGAGCAGCGGATTCTCCAAGACGGTAAAATTCCTGCCTCCGTCATCCAATCCGCACCGGGATTTCTCAAACCCTGCATTGGTTTGCAGCCGCCACTGGGGATCTGGGCGCATATCACCGGGACAGATCTGGTGCGCGATCGCGACGGCGCGTGGTATGTCCTCGAAGACAACCTGCGGGTGCCCTCCGGCGTCTCCTACGTGCTGGAGAATCGCCGTGTCATGAAGAGTACCTTCCCGCAGATCTTCCAGACGATGGCGGTGCGCCCGGTAGATGACTATCCTAGCCATCTGCTCGAAACCCTGCTCAACCTTGCTCCGCCGCAGCTCGACAGTCCGACCGTCGCCGTGCTCAGCCCCGGCATTTTCAACTCGGCTTACTTCGAGCACTCTTTCCTGGCGCAGCAGATGGGCGTCGAACTCGTCGAGGGGCGCGATCTGGTCGTCACCGATGGCTCCCTGCAAATGCGAACGACCCAGGGTTTGCGCCGCGTTGATGTCATTTACCGCCGCATCGACGATGACTTCCTCGACCCCAAAGCCTTTCGCCCTGACTCGCTGCTGGGCGTACCGGGTTTGCTCGATACGTTTCGCGCTGGGCGGGTGGCTCTGGCCAATGCCCCCGGCACGGGTGTCGCCGATGACAAGGTGGTCTACGCTTATGTGCCGCAGATGATTCGCTACTACCTGAGCGAGGAGCCGCTACTCAACAACGTCCCAACCTACCTTTGCTGGCAGGACAAGGATCGCGAGTATGTGCTTGAAAACCTGGCGCAACTGGTGGTGAAAGCCGCTAACGAGGCCGGTGGCTACGGGATGCTGGTCGGTCCCGCCTCAACGACCGCAGAACAGCAGGCCTTTGCCGAGAAAATCCAGGCAAATCCTCGCAACTACATCGCCCAACCGACGCTCTGCCTCTCGCGGGTGCCAACCTGGATCGACGGGCAAGTAGAAGGCCGTCACGTAGATTTGCGGCCCTATGTCTTGCATCGTGGCGACGAAGTGTATGTGCATCCCGGCGGCCTGACGCGGGTGGCGTTGCGGCGTGGCTCGCTGGTGGTGAATTCGTCGCAGGGGGGCGGGAGTAAAGATACCTGGGTGTTGTCGGACGAGGCCTGAGGCGATCGCCAAAAAGGTGTTCTGGCCAACATGGAGCTGCCCCATTCGTTTGCTTTAATACTAGAATTCTGGTTAAAGCAAGGGTCATCAAGCCTGCAACCGCAGCTCAGCATCGAGCAGACCAGCGGCGGGCAGCTTGTCCGGCATTTACTGATTAGCAGCAGCTAGGACAGAAGAGTTACATGGTTTGCGTCGCCTGCTGGGCATGATGCTGGTTCGTGGCGGAACTATTTTTTACACCTGGGCAGCCCTCACAGCCTCTACAGACCCGTGATTAGGGTCGTGGGAGGTTCGTGCGGTCTGGCGTCGCGATTGCTGGGTCGGCATTGCCCTTGTGGGCTACCGTTTGGTGACTTGGGCAACGATCACGGTCATCACTGCCCACACTTGGCGTCAGCAACCCTTTGACATTCTGCATCAGGGGTTTGGCGATCGCTGCATTCCCAGACGGCAGCATTTGATGATTTCGGCATCACGAGGCGATGGCGCGTGGCTCGAGCGTTCGCCTGTGACTGAGTTGACGAGCCGCTTGATCATTCTCCTCCCCATCCTGCCAGTATGAGTACCCGTTCGTTCAAGGCCCTCCCCTATGGTGCAGCAGCGCTCGCCTTTGCCGCGATTATCGGGGCGATCGCGCTGTTTGACCGTGCCGAAAGCCAGCGCTTCCAACAAGAGCAGCGCAGCCAAGTGGTCGCGCAGGCAAGCACGACCCGCGCCCGCCTCGAAGGCTTCCTCAATGCCCGCCTGCTGCTAACACGCGGCTTGGTCGCTTACTTTTCCACCAACCCGGACGTGCCGCGTGAGCGTTTTAATGCGATCGCCAGTATCCTCCTGTCCCAAGAGGAAGGGGTTTATCGCATCTCTGGCGTCGAAGATACCGTTCTGCGCTATAGCTATCCCGACGATGAGACCGGCCGCACGATTATTGGCAAGGATTTACGAGAAATTCCCGGTCAACTCGAAGTCATCGAGCGGATGAAGGCAACGCGCAAAACGCAAATTGCTGGCCCGGTAGAGTTAGTCGAAGGGGGAACCGCATTGATTAACTTCACACCAATCTTCCTCACCGCTTCCGATCAGGCGATCGAAAGGGGCGAATTTTGGGGATCAGTGACGCTGCTGATTCGCGATCGCATCCTCTTTGAACAAGTCGGCCTCACCGATCCCGACAGCGAGCTGGCCTACGCGCTACGCGGCCGCGACGGCCTCGGCGCGGCGGGCGAGGTCTTCTTCGGCGATCCCGATCTCTTCACACAAAACCCAGCCCTGATGGAGGTCTCATTGCCGAGCGGCTCTTGGCAGCTTGCGGCAGTGCCCGAATCCGGTTGGCCACTGGTTCCCCCCGGTGCAGTCTGGTGGCGAGTCGGCGGCGTTTTGCTGGCGGGGTTTGGGGCGGCAGGCGCATTTGTCCTCGTCCGCGAACCCGTGCGCCTGCGTGCTGCCATCGTCGCCGCTCAGTCCGCCAATGCTCAACTCGTAGAGGAAGTCGCCGAACGCCAGCGCGCCGAGGCGGCATTGCGTGAGTCGGAAGCGAGCCTGAAGACTGCTAAGGATGCCGCCGATGCCGCCAACCAGGCTAAAAGCGAATTTCTCGCCAATATGAGCCACGAGCTACGCACGCCGCTCAACGGTATTCTCGGCTACGCTCAAATCTTACAGCGCAGCGACGATCTTGCCCAACACCGACGTGGTATCGGTGTCATTCAGCAGTCCGGTTCGCACTTGTTGACCCTGATCAACGATGTCCTGGATCTCGCCAAGATCGAAGCCCGCAAGCTGGAATTGTTGCCGCGCGATTTTCCGCTCCCCGCCTTCCTGTCCAGCGTGGTCGAGATTGCGCGCATTCGTGCCCAGCAAAAAGGCATTGACCTCCACTACGAGGCTGATCCCGACCTCCCCAGCGGCATCTGTGCCGACGAAAAACGCCTGCGGCAAGTCCTGCTGAACCTGCTGGGCAACGCGGTCAAGTTTACCGAGCGTGGGCGCGTGATTTTGCACGTCGCCACTGTCGCCATCAGTGAGCCGGGGACGACACCCGCGACCGTAACGCTGCGGTTTGCGGTGCAGGATACTGGCATCGGTATGACCGAAGCCCAGATGACGAAAATCTTTCAGCCGTTTGAGCAAGTGGGTAATGCCGCGCAGTGCGCTGAAGGCACCGGCCTGGGCTTGGCGATCAGCCGCCAGATCGTCGGGCTGATGGGGAGCGAGATCCAAGTCAGCTCGACACTGGGGCAGGGCAGTAAATTTTGGTTTACGGTGACGCTGCCACTGTCGCCGGAGTGGGTGCAAGCAGTCACGACAACCGAGCGGGGGCGTCTCCTCGGCTACAACGGTCGGCGGCGGCGGATTCTGGTGGCGGACGACAATGTGCTCAATCGCCAGGTGTTGCACGACCTGTTGACCCCCCTCGACTTTGAGCTGAGCGAAGCTGAGAATGGCGCGATCGCCTTGTCCAAAATTACCGAAAATCCCCCCGACCTGCTGCTGACCGATCTGGTCATGCCGGAACTGGATGGCTTCGAGCTAGCGCGGCGAGTACGGTCGGTGTTTCCTGACCTGCCAGTCATCGCTTGCAGCGCCAGTGTGACTGAAGCGGAACAGGGTGAAAGTATTGCCGCCGGTTGCAGTGAGTTCCTGACTAAGCCGGTGGAGTTCGAGCGACTGCTACAGTGTTTGACCCAGTATCTCCAGCTCGAATGGCGCTATGCGACCGTTGAGGGTGACACCGACCTCAAGGCTGTTGCTAGCTCAGGCAACCTCCCCGACAGCGAATTGACCCGACCGCCTGAGTCTGAGCTGATTGCTATGCAGCAGGCGGCTCGGATTGGCGATATTGCCGATGTTGAAGCGGAGGCAACACGATTGCGGGCGCTAGATCCGAGTTACCAGGCGTTTTGCGATCGCGTCTGTCAGCTTGCCCAAGAGTTCGACGACCGCGCAATTCTCACGCTCCTCACCTCGGCTGCGCTGGGCACTGGACTCTTAGGAGATGATGACAGTGCTGAATCCCTGACCCATCAGGGGTTTTGATGTGTTTTTATGATGATCGCCAGAATCCTTTGCCTCACAAGGCTTACAGCCTCCATCACCCGTTAGTAGTCCAGTGCCCGCTCACGGCCTGCCTTCCGGCAGTGACCAGATGAAATCTTAATGTCGATCAGCTTACCCTGGTACAGGTACTTGAGAAGATGTCGATAATCGCGATCACTACATATGTGCTTGCAGTCGTGAAGACCATCCATCAACTCCTCAGAGGTAATCTGGTTATAGAGAGCGTTAAGGTTCCAGAAACAAAAGTCCATAAAGGCTGAAACACTTGCGCCCGCGACGATCACGCCGATAATCGCTAATGCTAGTAACAGATCGCTAAAGCCAGTAACAGGGCGGGCGTTGCGTTCCGTTTCGACAGGACTTGATGTGAGTACAAGAATTGGGAGCATCCCACCTTGGCATAAGTATAAATACTCAGGGGTTGACAGGGGTGAGAGACTGAAAAGAAAAATGGACTCAGCTAAAGAAAGAAAACTCAAGTACTACCTTAAAGAAGCCGCCAAGCTG
>JAAUTY010000057.1 GCA_012031265.1 Spirulinaceae cyanobacterium SM2_1_0 | reverse complement strand
CCGTACACCCCACTTCTTGACAGCATCCAGGTCGAGGGGTTCCAACTATGCCGATTTAACCCCATCGGGAGGGAGTTCGCTGTAGCGCCCAGACCCAGAGCGGGTTTCAGACGCCAAATCGACGCAACTGCAAAAATGTTAGTACATCGTCAGCCGTTTAGCAAGGTGTGACCCCCTTGTAGTCCTTACCCCGCCTCGCATCGACGCAATCCGACGCAAGAATGCGGCTTACAGCCATTTGCCGAGGTGCGTCGATGAACCGGCCCCTGCGGGGCGAAAACCCCGGCTGTGCCTAGATGATGTAGTGAGTAGGCGGTGGTTCTGGGGGCGGGCTGCCCAGCGTCAGCACCCGCGCGACCGCCTCTCTCGAGAGCCAGTACAGGCGCACGTTGTCCTCCTCCAGGTTGACCCGCTTCGCTAGCGCCGCATAGAGCTGCCGCATCTCATCCAGACTCAAAAAACACTCAAACGCCGAGTATTGCACCCGGCGACCATAGCCCTCCAGAAACGTCGCCAGCTTCGTTCGCCGCCGATCGTCCGGGATGTCATAGATTACCAACACCAACATCTACACCGTCCGCAGAAACGCCTCATAGGGCACACCATCGACCACACTGCGCCGATAGCGTCGCACCTGCAACTCCATCACCCGCCGATAGGACACCGGCTGACTCACATCCGGGTGCGCCGTCGTCTCACTGAACCGCAACTCCAGATGCTTGAGAAAAATTCGTCGCGCCCGTTCCTCCAGATACACCCCGCCTGCCTCCGTCGGCCAAGTAAAATCCGTGGGTCGCAGCAGGCGCTTGTTGATCAGCTTCACCACCAAGCTGTCCACGATCGGCGCACGAAACTCCTCCACGAGGTCAAAGGCCAGATAGGGCTTCTGCTTCTCGCCATAGTGGAAATGGCCCATGTAGGGCGACAGCCCTTCCGCAAAGATCAGGCTGAGAATATTTTCAAACAGTAGCGTATAGCCAAAACTCAGCAACGAGTTCACTGGGTCGGTCGGCGGTCGGCGGTGGCGCGTCGTGAAGCGAAAATCCGGATGCACGAGCAACTGCCCCCAAGCTGGAAAATAGCGGGCCGCCGCGCTCCCCTCGTAGCCCCGCAGCGAATCGAGATTATTCGCCATCTCGACCTGCGCCAGATCCGCCGTCAACCCTTCGATCGCCGTGCGTACCGACGTCAGCCGTCGCTTGCGGTTCAGCCGCAGCAACAACTGCTTCGAGTTCATGAGCTTGCCCCAGACCAGGGCGCGCGAGGTTGCGAGCTGGAATTCCGAGTCCGGCCGCCGCGCAAATTGCGCCAGCTCTAGGGCAAAATTTCTGGCTTCCATGCCCCAGAGCTGCCCCTTGTACTCGCCCAACTGGGTCAGGAACACTACCGGAATCTGCTCCGCCAGACAGACCGAGAGCACCGGCGTCGTGAGCTGGATATTGCCAAAGACCAAGATCCGCTCCACCTCCCGAATCGGGATCTCCAGCCGCTCCTCCCCCGGCGGTGCCACGATCAGCCGCCCCTGCTCCTTGCTCAGCTTCGTACCTTGGTCGATCAGATAGAGCGTTGCCATGTCGTCTTGCCAAATGGTTTCCTTGCTAGCAATCGGGACCGCCGCCCGCTCCCGCACCGCATACCCCAAGACCACGTACAGCGGCGGCGGAATCGGCTGTTCCTGTGCCTGGAGCGCCGCGACCAAGGCCTGCTGCATCACCGTCGGCCCGGTGGCGGGTGGGTCAGCATGGACAAGCTGTACCGATGGAGTGGGTTGCCGGGGCAAGATCAGCTTTGGCTGCTGCTGCACCGGCACCACCAGATCGCCGGAGAAGGCGTGACCGAGAAAACGAAACCCGCGCTCAAAGTTGGTGATCTGCGTCTTCTCCGGGTGCAGCTCCAGCCCCATGTCGCTCAGCAGCGCCGCCACCTGCTCGCGGGCGGCCTCGATCTGCGCCTCGCGCTTAGCCAAGACGACAAAATCGTCGGCGTAGCGTACTAGCTCTAGCCCCGGCGCGGCGATCAGCGCGTCGTCAAAATCGTCCAGGTAGAGGTTGGCTAAAATCGGCGAGACCACCGCCCCCTGCGGCACGCCCCGACGTGGTAACAGAATGCCGTCGGGGGTGAGGACGCCCGCACTGATCCAGGCTTCGATCAGTCGGAGTAATTCGGGCTGGTCGAGCCGCTCGCGACATTCAGCCAGCAGGCGGGCATGGGCGAGGCGGTCGAAAAACTTGACAATATCGGCGTCCAACACCCACTCATAGCCGCGCGCTTGCCATGCCGCCACCTGTTCTACGGCGAGGTGGTGCGATCGCCCGGGCCGATAGGCGAAGCTGACCCGCGCAAACTCCGGCTCCAGCAAGGGATACAGGATATTCAACACCGCTTGCTGGACGATGCGATCCCGGACGGTCGGCACCCGCAGCTCCCGCCAACCACCCGCCTTTTTCGGAATGAGAATTTGCCGACAAGGCAGTGGCCGGTATTCACCGCTGGCGACCTGCGCCCGTAGCTCAGCCAGCGCTCGCTTTTTCCGTCTGGCAAAGGCAGCAATCGTCTCGCCATCGACGCCCGCACAGCCGCGATTGTGCGCGACCTTGTCCCAGGCGCGCTCGAAGTTGTCAGGGTGGAGGAGCGATCGCGCAGTGTCAACAAACGGGCAGTCGGAATGCGGTTAACTCCAGCTAGCTCTGCTACCGCACTTCCGTTGCTGGGGTGCTCGCGACTCAAGTCAGTCCCAAACAACCCTGACAGCCTGGGTCGAAGTGATTATGCGATCACAAGTGAGTAGTGTCGTCGGCTCTTCAAGTTGCAGCGCCAGCACTGTTGCCACGATCTGCCGGTCGTGCATTTCAGGAATGGCGATCAATTGCAGACTGAATTCGATAACCTGGACATCCAGTGCCCAGACCGTCAGACGACGGTCACGACGAACGACCGCGAGCAATGACTGAGCGGAGGAAATCGAGGTTCGCCCCCGCTCAACAATCCAGACTGCTTCGGCGAGGGCGATCGCCGGTAAGATCAACCGACTGTCGGTATGCTCCAGAACTGAGCGTGCCTCCGCTCCTAAACGCGGATTGCCTTCCAGGAACCAGACCAAGGCATGAGTATCGATAACATACTGCACGAGGTCATTACGGCATTAACTGAGTGGCATCAGCATCCGTAAATTCAGCCAGACGAAAATCAGCCGTCGTAGACTGGTTTGCGCCAGCAAACATCCCAAAGCTCATCGGTGTTGGCGTCGATGCCATTTCTAACTGCTCCTGATCGAGAAAGGTGACGATGATGCGACTCTCGACAATATCAGGCGGAATTTCTGATAGCTCGATGCGACCGTGACGATAAATGCCAGCAACCGTTTTCAGCATGGTTCATTTTCTGCTGCCAGTGAATCTATGCCAAGTTTATCGCGATCGCCTCAGCATCCGGCTCAATGGCGATCGCGCCACCTCTGTAGAAGCAATTCCAACCCAGAGAAGCCATAGCCAACCCGCTGCCGAGACACCCCCCTCACGCCAGCAAGTCAAAGGCACTGTACTGATAGTCCACCAGAAACGGCCCATCCGACTGCCCCGTTACCCGATTGAGGGGGACATATTGCAACTGCCGCTCGGCGGGGAGACAAGCCATGATCGCACCGACCGACATCGGCTTCGTGCCCCCCGTGAAGTCCATGACGATCTCCCCCGGTTCGTAGGCGCTGCGGCGAAAAATCTGCTGCACGGCATCGAAGGTATCCTGCGCATCTCCGGGCGAGACGCCCCGCAGGATGTAGACTTGCAGCGGGCGGTGCTGCGCCTGGGCTAATGCTTCACAGGCCGCGCGGATTTCCTCAGCCGTGCCTCGTGTCGAGCGGCCAAAGCGCCCAGACTCATCATCGCTAGACGGCAAGAGCCAGACGGTTTCCAACGTCCCTTTTTGCACGAAATGGTATTCCACAGCGTAGCTGGCGCTATTCGGATTGCTGACGAGCAAGATCAAGCCCCGCTTGCCCTCCGGTTTGACCTGCCCTGCCACGAATCCCCAAGTTTGGAGCTGCCGCCGCCCGCGTAGCGCCAGGGCGATCGCCCGACGACGACAAAGGGCAGCAGAAACAGAATGCTCGGAGCGAGATAGGGCTGCCAGCGCCAGGGTTCGGCTCCGGAGAATTGGGCGATCGCGATCTCCAGCAATACCGCTGCATTGTCAAACCACCAACCCGCCGCGCCGATGCCGATCAGCGTCCAGAGCGGCAGCCCCAGGCGGCGAAAGACGCGACCGAGTTGTAGCGCCTGGAGCGATCGCTGCCATAAGCTGAACAAACCCGCCAGCGGCGTCCAGAAGACGACCAAGAGGGTGCCTGGGATGGCGGCTAGTTCCTGGAGGGGCGATCGCGGTGACCGTCTTGTCATCGGCGGTGGCCTGAAATGATCACCCGTCAATCTTATGCTACGTCGCCAGTGCAGGACTTACGCAGTTTAAGACGGCAAACACTGCTGGTGGTGGTAGATCCCCCCTTGCCCCCCTTATCAAGGGGGGTGGCGGAGCCGGGGGGATCTTTCAAACCCCTGAAATCTCATTCAGTGCGTAAGTCCTACAGTGTTAAGAAGCGTTGCCCAGCTCTAAAGAGAATCTAAAAGTTTGCCGCCCCCTCTTCAAATCCCCACTAATCTTAAGCCTCCAGCGCTTCAGCTAGCGCGCTGAGCCAGGCAATCTGGTGCTACCCAAGTCCAACCGATGCCCGTTGTGACCTACACCGCCATCACCTTCGCACCCGTGCAGGGCTTCATTGAGAAATCTCGCAAGCTGCGGGATCTCTACGGCAGCTCTTTCATCCTCTCCTATCTCGCCGTGGCCATTTGCCACGCCGCCCGCCGGGCCGCTGGCGTTCCGGAAACGAACCCGCCCGATGAGGACGATCCGGTGATTTCTCCCGCCCTGCTCAATGTGGCTCAAGGAACGCCCAACATCATCCTGCTAAAGGGTCATGCGCGCTTTGACAAATCGGTCGCTCAAGCCGCATTCACCCATGCCTGGAAGGAGCTGGTGGAGACCTGTCGGGAGTGGATCGAAGCGACACTCAAAGGCGAAATCCCCTACTTCGACGACGACTTTAGCGACCACCCAGCTCACCAACGCCGACACAAGTGGCAGCATCACTGGGAAGCATGGGAAAATCACGCCTGGGAATTTTTCTACGCCCAGGGGCCGAGTATCAATGCGGCCCGTATCCGGCTCAATGCCCAGAAACGGAGCCGCGCCTGGACGGGGATCAACTGGGTCGGTGAAAGTTCATCGCTGTCGGGGGCCGACGCGATCGCCTGGCCAGAAATGGCCACTTACAAACCACGCGATTCCTGGTCTGCGGTCAAGCCCAAGGTTGACGATTTCTACCAAAAACTGAGCCAAGCGATCAGCGAAGCAATCATCGCGCCCAATGAACGCCTCAGCATTCCGGAGCTGACGAAGCGCCTGATCACCTGCCCCGATATCGCTGAGCGAGTACCAGACGAGCAATTCAGCGTGTCTGTCCAGCAAGAGATCCCGGCCAGCTTCCGGGATCTCAATCGTCACGACGAAGAGGCTAAAACTGGTTGGTTTCGGGGCGATGGCGATCGCATGGGTCAGTACCTGAAGGAAATTTCCGAGCGTGCTGCCAATGACGCAGAAAGGGTCACTGCCTTGCGCGCCGTTAGCCGCGCCCTTATGGATTGGGGGGAAATTTCTCTCAAGCCTGCGCTACGCAAACCGGAAGCGCGCGGTCAGGATGCAGCCAACACGCCTGGCCGCATCGTCTACGCCGGGGGCGACGACTTCTTCGGCATCTTCTATCGTCTCGCACCCGACAAACTGACGGCCCGCGAATGCTTGCAGTGGTTCTACGGCTTTCCTGACCTCTGGAAAAAACACGGCGAGGACATTACCGCCAGCATCGGCTTTGTCTGGGCCTATCCCAACGTCCCCCAGCGCGATGTGCTGCAACACTGCGGCGAGGCCGAGCAGTCGGCGAAGCGGGGTGGGCGCGATCGCCTCGCCCTCCGCATCCTCTTCAACAGCGGCAACCATCTGGAGTGGCGTTGTCCCTGGTGGTTTTTGCAGGATGTTTTGGAGGGGTATCGCGATCGCCGGGGTGAGAAGGGAACAGCGGCGAACTGGCAGCACTTCTACAGTGATGTGGCCATGCTCGAAGCTCGCCATGCCTTCAATGACCAGAGTGATGAAGTGGCGATCGCCCTCTTCGACATTTACTTCGGGCCAGAGAATGCCGAGCTGCTGAAAGAGCATCGCTGGGGTGAAGCGGGCAAGTCCGGTATTTTGCGCGATCGCCCGTATGAAACTGATACCGCCAACATCCACGCCCTCAACGCCTGGGTCATCAACCTTGCCAAAGTTGGATTTCATCTATGCCAGTCGCCAACGAATCAGCTCCCCCAGAATCCGGAACCACAAAAAATCCCGGCTTCCGTTACCTGATCACCATCGAGCCGCTCGGCTTCCTCTACGGCAGCGCCGGCCCCTTTCTCACGCCGGAAAACTTGGTTGGGCGCTCCGGCTCCCACTTTCCGCCCTCGGCCGCCACCGTCTCCGGCCTCTTTGCCGCCGAGCGCAGCGCTGCCGAGCCTGATTCTGAGAAGCTGAAGCAGTTGCTTAAACCGCTGCAAGTTGCCGGCCCCTTCTGGGCGCAGTCCGACGCCCCTGCAAACTTCTGTGTACCGCTGCCGCTCAACTGCTTAGTCAAACCCGATCGCGACCAAGTTTTCGCCAAACTGGGTTGGGATACCGAGCAAGAGGATTGGCTGCCCTATGTTGAAGGCAAGTTTGCTGGTGGTCGCTGGCTCAAAATTGACGATTGGTCGTCGCTAGCCGCCCTCCCGGCTGGCAAACTGAAACCAGACGATTCGCCGCGCGTCTTTGCCGCACCCTGGAAGTTTGCACCGCACCTCCACCCCCGCCTCGCCGAGGATCAGCGCCACGTTGACCGCGACACCGAGCGCGGCAGCCTCTTTTTGGAAAACGCCGTGCAGATGCCGCCGGAAACCTGCTTGGTTTACCTGAGCAGCCTCGACTTGCCCGATGGCTGGTATCGCTTCGGCGGCGAGGGGCATATGGTATCTGTGCGATGCCACGAACTCTCCACCAAGATTCTCGACCTGCTCGCCGAGCCGCTCCAAACCAGCTTCGCCACCATCACCCCAGCCGTTTGGGGGTCGAGCCACTACTCGTATCGCGAACCCGTGGTTGGTCAAACGCAGCACCATCCCTGGTCAGTTGCGGCACTCCTGACCGGTCGCCCCAGCCCCTTCCGCTATCGCTTCGGCGGCAGCGGCAAGACCAAACGCTTGGCGCGCGGTCGCTATGCCATGCCCGCTGGCAGTGTCTATGTTTTGGACACGCCGCTCAACCGGTCTTGGCAAGATTGGGAAGTGAGCTGGTTTCCCCAGGAAGGGGTTTCCTTCCAGCGCTGGGGCTGCGGGCTGGCGTTGCCGCTGTAGTTCAATGACGATCTAGCTCAAGCTACTCCATATCATGTACCAAAAAGCATTCGGCATCATCGAAACCCTCGCCCCCCTCCATGTCGGCGCGAGCGCGGGCGAAGAAACGGGTAATCTCAACCTGATCTTCCGCGACCAGTTCACCCAGACGGGTATCATTCCTGGTAGCTCGATTCGCGGGCGGTTTCGCGCGGATATGCGTGGTAGCGAGAATCTTGACGAGCAACATTGGTACGGTCATGAAGCTGTAGCCGGTCAAACGGATGGCGGGACGACCGAAGCGAAAGTCAAGTTTGAGTATGCCTCACTGGTCTGGTTCCCCGTTTTTTGTCCGGGGCAACCGGTGGTGTGGGTGAGTTGTCCGAGGCTATTGAAGCGGTACAAGGCGATCGCCAACATTGACGCTAAACTACCCAAAAAATATACCGCCGCTAAATCCCTTCAAGCCCGCGATGTAAAAATCGAAGGCGAAAATCGCAAAGTCTTGTTTTTCAACCTTGGTTTCTTAGCCCTCGAACAGACCGATCCACTTATTAAAGATTGGATTCCTGAAGGCAGCGATCTTGATGAATCGCAACTGGTCGTTGTTGCTGACAACGACATCGCTCTACTCCACGACCAAGGACTTTATCGCCAGAGCCGCGTCAAACTTGAAGACAAGCAGAAAAAAGTTGATACCGAACGTGGTGCCTTTTTCAACACCGAAGCACTGCCGGAGGGAAGCATCTTAGTTTTCCCAGTCGCCCTGAAAGAGCGGGGCTGGGAGCCTTTTGGAGCCGGTAAACGCGAACAAGAACTATACTTTGGCGGCTTGGAATCGATTGGCTTCGGTCGCTGCCGGGTTACTTTGGGTGGCGAAGCCATGAATGCAAAGACAGCAGCTTAAAGGAGGATGGCAACCATGGGCTGGCAAACTTACAACTTGGATCGGGCGGCGCAGAGTTTGGTTCTGAAGGCGCGGGAGCGCGATCGCCAATCGCTCAATCAATCCTTCAAAATGCGCGAAGCCGTCGCCTACGGCCTCGAACGCTTCTGGGGCGAGCAGTTTCGCCTCGCCGAGCGCGAACCGGAGAAAGCACAGTACTGGCGGGAAACTTGGGGTGAGTTGGTCACAGCGATGCAACAAGCGGGTGTGACGATTCCGAATGATGCCGTGGGTAATGATGTCACCAAAGTACGGGCGATGGCGGAGAAGCTTTGGCAGTTACATCAAGACGACCAACGAGCAGCGATCGCTGTCCTCACCCAACTCTGCGATTGCCTCGTCTGGTGGACACAACGCTACAAACTCGGCCGGGATGAGTCATAGATAATTGTATGAAGTATCAAATTCTCTTGTATTGGAGCGAAGAAGATTCAGCTTTTATCGCTGAGGTTCCCGAACTCCCCGGTTGTCTGGCCGACGGTGAAACCTATGGGGAAGCCCTAAACAATGCCCAAGTCGTGATGCAAGAGTATCTGGATACGGCACGAGAGCTAGACAGACCGCTCCCGAAACCCAATGGTTCGCAATTTTTGAGGTGAACTCATGCCCCTCGCCGACAAAGTTCCGATGATGTTCCGCGCCCAAATCCCTGGGCGCTGCCAACTTCAATATATTGACAAAAAAGCCGACAAAAGCGACGCCCAAATCTGGGTTTCGGAGTGGCTCGAACGGGCCTACGGACAACCCTACACCTGGCACGAGCAAGAGCAATTGCGAACGCAGACTTGCCAATTTGACTGGCGCTTAGTCACCAATGGCGGTCAGGACGACGGCATCATCCGCCCGGTCATCGGCGCTTACGGCTTGCCCTTCTATCCGGGTAGCAGCATGAAAGGCGCGTTTCGGAATGCTTGCACTCCTGAGCAAGCGAATCGCTACTGCGGTCGCGAATTACCGGGTCACGACTTCGCACCCGGCATTCTGCGCTTTCACGGCGGCTATCCGACGAGCGATCGTTGGCAGAAACAATTGCTCGATCTGGTTCACCCCCAGCAGGATTGGCAAGTCAAGGTCAAGGATACACAAAACAAGCCAGGTGGAGCCTTTGCCATCGTTTCCCTCTACAAACCCGAACTCTGCTTTGCGATCTCTAGCCTGGAGCCGCTTCCCGATAGCGAGTGGCAGACGATCTGGGGCATTTGGCAACAAGCCTTAACCCAGGGTCTCGGTTGTCGCGTCAGTGCGGGCTATGGTCAGCCCACGCAACTACCAGGTAAACCGTTCTACCGCTGCTTTCTCGCGGGACAGGGGCAGGCGTCAACAACCATCGACGACAAGCCAGAGTTTCGCCCGAGTATGTTCCGGGCGGCACTGCGGGGGCATGCGCTGCGGATTTTTGGCGGCTTGACCGATGCGACGACGGCTGAAGCGGCCGTGGAGCAACTCTTTGGTGGCGTCAGCGGGACGGGCACGGTCGGCCTGCTCGTTATGAACTGGCGCACCGAGGAACTGGACATCGGTGAGTTTCAGTCCGGCTATGGCGAAGCGACCTACGACGTTGAAGGTTCGCTCCGCTGGTTCCTGCGTGGGAATTTGTCATCCACTGAAGAGAAGGCATTGCAACGCTTCCTGGTGCAGTTGACTGGTTTCTCGGTGCTGCTCGGTGGCTTTGGCAAATCCTGGCGACGGGCGGATCATCGCCTCTTTTACTCGCAGTATTACGATGGTGGTCGCAAGCCGCTGATTGGTTGCCAGTGGGGCTGGCAGGGTAATTCGCTCAACCGCGATGCGCGTTCGTTTCAGAAGATTGAGCGCGTCGGTGATTTTATCGACGGGTTGCGGGAGCGATCGCGGGACTGGTTGCGATCACAAAACCACCCGCTCAACGAAGCCCAACCGGCAGACTGGCGCGAGTCCTGGCATCCAGGGCGGGTACAGGTTTGGGGGCGAGTTGCAGAGGATGCTGAGGATTCTGAGGCAATTTCCTGGTTCCACGAACCCTACCAACCTGGAGAAACCATTGCCCGCACCGATCTCACCGGCAAGGTTAGCCAAGTCGGTCGCATCTGGCACCGCCTGTATCCCTTTGTGCGTGTTAAGAAGGTGGCGGCAACGCCGAAGCCTAAGTTTGTAGGAACAGAGACCACCAAGTTCTGGGAGCTACTGACGATTTTTCCCGACGATTCGCGGCTAGCGCGGGAGTTTCTCGACTATCTGGAGACGGAGCGGCCGGGAGGGTTTCAGCGGCTGTGGGGCTGAGCGGCGGCGATGCTGGTTTCATGGCGATCGCCCATAATGAAAATCTAGAGTCTCAGCCGTGATCGCCCACCTGCCATGTCCACCCGCAAGCTCACAATCGAACTCCCTGAACAGGTCTTCACCCGACTCGCTCGCCTTGCTGAACTGCTGAGTGAGTCACCAGAGGCCGTAGCGGCTGATAGCATCGCTCGCAATCTGATGGCGACTTTCGAGCATTCCTCCCAAACCCAACAAACTAAAACCGCTCAGCTCAACTCTCTCTCTGATGAAGCCCTGCTGCAACTGGCGACTAGCCAAGTCTCAGCCGACAACCAGGAGCGGCACCTGGAGCTTCTGGAAAAAAATCAGCATGGCACGATTGACCCCAGCGAGCAAAAGGAACTCGCTGCCCTACGCCAAGCCGCTGACCAACTGATGCTCCGCAAAGCGTTAGCCTGGGATACACTCGGCAGGCGTGGGCGACCCCTGCCCTCTCTGCAAGCATTGTCAGGCGAATAGCCGTGTCCTCGATTTCGCCGTCGTTGCGACAGCAAGTCTATGCCGAAGCCAATGGGCGCTGTGAATATTGTTGTACACCTGCTCGCTTGACTGGGATGCCACTGGTCGTTGACCACATCATGCCTCGGATTGCTGACGGTAGTAGCGAGCGAGAAAACCTCGCCGCAGCCTGCTACCGTTGCAACGAATTCAAGGGGGCGCGAACTGCCGCGATCGATCCCGATACTGGTGAACCTGTCACCCTATTCCAGCCACGGCGACAAACTTGGACGGAGCATTTCTGCTGGCAGAATGGTGGTACTCACATAGCGGGTCAAAGCAGCATCGGTCGCGCGACTGTACTTGCTTTGCGACTGAATAATCCAGAAGTCGTTGCGGCAAGGACAATTTGGATACATTGGGGTTGGCATCCGCCATGAGCTGAGTCAACCGAAACCATTCTGACGTCACCTGCGAGCAAGACACCCTCGTAGAGCGAAGCGATCGCCACCGACAAACCCACACTTTCCAGCTCAATCCTGTCATCCAGCCCGTAGGCTTGGTCAATCCAGAAAGCCTGCCGCCGAAAGCACTCAACCAGCAGTTGCTCTGTGCGGATGAGGAGA
Organism: Spirulinaceae cyanobacterium SM2_1_0; assembly: GCA_012031265.1. Lineage (GTDB taxonomy): Bacteria > Cyanobacteriota > Cyanobacteriia > Cyanobacteriales > Spirulinaceae > JAAUTY01. The sequence goes on along the minus strand of JAAUTY010000057.1, from coordinate 21,059 downwards.
ATATGCTTGCAAGCTGCAACGATTGCCCCTACTGTAACTTGCTGGCGTAGGCGGAGGAGGCAGGCGGAGATGGGTGAGTGGGTGCGGTCATATCCTCGGCCGCTGCTTGTGGCGATCGCGCCACCGGGGACACCGCAACCGCACAAGCCTTCAGCTCCGGTTGCAACGAATCGGGACAAGCCACGGCATGAGTCAGGGCATTCACCTCGGCATCCGCTGCCCAAAGTGCCCCCCAGTGCATGGGTGCAAACACCGTCCCCGGCACGATCGCCTCGGTCACCTGCGCGCGTAGACGGGCGCGGCCACGACGCGATCGCAGCTCCACCCAGTCACTATCCACTACCCCCAGCTTCTTCGCATCCCGGGGATGGATTTCGAGCCGTGGCTCAGGGTGCATCTTCGCCGTCTTCGGGATGCGGCCGGTGCGCGTTTGCGTGTGCCAGTGTCCGTAGAGGCGACCGATCGTGAGCACGAAGGGATAGTCGGCATCGACCGGCTCCGCGAGTCCCTGTGCCCGCGCCGCCGCGAAAACCGCCCGACCATCTGGCGTCGCGAAGCGGCGATCGCCATAGAGCCGCTTGCCAGAGCTAATATTTTCCGTTTCTGTCGCCGGGCAGGGCCACTGGATCGGGCCAGACGCCAGGCGAGCGTGGCTGAGGCCGGAGAGATCGCAGCGGCGATCGCGCGTCAGTTGCACAAACTCGGCATAGACCGCCGCCGCGTCAGTAAATTCAAAGGCGGCACCAAAGCCGAGCCGCTGCCCGACTTCGGCAAAAATCTCCCAGTCGGCGCGTGCCTCGCCTGGACGCGGCCGGAACTGTGGACAGAGAGTGACGACCCGCTCCGAGTTGGTCATCGTGCCGGTTTTTTCGCTCCACTGGGCAGCGGGGAGCAGGACATGGGCGTAGGCTGAGGTTTCGGTCGGGTCGTAGGCGTCTTGGTAGACGGTGAAGGGCGATCGCCGCAGGGCCGCCTGCACCCGCCGCAGATCCGGCAGACTCACGGCCGGATTGGTCGCCGCGATCCAAAGAAAGCGGACGGTTCCGTCTTCAATACCCCGAATCATCGACCAAACATCACGGCCGGGCCTCGGCGCGATCCGCCCCGGCGGTAATTGCCAAAACTGCTCCACCTCAGCGCGGTGTTGCGAATTTTTAATCAGCCGATAGCCGGGTAAGAGGTGCGCCAGACCGCCCGCCTCACGACCGCCCATCGCATTCGGCTGCCCCGTCAGCGAAAACGGCCCCGCCCCCCGCTTGCCGATGTCGCCAGTCATCAGGTGCAGATTGATCAGCGTCCGCGCCTTCGCCGTCCCCTCCGACGACTGATTCAGACCCATCGACCAGAGCGAAAGGACGCGATCGCTCTCACCCCACCAGCGCGCCGCTTTCTCCAAGTCATTCAGCCGAATGCCACAGGTGCGCGCCACCAGTTCCGGCGGGTAGTGGCGCAGCGTCTCCACATAGGCGGGAAAGTTGCGCGTGCATTCGTCGATGAACACCGTGTCGAGCTTACCCCAACGCCGCAACAGGTTCGCCATGCCGTTGAGCAGGGCGATGTCGGTGCCCGGTTGGATGGCTAGATGCAGATCAGCGGCAGCGGCGGTTGGTGTGCGGCGCGGATCGACGACGATCAGCCTGACCTTGCGATTCTTTTTGCGCCGTTTCTGCAAACGATTGAACACAATCGGATGGCACTCGGCCGTATTCGTGCCGATTAGAAAGGCACAGTCGGTCTCGTCGAGATCCGCGTAGCAGCAGGGCGGCCCGTCCGCGCCAAAGCTCTGGATGTAGGCAGCCACCGCCGAGGACATACAGAGTCGCGAGTTAGCGTCAAAGTTATTCGTGCCCAGATAACCCTTGAGCAGCTTTTGCGCCAAGTAGTAGTCTTCGGTCTGAAATTGTCCGGAGCCGTACATACAGATGGCGTCGGGGCCAAGTGTGCGATGGCTAGTCTGCAAGCGCTCAACGACTCGCTCCAGGGCCTCGTCCCAACTGACGCGGCGGAATGGCTCGTCCAGCGTGTCGCGCAGCATGGGATAGAGCAGGCGGTCTTTGTGCAATGACTCGGCTACTGTCGCACCTTTGACGCAGACTTGGCCTTGGCTGGAGGGATGAGCGCGATCGCCCCGCACTTTCCAGATCGGGGTGCCCGCCGCATCGCGATGTGTGGCTTGGTTGGGGGTAGCTGGTGGCAGCACTTCTAAGCCACAGCCCACCCCACAATAAGGACAGAGTGTTTTCGTCGCAGACATCAGCGGCAAATTAAGCAATAGGGAAAATCGTGGTTTAGTCGAGGCAAAGCAGCTTCGAGGTCTAGACTGCCTTGCCCCACCCGGCGCTAGAACTGCGCTGAGCGCTCGCCAGATAATGGTGTCGCCTGGGTTAGGGCTAAATCGTCCTCGCCCTCATGCAGTTCTGCAAACGAGCCTTTCGGTTCCCGCAACACAAACCAGCAGAGGAAGGCCACCATCATCGCTGTTACGCCCAGCACCTGGAAGAAAATCGCATTTGCCTGCGCCAGCACAGCGGCACTGGGTGCGGTCCCACCCCCGAGCCAGCCCGGAAGCAAACTGAAGATCGTCAGGTAAGCCACCGCACCGACATTGCCGTAGGCTCCGACATTCCCGGCAATCTGTCCAGTGATCCGACGCTTGACCAGCGGCACAATCGCAAAGGTCGAACCCTCACCCGCCTGCACAAAGAAGGAGCAGCACATGGTCAAGACTACCGCAACGGGTACGAGCCAGTTGCTGGTGACGGTGCTCATGCAGAGATAGCCGATCCCCATACCGGCGGTCAGAATCGCCATCGTATTTTTACGACTCCCCATCTTGTCGGAGATGATGCCGCCGCCGGGACGCGACATCAGGTTCATGAAGGCGTAGCTGGAGGCAATCCAACCGGCCGCGACAACACTCAGGCCAAAGGTTTCTTGGAAAAAAGCGGGCAGCATCGAAACGACGGCCAACTCGGAGCCAAAGTTGACAATGTAGGTCAGTTCAAGAATGGCAACTTGCGAAAAGCGATAACGATCCTCCGGGGAATAGTGTTTGCGACCGAGCATCAAGTCTTTGTTCGTTTCCCAGCAGCCATAGGCTTGGAAGAGATAAAGACCGAGGAGGGCTGCCCAGGTGATTAAAAGTGTGGTCGGGTTGAGGAAGCCAACCTTGCTTAAGCGCCAAGCGAGCACCGCCAAAATGCCGACCAAGGGCACATTCATCGCCATCAGGAACCAGAAATCGCGGCGGCTGGTGACTTCGATGCCGCTGGTACGCTTGGGACGCTGATAGACCTTGCCAGGGGGGTGGTCCTGGACATTGAAGTAGTAGATACAACCATAGCAAGCCGCAATAATGCCCGTAGCCGCAATCACTAGACGCCAGCTCAAAATCGGGGCACCCGCCGCATCCGTCGCGCCGAGGCTGAGGAGGATGGCGAGCGTCGGCAAGCTGAAGGCAGCGGCGGCGGAGCCAAAGTTGCCCCAGCCCCCATAGATGCCTTCTGCCGTGCCAATTTCTTTGGGCGGGAACCATTCCGCGACCATGCGGATGCCGATCACAAAGCCCGCGCCAACGATGCTCAGTGCGAGGCGAGCGATGACGAGTTGGCTGAAGTTCTGTGCGAGCGCGAAGCCAATACAGGGTAAGGCGGCGTAGATGAGCAGCAGGGAGTAGGTGATGCGTGGGCCGTACTTGTCCAGTAGCATCCCGATAATCACGCGGGCGGGTACGGTCAGAGCAACATTACAAATCAGCAGGGTGCGAATTTGGGCTTCTGTTAAGCCAAAATCAGCTTGAATAATCCCCTTGAAGGGGGCGAAATTGAACCAAACTACAAACGATAAAAAGAAGGCAAACCAAGTGAGGTGCAAAATGCGGTAGCGACCGCGATGGAAGTGAGCGAAAAGTTCTCCGAGCATGTTTTTTTCTCTAGATTGGGCAGATTGGTGCAGGGAAGCTTGTGGAATATTCGATGCACAAAGTGGGCGACAGTTGTCGCTATCTAAATCCTGGGCTGTAAGGACTAGAACCAGCCCAGTTTGGCGGGCACTGTGCTAGAGGTGGATAGATCTCATAGACTGCGCGATCGCTAGATTTTTGGCTTGATTGCTAGACAGCAACTCGCTTAACTTGCGCTTAAGCGTCACACTTGTACCGAGAGGATTTTGTAGCGACAAGAACAAAAGAATGTTGATTGTGAATGAAGTGCATTTCCATGATGCTATTTACGCAACCAAGAGTGTTGCCTTTTTCCGTCTAGCAGTGGTGGCAGGTCTGGAACATAGAACCAGTCCGGAGCTTCAGCGCCACGTTTTAGTACAGGAGTTTTTTGCTCCTAGTGCTGTCCCCAGTTTTTAGGCGGGTGTTCCAAGTAAGCTTTGAAGCGGCTGCTCAATTGGTCATCTCGAAAAATCCGCAATTGACGAGCAATGGCAACAGACTGATGAGGGTTGCAGCTCTGAGCAATTGGCAAGCCAGCAATGAATCACAGTGCCTATTTTTGCTGACAAGCGGCAAAAGCTGAATCAGTGTCCGCTCAGCCACAGCACCCCCGGCAGGGTCAAGAAACTGAGTAGCGTCGAAAGAATGATCGTCCGGGCGACGCGCGGCGCATCACCGCCCAACTCCGTCACCCAGATCAGCGAATTGACGGCGACTGGCATCGCGGCCTGCAAAACGACCACTTGCAAATCCAAGCCCGCCAGCCCCAAAAGCCGACCAATGCCATAGGCGGATAGCGGCGAAACCCCCAGTCGCAGCAACGCGCTGAACCATTCCCAGCGTCCGAAGCGCAGCGGGGTCTGCGATAACTGTACCCCCAGCATGAGTAGCGCCACGGGGATCGCCGCGTCTCCCAGGAGCGTTATGCTACGGGCGATCGCTTCCGGCAACATTGCCCCGCTCGCTTGCAACGCCAGCCCTGCCAGTGCGGCCCAAAAGACCGGCAACCGCAATGTCAAACTGAGACCGGCGCGCAGACCCGCCCCCTTGAGTGCGATCGGGAAAATGCTGGCGATCGCTAAGCTAGACCCCACCAGATAGACAATCGCCCGCTCCAACCCCGCCTCGCCCAGGGCAAAGAGCACGAAAGGCAACCCCATATTGCCGACATTGGCAAAGATCGTCGTCGCGATCAAACTCTTCTGGGCGTCGGGCGAAAACTGGAGGCCGCGTCCGCAGAGGATGGCGATCGCCAGGAGCAGCGCTGTATTGAGCAGAAAGGCGGCAATGATCGCGATCGCACTACTCAGCGCCACTGTACTCTCCGCCAGTCCCGTCAGGATCAGCGCTGGGAACAGCACATAGATACTGACCCGGGCGAGCGTGCGGGTATCCAGTTCATAGCAGCGTCCGACCCCAAAACCTGCACTGGCGACTAAGGCAATCGGCAACACTGCCGCCATCATGACATCCATAACTGCGGCGGCTGATCCAGTCTGACGGGGTTTGCAGCCGCCGTGATTGCCCTCACTGCACCACCTGGCGCATATAATCCCGCCAGAGCTGCGCGGCGTTGCTGCTGCCGCCGCTGGTCGGCGTGTTGTCGTCATTGCCGAGCCAGACGCCGGTTGTCAGCGCGCGGCTCGGCACCGCCCCGACAAACCAGAGATCCACGGCCTCATCGGTCGTGCCCGTCTTGCCAAACTCCCCCAAGCCGAGTGCCGCGCGACTGCCAGTGCCTCCCTGCATCACACCCCGTAGCAGTACTGTCAATGTCTGCGCTACACTCGGCTCTAGTGCCTGCCGTTGCGCGCCGCTATCCTCAGCGACGGCATAGATCACGCGGCAGGTCTGGGGGTCATTGGGATCCGCGCAATCGCCACTGTCGAGGATGCGGGCGATCGCGCTCGGCCGTCGCCAGAGGCCCTCGTTGGCGATCGCCGCATAGGCCCCGGTCAATTCCAAAACATTCACCTCGCTCTCCCCCAACACCAACCCCGGTGAGGCCCGCAGCTCAGACTGCACCCCCAGTCGCTGGGCGGCATCAATCGTCGCGTCCAACCCGGCGTCTTGGGCGACTCGAATCGCCACCGCATTTTCCGACTGTGCCATCCCCCGGTACATATCGATCGCACCCCCACTGCGCTCACAGCCCCGATAGCGTTGCCCCTGCCAAGTCACCGCTTCACAGGAGTAAGTTTTACCGGGTGAGATGCCTTGCCCCAGTGCCGCCGCGTAGGCAAAGACCTTGAAGGTTGAACCCGGTTGGCGCTGGGCCTGGGTGGCACGGTTGAACTGGCTTTCGCCATAGTCCACGCCCCCCACCAGTGCGCGAATCAAGCCGGTGTCACTGTCTAGCGTGGCGATCGCCCCCTGCTCGAAATTCAACTGCGTCCCCGTCTGCTCGATCGTCCGGCGCAAGGCCTGTTCCGCTTGTGCCTGCATCGCCACATCTAACCCCGTCTCAACAATGAAGTTGCCCTCGCGCGCCAGCTCCTCTCCCAGCAGTTGCTCCAACTCGGTAAACACGTAGCTGTAGAAGTAGGGGGCAATCGTGTTGGAGAGTGCCTCTTGCGCCTCCGGGCTGACCTCAATGCGCGATCGCCTGGCCCGCGCCCCCTCGTCAGTACTGATGAAACCGAGCTGCACCATGCGGCTGATGACGCGATCGCGCAACTGCACCGCCGTTTCATAATCCTGCACGGGATTGTAGCGATTCGGCCCAGGCAGGATCGCCACCAGCGTTGCTGCCTCCGAGATGTCCAGATCAGCTGCCGACTTGTTGAAATAGAACTGCGCCGCGTCCTCGAAGCCATAACTGCCAATACCCAGATAGACGCGATTCAGATACGTCCGCAGCAGCTCATTTTTGCTGTAGAACGTCTCCAGTTTCAGCGCCACCGCCGCCTCGCGCAGCTTGCGGCTGGCGGTATCCGAGCGCCCAACATAATCGGGGTAGAGGCTGCGAGCGAGCTGCTGTGTCAGAGTGCTGCCGCCTTGACGAATATCCCCCTCGCGGAGATTGACAATCACCGCCCGCAAGATGCCGAGCGGATCGACGCCGAGGTGCCAATAGTAGCGACTGTCCTCGGAGGCAATCACCGCCTTGGGCAGGTAGGGTGAGAAATCGCGCAGGTTTTTCAGCTCGCGGTGAACATCATTGCGGAGCGGCCGCAGCGGCGTCTGGTTATCGCGCGCGTAGACCATGACCGGGCCTTGCACACCGAGAGGCAAGGGATTAACGCTGAATTTCGTCCACTCTAGGGCGATGCCAGCGATCGCCAGCGCCGTCACCCCACCGATGCCATAAAGGCCGTAGCGCAGACCGCGAATCAGCTTCGTGGGCGGATTGTGGTAGCGCAGCCGCACGCTGTTGGCCAATTCCGGCGGGCCGAGCGTCAACACATCGCCATGGCGCAGCGTCAGCGCTGCAATCGCCCGACGACCGATGTAGACGCCATTTTTCGACCGTTCATCCTTGAGCAAGAAGCGGTGGGGGTGCTGGCGATCGCGGCTCAAGGACAGATGGCACTGACTGACAATCGGATTGCGCACCACGATGTCGCTCTCGTGCGAGCTGCGACCGACGCGGTAGTAGTCCCCGACCAGCGGGTAAACCTCCGCCTTTTGGTTATCTGGCGTCTGCACCCAGAGCTGCGGTACGCGCGCTCCCGGTTTGAGTGCCAGCGCCGAGTTGACCTTGGCTTGTAGCGTCTGGAGGGCCTGGGTAAAAATTTGGCTGAGCTGGGTGCGGGGTGGAGTGCTCATAAGCTTTTGACAGACTGGCAACAAAGAGCAGGCATCAGGAGTTTGAGTAGTGTTCTACTCCCCTTTTTACCCTGACATGGCTTCAATGGTGGCGCGGCTGACTCCGCAAATGTACGTGGGCAGACTCTGAGCAAAATTCAGCGTTGCTGAATCCGGGGATGAAATTTGATGGGCAACACGACGCAGCAACTTGCGAATCAGAATGAATCCTTGCCTTGAGGTTTCTGTGCAAGCACTCAACAACCCACCCAGATTGTTGTCCTTGACAGACCACTAAGCCGACTGCGGCTGACCTTGGGGTTGGAACTGGAAGAGGGAGTAGACGACATTGCGGCGAATGTCAACCATCGTTTCCAAGAACATCTCGTAGCCTTCCTGCTTGTATTCAATTAAGGGATCTTTTTGACCATAGCCGCGTAAACCAATTGATTCGCGCAAGGCATCCATTGCTTGGAGGTGTTCGCGCCAGAGGGTGTCGATCTGTTGCAGGATGAAGAAGCGCTCGGCTTGGCGCATCAGACCGTTTTGAATCTGTTCGATCTGGTTCTCCTTCAGGTCGTAGGCCTTGCGGACTTCTTCATGCAGGAAGTTTTTGATTTCGGTGACGGTCATGTCTTCGAGGTGCTTCGGTTCGAGGTCACGGAGCAGGTAGACAAACTCCTTCACCTTGGCAACGAGATCATCCAGCTTCCACTCCTCCGGCGGCAGTTCGGGATTGACATAGGCCTCGACAATATCGTCCATCGTGCGTTCGGCGTAGCCGATCACCTGCTCCTTGAGGTCGCGTCCCTCCAGCACCCGTCGCCGCTCCGCATAGATGGCGCGGCGCTGGTTGTTCATCACTTCGTCGTATTCAAAGACCTGTTTGCGGGTGTCGTAGTAGAAGGTTTCGACCTTTTTCTGCGCGCCTTCGAGCGATCGCGTCAGCATTCCCGACTCGATCGGCATATCCTCTTCCACCCGGAAGGCATTCATCAGACCGGCGACGCGATCGCCCCCAAAGATCCGCAGCAGATTGTCCTGCAAGCTGAGGAAAAACTTCGTCGAACCCGGGTCACCCTGACGACCAGCGCGACCCCGCAACTGGTTGTCAATGCGGCGCGACTCGTGGCGCTCGGTGCCGATGACGTGCAAGCCGCCCAGATCGATCACTTCCTGGTGCTCTTCGCTGGTGAAGGCTTCATACTGACGGCGAACCTGCTGGTAGACAGCGCGGAGCTTTTGCAGAACCGGATCTTCAACTGGAGCATTTTCAGCAGCGATCGCGATTTTCTCCTCCGCCTCCAGTTCCGGCAAGCTCTGCTCACCGTAGGTCTGCACGGCGAAACTCACCGCTTCCTTGAGCTGCGTCAAAGTTTCCGGCGCGAGATCAGTCGGGAAGATGTCGAGCGAAGCCTTCCAGGATTTCGGCTTCTTGGTCTCTTCACCAGTCCCAAAACCGGCTGCACGCTGACGGTTAGGACGCATCCCCGCCGCCGTCACCGCCAGCGCCTCGCGATCCTCCGGCATAACGATTTTTGGCATCAGATACTCGCGCAACTTCAGCCGTGCCATGTAGTCCGAGTTACCGCCGAGGATGATGTCAGTGCCGCGCCCAGCCATGTTGGTGGCGATCGTCACCGCCCCTTTGCGACCCGCCTGGGCGACGATCTCAGACTCCCGCTCGACATTTTCGGGGCGGGCATTGAGTAGGTTGTGGGGGATGCCGCGATCGCGCAACAGCTTCGCCAACACCTCCGACTTCTCGACGCTCGTCGTACCGACCAGCACCGGTCGCCCTTCCTCGTGCATCTCGGCACATTCGGCCGCCAGCGCTTGCCACTTAGCGTCTTCCGTCTTGTACACGACATCAGCTAGGTCACGTCGCTGCGAGGGCAAGTTGGTGGGAATGATCGTGACTTGCAGATTATAGATTTTCTCAAATTCCGCTTCCTCTGTCTTCGCCGTGCCGGTCATCCCCGCCAGCTTCGGGTAGAGCAGGAAGAAGTTTTGGTAAGTAATCGTGGCCAGGGTCTGAGTCTCGTTCTGGATCTTGACCCCTTCTTTGGCTTCGATCGCTTGGTGCAGGCCGTCACTCCAGCGGCGGCCTTGCAGGACGCGACCGGTGAATTCGTCCACGATCACCACTTCGTCGTTGCGGACGATGTAGTTGACATCGTTGGTAAATAGTTCCTTGGCTTTGATGGCATTGAAAATGTAGTGCGCCCAAGGATCATTGGGATCGTAGAGGTCTTCGACCCCCAGCAGCCGCTCGGCTTCAGCAAAGCCTTCGTCGGCGAGCAGGACGTTACGGGCTTTTTCGTCCACTTCGTAGTGGCCGGTCTCTTCTTCCTCGTTCTGGGGATAGAGCTGTTTGGCAATCTCAGCCGCGCGCAGGTATTTCTCAGTCGGCCGCTCGACCTGACCGGAGATGATCAGCGGCGTGCGCGCTTCGTCGATCAGGACAGAATCAACCTCGTCAATGATGCAGTAGTTGGGCAAACGCTGGACAACATCCTCCATGGAGGTCGCCATGTTGTCGCGCAGGTAGTCGAAGCCGAGTTCGCTGTTGGTGGCGTAGGTGATGTCGCAGGCGTAGTTCTTCTTGCGCTCCAGCGGTGTCATGCCGGACTGGATCAGCCCGACGCTGAGGCCGAGGAAGCGATGCACCTGACCCATCCATTCGGCGTCGCGGCGGGCGAGGTAGTCGTTGACGGTGACGACGTGGACACCGCGACCGGCAAGCGCATTCAAATAGGCGGGCAGGGTGGCGACGAGGGTTTTGCCTTCGCCGGTTTTCATCTCGGCAATTTGGCCTTCGTGGAGGACGATGCCGCCGAGGAGCTGGACATCGAAGTGACGCATCCCCAGGACGCGGCGACCGGCTTCGCGCACGACGGCGAAGGCTTCGGGGAGGATGTCGTCGAGGATGTCTTGCTCTTCGCGATCGCTATCCGCTTTCGCCAGCTGTTCCTGAAACTCGGCCGTCTTGCCGCGCAGCTCGTCGTCGGAGAGGGCGGCGATGTCTTCCTCAATGGCGTTGACATCAGCAACGAGCGGCTGGAATTTCTTGAGTTTGCGCGTGTTGGGATCGCCAAAGAGCTGTTTCAGCATGATAAATTCGCTAGCGACTGCCCCAGTTGCCACGCCGCCGCGCTTCGGCAGCAAACACCGCGTCACGACCGGCAATGGGCAGCAAGTGACTATTCGCTTATGGTATCACTTCGGCTCAGGCTGGCGAGGCGGCGGGAAACCGAACTGAGTGAGAGCGAGTGTTGACTGGAGCACTGTGCTGTCAATGATTTTGTGTTGAGCTGTGTCCAAGCCAAGCTTGCCGTTGAATCACCAGTTGCGAGCGAGGAAAAGCACTTTTGGGTTCTACTGCCCGTGAGTGCCTAAATTAAATAAGGATCAATTCGGCAGCCAAGATCCGGGGTACGGCACATCCCATGTTTTGGGTGATTTTGTGCAGCCAGCGCCAGCGGCGCGGCTACTTGAACTGTACGTAGCGATCGAGGTCAGTAACTGGTGGGTCTGGAAATTGTTGCACGAGCTGCCAGAGGATCGTCACACTGCCGTCGGGATGGCGGGCGATGGGCTGAACGGCGAGCAGGAGATCGCTGCTGTTCATTGCCAGGATGGCGCTGGCGTAGCGACGGCGCTCGCTGGGGATGGGTTCGTTGTTGAGAATCACATCCGGGAGTTGGTACTGCACGAGGCGGAGGAGATAGGCGTGACCCAATTCGAGGGGGACGCGACCGGGGAAGGGTGGGGCGGCGGGATACTCGGTGCCAACGCCCAGCTTGTCGAAGACAAAGGCGCGTTGATGGGCTTGGATTTGAGCCAGTTGTGGCGGTGGTTGATAGTCCCAAAAGAAGGCGTAGTCGCGGCGACGGGCCGGGAGCGATCGCCCGTCCAAGCGTCGTTCACCCAGATCGGCGAGAAAGCCGTAGCGCAACGGATTGGGGGCGATCGCCACGGTCTCCCCCTCGAGGGTCAGGGCCAGGAGCGGTGCATAGCTGGGCTGACGGCTGGGGAGGGCGGCGAAATCAGCCGTGCGGCTAGTGGGCTGGAGCCGCGCGAAGCCGGTGTTGGGTTGGGCGAGGAAGTCGCGGTAGGCGGTGATCGTCTCTTCCTGGGCCTCAGCAGCCCCCCCAAGCGGATCATTCAGGGTTTCGCCAGCGGGCAAGAGGGATTGCAGGGCGAGGATCTCTTGGCGGATCGCGGCGAGCAGGGTCAGCGGCTGGGCAGCTTCGGCATCCTGGGCGGGCGGGAGAATACCAACATCCTGGGTCAGCTTGGCGGGCTGGCTGATGACGCGGGGGCGCGGCATCGGAATGGCGGGCAGCGGCACGCTGGGGGCGATGACGGGTTCGGGGTCGAATAGCAGGCTATCCGGTGACAGGCGCGGACTCGTCGGAGCCACGCTGAGCAGGCTGGTCGGCGTTGGCGGGACGGGCTGGCGGAGGCTGGCGGCGATCGCCTGTTGCCGCTGCCAAGTCTGGTAGAGGGTGCAGTAAGCACGCTGCTGGGCTGGGGTGAGGCTGGTGACGGGCGGATTGTCGAGGTCGAGGCAGAGTTGGGCGGGGGCGCGGTACTGATCGCGGAGGAAGCGTTCGCTCTCGCGCAGGCGATCACCCAGGTCAGCGCGGGCCACTTCAAGACGGTCAGCGTCGGGGTTAGCCAAGACGGCTTGCAGGCGAGCGGCGAGGTCAAGTTGCGCTTGCAGGAGCGGCAGCGCTTGCACCCAGAAGTTGTCGAACTGAAATTCCTGCCCGACTCCATTGGGAGCGGGAATTTGGGCCTGGACGGCGAGCGCCGGAGTGCCGATCAGTAAGGCGGCGAGCCATGCGGTTGTGGAAATTTTTGCCATCTGCGATCGCGCCTCCATGCTGCCCCAATCATAGTCATAACCCAGTCCGAATTTTTTGCCCCGACAATGAAATACCCCGTAGGCGAAGGTTTCAAACCTTCCTGAGGTTCCCGATGTCGCAATTTTTGGGGTTCACGATCCGGATTGGGGATCAGTCCAGGGTCACCAGTCATCCGCCAATCGGGTTCGTGCTGCTGGTGAAGAACGCTGAGAATGGGCGGCGGCCGTCACAATGGAAATTCGCTAGCATAGCGCTGAACTGGGCATAGGGGAGCGAGATGGCCAAATGGTGGCGGCGATTGGGGCAGGGGTTGGCGATCGCCTTGGGGATTTGGGTGCTGCTGGATGTCGCAGCTTATGCGGCGGCGGAAGTGCTCTGGTTTCAGGAGTTGGATTATTTGCAGGCGCTGGGCTTGCGTTTTCAGACCCAGGCGATTCTGTGGCTCATCGGCGGCGGTGGTTCGGCGGTTTTCCTCTTGGGCAATCTGTGGCTCGCCCGGCGGTGGCGTGATTCACAACCCATTGAGCGCTCCGAACGCGCCCAACCCCACCGCACACCGCCGCTCCCGACCCCGACCTCAACCTCGACCCTGCGCGCTGACATCCTCGCCCGCCGTCGCCAGATCGCTGAGATTGACAAACCACTGTTCCCGAGGCGATCGCGGCCGTTGAGTCTGTCACTGCGGCCATTGCTGGCGCTGCTGCTGCTCTTGGGGTTGTTGCTCGGCGGTCTGATCCTGCACTACACGCTGGCAGCGACGGCCTATTGGCAACCGGATCTGAGTCTGCCAAAGGTGACCCCGCCGTTGCCGTCTGCGTTTAATCTCAGCGCGCTGGTGCAGCTCTGGATCGATGTCCCCGGTTGGCAACTCTACGGGCAGTTACTGGCGATCACGGTCGTTGGCATTGGGCTGCTGATGGCGCATGGCTGGCTGTTGTCGGGCCTCGCGGTTTTGCTCAGTTTGGTGCTGGGCTTTTGTCTGGCGGGGAACTGGACGCGGGTGCTGGAGTTTTGGCAGGCGACGCCCTTCGAGCGCGCTGACCCGATGTTCAGCCTGGATATGGGGGTCTACATTTTTCGCTTGCCGCTCTGGGAGCTGGTGGCATTCTGGTGGAGCGGCCTGATGGTGTATAGCCTCGTGGCGACGACGCTGATCTATCTGCTGGCCGGCGATAGCATTTCTCAGGGCAAGTTTCCGGGGTTCTCACGACCGCAGTTGCGCCATCTGGAGTTTCTCGGCGGTTTGTTGGCGGGGGTGCTCTCGCTGCGTCATGCGATCGCCTGTTTCAGCCTGGTTTACTCGGAGCGCGGCGTCACCTATGGGGCGAGTTACACCGACATCCATGTGCAGTTGCCGCTGGAGATTGCCCTGAGCGTGATCGTGAGTGCGGCGGCGGTGGGTCTATTGCTCAGTAGCTTGGTGGGGCGATCGCCAGTCGGGATGCTACTCAGCCGCCGCTTCCGGCAGCCGATTGCGCCGCTCTGGTCTTTCCTCAGTATTGCCTACCTCTTAGTATTTGTGACCAGTCAGTCGGGGGCGCTCTTGGTGCAAAATCTCGTGGTCAGTCCCAATGAATTGGAGCGCGAGCGACCATATATTGAACGCAGCATCGCCCAAACTCGCGCCGCCTTTGCGCTGGATCGGATCGACGCACAGACCTTTCGGCCGCAGGGCAACCTGACACTGGATACCCTGGCGCAAAATGAGCTGACAGTTGAGAATATTCGCCTCTGGGACACGCGCCCGCTGCTAGAAGCCAATCGCCAACTTCAGGAGATCCGCTCCTACTACCGCTTTTGGGATGCGGACATCGACCGCTACACGCTGAAGCTGCGGCCGACTGAACCGTCTGCCGATCCGGTCACACGCAAGCGTCAGGTGCTGATTTCGCCGCGCGAACTGGACTATGAACAAGTTCCTGACGACGCAAAAACTTGGGTCAATGAACATTTGGTGTACACCCACGGCTACGGATTCACGCTCTCACCGGTCAACCAGGCGGAAAACGGCGGGTTGCCGCCTTATTTTGTCCGCGACATCGGTACAGAGACAGGAGAGGGAGATTTGCGCCTCTCGGATCAGGTCGTAGCGGGCAGTATTCCGATTGCTCGGCCGCGCATCTACTATGGCGAGTTGACCAATGCCTATGTCATGACCTCGACGATGGTGAAGGAACTGGATTTTCCCAGCGGCGGCGGCAATGCCCTCAATGTCTATGACGGCGGCGGCGGCATTGCGATTGGCGCGACCTGGCGACGGTTGGCGTTTGCGAAGTATCTGCGCGACTGGCAGATGCTGTTGACGCGCAATTTCACGGCGGAGACGCAGTTGTTGATGCGCCGCAATATCAATGCGCGGGTACGGGCGATCGCGCCCTTCCTGCGCTACGACAGTGATCCTTACATCGTCAATGTCGATACGGGTGAGGCGAGCGTAGAAGAGGCGGATAGCCATCTCTACTGGATTTTGGATGCCTACACGACGAGTGCTCGCTATCCCTATTCTGACCCGGGCGATCGCGCCTTCAACTACATTCGCAATTCAGTGAAGGTGGTCGTCGATGCCTACAATGGCGATGTTGACTTCTACATCACCGATCCCAATGATCCGATGATCCGCACCTGGCAAAAGATCCTGCCGGGCTTTTTTCAGCCGCTGGCGGCAATGCCGACGACGCTACAGGGTCACATCCGCTACCCGACCGATTTATTCAGCGCCCAATCGGAGCGGCTACTGTTATATCACATGACGGAGCCGCGCGTGTTTTATAACCGCGAGGATCTCTGGCAGGTGCCGCAGGAGATCTACGCGGACGAGCCGCAGCCGGTGAATCCGTACCATCTGATCGTGCGCTTTCCGGGAGAGACGACGGCTGAGTTTGTCTTGTTGCATCCTTACTCGCCGACCGCACGTCCGAACTTAGTGGCTTGGTTGGCGGCGCGCTCGGATGGCGATCGCTACGGCAAACTCTTGCTGTACCAATTTCCGAAACAAACTTTGGTCTTCGGCATCGGTCAGATCGAGGCGCTGATCAACCAAGATCCAGAGATTTCGCAACAGATTTCGCTCTGGAATACTCAGGGATCGCGGGTTTTGCAGGGGAATCTGCTGGTGATCCCGATCGAGGAGTCACTGCTCTATGTCGAGCCGCTGTATCTCGAGGCGGAGACGAACAGTGTGCCGACCTTGGCGCGGGTAATCGTGGTCTACGAAAATCGGATTGTCATGGCTCCTGACCTTGACCAAGCACTGCGTGGTCTGTTCGCAGAGCCACAAACTGATTCGTCCGCGCTGATTCGCCCGCTTGAGGCGTTTGACGGAGCACTGCTAGAGGGGGTGAGTCCTTAAGGGATGGGGATGAGCAGGTGCTTACAGTTTGAACCCCTTACAAATCCCAGAGTCGCAGTTTTTGGGTATTGGCCCAGGGCTGGGGACGGTTCCAGAGGGCGTCTACCACAGGCGCATCGGTCAGGTTGTATTGGAGCGGTGTGATGCTGATGTAACCGGCGCGGACGGCTTGGACATCGGTGGGGATTTCGGGCGGCAAATGCACATGGTCGGGCTGGTCGATGTCTTCGATCGCTTCGCCGGCCAGCCAGTAGTAGCTCTTGCCCCGAGGATCCAGGCGTTTTTCAAACTGCTCGCGGTAGCGGCGGAGACCCTGGCGGGCGATCGCCGCGCCCGCGATGCGGGCCGCAGGCAGGGGCGGCACATTGACATTGAGCAGGGTGGCGGTGGGCAGAGGGGCGATCGCCAGTTGGTCGAGCAACTCCACCGCAAAGGCGGCAGCAGGCGAGAAGTCTTGATGGCTAAAGCTGGCGAGGCTGAAGGCAATACTAGCGATGCCTTCGATCGTTCCTTCCATCGCGGCAGAAACCGTGCCGGAGTAGAGCACGTCGGTGCCGAGGTTGGAGCCGTGGTTGATGCCGGAGAGCACGAAGTCGGGCGGCGTTTCCAGGAGGGCGCTGAGACCGAACTTGACGCAATCGGAAGGGGTGCCGGAGCAAGACCAAGCGGCGATCGCCGGGTCGAAGACGGCCTCGATGCGGTCGGCGCGGATCGGTTGGTGAATGGTCAGGCCATGACCAGTGGCGGAGCGCTCGCGGTCGGGACAGACGACGGTGACAGTGTGACCGGCGGCGGCAAGGGCGTTGGCGAGGGTGCGGACGCCAAGCGCGAGGATGCCGTCGTCGTTGCTAATCAGGATCTGGCTGGGCATGGTTTCGAGTTCGGGGCAAGGATGTTGGGGTTGAGTCTAGATTAATTTTGCGCGGGGCGAACAAATTCGCAGGGGCGCAGTGTTGATTTGGGTCAGGGCGCGATCGCGCTAAGCTGGAAAACAGGATTTGTTAAGGGCAATTGGGCAAGGGTCATGACGACGCTTTCGGCAAGCGAGTTAGAAACGCAACTGCAAGACCTCGAGCAAGCCGCAGTGCAGGCGATTGGCGGGGTTGCGGCTCTGGATGAGCTAGAGCAGCTCCGAGTGAGCTATCTAGGGAAAAAGGGGCAGTTATCGCAGATTTTGCGCGGCATGGGCAAACTGAGCGCTGAGGAGCGCCCTCGCGTCGGCGAAGCGGCGAACAAGGTCAAGGAAGCCTTGCAAACCAGCTTGGAACAAGCCCGCGAGCGGCTCGAGACGGCTGAGGTCGGGGCGCAACTAGCCGCGGAGACGCTGGATGTGACAATGCCAGGGGTCAGTCGTCCGTTGGGTCGCGTGCATCCGCTGAACAGCACCATTGACCGCGTGACCGAGATTTTTGTCGGGCTGGGCTACACGGTGGCAGAAGGCCCCGAGATGGAATCGGATTACTACAATTTTGAAGCACTGAATATTCCGGCGGATCACCCAGCGCGGGATATGCAGGACACACTCTACTTGACCGACGGCAATCTGCTGCGAACCCACACGTCGCCAGTACAGATCCGCTACATGCAGGCCCATCAGCCGCCGATTCGGATCATTGCCCCCGGCCGCGTCTATCGCCGCGATACGGTGGATGCGACCCACTCGGCGGTGTTCCATCAGGTAGAAATTTTGGCGGTGGACAAGGGGTTGACGTTCACTGACCTCAAGGGGACGCTACAAGAATTTGTGCGGCAGATGTTCGGCGAGGTGCTGCCGATGCAGTTTCGCGCCAGCTACTTCCCGTTCACGGAGCCATCGGCGGAGGTGGATGTCCGCTGGCAAGGCAAGTGGCTGGAGGTATTGGGCTGCGGCATGGTTGACCCAAATGTGCTCAAGGCGGTGGGCTACGACCCGGAGGTTTACACGGGCTTCGCGGCTGGCTTGGGCGTGGAGCGCTTCGCGATGGTGCTACACCAAATCGACGACATTCGCCGTCTCTACAGCAGTGATTTGCGCTTCTTGCGCCAGTTTTGAGCGAGCGGATGATTTTCACTGGCTCAAGTGTCGTTGCCTTTCATTGGGGAGGCGAAGACAATGAGCCAAAGTCCGCGCGATATTCGCCCTAAGATCGGCAATCGCATCTGGGGCGATGCGACGGGGATGTTGGGGATTTGCATTACAGAGCAGTAGCCCAGAGCGGGAGCAGGATTGGGAGTGTTGATTGAGCCTGTTGTGTAGGACATAGAGCGACTAATCTGGGACGCTCCCCCTGCGCCGCGCTACTCGTCTGGGAGCTTCGCGGTGGGCAGAGCGATCGCCGCTTCCGCATCTACTGTGCCCTCAACGCGGCGGGCTTGGAAGGCATCGAGGATGCTGAGTAGCTCACGCTCGAAGCTGACTTGGGCACGGTTAGTCCGGCCGCCGAGATAGAAGCGATCGCCCTGTTCCAGCGCCCAGATCTGCGAGTGCGAGGCGTAGCTCATCACCACTCCTAGCATCAGCAGGGCAAAACCGGCATAGACCATCGGCACTCCCGGATCGGCTTTGATCTGTAACCCGGTCGCGCCGATCAGCTCTAGCACCTGGAGTTCGATGCCATCCACGGCGATGCTGCCGCCTTCCCGCACCGCACCGATCAGTTGCCCCTCAACGTTATAAACCAGCAGGGTTCCCTGCAAGTCGCGCGCCAGCAATGAGACCCCTTGGCTGAGATCCGGTTTGGTCGGCACCCAGGTTCCCCAAAAACGCCCCGGCAGGTCGTCGTTTAACTCGGCCATCGGTAGCTGGAAAATCGGGCTGTTGTTCAACCGGACACGGACACCGGCAATGCCCCAATTCGTTTGGTACAGCGTCACACCGTCGTAGCGAAAGGGCTTGTTGACATGAATCGTCTGGCGATCGAGTTCCGTCCCCGCTTCATCGACGATGGAGAGATCAGAGTAAAACTGATCGATCGTGCCGTCCGGGGTGTAGTCAATCCAAAAACGATTGACCTTCACTCCCCAGTCTTGGGGGATTTGCGCCCCGGCGAGCGGCCCGGCATCGATGATGTTCTGGATCTGGAAGCGAGAACCACTAGCCGCGATTTCCTGCGCAAAGAAGCCCCCAAAGGCTCCCCAAATTGCCCCAATCAGCACGATGAGAATGCCGATATGAACGACGATCGGCCCAATGCGGCCGATGATGCCTTTGCGGGCATAGAGCTGGTCGCCTTCGCGAAAGACGCGGTAACGACGCGCCGTCAGCAAGGGCAGCACGGAATTGAGCGAGCCGGTGTCGAGTTCGGCGCTCAGGGCGAGTTTGGCAAATTGTTCGGGGCGGCTGTAGTACTGCCAGCGGCGCGCGCCTTTGAGGGCGGGCAATTGGCGGGTGAAGGTGCAGGCGGTGAGGCTGCTGCCGAAGAGGACGAGTAAGGAGAGAAACCACCAGGTGCGGTAAACATGGTCGAGGCCTAGCCAGAGCAGGACGCGCCAACTGAGGAAGCCGAATAGGGCGGGGTCTTCCGGGTAGTTGCTTTGGTAGAAGGCGAGGGTTTGCCCTTGCTCGATGACCGTGCCGGCGATGCTGAAGAGGGCGATCGCCAGCAACAGGGCGATCGCCAACTTGAGATTAGCCAACAAACGCAAGCTCCGCCGTCCGAAGCGGTGCAGGGTTGAGGCAGATTCAGGAGTTTCGGGAGCTTGATCAGCCGTCATCGCAATAAATTCTCGGTGAGTGAAATGCTGGGTCAGGGCAGCGAAATGTCAATGGCTAAAACCAACGACTGGGCAGCCGCGAGAGGAGCGAGAAGACCCCGAAACCGACCAAGATCGCGCCGCTCGCGGGGGTGATCCAGGCTGACCAACGGCGCAGTTCGAGAAACTGTTTCAGGAGCGCGGTGAAGGTTCCGGCGATCGCCAGCGGCAGTACATAGCCCAGCGCATAGGCAAACAAGAGCGCCCCGCCAAGGGTGAGATTTTGGCTCGCCCCCACCCAAGCCAGCAGGGTGGCGAGCACGGGAGTGCTACAGGGGGAAGCAACCAAGCCAAAGGTGACGCCGATGGTGTAGGCGCGTAGACCAAGCGGCCAGTTTTGGGGAATCCAGGTGGCGTCGCCGCTAGCGGGGAGGCGTAGCGGCAGGATGCCCAGGAGATTGAGACCCATGAGGATGGCGATCGCGCTGACCACAATCGGTAGGCCAACACCGATCTGACCATAAACGCGCCCCAGCAGTGCGGCGGCGATGCCGAGCAGCGCCAAGGTCGTCGCCAAGCCGAGGGCAAACCAGGTGGACTGGCGGGCCGCTTGCCAGCGATCGCTGACTTCGCCGCTGCCGATGTAGGCGATCGAGATCGGCAGCATCGAGAGCATACAGGGCGTCAGGCTGGTGAGCAGACCGGTAGCAAAAACGATTGCCAGACTGAGCAGGCTGAGATGGTCGAGTTCTGCCGCCGCCATGCGGTCAGCCCACTGCGAAAGTGCGTAGAGTTGCCCTTGGAGCGCGTCGAGCATAGCCAGATTACGGAGATTTCATGGTGCAAAGCTGCTCGTATTTTAACGCTCGCTGGGTTGAGCACCGGCGATCGCGGGTACAGCGAGGCAGCGGTGATGTCATACATAAGTAAGATTTATTGATTTTTGGGGCGATCATGTTGTCGTGTTTGTAAATTTTAGTTACATTTAATTGCAGAAACGTTACGGAAACCTTGAGGGCACAGTCATGGAAAATGAAACTCGCAACGACTTCAAATTTGGCTTCACCGCTGGTGCCGAGAATTGGAACGGTCGCCTGGCGATGATTGGCTTCACGGCTGCTCTAGTGATCGAGCTGGCAAGCGGCCAAGGTCTGCTTCACTTCTGGGGCTTGATGTAGTCGCTACGTCAAGATTTCCTCTGTCAATCTCTAGTCTGTCTCTATTTAGCGCTGAGTTCTGTATCAACACAGACTCGGCGCTTCATTGTCATGGGTGCGATCAGACTGGTGTCAACACGATGTGACTCCTGTGCCAACCTCGCTGGGGCCACCCGCTTGGAGCTTTGCTGCTAGTGGTGCGTCAAGCCCAATTGGCCGGCTGCTCAACTTGGCATCCCGTCGCCCTCATCCCCCGGCCCCTTCTCCCAATCCTGGGCGCAGGGGAGTTGGAAGCCCCGCTCCCAAATTTGGGAGCG
>JAAUTY010000115.1 GCA_012031265.1 Spirulinaceae cyanobacterium SM2_1_0 | reverse complement strand
CGACCGGTCGCAATTGGCTAAACCTTTGCCAAGCGTAAGCCAAGCGGCAGCCAAGCGTGAGCCAAGCCACTCAAACTATTGATTTGTCAGAGCCTCAGCGGTTGCTGAGCAGGCGGCAGTTGCTCGGCTGAGCAAGGCGTGGCGCGCGCGACCATCACGGCTGACGAGCTGCTCGCGCGGCTGTATGTAGCAGACTACCGGCTTACTGTTCAGAGCTACACGCTGACGACCAGCCGAGGTGCAAGCACCTGCCCGCTGACGCCTTACATGGCTTGGGTGTTGTGCCGCATTCGCGCCTTTTGGCGTGAGGCGGCGCTACCGGGTAACCCGGGTGATCGCGCCATCCTGCGGGCGCTGGTCAAGCAGCGGGCTGGCGAACTATCGATTGAAATTTATCAAAGAGGAGTTAAGGCGCGTGAAGCGTAAAGACTTGCAAAAAGAGCTAAACCTAGGGAGCGACGAAGCCCTAGGGTTGCTGATCCTTGAAATTGACTCAGCCGTCGATCCAGACATTGACCCAATCCCGGAGAAGCTATTGACGAAACTGCGCCAGCAAACCGGTGCGTATGCCCTGGCGGCAGCAGGCAATCCCAATGACCCAGCGGCGATCGCCAGCGCCGCTGGCCAGGCTGGTGTCAGCGACGGCGTAATTGAATGCTTTGCCGAAATCTACGCTCAGGCTGGAGTTGAAGCGGGGAAATTCTTTGCTCGCGTTCACGCCGCCGCCATTGAGCACGGCTATCAGGCGGCGCTCCCTGAGCTGCTTGTGGCACGCGCCAACGAGCTACGCGCGGAAGGCGCGGCTGCGTCGGCGCGGTCGGCGACAGATTTTTTATCCAGTCGGGGCTACTCCCCCGCCCAAGATGTCCGCAAGCGGCTGGAGCGGCTGCTGGCGTGAAGAGGCTGCTTGACCTGCTATTCGGTGATCGCCCACCTGACCCAGTCAAATTGAACTTTAACGGAATCATCTGATGACCTGTGCCCTGTTTCTTAGTGACTGGGTGATGCGGGCGGAATCTCGAAGACTTAAGGATTGAACTCATGCAAGATTCACAACGCGGCGGCGTGCCGTTTCCGCTGCTGCTCGTAGCTCTACTGTTGTTTACGTTTGTTTGGGCAGACTCTGCTGCCGACAAGGCTGCCCTTCGCCGCCAGCTCGAACTTGAGCGTGCCGGACAACAGGGCTTTCGCGAGGGGCTGCACACCGGGGGAGGACTGGCGCAGTGAAAATTGCCGCCTACACCCTAATCGCCCTTAGTGCCACCACTTGCCTGCATTGGCTATTTCTGTTTGTGCCGGTAATGCGCGAGTGGATTGCCGCGCTGCTGTTTATTGGCGCGGTGATAGCGCTAGGAACGGCTCTAGCACGCCCTGACGCCCGTGACCGGCTGCGGCGAGGCTTGGCATGGGCGGCATTGATTTTGCTTGCTGGGGGGCTGCTGGCGTGGATGTGAGTCGCTTTTCCAAACACCAGATAGGCTGGCATTTTCCGACGACTCCGGACGCGGTGCAAGTGTGGGCGTTGCTGGCTGTTGCAGCCGTCCTGCTAGCCGGTGGCGCGCGGCTAGAGCGTGGCGTGGCCCGATACGCAAGCGCTGTGCTGTCGCTGACACTGGGACTCGCAGCCCTGCCGTCGGTGCTGCGAATTGAGGCTGAGCGCCCTTTCCACTGCGCCCGCAGGCAGGCGCAGTTGGAGGGGATTCGCAAAGTGCTGCTTGCCAGCCCAGTGCCACAAAACGAACCGGCGATCGCCGCCCTGCCCCCAGGCGCTCCGCCCGCCGCTCACGCGATTATTCAGGCAGCAGCCGACCTGGGAGCCTTCCCCGGCTACGCTGGGCATGAGCAGAGCCACGCCCTAATCCGCCTCAAGTTTGCGCCACAATCGGCAACCGAGGATGCCAAGCTGTCGCGGCTGCCCTTGAAGCGGCTGTGCGGCGGCGAGCCGTCAGTTGTTGAAGAGGGCGGCCTGGTTGTGATTGAGGTTGCACGCCCTGATCGCCAGTTCCCGCACTGGCGCGACTACTTGAGCCGACTAGACCAGGGTGAGCCAGGTGCGTTTGGCGTTGGCATTGATCCGCGCGGCGGCTTAGTTCAAAGCACCTCGCAGGCGGCGGTCCATTTACTTGTGGCAGGCGCAACCAACAGCGGCAAATCGGTGGCAATGCAGAGCATTGCTGCCAGTCTTGCCTACTGCACTTCGCCCGATATGCTGCGGCTTTATTTCTGCGACCCAAAGCGAGTCACGTTTCGCGCTGCAACCTGGGAAAAGCTGCCGCACACTGAGCAAATTGTGACCAGCCGGGAGGAAGCGATTGGACTGCTTAGCGGGCTAATGGCGATCGCACAAGAGCGCTATGCCTTGATTGAGCAAGCGGGGCTTGAAAACCTCTACGAATACAATCAACTAAGCAGCGAACAGTCACTGCCTGTCATGGCGGCGTTTTTTGAAGAAATTGCCATGTTCCAGAAAGATGGGAAGCTTGACCCACGGTTTGCGCAAATCCTCGAAAAGTGCGCGGCATATGTTCGCGCTGCCGGGATTATGCTGGTTTGTTCGACTCAAAAGCCGGTTGACAGCATCCTGCCAACAAAAGTGCGCGCCAACTTGCCAAGTCGCTTGGGATTACGCGCCTCGAATAGGCGAGAGTCAAAGCTAATTGTTGAAGAAGATGGCTGCGAAAAACTGTTAGGTAAAGGCGACGGATTGTGGTCAGAAGAGGGCGGCGAGCCAAGGCGACTGCAAGTGCCAGACGGGGCTAAGTGGTTGCTAGATGCGGCTGTGCAGCGGTGGCGCAGCGGTGGCGAACTGGTTGCTCAAGAGCCAGTTGCAACCGATAGCGCCAACCGCCTCAACCGCTTGCTCTCATTGGATTGCAGCCAAGCACAACCAGCAGTGGACGGCACTATCGACCCTACCCAAAGCCTGACAGCAGAGCAGCGCGGACGCCTGGTTGAAGCAGTCCGCGCTGGCTGGTCGCAAAATCAAATTGTTAAAGAGCTGTTTGGCTGCAACAGCAAAGGGACTAAGCGGTATTTTGCAGCAGTTCAAAAAGTCAAAGCAGCGCAGGCAGCGCTGGGAAGACATGACTAATTCAGTAGTCTATTCTCAATACATCGTCTCTCCAAGGTGGCGCGCCAAATGCCGCAAATTCCACGCGGCAACCGGACACCGCTGCACACTTTTCCCGTGGCTGCGATCGCGCGACATCCATCATCTCACTTACAAGAACCTAGGGCATGAAGCGCTCTGGCGTGACGCTGTGCCACTGTCTAGGATTGCCCACAATATTGTTCACTGGCGCGTGCTATTCGCGCCGAATCACCCCGGCTACATCGTCAGGCGTGCGGTTAATTGCTGGCTGCGGATAATGCTAGCTTTGATTGTGGCAGTGCGGGTAGCGCTGATGCCGATTTGGCTGCTTTGGCAAGCTAGCAAAAGATAGTGCAAGCAAACGCTTGCCATGAGCTACTTTAGCTGTTTCGTTACCCGCCAAATCCAAATCGCCACGACAATTCCCAGCACCACAAAAACAATGCCGCCAACCACAGCAATGTCAATTAACAGGCTGAAACTAGCCTGCATTTTCTTTCTCGTAAAGTCGGGGGTCACAGCGGCGCAACCTCCCGATAATAGCTGGGCGTTTCCGTTGCTTCGCTCGCGTAGCCACCCGCGTCCGGCAAGAACTGGCGGCTACCTAGCAACGCTTTCCTGGATTGCCTAAATTCTTCAATTTCGGCGTCCAGGCTCTCTCGCTGCTCGCGAATAATAGCAAGCTCATTCCTATCGGCGACGGGCTGCTTGGCAAAGTTGACGCCAGCGCCCTCGGTGCTTTCTTGCTTGGCGATGCCGATCGCGCCGCCAATCAGCGTCAGCCCGCCGCCGATCACCTCGTTGCTGTCAATGTGCCCGCCCCAGCCAAGCAGGGCAGCGCCGATCGGGGTCAGTATGAGCGGGTAAAGCTTGTCGATGTGCAGCATTCTAGTAGTCCCAACGCGGTGCACCGCGCCCCTCCAATCTATTGCGTAAATCAACGTGGACAAAACCTTTGGCGGCACCAAACCCGACCCCGCCACGGCTGTTCCAGAAGCCGTCGGTTCGGCGCTGCGCCTCGTGAATATCTACTCCAGGTGCGGGGCGGAAGTCGGCGGCATGACCACTGAGATGCGTGCTGTTGGACACCCCGCCAACTGCGCGATTCACCGCAGGCGGGCGATACCAACTTGTGATAATCAGCGGCACGTCAAGGTAGGCGCGCAATTCGTCCAGCTCGGCGGCAAGCGCAATGATGTTCCTTGCGATCTGCTCATTTGCTGGGATCCGCGAGCCGCTCTTTGTCGCTTCTGCCCAGCGGAAATAGATTGAGCCATCAATCCGCTCATTCAGGTGGCGTGCCCCCAACCCTGGGATCTGGATTGCTGATCCCTGGCTGCTTGCGGGGTTTGGCGGCGGCAGCGCTACCACGTTGGCGGGCTGCGACTCGACCGGCGGGGTGGGGCGACGAGCGCCACACCTCGGTGAAGGCATCCAGTACAAGCGGCGGCGTCTGCTTTTGGAGCAGATCTAGTGCGTCATTCTGGTGAGGGAGATCCTTCCAATGCTCGCACACCTCGATCAAATTGATAACGTTGTCGGTGGGCATAGCACACAGAGCGGGCTTACGCCCCAATTCTAGCGCGCGAGTACGGGCGATTGCGCTACTGCTAAGATAAGATATGGGTGATCCGCTCTTCCGCTGTGTTTGCAACTTACCCCTATGGTCAACATCCCAGACTCGGTTCAGCTCGGCTTCGATGTGATTTTTGGGGTTGGCTTGATTGCTACGCTGATCCGCTCCTTTCTGCCGCAAGCTAACCCCTATATCAAGCAGGCGGCGGAAAGGCTGGAAGCGGTTGGCGCACACCCCGCTTCGCAGCTTGTGATCGCTGGCGGGAGCCGCCTTGCTCGCTACCTTGCGGACGGCAAAATCAGCGCCGACGAAGCCGAGGAGATCGGCTATAGCGTGCAGGCGCTCATTGCCGAACGCCTGAAGAACAAGAATACCGCCCCGCCAACCATCAGCAGCGACGCTTAGCAGTCTTCCCGTTTTGCTTCTACCAACCGCCTTTCGCAAGGCGGTTTTCTTTTGGCGCTAGCTCAAGCTTGCACCAAATTCAGCGCGCCATTTAGTCGCACGGGAATGTTGTAATTCTCGGAGCGCCCATCAGTGTAAGCGCCAAGAACTTCGCGGATTCTTTCGGCGCGTGTTTGTCCTGGTTGATGCTCGGCATTAAGCGCCGCTACAAACGCAGGTGATAGCTGAGCTGCAAGATTCCAGTATTCCTGGATTTTGTCCTCTTTGATATTTGCGAAAGCTTCTAGCAGCAGCCCGTGCAGTGTTGAACTGTCTGTCGCTAGCGCATCCATAATCGGCAGGGTTATTGGCACTCGGATTTCAGCCAAGAAGCCGTCCCAGTCTGGCTGCGGTTCTGGTTCCGGGGCTGACACTGCATCGCGAGCACTTGCCAAGTCAGCATACTCAACCCAACCGACTTCACCATCGGGCGGCCTACCAAACGAAATTGCATCGTCTTTTACAAAATAGCTCATAACAGTTGAAAGCCAACAATCAAGTACTCAGGTGCAGCAAAATCTGTGCTCCAACTAGACACGGTTTTGAGTCTGAACTGAGCAGACTCTGAATAAACCCAAGGGTGAACATGGCTGTACCACAAATAGTCTCCGGAGGAAGAAGCAAAAGTGTAAAACCAACACTCGGCGTCAGTTGGATTTACGACTGCGGTCAGATCTGATCCCGGCGATCCGCCCGCTACTGCGCGGCCAGAATTCCAGTTTCTTGTGCCGCTGTAAACACTAAGTTGAGCCAATAGCGGGAGGGCGGGAGCAACCAGGTTGTAAAGCGCTCCATTTGAAGCACTTGAGGCGTCTCCTGAAAAACAGAGTTGGGGGGCTGCAAACTTGAAGTAATTCCCGGCTGATTCAAAATTAACTAAAGCAGATCCGGCAACAAAGACCACTCTTGGTAGTGCGCGGAACGCCCAACCAGAAACGGATGGGGTGCTGCCCACAGCTACAAACACAATCGCCTGCCGCCCGTCACTTGCCCGTGCTGCCCACGCCCGCCACCAGCCGTTGGTCAGCGCGGCGCCAATTCGCGAGCCGGTGTTGGCGACCGGGTTCCACTCAGCGCTTAAGTCAGATGTTCCAGTCGCGAAAGAAATCAGATAAGAAATAGCGCCGTCAGTTATCTCTACTTGTCCAGCGGTGCGCGTCAAAACAGTCGCGCTTGCGCGAGAAATAGTTAGCCCGTCAATGTAATTTTTGGGGATTGCGCCGCGTACTTATCACCCCTAGCTCGGCGTTGATTTTGCTGCTGCTCCAAAGGCTGTCGGTAGCGATTTTGGTGTCGTCAGTCTTCGTATCGATCGCCTGAAAAGTTCGCAGCGGCGACATGTAATCGCTGTTGTCGGTGCCAGCCTCTGCGTCAGCTAACGTCGCTAACGTTAGTGTTGCAGCAGCAATGTTGCTAGCGTTAATGGCAACGTCGTTAGTATTAATATCTTGCTGCGTTTTGAGTGCGTTCAGGGCTAAGGTCACCGTTGCGCCAGTAATCGTACTGGCGTTGTCGATGTCGCTTGAATCAAGTGCTGCTGTTGCCGATGCGTTTGCGTCGGCTAAAGTTTTAAGCGCGTCCAAAGCGTCACTAACAAAAGTCCCGGAAACGCTTGAATCGTTATCGACTTGGCTTGCGTCGTAGTCGCTTGCAGCCGGAGTAATTGCACCCGTGCGAGAATTGAAGCTTGATACGCCACCGACTGCGCTGCTGCCACCTTTTTGCCATGCCGAGCCACTGTGAAACAAGTAGTCGCCTTCGGCAAGGCTAATATCTCCAGAGCCAAGATCGATAGTACCAGCCGTATCTACGACGTACAAGTCCCCCTCATTTCCTGTGACGTCGCTTAGTGTTGGCGTATTAGTGTTGGCGTTGTACGTCCCTCGGTAAGCAAAAGGGCTTAGTGTTTGAGCTAGCAAAAACTCAATCGTCGTTTTGCGAACCGTTCCCGCGTCGTTGTACAGCACTTCGCCGCTTAACGCAGGAATACTGTTTGTCGGAAAAGACGCCCAATCAATAACTAAATTACCGGCATCGTTGGCAAACAGCGCGCCAGTATTTAGCGCAGCAATTTCGCCACTGTCGGTAATATCTGCCAGTGCGTGAGTATGGCTTAGCGTCGCTTTGTTCGCCGCATCGTTTTGCAGCGCGGCAATCTGGTTGCTGTGGACTGTATCTTGAGTTTTTAGCGCCGATATTTCAGCATCGTTGCTGTTGACGTCAGCGCGCAAAACTCCAATATCCGCTGAACTGCCAGCGGTATTAGCTTCTAAGCTAGACAGCCGTCCATTCTGGGTGCCTTGTTCAGTTGCCAGGTTTGTGATACTGGTTTCTGCGTTAGTCAATCGGCTGTTTTGCGTCGCTTGGTCTATCTGGATTCCAGAAATTACCGTTAGCGCGCTGGTTGCAGATGCCGCTGCTGCAGCGGCCTGTGTCTCAAGCTCGTCCAGGGCGTCGCTGACATAAGTGCCAGCAACGCTGAATCGTTGTCAATTTGGCTTGCGTTGTAATCACTTGCGGCGGCAATAATGTCGCCTGTTCTTGTAAAAACAGTATCGATGGCTGCGCTATTACTGACCTTCTCCCACACTGATCCGTCGTGCCAGAGTTCGTCGCCCTGAGCTAGCACAATATTGCCGCTGCCTAAATCAACAGTGCCGCCTGTACTTACTTTGTAAAACTGCCCAACAGCGCCAGTAGAATCAGTTAGTGTTGGCGTGTTGGTGTCGGCGGCATAGGTGCCCTGGTAACTTGCGGTGTTAGCAAAAACGTCGATAATGTTTTCGTTTTCGTCAACAATATGCACGCCGGGGAATGGCGTTTTTGGCGTTGGCGTAAGTGATGCCAAAAATTCCTGACGCGGTGAGAATTTTGCCCGCCGCGTCAAGGATATGCAGAGGGGGGAACTGGAACGGCATAACTAGATAAGTCCTAGCTCGGTTTTGGCAATGGTTGGCGCGTAGTCGTCGTAACTCACGTCTTCAGGCTTTTCTAAACCTAAATCTGTGGCGATTTTCCGCGCCGATTGCCATGGCATGACTGCAATTCGCGAATCCGCTGACT
>JAAUTY010000056.1 GCA_012031265.1 Spirulinaceae cyanobacterium SM2_1_0 | reverse complement strand
GGGCTTTGCTGACCATCGCACCTTCAAGATGCCGCCGCGACGGATCCCAATTCGACACCTAGCTTGTTTGACCCACGCTACCAGCCGAAGCCTGCTTATTTTGCGGTGGAGAGTGTGTTGCAGCGGGCTTCGTTGCTCTCGTAGGTTGGCGGTTAGGTCATGGCCGAATACCTGGCTGGCTCTAGGGTGCTAAGGCTGGCTGCTGCTCGCCTCGCGCTGCTGTGGCTATGGCGAACATCGGATTGCTCCCTATTCATCTGCTGTTGGGAGGGAGGGTTTCGGGTGTTTTTGCATCGCAAAAACCCACACCTGGATGGAGGCTTAACCCGAAAGGAGAGATTCAAGAATATGCCGGTTATCACCCCTCCAGAGCTTCTGGAATCTAGGGTTCACTTCGGCCACCAAACGCGCTGCTGGAACCCCAAGATGGACGAATACATTTGCACTGCTCGCAATGGGGTTCACATCATCGACCCTGTGCAAACTGCACAGTTGATGGAGGACGCCTACGAATATGTTCGCATTGCTGCGGAGCAGGGCCGAAGTTTTCTCTTTGTTGGCACTGAACGCCAAGCGGCGGGCATGGTGGCTCAAGAGGCGGCGTGCTGCAACTCGTTTTATATTAACCAGCGCTGGCTGGGCGGAATGCTGACCAACGACGAATTCTGAGCGCGGCCGCCACACCTCCGCCCGGCTCCTGCACCCCCACCACGACCGCGTCATCTGTGTACGCGAAGCCGCTCGCTTGCATTCGTTCCCCGACTGGTTTTGCTTCCATGCGACCAAATGGCATGGCTTCCGGGAAGTGGGCAATGCGGTGCCGCCGCTGCTGGGCCGCGTCGTCGGTCAACAGATCATGGCGGCTCTCGGTCAGACGCCACAGAAGCCGGAAGGAGTGATCGCACTGGGCGATCGCCAGCTCCTCGCCCACTCCCTCCGCGACACTGCCCGCTACTGGCAGCCACCCGAACGCAGTGCCGTTGGATGACAGTCCGTGATGCTCAGAACGTGACGGGGCGATCGCACGGTCATTAACCGGTGCGGAGAGCCATTGATCCCGGTTCAAAATGAGGAGGAGCGGGTGACTGTCGGGTTCCCAAGTCTGTCGCGGGACAGGCTACTTGGGCATCAGACTTTGGTAAGATTAGTGACAAGCTTAAGAAATAATCAAGATTTCGCTCTGCTCGAGTCACTTGGCTGAGCTAAGGCACTGAGAGTCGCTGACACATCCTAGGGAATGCACTCCCTGCTAATTAATGAATCCTCTATTATTTGCCATTGTTTGTCCAATCGGCGTACTGCCGATCGATAGTTCAGTTCGCGGCTCTGAATTTGACGCTAGGCAGACCGCACCATAACGCATTGTCTTGAAATCGCTTTAACCTCGGCCCCGAGTGGGCATATCCTTTTATGGTTCAAGTTCCCGCCTCAAGAGCGCGATCGCCACGAACGCACTCGATTCATGCCCCCAGTCATCGCTGGGATGCTAGCCTCGACTCACTCCCCACCGCGATCGCCCGCTTTGATCGACAGTTATGCTGCATCGGTGCGAGCCAACGCTGGCGGCATGACTTTGGTCTGACCGCGCGTCCCCTCGCCGGTCAAACGCTCGTGCAACTCCTACCTGATCTGCCCCGCCATTGGCAGCGCGCCTGCCAGCATAGTCTGACCACGGGTGAAACCGTGGAGGGTGAAGCGGAGCCAGTCCGCATTGCCGGTGATCGTCTCAGTTATCGACGCTGGCGCACCAGCCCTTGGTGTGGGCCGAACGGCAGTATCGATGGGGTTTGGCTGTGGAGCGAAGCCGTCGCCGTCCCGGCTGCCGACACTGCCCAACCGACCCAGGCGGGACTCAAGTCCCGCCCAGCCGTCCAGCCGCAACAGTTCCAAGCCAGTGAGAGCGAGCTACGCACGATCTTCGAGCGGGCTGGCGTCGGGCTGAATTTCCAAAATCTGGACGGTCGCTTCGTCTGCCTCAACCAGCGCTGGTGTGAGATTTTGGGTTACAGCGAGGCCGAGTTATTGGGCTTGCAGTTTCGCGACATCACCCATCCCGCCGATCACCAGCTTGAGCAGCCCCATCTCGCTCGTCTGCTCGCGGGTGAAATCCCCAATTTCACCATCGAAAAACGCTACATCCATAAAAATGGACAGGTCGTTTGGGTGAATTTGACTAAAACGGTGGCCTATGATGTATCCGGTCAACCGCAACACTTCATCACGGCGATCGCCGACATCAGCGAACGCAAGCAGGCAGAACGCGAACAAGTCCGCTTGCTGGCGGCGCTGGATGCGACGACCGATCTGGTGGCGATCGCTGATGCCAATGGTCAACTCTGCCACCTGAATCGCGCTGGTCGCCAGCGACTCGGCCTCGCTCCGGGTGCATCCTTGACTACTTGGCAGTTGCGTGACTTGATCGGTTGCGCTGAGCGGGAGGTGAGTTGTGACCGCAGTATTGCCGAATTGCGCCATACCGGCATTTTGCGCGGCGAGGGTGAGCTGCAACAGCCAGATGGGACAAAAATCCCGATCTCGCAGGTGGCGATCGCCCACACCAATGACGCGGGCGAGATTGAATTTTTCTCGCTGATTGCACGGGATATCAGCGATCGCAAGCGCATTGAGGTGACCCTCCGCCAACAAGCCGCCGATCTAGAGCAGGCGCTACGCCAACTACAAGCGACCCAAGCCCAACTCGTGCAGACCGAAAAAATGTCGAGTCTGGGGCAATTGGTTGCTGGCGTCGCCCACGAAATCAACAATCCCGTCAACTTCATCTACGGCAACCTCAGTCACGCCCGCTGCTACCTCAATGACCTGCTGGCCTTGCTCGCCAACTATCAACAACATTATCCAGAACCGGTAGCCGCGATTCGGGAGCAGGAGGCCGCGATTGAGATCGATTTTCTCCTCGACGATCTGCCGAAGCTACTAGACTCGATGTACACGGGTGCCGACCGCATTAAGACGATCGTCGCCTCGCTGCGAACCTTTTCGCGCACCGATGAGTCCTCATTCAAGGAAGTCGATCTACACGCCGGTCTGGATAGCACCCTGATGTTGTTGCAGAGCCGCTTCCAGCCCCATGATGATCGCCCCGGCATCGAGCTGGTCAAACAGTACGGTGAGCTGCCGCGACTTGAATGCTATCCGAGCCAACTGAATCAGGTGTTCATGAATCTGCTGGTAAATGCGCTGGATGCTTTGGACGCGCGCGATCAGCAGTATTCGTTGACGAGCGGCCAGCCGCAACCGCGTTGCATTCGCATTGCCACCGAGCTGACCCCGACTGGCGAAGCCAGCATCCGCATCGCTGACAATGGGCTGGGCATCCCGGTCGAGATCCAACAGCGCATCTTCGATCCCTTCTTTACCACCAAGCCGGTGGGTCAAGGCACAGGTCTCGGTCTGTCGGTCAGCTACCAGATCATCACCGAGCGCCACGGTGGTCGGCTCACTTGCCAGTCCACGCCGCAACAGGGCACTGAATTTACCGTCACGCTCCCCCTCACCGCTAGCCAAACAACGGGCGATGAGTAAGCGTGAGTCGGTGCGGTGAAGCACAATGAAAAAGTTGCTAGTGACCGGCGCGAGTGGTTTTCTAGGGTGGCATGTCTGCAACCTGACGCGATCGCAGTGGCAAGTCTATGGCACCTATTGGCAACGACCAGTGACGCTGCCGGGTGTAGCGATGGTCAAGGTGGATCTGGGCGATCGCGCCGCCCTACAAACTCTCTTTGACGAGGTGCAGCCGGACGCGGTGCTCCATCTCGCCGCCCTCTCCAAGCCCAAAGATTGCCAGGCCGATGCCGAGCTTTCCTACCGCATCAATGTCCGCAGTTCACGCCACCTCGCCGAACTCGCCGCCACCCGCCAGCTTCCCTGCGCCTTCACTTCCTCGGATCTGGTCTTCGACGGCCGCCAGCCGCCCTACGATGAGGACTCACCCGTCAACCCGCTCAGCATCTACGGCGAACACAAAGTCCTCGCCGAGCAAGCCATGCTCGCCGCGCATCCCGGTGTTACCGTCTGTCGGATGCCGCTGATGTTTGGGCCGGCAGCACCCCAAGCCTTGAGCTTTGTGCAAGCGTTTGCCCAAACCTTGCGCGCTGGGGAGCCGTTGCGCCTATTTACCGACGAGTACCGCCTGCCCGTCAGTGCGGCGACGGCAACCCAGGGCTTACTGCTAGCATTGGCTAAAGGGTCGGGGCTGTTGCATCTGGGCGGGCGCGAGCGGCGATCGCGCTATGAGTTTGGCTTGCTGATGGCCGAGGTGCTCGACTTGCCCACCGCGACTTTGCATCCGTGCCGCCAAGAGGATGTCGTTTTACCCGTGCCCCGCCCGGCTGATCTAACTTTAGACAGCCGCAAAGCCTTTGCCCTCGGCTACGATCCCCCGTCTTCACGCGACGAGCTGGTCGCCTTACGCGGTCAGGTTTAGTCGCCTGCCTGCGGCTCTTCCCTGGGGTGATACGCAATTCGTATGGTGAATCCCGCCAATCGCAATATGGAACGGATGGTTTGAAACCCTCCCCTACTCTTGGGCATTTTTGCCGTAGGCTTCCCAGGCGAGATCGACGAGACCCAGGGCGATCGCTACCGCCACCGTCGCGCCACCTTTGCGGCCGCTGACTCGGATATTGGGCACGAGCGAATCCTGCAAACGCTCCTTAGCGACATCGGCATCGACAAAACCGCAGGGCGTGCCAATCACCAGCGCCGGTCGGATTGCTTCGGCTTCAATGAGCTCGACCAGCTCGACCAAGGCAGTCTGGGCTTGCCCGATCACAAAAATCGCTTCTGGGTAACGCTGCGCTAGCGTCCGCAATCCCCAGGCTGCCTGGGTCTTTTCCTTCTGCGGGCGGGCAATGGTCTCCAGGCTGCAATACACCGGATTGGCAAAAGTCTGCTGAATGGTAGGAGCGATGCCGACTTGCACCATCGGTACATCAACAACGATCGTCGTGCGTGCGGCGAGGGCGGCTGCACCGGCTTGCAGTGATCGCTCCGAAAAGGAAATCAGCGACTTGTAATCAAAATCGGCCGTGGCATAGATCACCCGTCGGACAACCTCGTACTCGGCGGGAGCTAGCAGGTGCTCGCCAAACTCGCGATCGATGATTGCCAGACTCTGCGCGTCAGTGTGGTGCCATTCCATCATGCGCTTGCGGGGATAATGCGATGTCACATTCTACTCCAGGATGTCCGGTGCGGCCGGAGATATTCTCACGCACTGGCGTTGATCAATGGCGACAGCGGCCGAGTCTCGTCCCCCAAGCAGCGTCTAGATTCAGCGCTAGGGTTTACTCAGTGCCAAGACGGAGCAGAGGGCTTCGTGGATGTGGGTCGCCAAGTGGGTTTTTGCTTCAACTGTAGCGGCGGCTGAGTGGAGGAGCATGGCATTAAAGCCGCGCGTGTCTCCGGACTGGCGGAAATCGGTGCGGACGGCGACGACGGGAATATTTTGCCCGACGGCATAGCCGCACTCCCAGCAGGTTCCCGAATCAGCGTCAGCCCCATCCAGAATCGCCACGACGACTTCCGCCTGGGTCAGACCCTCCAGACAGCGGCCGTAGATCGCCTGACTGGTGGTGAGACCGGCACAGCGCACCTGGGGCAAAAAGACCCGCCAGCCGAGCTGGTCGAGTTGCTGGGCGAGCTGGGCATTGAAGGCTTGTTCAGCCGCCGTGAAGAGCGGCGCGGCGAAATAGAGGCGGGTAGACATGAGTGGGGCAAGGGGAGGCAAAGGGGCGATCGCCGCTGGGGACAATCTGAGGCTTGTACAAGCAGGGATAGTGTAGCCTATCATACCCCAAAGCAGTACGGATATACTATAATAAGCTATTGAGCCTGCTGCGGCTCACCAACTAGCTCTTTGGCTCGCTGCTCTTCACCAGTCATCTCGCCGCGACAAAACCGTTTGACTCATTGGCATTCTGCGTTGCTCTAACTCATGCCCTCTGCCCAGAACCACCGCGATCGCCCCCGATCACCCATTGATCCCCTCGATCCTCCCTCGCAACCCGAAATCCTCGAGGCCGAGATTTTAACCGAACCGGACGTGGCACCACCGCCGCCGCGCGCCGACTCTACCCCATCCGCCACCCCGACTGAACCGCCAACCAGTCAATCGCTGGCGACGATCACAGCCCTACAAACACAACTGCAACATGACCAGCGTCGCGATCGCCGCCGCCTGCTCGCACACCTCCAAGACACCGAAAACCGCCTGCTCGGTCATCTGTTCAGCCTCTACAGCCAGACCGACCGCCTCGAACGCAAACTCGATCGCCTCTTGGTTGAGCGTCAGGCGCGGCGATCGCAACGTTCGACCTTGGCGCTGCTGGGTTTACTGGTGCTGGGCATTGCCTACATCACCGTGATTCACCCGAGTCTGCGCGATCGCCCGTCGCTCCCCAACCCGGCTCCGCCCAGTTCCCCCACTGCCCCCAGTCCGGTTGCCCCAGTGACTGTGCCGCCCCAACAACTCCCTGCCTTTTTTGGGACGCCCGAGCTAGCGGCGACGCCGAATCGCCAGCAGCGTGTCGCCGGTCGCAACACCAGCTACCGGGTCACCGATGTCTACCGCGTGCGGCCGGTGCATCCGAGCACCGGTCAGCGTAGTCGCTCTGAGTGTCTGGGCAAAAGCCTAGAGGAGATCGACGCACAAAATATTTCCGGCTGTGTGGCGCATCGTGGTGTAGATGTGGGCACGCCGATCGGGACCCCGCTGGCGGCGATCGCCCAACCAGATAGCAGTGCCCGTGTCGAGTGTATCCAGCAGCCGCCCTGGGGAACCTACGCCCAGATCGAGAGCCAATCCCTCCCCGGCTGGACATTCATCGCCCACCATCTGCAAACCTGTCGCCCCGGTATCTACCCAGCCGGGAGCAGCTTCGGCACAACTGGCACAGCTGGCACGGGGCCACACTTGCACTTTGGCGTTAAGTATCAGGGCCGCTGGCTGGCTCCGCCTCTGGGCTTTACAAGCTGGATCTTGGCGGGAGAAAAACCGAGCCAGCCGCCAGCAACGAAAAGTTAGGAGGTGATCGCACGACCCAAGGCGGAACTAGCGATGACTGACCCGCCCAAACTCAAAACGCGCCGGGAGCAACCCAACCGATTGCCTTCCTGTCAGTGCTGCCCATCTTGGAACCCGGTGTTCCGAATCAAATGCTCGCGGCCAGTACCGCTTCGTAACGTCGTCCGGCTTGCTCCCAAGTATAGTCCGCTTCAATCAAAGCGCGGCCGTTCACAGCCAACTCAGATCGTAACGCCGCATCCTCATACAGACGACCAATTGCCGCAACATACTCGTCAATCCGATTCGCCCGTAACGCTCGGAGTGGTGTGCCTGCTGCATCAACCGTCAAGCCCTCGAGGCCGCGATCGCTCGCTACGACCGGAACCCCCGCTGCCATCGCTTCCAGGGTTTTGTTCTTGATCCCAAAGCCAGTCCGGAGTGGCACCACGCAGACAGCAGACTGGTGCATATACTCAACGGTCGAGGGCACGCGACCGGTGACGGTCACGCCGGGGCGATCGCCCAGAGCCTTGACGGCAGCCGTCGGCCGACCGCCAACGATGGCAAACGTGGCGTCTGGATAGGCTTGTTGCAAAGGCGGCAACACTTCCAGCGCAAAGAAACGTGCCGCGTCAATATTGTGGGAAGCGCTCATGTCGCCGACGAAGACCAAACCATAGCCACCAGGATCGCGATCACGCTGCTGGAAGATGTCCAAATCAACGCCGTTGGGGATGACATGAATCTGCGCTTGGGGTGCGAACTGATGCAATTGATCGCGGTCGTCAGTCGTCGTCACCACGATGTCGGTAAATTTGGCACAATAGCGCTTTTCGTAGCGCTCCAGCAACAAGTTGAGATAGAGCGATCGCGGAGTGGGTGTGGTGAAGCTCCCATCTCAAGGTGAGTCCGCACCCAGGCATAGAGCGAGCTGTGGACATTGACCAAGGTTTTCACCTGTTGGCGAAATTCAGGGCGCACATAGATCTCGTTGACACTATGTTCACAGGTGATCGCCTGGCAGCGACCCTCGCGCACGGCTGCATCGACCCAAGCTTGTAGCTCCGGTGAGTAGCGATGTCGGACGTTGGGTGGCGTCGCCTCGAGTAGTGCTGTCCCAAAGCGTTGCGCCTTGCTCAGCAACTGGCTAGCGCCTCGACCCGCTGGCGGATCAGCCGGCAGGGGGAAGAGACGCAGTTCGCTGACCGTCTGTTGCAGCGCGGCAACGTCGGCATCGGTGATGTGCGCGTGGCGCTGCGCTAGGAGGGTAACGTCGTGATGCTGCTGCAAATGCTTGAGCAGATTGAAGGTACGAATTTCGGTACCGCCGCGACTGGGCGGGTAGGGAAATGTCGAAGAAAGCATGAGAATCTGCATGGTGCTAGCGTGCGGCGGGCTTCGGATTCAGTTTAACCTTTGGCGATCGCCAAGTCAGCGCGGTTACTGAAACAGGGTTAAACTGTGGACAAGATGCTTTGCTTCATGACACTGCCCATGTACCAAAAGCCCTTAATCGTCAAAGCACTGAGCAAGCCGGGCTTTGCAACCCGGAAGCTGCGTCGCAAGGTGCTCCATATCTTTCAGGATGCTCAGCGCCAACGCCAAGTAGCGACGACCCCGCCGCCGCTGGTGAACGAAAAGGAAATTCGCATGGTCGGCCTACGGCGCACCGGCAACCACGCCCTAATCCGCTGGCTGAAGCGTCAGCACGCGGGACGGTTTCGTCACCTCAACGACATTCCCGTCTACGAAAATCCCTTTCGTCACGAGTACGAATATTGGTGCGATCACTACCCCGAATATCCCAAAGAAATTGAGCGCATTCGCCAA
Organism: Spirulinaceae cyanobacterium SM2_1_0; assembly: GCA_012031265.1. GTDB lineage: Bacteria > Cyanobacteriota > Cyanobacteriia > Cyanobacteriales > Spirulinaceae > JAAUTY01. Next base: position 24,811 of record JAAUTY010000056.1, on the reverse strand, counting down.
GAATCTTTGGGCAACTTTGTGCCGACAGAATGTTTGGTCTACAACTACGAAGACCATCCTCTGAGCAAAATTGTTGACTCTAAGTTTTGGGCGAAACATGACATGTACTTCGGACGCAGTCAGCGGATCTATGATCTGATCATTTTGCGTGATCCCTTCAATTTGCTCGCTAGCCGCATCAGGCGTGGCTTCCTCGCGATCAAATCCACCCAGATTTCATTTGTCGATCTCTGGCTGGAGTATGCCAAAGAATTTCTCGGCGAAACGAATTACCTGCAAAACGAAAAGATCTGCGTTAACTACAACCTTTGGGTAGACAATATCGACTACCGGCGTGAGCTGGCTGAAAAGCTCGCTATGAATTTTACTGACGCCGGTATTGACGAAGTGAGTAAGCGGGCGGGGGGTAGCTCATTTGACGGCACCGAGTTCACCGGTCAAGCGGCGAAGATGGACGTGCATGGCCGCTGGAAAAAGTTGATTGACGATCCGGCCTATCGCCGTTTGGTCAGTAACGACGAGCTGTTTGCCTATTCCGAGAAAATTTTTGGCGTCTTGCCAGGGACAGAGCAGCTTCGCATCTAGCCGGTCATTTGCTGTGAGTACAGCCGTTAATCTTTTGCTCCTGAAACCTGAGTATCTCTGAATCGATGTCCGTGTCGTCTAGTGTGTGCCCGTTGTCGTGTGGCTCGTTTGCCCTCCTGACACGTAAATGCTTTTTAGGGTGCCACGATGGCAAGAGGGTTTCAGTTAGCAAGGTTGGCACATCGGGTAAGTCCAGGCTACGCAAAAGTTGGGTGCTCGCCGCTGTCAGTCCCTCTGTATTAACCAAGCGCCCGCAACCAGACAAATCGCGACTGTTGTGGCGATCGCCCCGAGCATGGCTTGTGTCCAGCGTCGAAGCCTCGGCACAGAAAAAGCCTGCTCGTTTAATGGCAATCCCTTATTCGACATGGGTTCCACGGCACATGAAACCGCTCCGAGTGCTCAGGAGGGCGATCGCCCTCCCAAAAACTTCAACGGTGCCACCGCCCGCCCGTCAAGGTAAAGCTCAAAATGCAAATGCGGCCCCGTACTGTTGCCCGTATTCCCCAGCGCCAGGATCGGCTCCCCCGCTTCCACCCACTGCCCCGGACGCACCAGCACGCGATCGCCATGCCCATACACCGTCCGCACCCCGGCACTATGGCGAATCTCGACCAGATTGCCCAAACCGACATCCTCCCCCGTGCCCCAGCCCGCCTTCACCACCTCGCCACCCAAAGCCGCCCCGATCGGTGTCCCCAGCGGTGCCGCCCAGTCCACGCCCTGATGCGTAGCGTGAAACCCCTGCGTCAACTGACCCGTTGGCAAGGGATGGCGTAACTTCACCCCGACGCCGAAGCGACCCAGAACACGGGCGATCGCCTGCGTCCGTCGTCGCTGATCCTGCGCCACACAATCCCAATCACTCACCGGGCGCTGCTCACGACGGCAGATGCCAATCAAACCACTGGCATCGATCTGGCCGCGTCGCCGAAATGCCTCCACCCGTGCCCAGACCATTGCTGTCTCGCCGCGCTTGCCCTGCGATCGCGCCTGCACATACTTCTGGGCAAACTGGCGGCTGACCCAAGGCGAGGCTTGGTTGTAGAGATCGACGAGATTGACAAAAGCCTCCAGATGCAAGTCGGGGGTTAAACCCGCATTTTGGAAGTCCTGCACCAGTAGATTCAGGCGCTGCTGCACCCGTTCCAAGCACTTACGGTCAGCGAGAGCAGCATCGCCGCCGCCGCGCCCCTGGTCGGAGCACCAGCCTTGGTTGGGCTTGAAATTAGCCGGATCGGGGTGTCCCCAGTAGAGGTCAGTTTTTGCCCCGGCGGGGGTCAAGTTGCCTTCGGCGTGACCGATGGCGCGCACCCCAGCGGCGTTGAGGTTGGTGAAGAGTTGGCGGGCATAGCGATCGCGGCTCGGCGGCGCTTGAAAAGGATTCCCCGGCACCGGCACAGCAGCGAGTTGGCGCTGCACGGTATCGGCGACCTGCTGCACCATCGGTCGGGGGGCGACGAGGATGAGCATGGTGAGGGTGAGGATGCCGATGGTGAAGTACCAGTCGAGGCTGGCGGCGGTGCGGCGGCGGTGTCGGCGGCGGCGAGGCGGATGTCTAGTGAGGAGGCGTAGGCGACTGGGGGTCATGGTGGGCGAAAAATAATGCAGTATATTTGTACCATAAAACCCAGGCTGCCGTGGTCAACGGTGTTCAGTGAGTTGCCGTCGCCACTCCCTAGACAGGCGGTATCCTGAAAATAGAAGAACTGTTGCGATCGCCCTAGGGGCGAAAACGAAGCATGGCTGGTTTTGGCAATCTGTTGCAGAAAGCGTTCTACTTGGGTGTTGGCATTGCCTCCTATGCCGGTGAAAAGGCCGGCAGCACACTACAAGACCTGCGCACCCAAGCCCAGAAGCTCGCAGACGAAATGGTCAAGCGCGGCGAGATGAACGCTGAAGAAGCGAGTCGCTTTGTCGATGATCTGGTGCGGCAGGCGCAGAAAACCCCAGACTCTGGCAATGAACCAGCGGGCGATCGCCAACCCCGCCGCATTGAAATTTTGGATGACGAGCCAGATGACGCTGACCGTGCCACCGCTGACGACGACACCGAACGCTTGCGTCAGCAAGTTGCCGCCTTGCAAGCCGAGCTACAACGCCTGCAAAACGAGTCGTAATCGCGATTGCGCCGACTTCAGGTGAGGTGTTTGTGTGGCTTGAAGCCAAAGATAAACAGGATCCCTGAGACCGCACTGGCGACGCCGATCCAGCTAATGGCGATCGGGCTTTGATCAGTCATGATGAGTAATTGTCCGACGAGCACAGGCCCAGCAATCTGACCCATACGCTCGATCAGGCGGTATAGCGAACCAGCCGTATTTTTGCCAATCTTGTCAGCCACCTGGGTTTCCGTGATGTAAGTCAGGCTGGGAGCATTGATCGAACCATGCCCCGCCCCAGTAATCGTCAGACCCAGAATCACGAGGAAGGTCGTCAGTCCAGGAATGTTGGCTTGGCTGGTATCGATCCAAGCCATCGAGCCAATGAGAATCAGGCCGAGACCACTCGCGGCTGAGCCAAGGCAGAGCACTAGATTGGTACGTCCGAAGCGATCGACTAAGCGGCTGATATAAGTACTGGTAATAAGCACACCAGCACCGTAGAACATGATGATTTGCCCAATGTCTTCCGGCTGGTAGTCCTGTTGAGCCAGGATCAAAGGCAGGGCAAAGACAGTAACGCCAGTGAAAATCGCTCGGTAGGGCAAACCAACGAGTAACAACGCCTTGAGGAACTGGAAGTCGCGACCAACATCTATGAGGTCGTGGAAGAAGCCTCTAGTGACCGGCGGTGGCTCGGTTTCGAGGGTTTGTGTGGTGGGTTGCAGTGCTAGGGCAACTGCGTGCAAGCGCGCAGCACGCCAGGGAATGAACTGCCAGCAGTACCATAGTGAGAGGACGGCAATGGCAATGCCGATGGCAAACACGCCCTGGATGCCCACATAGACCGACAGCAGCGCACCCAGGGCAGTGCTGGCGAGTCGCCCGCCGAAGAAGTCGAAAACCATCATCGCCCCCGCCTGCGTCTTGCGGCGCGCTGACGCCACGTCCAAAATGTAGGACTGAACTGCGACAAGCAGCAAACCTTGGGTCGCGCCGGCTAGAGCACGAATCCCATACATGAGATAGAAATCCTCAATGAACGCCATTCCCAATGAGGTCAGGACGCTCAAGCCGGCGACAGCGAGGAGGAGCGATTTGACATCACGATGCTTAACCAAGCTCGCGGCGGGAATCATCGCGATCGCCCAACCGAAGAAGAAGACCGTGAACTGGGTAGAGACTAGTGCTGGTTCTACATTGGAGCTAATCGCCATGGAGCGCAGATACTGGGGCAGGAAGGAAATGCTCAAGCCATCGATAAACGCACCCAGGAAATAGAATGGCTCAATACGCCGCAGCTCTTGCTCCTCGGCGGCATCGCTGCCTGTAATCGCGGGGCGTGTCAGCGATCGCAATAGATTCAGAAAGATCATCGCAATGAACCCCGAGGCAACAAAGAGGGCCAAGAAATTCTTGACGCTCCGCCAGAGCCGATAATAGAGCAGGCTTCGTGGGCTTTTGACGAGGATGGTTTTCAAGTCAGCCGCATCATGATCAGACCCGATCTTCGCTTCGTAAACAAAATAGTTGGCATTGTTGGACTGGGTGGTCGCCTGCCCTGCCGGGGTAGTGTCGATGGCGATGCCCTCTGCCGTTTTAAGGGCGATGTAGCTGATTTCGGGGTTAAGCGTCTGATATTCCTCGAGCGTCGTTTCGATCCCATCCAAGTCAGCGAGCTTGATGCCCAGTTCTACGGGAGCTTCCAAGCGACTGGTCAGCGAGAGGGTGATTGCCTGGGTTTTGGCTTGCAGGCCGGAAGAATAGAGCAGGGTAAGCACCACGACGACGGCGATCGCCACTAGAGCGTAGGCTGAGGTGTAGGCTAGCTCAATTCCTTGGCTGGTCTGCCCTGACTCGAGCCGCGCATAGGCGCGACTCGCAACAACAGCGAAAACCACCAGTGCGATGACAGTGAGACTGGCGATCGGCAAAAAATAGCGGCCGACACGCTGATTAATTGCCGCCTTGTTCATAAAGACGCGCAACTGACCAGCCTGCTCAAATTTGTTGACGAGCGGCAGAACAATCCGGTAGAACTGCTCGCTTTCCTGGACGGCGTAACGCTTGTCTTCCGGCTGCAAGCGGCTCTCGCCATAAGTCAGGAGCTCCGCCGCTTCAGCGATCGGTTTCGCCTCAGCAAAAATAATCTGACCGCTAGTCGTTTCGACATCGATCCGCTGGATATCCGGGTCGGTTTCGATCAGCGGTGCCGTGAGCCGCGAGAAGCCAGAAAACTGATCAATCGGCAAGCCAGCAGCGAGGAACGTATCGAGAGAATTTTTGACAATTTGTCCCTGAGCATTGAGTTTGTCCGCGATAAAACTAGGGTAGTTGCGGTAGGCATCCCCCAAGCCTACGAGACTGACCAGAATCAGGGCAATGGCAAGGAGCAGTGATGCAATGCCAGTTTTCGTAAAGTGGGAACCGTGGGTCGGAGAACGCACCATGCTATGTTATTGCACGAATTAGGACTACTTAATATATCCAGACCATAGTCATTTGTGTCGTTACAATCGGCACGATCAGGGTGTGATCACCAACCAGACAGATAACTAACAGCCAGTATCATTCCGTTAAACATGACTTTGCCACCGTCAACCGGACAGAACTCGGCAGCAGAATTCATGATTTTAGCGCCGGGGGTGGGATCAGGCCCAAAACCACCCCCCGATTGGCAATTGCTTGCGACACAACCCCTGCTCATTCTGGTCGGTCCGACCGGTGTAGGGAAGAGCACCACAGTGAAGCAGTTAGCGCGCTTGGGTCTGCGTTTTACGCTATTGCCCGATCGACGAGTCTTGACTGATTACCTAGTGATCGCGCCGCTGGCGGCGATGGCGGGGAGGACAGAGCCGGTCACTGACCGGCTCGAACGTTTGGAATATGCCCGTCGCTACCGCCACCAGCATCCCGGTGGCATGGGTGAAATTTTGCAGCAAGTCGCGGTTGCCAAAGACCGCGCCCAGCCGCTGTTGATCTTTGATGGCTTGCGGGGCGAAGCTGAGGTCAGCTACGCAGCCCGGATGCTTCCTCAAGCAGCCTTCGCGATGCTGGATGCTCCCAACAAGGTGCGACTGTTGCGGATGTTGCATCGGGGCGATCCCTTCGATCGGGTGCGGGTCGTGGGAGACTCCGCAAGTGATCAGGAAGGTCTGGCGGCGCTAGGAGTTCCCGAAGCGGCGGCTCACTTCAGCCCCGCAGAAATTGCCGAGTTACTCGCCCTGGTGCAGGCTGGAACCGTCACCGGTCAGGAGCTGCGCGGCAAGCTGAAAACGATCGTCGAGCAGGCGCACGTCTATCAGCCGGTTGCGACCCGTGCGGCACTGGAGCAATTGGCGGGCGATCGCGCCGCCATTTTGGACACGGCGAGTCTATTGCCAGAGCAGGTTGCAGCGGCGATTATCGACCGGTTGCAATTACTCTGGCCGCGCCTAACACCAAAATGAAGAGATCCTTACTAATTGCTCGGGGGGGCAGAATCCCTCGCTCGCAACCGCAAAGCTTGCGGAATAATAAGCGTAACCGAAACGACAGTGTTAGGATTGGGAAAATCCAGCTAGGTTGTTCGCAGACTACTTTGCATGACTTCGACTGGTCGCTCGTTCGTATTTGACACGCTGGCTATGGCTGCTTGTATCCGCTCAGATCGCTCTATTCGCTTGACAAAGCAGCGCCGCTCGCGGCGACAGCGCTCAGTCCCCCCAAAGACTCGGCCGGCTGTCGCTGCACTCCGTCCCATGGCTGCTCCCGTAACCGTGGTGCCATTCCCCACGCCTGCTCAGCGACCAGTCAGTAATCGACGGGCAACGCGATCGCCCCAGTTCCCCGTCTGGTTGCGCTTGCTGTTGGGGATGCAACAGGGTTCAACGGCGATCGCCTTCTGCCTAGCAGCCTTGGCACTCGCGATCTATGCGTCCACGGTCTATCTCCAGCAGCAATGGAGTGCCGAGTATGACCGACTACAAACCTTGCAGCGTGAGCAACGCAGTTTGATGGCGGTAGATGCCATGGTCGAAAACCAACTCGCCCGCCAAGCGCAACAACCGGAAAGTGGTCTTGTTGCCCCCAGCCCTACCAACACCATCTTCCTACCCAAAGCTACGGAACCACCGACAACTCGCCCGGTCGCTGTCGCCGTCAATCAGCAGTCTTTAGCGCAGCGTCCCCCCCTGGGATATTGACGATGAGCGGTTGGTGCAGGCGGCTCCCCCTGTCTGAAGGTCATGGCGCGATCGCGCGCGTCGCGACGATGTGGAAGGCCTGAATCTGAGTCTGAATGTTTCTAGGATTCTTAAGGAGCGAGGATGACGCTAAGTAAGATGTTATTTTTTGTGCGAATGTAGTCAAACTGGGGCGATGTTCAGAAAAATCAGGCCAGTTATGAAATCCCCCTCCCTAAATGCTGGATGAGTCCGCCAAAGTTAACCGTTGTTCCTCCTCATCGCGCCTCGGCGACGCGCTCGTCGCGTCGCCAGCGACGGGCACGCTCCGAACCGCCGTCGCGACTCCTGCCACAGCGCCTCAGTCGGGGTCGGCTACTATTGGTCTGGAGCTTGCTGATGGCGAGTGTGATCGCTCTGGGCACCAATTTGTATTGGTTGCAGAATGTACGCTCGGAGCAATTGGCTGCCAAAGCGCAGCAGCAGCAGATGGTGTATATGCGGCCCTACGTCCCCCGCCGCCCCATCATTGATCGCAAAGGTAATGTTCTGGCGACTGACCGTCTCGTCTACACACTTTACGCTTATCCGCGTCAGTTCAAAGCCGCCCCGGAGGAAATTGCAGCAAAATTGGCCGCTCTGCTCGATGAGTACGACCAACCCAATAGTCTAGCAGAACACCTCAGCTCAGGCGAGTCAGGCGTACCAGTCTCATTTGGGCTGTCGGAAGAAGTCGCTGATCGCATCGCGGCACTTAGATTAGATGGCTTTGAGCTGATCCGCCAATACTCACGCCTCTACCCGCAGCAGGAGCTGGTTGCAGATGTTGTAGGCTATGTCGATCTAGATCATCACGGTCAGGCCGGGTTGGAATACACGCAGCAAGATTTACTCGAACGCTCCGTCCGCACCCTGCGTCTGAATCGCGCCGGTAGCGGGGCGCTGATGCCCGACCAACTGCCGGATGGTTTTCTTGATTTTGATGAGCTGCGCCTGCAACTCACACTCGACATTCGCCTGCAACGGGTTGCTCGCTTGGCGCTGAAGCAGCAACTTGATGCCTTTGACGCTAAACGCGGCGCGGCGATCGTGCTAGATGTTCGCGACGGCTCGATCTTGGCACTGGCCTGTGAGCCGACGTTTGATCCGAATGAATACTCCAAGTTTGATATCAGTCTGTTCAAAAACTGGGCGGTGACTGATTTGTACGAACCGGGATCGACTTTCAAGCCGCTGAATGTGGCGATCGCCCTTGAACAAGGGGTGATTGATGCCAACAGTACCTTCAATGATGTTGGACGGATCCAGATCGAGCAATGGGAAATCGCCAATCACGACTACGAGACGGCAGGAGCGCGCGGTCAACTGTCCATTACCCAGGTACTCTCGCATTCAAGTAATGTCGGCATGGTCGATCTGGTCAGCCGTATGAGTCCCCAACAGTATTACCAAGCCCTGCAAACACTGCGTCTGACTCAGAAGCTGGACACCGAACTGCCCGGTGAAGGCGTAGGACAGTTGAAGGCACTCGCAGACTTTACTGCTTCACCCGTAGAGCCGGCGACCACCTCATTTGGTCAGGGCTTTTCGCTGACGCCGCTGAAGCTGGCTCAGCTCCACGCGGCGATCGCCAATGGCGGCACCCTTGTACAACCCCATATGATCCACGCCCTGGTCGATGTCGAGGGTCAGCCGATTTGGCAGCCGACGCCACAACCGCAACCGCGTATCTTCTCACCGGAAACGACCCGTATCGTCCTCGAAAACATGGCGGCAGTGGTGCAGTCCGGCAGTGGTGCGGCAGCGCGCATCCCCGGCTATCAAGTGGCAGGCAAATCGGGAACTGCACAAAAGGCTAGCCCTACGGGCGGCTACTTCACCGATCGAAAAGTCGCCAGCTTCGTCGCCATCTTGCCAGCTGAGCAGCCCCGCTACGTCGTCCTCGCCGTAGTCGATGAACCCAAGGGCGACGATGCCTATGGGACAAAAGTAGCAGCCCCAATTGCCAAAGCTCTGGGCGAGGCACTCGTGGCAATCGAGGGAATTCCGCCCAATCAGTAGTTAGGTGGCTTAGTATCCGACTGGGGAGGTTCCCCGATGTTGCTAGCCCAAGCCTAATGCGTCACGAGCCTCTAGCAGAGCGGCTAAGAATTGATAGGCGACGCGGATAATGTCGCTACGCTGGGCCGTGCTGAGTGAGCTGTAGGGGGTCATGGCGACGCTGTTCGGCGTAGCAAACGGCTCCAAGATCGCGAGACAGTTTTGGTAAGCGGCGTCTACAGCATTGGCAATCTCCGGCGCTAGCCGCTCGGCAAACGGCTGGTACTGGGAGTAAATGCCATCCCAGTTACTTTTGAAAATGAGCAGGCTTTGATCCGACCAGGTCTCCTCTTCGCTGGAGATTTTTTTTGCTGGAACCTCGGCTGCCAAAGCAATCATGCCTGCGAAGTTGGATTGGGCGCTGAAGTTGCTAGAGTCATTGAGTTTGGCGATCAGCGATCGCGTCGTTGCCACCAACTCTTCGGCATAGGGGATCGCGGCTCGCAAATCATTGTCGCGATAGATGAAACCCTCGATACGATGCACGCCCTTGAATTCTGGCGACATCTCGCCGAGATCGAAGGCATAGGGACGGGCATCAATATCAGAATCTTCCTGCTCAAAGCTACCAGCAAAGACTTCAATCTCTTCATAAGGCGGTCGCGCGTTGACATAGGCGGTTTTTGCGGCCGCGAGGTTGCCGGACTCAACAGCCGCGAGCAAATCTTCATGCAACTCAAGTTGGCGAGCAGCGAGTTGGCGAAAATAGCGCAACCCGGCTTCAACTTCTTGAGCATAGTTTTGGTCAGCTACGACCTCAACTGGCTCAGTTGATTGCAGCTCTGGAGCACGATACCCGAATGCTGACGAAAAATTTAATCCACTAATCATTAACATTAAGCAAGCAACGAGACTTACGAGCAAAAAGCGGCTTGGTTTAATCATGGTCACTGGAGATGAAACAACACAATCGAGGCTAGATGGATTTGCAAAATGGGAGCATCAATTTGCCGTCCAAGGTTTACCCGTTGGAGTTTTGAGGCGTGAGATAGCCCTTATTTGCAGTGGCGTGTACAGAGGGGTTGAATATGGCTATTGGGGGCAAAATCGCGACAGGCAACGGCTCCTTCAGTCAGGGCAATGCTGGGGTTGACGGTACATTTCAGATACTGGCAACCCGTGAAGTAAGCACAGCCTGTGCAGGGGATTTGGTGTAGGCGTCGCAGGTGGTCGATTGCATCACGGCTGGCCGCGATGATCGCGATCGCCAACATCACCAATAGACTGAAGATCCCGACTGGGCAGAGGATCGGAACCCAAGGCAAGAGACAAAGCATTAGCATCAGAACCAACCTACTCAATAACATCACTGATCGTCAGGAGCGATCGCGAGACCGGCGGTAACACCGTCACTGGTGCCGCCAGCGAGCCAATCGCCTGCCAAAAACTGACAATCTGCCGAGCGACCAAATGTGGACAAACATGATGAAAGAAATGCCGTCCGCCTGGACAACACCACTGGACATCCCCGGATTTGAGCCAGGGTTGCCAGTCGTTGAGATCGTTGGGGGCTGCGATGATGTCGTCTCGGCTACCGCAAATGAGTAGCGGCATCGCGACTGGTGCTGGTGGCAGTCGCTGGTGTTCGTAGAGCGTGTGCGGCGACAGCGCCGTCCGTAAGTCGCGCTCTAGCAGAGCGATCAGTTCACGCTCACCATGGGGGCAGCAGTTGCCGAACAACCCCTTGACCATCTGGCGCAACACGACTTGCCTTGGGCAGGGCAAGAGTTGTAATCGGGCGTAGTAGTGGGCGTGCCAGTCGCTAGCCGCATGGGCACCAACCGCGAGCAACGTCAGCGATCGCACCCGTTCAGGATGGCGGCGAGCGTAGAGTAGGGCGAGCCAGCCGCTGGTTCCGTGGGCGAGCAAATCAAGGGGGCGATCGCAATGTTTTAGGTAATCGTGCAGTAGCACGACGCCCGCCGCCAGCGAAAGCGGTTCATCCGCTGTTTGTTCATATTGCCAGCAGCCGAGTCGCACCGATTGTGCCAGCACCGCACACAACCGCTCATTGAATCGTTGCAAACTTGGGCTGGTGTTGATCAGCAAAGCATGGGGATATTCAGTCATGTTGAGTATACTGAGATGGATCGGGTTGTCATCGGGCGAGTAGAACCCGCCCGATAACGACGAGTGCGGGTTGGCGGAGACGGAAAAAATGCTAGAGACCCAGCTCTTGCTTGAGTTGGCTCGTCCAAGTGGCAATGCGCCCGTCGGTCAGCTCTGATTGATTATCTTCATCCAATGCTAACCCAACGAATTTGCCATTTCGCAAGGCCTTGGATTCGCTAAAGTCATAGCCATCGGCTGGCCAGTAACCGACCGTTTTCCCACCGAGGCTACTGATTTTTTCCTCCAAAATTCCCAACGCATCCTGGAAATTTTCGGCATAACCAATCTGGTCACCAGGGCCGAAATATGCCACTTTTTTGCCGCTAAAATCGATGTCATCAAGCTGGTCATATAGCCCTTCCCAGTCACTCTGAAGTTCCCCAATATTCCAAGTTGGGCAACCGATTACGAGGAATTCGTAGTCAGCCAAATCGGACGGCTCAGCATCCGCCACATCCTTGAGATCGGCAACTGCGTCACCGCCCAGAGCTTGCTGAATCTGTTCGGCAAGATTCTCAGTGTTACCGGTTTGAGTGCCAAAGAAGATACCAATTTTTGCCATGATTCCGTTGTACTTGTTCTTAGAGTATTTGTAGTGAGTGTTCTCAGCTCTCAACGGGATCGTTTGGGGGTATGACTCATCAGTCGCTGCCAAGGGTGCGGGCCAAGGGTGCGGGATGAGTTGGCTCGCTCAGGTTGCTCGAAATGGCGAGCAAGCGTTGCCGACAGTGGGGGCAAAACCAGTACAGTTGCCGGTTGCTCATCTGTCGGAGCATTTTGTGGGTGCAAAAGGGACAGTTCATTGTGAGATTTTGCGAGACATTGGTGTGAGTGAATTGTGGGCGATCGCCAGCATCCTAAATCGGTGTCTTCACGACGCTAAGCCTCTACAAGCCCCAGCACTTTGCCGACCCACCGAAAATCGAATCCCGACGCGCGGAGAGCGTGCCACAAGTGACCTTGCAAGAAGAAGAAGGCGAGGAAGAAGTGGGCATTGGCGAGCCAGCAGCGGGGTGTGTATTCTCCGATCGGCAAGGGGATGGTATCAGCAAAATAGGGGGCAATTCCCAAGCGTACATCCAGCGTCGGTCCGTAGAATTCCACGGGGTAGGCGAGCGTATTGACCGCGCAGAAATAGGCGGCGACAAAGCCAGCTAAGGCAATGCCACCGAGCGAGTAGGACAAAATCGCCTCGCCAGAGAAAACAAGAACCTTGCGGCTCCACTGCAATGGCGGCACGAGGATATGCCAGATGCCACCCGCTAAGAGGAGAATGCCGACGTAGATGTGACCGCCTACCAAGTCTTCGAGGCTGCTGATGCTCGCGAAGTGGGTTTGGTAGCCGTAGATGATCAGGGGGTCGAGGGTGGGTTGCGAGATGACGCGCACGGTCTGAGTCATAGCATCGTACAAACCGCCCCAGTACATGGCTTTGGCGACGAGCAAGAGAGCACCCGCGCCGAGGAAGAGGAGATGGTGACCGAGGATCAGTCCCAGTTGCCGAGGGTCGTCCCAGGAAAAATGGAACTTCTTGGTCCAGCCGGTCGCGGTTTGCAGGTCGCGGGGGGCCTTGACCGTGTGGAAGAGGGCACCCGCACCGAGAACGGCGGAAGCGATGAGATGCACCGCACCGACGACGAAGAAGGGGTAGGTATCTACAATCTGGCCACCGTCAGCGACGCCGAGGCCGAGGGTGGCGAGATGCGGCAGCAGGATGAGACCTTGCTCGCTCATGGGCTGGGCGGTGTCGAAGCGCGACAGCTCGAACAGCGTGAACGCACCGGCCCAAAAGGCAGTCAGGGCGGCTTGGGCGGCGTGGGCGGCAATGAACAGGCCGGACAAGTTGGTGAAGCGCGCATTACCCGCCCACCACTCGTATGTCATCTCTGGGTTGCCATAAGTTTGCATGAGAGGTTGACCTCCTAATGTTGCAACCTAATTGAACTTTATTCTCAATAAAGCTAGCACCAAGTCAGTGACTAATGTCAAGTGTGGGTCGGATCTCGGATCGCCAGATCGTCTCTGATGCCTTTCAGAAAAAGGCTTTGGGGATTTCTGTAATTTTGTTAAAGGCAGTTTGCTGAGAGTGACTTCAGAATTACTTGCAATAGTGGGGAACAGTGACCGAGGTGTACGGCACTGGTCTAATGCGGGGACTAACGGCTCGGTCGATCGCGCCCTCACTGCCACTGCAATTGCAACTAAAACAACATTGGCTGAAAACTATTAGCAGGTTCAACAAGGTTAAAAAATCGTTAATAGTACGACTTGTAAGCATTTCAGCGATCTATTGTTGAAAATAACTTGCAAAAAGTGTCTGAGCACTAAATCCATGAGTAGTTGTGACGAGAGCACCAAAAACGGGGCGAAACAAGCACAGGCCGCAACCTGGCGGGGGTTCACCTATCTGGGCGTGTCCAGCTTGCAGGAGGCTTCCCGTCCTTTGGCCGCAGGCAGTCGCACGTTGGCTGAGGCCGATGTGGGCGATCGCCTGTGTATCGTGGCGCTCAACTGTGGTGAGAGCAATCGCCGTTTGCACGGCATGGGTCTCACCGTCGGCTGTGAGCTGCAAGTGATCAGCCAGACGGGCACCGGCTCGGTGATTGTCAGCTTGGGCGATCGCCAACTCGGCCTCGCCGCTGAAATCGCCAGTCGCATCCAAGTGATCGCCGCTGAACTCTACGCCGCTGCTGCTAGCAATTCTCACCATGAGGAGGCAAACTCGATGCCTGCAATCCAAAGCAAACTCCGCGATGCCCCACTGGGCGCGCGCCTCCGCGTCGTCGGCTACGACCCGACCGCTCGCGCGTACAAACATAAGCTGCTCGCCATGGGCCTGACGCCAGGAACCGAATTCACCGTCACCCGTCACGCCCCCCTCGGTGATCCCACTGAGATCGAAGTGCGTGGCTATCAGCTCAGCCTCCGTAAAAGCGAGGCTGACGCCCTACAAGTTGCCGTCGTTAACCCTGGAGATTCCGATGCCTGAGTACACCATCGGCCTGGTTGGCAATCCCAACTGTGGCAAAACCACGCTGTTCAATGCGCTGACGGGGGCCAATCAGCGAGTCGGCAATTGGCCCGGCGTCACGGTCGAACGCAAGGAGGGTCAATATCGCGAGCAGGATCGGGAAATCGCGGTGGTCGATTTGCCGGGCGTCTATGCATTGGATGTGGATGGCGAGGCGACCAGTCTGGATGAGGCGATCGCCCGCGACTCCTTGCTGGCGGACGAGGCGGATCTGGTCGTCAATATCGTTGACGCCGCTAACCTGGAGCGCAACCTCTATTTGACCACGCAGATCCTGGACATGGGGGTGCCCGTGATCCTGGCGCTGAACATGATCGATCTCGTGCAAGAACGCGGGCTAGAACTGGATGCGGCGCAACTGTCGGCACAGCTCGGCTGCCCCGTGGTCGGGATCCAAGCCAATCGGGGTCGCGGTTTGACGGAGTTGCGGGCTGAAATCCTGCAAACATTGCAATCCCCCCGACCCAGCGCCGCGACGGTTGCCTATCCGCCCGTGCTCAACGAGGCGATCGCCGATCTCGCCGGTCGCCTCGCCGCCGACGCTCAGCAACACAGTCAGCATCCCCGCTGGACAGCCCTGATGCTGTTGCAAGGCACGGCCGAAAATGGCACGGGCTTGAGTCCAGAGCTACGCGAACATGCCGATGCCTTGCGTGCCACTGTGCAAGCGGAACTGGGCGAAGACCTGGATCTGGCGATCGCCGATGCCCGCTACACCTGGATTCACCAGATCGTCGCCAGTGCGAGCCAGCAGACCCGCGTGGTCTCGCAGCGCCTGACCCAGCGCCTCGATCGCCTCGTGCTCAACCGCACGCTGGGGATTCCGATTTTCCTGGTCGTGATGTATGCGACCTTCCTCTTCGCGATCAACCTCGGCGGGGCTTTCATCGACTTTTTTGACATCGCCTTTGGCACGATCTTCGTCGATAGCACGGCCAATTTCCTAGAGTCAGTGCAAGCGCCGGGTTGGCTGGTTGGCTTACTCGCCGATGGCGTCGGCGGCGGCATCCAGACCACCGCGACGTTTATTCCCCAAATCGGGCTGTTGTTCATCTTTCTGGCGATCCTGGAAGACTCCGGCTATCTCGCCCGCGCCGCCTTCGTCATGGATCGGCTGATGCGCTTTGTCGGCCTACCCGGCAAATCCTTTGTGCCGATGATGGTTGGCTTCGGCTGCAATATTCCCGGCATCATGGCAGCGCGGACGCTGGAGAATCGGCGCGATCGCCTGATGACCGTGATGATGAACCCCTTCATGTCCTGCGGGGCGCGCCTGCCGGTCTACGCCCTATTTTGCGCCGCCTTCTTCCCGCGCAATGGTCAAAACATCGTCTTCTTGCTCTACCTACTGGGCATTCTCGCCGCGGTCTTCACCGGCGTCGTGCTCAAAAACACGATCCTCCGTGGCAAAGCTGCTCCCTTCGTGATGGAGTTGCCGCCGTACCACATCCCCACCTTGCGCGGCGTCCTGATCAGCGCCTGGCAACGCCTGCAAGCCTTCATCACCCGTGCCGGTCGCATGATCGTGATCATGGTCGTGATTCTCGGCTTGCTCAATTCCGTCGGCACCGATGGCTCCTTTGGCAAACACGATAGCAAAGACTCGATCCTGAGCGCCTTTAGCCGCACCGTGACGCCGGTGTTTACCCCCATGGGCGTCGAGCAAGACAATTGGCCTGCCACCGTCGGCATCTTTACCGGCGTCTTCGCCAAAGAAGTGATGGTCGGCACGATGGATGCGCTCTACACCGAGATGGCTGCGGAAGATGCCGCCGCCGGAGCGAGCGATGAGCCAGAGGCTAGCTTCGACTTCTGGGGCGGCATCGGCGAAGCCTTTGCCAGCATCCCCGCGAACTTAGCTGACTTGACCAACCAGGCGCTCGACCCGATCGGCTTGGGCATCATGAGCAGCACCGGCGACATCGAAACCGCCGTTGCGGAACAGGAAGTGAGCCACAGCACCTTTGGGCAAATGAGTCTGCGCTTTGGCAGCACAGCGGCCGCCGTTGCCTTCCTGCTGTTCGTCCTGCTCTACTTCCCCTGCGTCGCGGCAACCGCCGCCGTCTACCGGGAAACCAATCTTGGTTGGACGCTCTTCGTCGCTGGCTGGACGACGGGCTTGGGCTACTGGGCAGCCGTCTTCTACTATCAGTTCGCCACCTTTGCCTCGCATCCAGCAACCGCGCTCGCTTGGCTGCTAGGGCTGATGGCGGTGATGTTTGCCACCGTGGCGGCGATGAAAGCGGCGGGTAAGTATCGGCAGCGACAAAAACTCGCGGCCGAGGTGACCACTAGCCATGGAGGTGTGAATGCTTAGCGATTTGCAGGCGTACTTGCGCGATCGCCAGCAAGCCTCTCTCAGCGAGTTGGCAGAATGCTTTCACACCGACGCCAGCGCCCTGCACGGGATGCTTGACCGCCTGATCCGCAAGGCACGCGTGCGTAAACTGCCGGTGAAAACCTGCGGCGGCTGCCACAACTGCCAACCGGAGTCGCTGGAAGTTTATGAATGGGTCGCGGGGGGCGATCGCGCTTGATTCCATACCGCGTACCATCCAGATCCTAATCAGCAGGCAGGCAAGATTTTCTTGCCTGCCTTTGACTGAACTCGCATAATGTGACAAGTGATCGCCACAACACGATCACGATGATTGCTTGCTAGCGCCACTTAAAGTAGAATACTCCACGGCTACATCGAGCTTGATCGCCGACCAGCGAGCGTCTAGCTTGTGCGGGTCTCACAGTTTGGCGATCACCTGTATTGAATGCTCGCCGCAACCGTTCCTCTGTAACCTGTGAAGTAGTGCCGTGACCTCTCCACCCCTAAACTACGATGAACGCTTGAGCAACCACAGCGACCTCGCCCGCCGCTACCGCTCGATCCAACGCATGGTTGTTGACTACGCGATTGGACTGACGCTCCTGGGCCTCAACCCCTTCTCTTTGACGCTGACCCTGGTGGTTGCCCTGGCGATTCTGCTGAAAATGGTCTGGGATATCGCCAAGCGCTGGCATTTTCCCATCGTCCGTAATCCCCTTGCCTGGGCGGGCGGGATCATGAATGGACTGGGCGCGCTGGCGATCGCCCTGTTCGCGTGGCTCATTCTGATTTTTCTCGGTACTTTCATTCCACTCATCGACCGCTTCGCCGTCGCCGTCGCTCTGATGAGTGGCACCTGGACGCTCGGAGCCGCCGCCAATCAATTTTTCTTCAATGGTTTTCTAAACCGCATCGTCAGTCGCGGGAGCGAAACGACTGATGGCTAAACTGACGCGCCGTCAACTGCTGCTGACTGGTCTAGGTGTAGGCGTTGTGGTCTCTGGTATCGATGAGTTGCGCCGCCGCCGCGCTTTGCACGCTGAACAGGCGACATTGACTGACCTACTCTTGGGCAATCAGGAGTACGTCGATGCAGCGGTGAACACCGCGATCGCCGGGGACACCGAAGCGACGGCTGCAACTAATCGCATTCTCGCGAACCTCAAGCTCAAGCCGCCCAGCGAACCCTACAACCGCGAAGTCTCCAAGACACTGATCCAGTGCAGCCGTCTGGCGACTGAGCAATACCTGACCGGGAAATTTGACTTAAGCTTCGACGGGTCAATTCAGGCCTTGCCATCTTATGATGATCGCCTCCAAAACTATGAGCAAGTCGCGGTGATCAAGGGACCCGAAGAGATCGGTGCGACCAATACGGTCGCGGTCAGCCCAGAACTGACGGTCGGTGATATGGCGATCGCGCTAGACGATCCGCTCCACGAAAGCGCGAACCAGGTCAAAGATTTAGTCCGTCAGCTCGCCGGTCAAACAGTTGCCATCCAGTGGTCATTTCCCGTGTACTGGGGCTTTGTGCTGACCAGCCCGCGCCACCATATTCTGGTTCTGCGGGGCACGCAGCGCACCTACGAGTGGCTGCAAACGGTGCGTGCGCAGCAAGTGACCAAGCGCAAGGTGTCAGAATTTGACTTTGCTGGCGCAATTCACCACGGTTTTGCCAATATCTATGCCAAACTCTCCCAAGCCACGCTTGCCGCCCTCGAATCGCTTACCCCTGACCGACCGCTATTCGTCTCTGGTCACAGTCTCGGCGCGCCGCTCTCGACTCTAGCCGCCCTCGACATCGCCCAGCGTGTTCCAGCTCTCGCAGATCAATTGCGCCTCTACACCTACGCAGGCCCGCGCGTAGGGAATCCCGAATTTGCGGAAGCCCACAGTCAGCTGATCCCCAACAGCTATCGCATCGCCAACCTGGCTGATCTCGTGCCGCTGCTGCCGCCGGTCAAGATCAGCGATTCTGTCTACGTTCACCTCGGCGAACCGTGGGGTTTCACCGCCTCAACCGGCGACATCGGTTCGCAGCACTATGTCAGCGCTTACCGGGCGGCCATTGATGCGGAGCAGGAGAAGGTGGTTGGCGAGGCCGATGCGACTTAGGGAGCGGTGAGCGACTGTGGGCCTAAAGCATCGGTTCAGAAGTCCGAGAAACCCGGTTTCTGTGTGGGTTGGCCAACGAGATTTGTGCTTCTCAGGTGAGAAACCGGGTTTCTGTACCGGCGCCCTAGTGAATTCCTGCCGTCAGGGAAGCGATTCTTGGAAAATATCGCGCGATCGCAGCTTCCCCACCAGTTCAACCTCAGACTCGCGCACCGAGCGACCGGCGGTGTCGATGATCAGTCGCTCTGTGTTCCAGGCGTGGTACTCGCGCCGCTGGACATCCTGCCAGGTTGGTAGCACGAGGCCGGGGACTTCTGATCTGCGGGATTCTATGCGATCGCGATGCTCCCCAGCGTCTGAGCAGATGACCTCGATATTGACAGCGGCAGCACCCGCGTCGTCAGCAACGGACTCCCATTCTCGTCGGGTCAATGCGATCGGATTGCAGGAATCGGCGATGACGCTGAGTCCGAGCCGGAGGTTGTCCGCCGCGATCCGGTAGGCCAGACGATAGCCTTCGCCCTGCACGTCCAGCCCGCACAGCACTCGCAAAGCCTGCTCAATCGTGTCAATCCGCAGATAGATCGCCGGAGTCGCGCGCGCTACGGCTTGCGCCAGGGTCGATTTACCGACACCCGGCAGACCGGAGAAGATCAGCAAGCACGCTGGGGGTTGGGGATTGGGCATCGCGGCTGTGGGCAACGCCTAAAAGTTGCTCAAGTCTGGGTACATCCATCATAGGATTAGCCATTCCATGACTGTCGCGATTAGCGGTTCTGCCCAGCTCATACTCAATGGAAACCAGAGGGGCGATCGCTCTCCAACCCCAGAACGATGCCAACTGGCGGCTCAGCGGTCAATAATGAAGCTGGGTCGCGCTGTGCCCGAGCGCCCTCGCCATCCTTCCAACTCAACGCTATGCCAACCTCCGACGCACCCCGCGATACCCCCAGCAGCCCCTGGGACATTCAGCAACAACTCGACCAAGAATGGCAAGCCGTCCAAGGCTTTGATCGCCAGGATCCGCCCGACCCGAAGTTAATTGATGCCTGCGTTCACTGTGGCTTCTGCCTCGCCACCTGCCCCAGCTACCGCGTCATTGGCAAAGAAACCGACTCGCCGCGCGGTCGCATCTATCTGATGGATGCGATTAATAAAGGCGAGGCGGAGTTAGATGTAGCCACGAGCCAACACTTTGATACTTGTCTGGGCTGTCTGGCCTGTGTGAGTACTTGTCCCTCCGGCGTCGAGTACGACAAGCTGATCGCCGCCACCCGCCCGCAAGTCGAGCGCAATCAACCGCGTGGGTTGGGCGATCGCCTCCTCCGCACCCTCATTTTCAATCTTTTCCCCTACCCGGCTCGCCTGCGTTTATTCTTGCCCTTCCTCTGGCTTTACCAAGTCACCGGCTTACAAGCGTTTGTCCGCGCCACCGGCTGGCTGGCGAAACTCTTTCCCCGGCTCGGGGCGATGGATGCGATTTTACCGAAACTCTCGCTCCGCAAGGCGATGCGCGATGACTTGCCCGATGAGATTCCCGCTCAGGGCGAGCAGCGCTACCGGGTCGGCATGATCCTCGGCTGCGTGCAACGACTCTTTTTCTCGCCGGTCAATGAAGCGACGGCGCGCGTGCTGAGTGCGAATGGCTGTGAAGTGGTGGTGCCAAAGTCTCAAGGGTGCTGTGCGGCGCTCCCGGCTCACCAAGGTCAAAGTGAGCAGGCGCAAGACTTAGCGCGGCAGATGATTGACGCTTTTGCCGCCGCTGAGGTGGATTATGTGGTCATCAATGCGGCGGGCTGTGGGCATACGCTCAAGGAATACGAGCACATCCTCAAAGATGACCCGGTTTATGCCCCGAAAGCGCGTGAATTCGTTGCCAAAGTCCGCGATGTCCACGAATTTCTCGCGGAGGTCGGCTTGACGGCTGAGCTAGCGCCACTGGCTGAGGGGGAGCTGCCGATTGTTTATCAAGATGCCTGCCACCTGCTGCACGGTCAGAAGATTAGTGTGCAACCGCGCCAGTTGCTGCGCCAGATCCCCGGCGTAGTGTTGCGCGAGCCGCTCGATGCGGCGCTCTGCTGCGGCAGTGCAGGCGTCTACAATATGCTGCAACCGGAAGTGGCCGACGAGCTGGGTCAACAGAAAGCCGAAAATCTCGTCAAGACGGGCGCAAAGCTGATTGCTTCGCCCAATCCGGGCTGCTCGCTGCAAATCCAAAAACATTTGCAGGCGCAGGGACATTTGATGCCGCTCCTGCATCCCATCGAGTTGTTAGATCAGGCCATCCAAGCGGCGAAAAACGATTTTGAAGAGTCTATCTACGGTAGGCACTGAAATGCCGCTGCTGATCTCCAGCACCGAGAGCTAACCAGCCCGATCATCCTAGGCAAGGCTGCGTGTCAGTGCCTGGTGTCACTCAGAGCAATGCGCGGGTGGCGAGGAAGGTCGCTCAGTGAGCAGTTCCTAGTACCGCTACGCGGAATTTTGAGTTCTGAGTTTTGAGTGATGAGTGCAGACAATACAGGCATCCTACGGATCCTGAATGGGGATCTCATTTCCGCCGCCTTGTACTAGCGTGGCGTTTCTTCAGATCCAATTTTCAAACCACATCCGCAGGCGGTAGGCGTCCGGGGTCAACGGTAGGCCTAGATAGATGGGTAGCCAGAAGCAGAATGCGGCGATCGCCAACCCAATCGTCAGCAGACCAAGCTGACGATAGAGCCAGTTCGGACTCTGCAACCAATTGTCCACAAGCCAAGCTAGCGCGAGCAAGGCGAAGGTTAAGGCTCCCATGTAGTGATAGAGGAAGGTACAGCGGGTCACCCGCAGCCAAGGCAACAAATTCGCTGCATAGTTGCCGATGAGAAATAAACTCAGCGCCGTGGTCGGTGTGAAATTGGACTGCCAGAGTCGGCCGGTGAGCACCGGCTGCACGAGCAGTACCAGTAGTAGGGCGATCGCGGCGGTCGAGAGCCACCAGAGCCACGGATTGCCCATGGCGTGAACATCGTAGATGATGCGGCCGACTCCTGCTGGCAGCTCGGGATAATTGGGCACCAGCTCAAAGCGATCGCGTGCCGTGTGATAGAAGTAGGCCACAGGTCGCCACATCAACAGCCAGCTATACCAAGGCGAACAGTAAGGATGTACGTCCGGGCCGCTGCCTACTGCCTGGTGGAAGCTCAGGATGCGTTGCTGCATTTCCCAAAAACCTGGTTTGGGGTTGAGCCAGAGGTGTGGTTGCCAGCTTGCCCAATAGGCGATCGCTGGGAGGATGCCGAGATAGCCGCCGACGTGCAGAATATTGAGCTGTGTGAAGTCAGGTCGGCGAGCGGAGCCGGGGCCGGTGGGAGTGGGCCGTCCGCGCCCCGAAAACGGCCGAGGCGCTAAGAGTGCCAGCAGCCAGCTTGCTGCCCAGACCAGATAAATGCCCAGCAAAAAGCCGAGACCATTCCACTTGATGCCAGCCGCGGCCCCGAAGCAAAGCCCAGCCCAGATGAGCTGCGGGTGACGACGGTAGCGCGATCGCCCCGCAGACCATCCCGGCAGCCAGCGATCACGACGCTCAGCATAGAACCGAACTCGGCGGCGCGGGAGTGTGGCCGGGAGCGTCGCCGGTTCAAGTGCCCGCAGCACACAGAGTTGACCCAACAAACCGAAGAGTACGAGATAAACATTATTCAATCCATAGCGCGACTCGACGAGAAAGAGACCGTCCAATGCTACGAAAAGGGCTGCAAGTAGCGCGAAGCAGTAGCGGTAAGTGAGGTGATAGGCGATCGCCCCCACCACCCAGGGAATGCACGCGCCAGTCAGCGCATTGAGCCAGCGATAACTGAAGGTAGAGCGCAGCGAACCGGTGTACGTATTCGCCAGATCCTGACCAATGGGGAGGTGTGAACCCAGCCACATACTGGCGGCGAGCAGCAGTTGGCTGAGAGGGGGGTGAGCATTGTACACCGGCTCGCCGCTCAGGTAGCGGTTGGCGAAGACGGGGTAGTAAACCTCATCAAAGACCAGCGTATTAAACTGTCCCAAATTCCAAAACCGCAAGCCCAGCGAAGCCACAACAATCGCCCCGAGAGCGAGGCGGAACCAGGGCAGAGCGAGCGAAAACGGTTGCCGAGACAAAGTCATGATTGCCGTTGCACGGGACTAATGGCAGGGCAAATCCCCTTCAAAGTTAGCAGCAAGAGGGACGGCTGCGGGTAGGATCGCAACGATTAGCGTTGATATTTTATGTTGAGAGACTCTCTTCTTGCTGCTTAAGCCCACCGTGACCACTGCTCAAACGCACTCTTGGTCGATGAAGCTGCATAAAACGCAATGCTCCCCAAAGCTTGACCATAACTGGGCTTCAGGTCTCGCCATGCCTTGCGACTCCACAGAAGCTTGACGCAATGGCTGACAAGCCAGCCCGAGCAGAGCGACCTACCCCGTGAACCACGACACCAAGCAGCCAGCCGCACGGATCCACCAGGATGGGGCGCTTGGAAGCCTTTAGTTTGAGGTTGTGCCCGCCCGGTCGGATTCATCCCATCAATCAGCAACGCCCGAGGATGGCTCTAGAACTGAAAGCTACTGCAAACTCTGAATCGCCTCCAACAAGCCGCGCGCTTTGTTCAGTGTTTCCTCGTACTCTTGCTCGGGGATGGAGTCGGCGACCAGGCCTGCGCCTGCTTGTACCGTGACGAGATGGTGATGATCCTGGGGGCGGACAATCGCCGTGCGGATGGCGATCGCCGTGTTGAGT
This sequence comes from Spirulinaceae cyanobacterium SM2_1_0, assembly GCA_012031265.1. Lineage (GTDB taxonomy): Bacteria > Cyanobacteriota > Cyanobacteriia > Cyanobacteriales > Spirulinaceae > JAAUTY01. The sequence goes on along the minus strand of JAAUTY010000056.1, from coordinate 1,530 downwards.
TGCCCCTCAAAGTCGTAGTAGCCGTAGACACCGGAGTAGGGGCCACGTCGTGCCGGTTCGAGTTCGTGGATGATCTCCAGGGCACGAATTTTCGGTGCGCCGCTGACGGTTCCCGCCGGAAAGGTGGCTTTGAGCAAGTCCCAGGCAGTTTTGTCGGGATGCAAGTTGCCAATGACATTGCTGACAATGTGCATGACGTGGGAGTAGCGTTCGATGACCATTAGTTCATCGACGCGGATGCTACCCCCGACGCAAGCGCGGCCGAGGTCATTGCGGCCGAGGTCAACTAGCATGACGTGCTCGGCACATTCTTTAGGGTCAGCCAGGAGTTCGCGCGCTAGGGCTTCGTCCTCGGCAGCGGTGCGGCCGCGCCGTCGTGTCCCAGCGATCGGACGCAGGGTGGCGCGGGTGCGACCATCAGACATTTTTTCGGCCTTGACCATGACTTCTGGGCTGGAGCCAATCACTTGCCAGTTGCTAAAGTTGAAGTAGGCCATGTAGGGAGAGGGATTGATCAGTCGCAGCGAGCGATAGAGATCAAAGGGCTGACCGTAGAAGGGTGCGCTGAGCTGCTGCGAGATCACGACCTGAAAAATATCGCCCGCGCGGATATACTCCTGAGCCGTTTTGACGCTGGCACAGTACTGCTCTTTGGTGGTATTGCTCTGGTAGCTAAACTGCTGATAATAGGGGGCGGCATTTCCCGGCGATTGCCATTCGAGCGGACGTGCTTCGATCGGTAAGGGCAGTTGCAGCTTCAGAACCAGGGCGGTGACGCGATCGCAGGCCGCCTGGTAAGCCGCTTGTAGATCGGTCGTTGGATCACGGAGATCGGCGTAGGCGATCGCCCAAATCTTGCGCTTCACCTGATCAAAAATGAGCAGACTGTCAACCTGCATCCAGACGCCATCAGGAATGTCGTCCTCGCCCGCTGGATAAACGGGGACGCGCGGCTCGATCCAGTGAATCAGCTCGTAGCCCCAGATGCCGAAGAGGCCGCCGATGCCGCTGGGTAATTCCGGAAGGTGGACAGGCTGGTAGGGGGCGAGGCAAGCCGTGAGGGTCTCCAGGGGATTGCCAGGAAAGATTGTTTGGCGACCGTCACGGCTGGTCTGGATGGTGCGATCGCCGCGTGCCTCGAGTACCCAGGCCGGATCACAGCCCAAAAAGCTGTAGCGACCCAGGGTTTCGCCACCCTCTACCGATTCAAGCAAGAAGCTGTAGGGTTGCCCGGCACAGACCTTGTACCACGCTGAAACGGGCGTTTCGAGGTCGGCGACCCACTCCTGATAAACGGGCACAAAGTTGCCCTGCTGGGTGAGTTGGGCGAATTGCTCAAAGCTGGGAAAAATCATGGCGATCGCAGACTGGCGACAGGCGGCGCGAAGCATAATTAGGCAATCTCTTCACCCTAGCAGAATATTTCCCCAACCCCGAACTCCGTCCACCAATCGGCGGTGACAGCGGCGTTCGATACCGAGTGCCTGCGCGTACAGCTCGTCGATGCGGAGGGGATGACCGCTCGCCAGC
>JAAUTY010000114.1 GCA_012031265.1 Spirulinaceae cyanobacterium SM2_1_0 | reverse complement strand
CACTTCAGCAGGCGCAGTTGGCGATGTTGCGGGGTGAGGTGCGGGTGGTGGGCGATGAGCTGGTGACGCCGACGCAGCGTTGGCTGTTGCCGGAGGTGTTGCGGGGGCAGGGCGATCGCGATTTTACTCACCCTTACTTCTGGAGTTCGTTCACGCTGATTGGCAATCCTTGGTGAATTCAGCGCCGATCCCTGATGCAACGATGTTGTCTTGGTAGAGAATGCTGAGGTGCTCGCTGTGTAGCTCTGTGTCCTCATTAAGCCAGTACATGAGGGCGGCAGTGAGGGGATGATTCAAATTTGCCGAAAGCCAGGAAAATCAGGTTCTGGTGTTGGCTGCTGCGGTGATCCCGGCTCGTTGCTAGCGGATTCCTCAGACAACTTTTTCTTCGCCGCTGCCCAAAGTTGTTCCAGTTCCGCTGGCGAATAATCCGAGAGCGATCGCCCCGCAAATTGTTCCATCAACGTCAGGCGCTGCACGAGGCGGCGATTCGTTCCCTGCAACGCCTGTGCTGGATCGAGATCGTACCAACGCGCCAAATTTACCAGCGTAAAGATGAGATCGCCCAACTCCGCCTGCTGATGCGCCTTGTCCTCCGTTTGCAGCGCTTCCTGAAACTCGGCCAACTCCTCCGAAAACTTTTCCCAGACCCCTTCCACACTCTCCCACTCGAAGCCCGCCGCTGCCGCTTGTTTCGAGACCTTGGTGCTCGCGAGTAGCGGCGGCAGCGTGCGGTTGTAGCGATCGAGCTTGCGGCTGAGTAACTGCGCCTGGGCGGCGGTTTCGCCCTTTTCGGCGGCTTTGATCTGTTCCCAGTTTTGGCGCACCTGCTCGATGCCCTCAACTTCTAGACCGGCAAAAACATGCGGGTGACGGCGGATCAGCTTCTCGGCAATGCCACGCGCCACTTCTGCAAGGGTGAAATCGCCCTGGTCTTGGGCAACCTGAGCTTGCAACACCACCTGCAAGAGTAAATCGCCCAGCTCTTCGGCAATATGCGCCGGGTCACCGTCCTGAATCGCGGCGACTGTTTCATAGGCCTCTTCAACGATGTAAGGAATCAGGCTTTCCTGGGTTTGCGCCAGATCCCAGGGACAGCCGCCCGCGGGCGATCGCAACTGAGCCACCACCGCCACCAAATCGTTCAAAGCTGCCAGGGTTTCATTCATGGGTGATTGGTTTGCTGCCGCCGTCGTTCCTCGTTAGTTTAATCCCCGTTCGGGGTCGGCTGGTCGCTGTCTACGGTGGCGGCACTGTAGACCAGCGGCAAGAGCGGCCCCGCCTGTTCTGCGCCGCTGACCGCCAGATCGCTGTGGCAGAGGTAGAGGCGCTCGGTGACGCGGGTGAGCAGGTCACGCAAGACGCGCTCGAGGCGATCGCGGTTCGCTGCCGACTCATCCTCTGGTCGCCAGGCAGTCCCCGGGCGCTGGTGGAGAAATAGCGGCGCGGCGAATAATGCGGCCGCTCCCCCCTCTTCCCAGAGCCGCGAGCCAACATCCAGCCAAAAATGCCAGCGATGGTGACGGCGCAGCGAACGGTATTGATAGATCGTTGCCAGTAGCACCGCCTGCCCCGCTTCTAGACCCAGCGGTCGCAGCGGATAGGCATTGGCTGTGATCGTGCCGCGCCGCAAGAGCTGGATGAACTGGGCGACGGCCGCTGTGGGCGATCGCGCCATCGTGTCATGTTGCTGCAAGCGTCGCTCGACTTGCCAAAAATGCTCCGCCGTCTCCAACAAACCGCGCAACGCTGAGAGCTGAGCGAAGGGCAATTGGCTGCCCTGGCCGAGAAACTGCTCCTGAGCGCGATCGAGCAGGGCGATCGCCCGTTGCCCGGAGCGCTCTTGTTCCGTCATCACCCAGCGGCGAATCGTTTCGTAGGCATCGAGGGCAAGGTGTCCGAGGCGATCCCAGCGGGGATAACTCGTCCCCGATAGCAGGCGGGGGTGCTCGGTGTCAAATTGATAGCAGTAGTCGGCGAGTAAGCCGGCGCGAGCAGGATCGATGTCGCTGTCACTGCTCTGCTCGCGACGGCTGAGCACGACCAACATTTCAGCCACCGCCTCCGGCCCTACCAGCCGTCCCAAGCCCGGAAACACCAGCGCCAGCAGAGTGAGCAGGGCGCGGACAAGCGGTGAACCGATGAGCGATCGCTGTTCGTTGAGCGGTTCGACCGGGATGTTGCGCTGGGTGAGAATTTCAATCAAGCTGTAGCGACCGATGGCATCCAGACCGGGGGCAATGATCGCAATGTCGCCCGGTTTGACCTCGCCCGCCCGGATCGCCTCACTGACAATCTCGGCGGTCTGTCGCAACAGGGCGGCGCGTGAGATGGTTTGCAGCGATCGCACCGTCGCGGGCAGATCCGGCACCAGCACCGGCTCATAGAGCAGTTGCACACAAGTTTCCGTCAACTCTGCCGCGAGACCGACGCTGCTGGTCAGCGTTTCGACCTGGCAAGTTGCCTGCAACTCGCCGAGATAGTCGGGGTCGGCGTTCAGCCCGAGGCGAATTTTGCCGTCGGGATTGTTGGTGAAGACGCCGTGCGCGCCGCTCGCCAGCAGACATTCAAACAGGTCACGGGCGATCGCTGGATAGTCGTCCACATCGTCGGCAAAAACGGCTTGATAGCGCTGTGTGAAGTGATGCTGATAGGTCGGGTTGGGGAGGAGGTAACGCCAGTAGAGTTCGTAGATCGTGCCGTAGCTGAGCAGCCCGCGTTCCAGACCCCACTGCCGCCAGGTCAGTAGCAACTCGCCGCGCAACTGACTCAGCTCCGGCGCATAGCGCCAATCGCTGCCGACCAGGCCCATGTCCAGTAGCGTCGGGATGTCCTCAGCCGGGATGCCACTCGCACCCGCCAATTGCAACAAGTCCAGGGTCTCGCGTACAAAGCGATATTGCATCACGCCTTGCAATTCCGCTGCGGTCAGTGCGGCTTGCCACAGTTGCGTAGCCAACTCTTGCTCGGTTTCTGGCCGCAAGCGCAGGGGAAATTGCGCTTTCAAATTGAGCGGCTGAAAGAGCAGGGGAAAGAAGAGCTTCACCTCATCGGAGATGAAGCCGAGGGGTGTTTTAGACAAGATTGGGTAGCGGCCGCCGGTTGCCTGAGCGAGGCGATCGGCTAGTTGCCAGCGGTTGTCATCGTTGGCCGCAAAAACTAGGGCCGTGGGCGGGGACAATCCCGGTGTTTGCTGAGCAAGCCAGGTCTGAAATTCAGTGACCAGTCGCTGGGTTTTGCCACTCCGCGATGGGCCGGTTAGCCAGAGTGCAGGCGGAGCAGAATGAGCGAAGCTGACCATATTGTTAAATTCTGTCAAATGTTTGGCGATCGCATTAGACTGAGACTTTCAACAGCTTGCTGCTGTCAGACTCCTAGCCATCCATCGCGATTTGCGAGAGAGCTATGCTGAAACGACTGTTGCGGACTGCACGGCGTTGGTATTTCGATACGCCGGAGCGCGCTCTGGATCAAGCCTACCGCTCAGCGTTGGCGATTCGCGCCCTAGAGGAGGAATATTTTGCGGGAGATAAAGTTGACCCTGCCGCCAGTGCTCACAGCGAGCGTGTGACCGTCTATTGCGACACGGAGGTCAAGAAAAACCTCAAGTTTATTCGCTTGCGGCTGGCGGAATTTAACACCGCCAGTTCGCTGGTCGATGCGACCGAAAATCTCCCCAGCTATCACAACGAAGACACCAGTTATTACGAGAGCGAGGTGCGCGATCGCGCCGCTGTGATTGTTGAGAAACTCGCCTTCATCGATCAAGTGGTTGCCCGTTACGAACCACCGTCGCCGCCGGTTGACTCAAAGTCATTAGTGCCGCTGGCGGCGACTGACAACGGTAAATCTACGACTACACAGCTGCAACCCGCTGCAACGCGCGCCCTCTGGCAAAACGGTCGGGGGAAACGCAGTGACCGGGCGATCGCCTCCCCGCTGCCCGAGCCGCCGATCAATACCGAGACGATCACCGACAAAACCGGCGTACTGCCCCGCTCGATTCTCAATACCTTTCAACGCATCCGCCGCGAGATCGACCCCCAGTCCCAGGCCTCCGAGCAAGAGGTGCTGAAGAAGTTTCGCCAATCGCGAAATCGCACTGCGATCTCGATCAAGTTTTTGCTGTTGTTGATCATCGTGCCGCTGCTCACACATCAATTGACGAAAACATTTTTAGTCGTGCCCCTGGTGGATCGTTACTTTCCGCCGCCGGAAAATGAGTTGTTGTTTTTAAACCAAGACATTCAAGATGAAGCCCTGAGCGAGTTTCGCCGTTATGAGGAAACCCTGCATTTTACGGCCCTGCTCGGCCAAGCCCCGCAACTGAGCGAGCCAGAGATCAACGCCAATCTGCAAACCAAGGCTGAGGAAATTGCCGAACGGTTTCAGCATCGAGGTGTCGATGCGATCGCCAATGTTTTCGCTGATATTTTTTCGCTCATTGCCTTTAGTTGGGTCTTGCTCAATAGCCGCGAAGAGATCGCTATCGTCAAGTCATTTCTCGACGAGATTATTTACGGCTTGAGCGATTCTGCCAAGTCGTTTCTGATCATTCTCTTTACTGATATGTTCGTGGGTTTCCACTCACCGCACGGCTGGGAAGTGATTTTGGAGGGCATTTCACGACACTTTGGTTTACCCGAAAGCCGCGATTTCAACTTCCTCTTTATCGCCACCTTTCCGGTCATTCTGGACACGGTTTTGAAGTACTGGATCTTCCGCTACCTGAACCGTATCTCGCCTTCTGCGGTCGCGACTTACAAAACCATGAATGAGTGACCTCCCCCGAAGACAACTGCCGCCGTGTACTAGAAAATCAGCAAAACGCCTAAACCAATCAACGCCCCGAATAGCCAGCGCTCAAATCGCTGTGCCGATAAGCGGTGGTGGATAAGGCTCCCGATCACGGTGGCGATCGCCACAACCGGCAACGCCAGCCTATACAACTGCCAGACCTGGGGTGTCCAGAGGCCGTGCAAGCCATGATTGGCGACCGTCAGCATATTGACCGGCCAAAAATAACCCTGAAGCGTCGCCCGAAAGCGCTCCGGCGGCCAAGACCGCAGTGAGCCATAGAGGACGATCGGCGGCCCGCCCGTGTTGTAAGCACCTGCTAGCAAGCCTGCCAGTAAACCAAAGGGGAGTGCCCAAGCGGCGTGCCCGTGCCACGGCGGCACCTGCGGTTGTAGCAAGCGGTAGAGGCCGAAGCTCGCCGTGAAGACGCCCAAGCCAGTCAACACCCAGTCGGTAGGGGCCGTCGTTAGCAGCCAGGTTCCCAGCGGCACCCCCACGGCCGCCCCCAGCAACAAGCGCCAGACCGCCCGGAAATCCAAACTGTGCCAACTGCTCAGGGCGATCGCCGTCGTCGCTGTCAGCGAAACCAGGGCAAACAGCGGCGTTGCAACCCGTGGCTCCAGTAGCAAGCTGAGCAGCGGCATCGCCACCAGCGCATCACCAAAGCCAAAGATGGCGCGTACCACGGCGGCTATAAAAAAGATGGTTGCGATCGCCATGCCGAATCACTCAGTCGTGGGCGGCGGCGAAAGCGGAGCAGCAATGGGATCAGGTGGATGGGCGTGGGGTTCAGCCAGCTCCATCGTCGCGGCCGGGGCAACGGGCACAGCAGACAGCAGCGCTGGCCAGTCGGGGTCGTCGTGCCAGGTGGCGAAGACTGGTTCGGTCTGCACGCGCGCGGCGTATTGCTCCGGCGCGATCGCCAGCAGCCAACCCAGTGTCCGCAACACACCCTGGCGATCGCCCGCCCGTGCGTAGCAACAGGCCTGGGCGTAGAGCGCGGCTTCATCATCGGGTTCGACCGCGAGCGCCTGCCGATAACTGGCGATCGCCGCCTGCCACCAGCCCAACTCGCAAAACATGGCGCTGCGCTGCATCCAACCCCAATAATCATCCGGTCGCAGCGCCAAGGCTTGCTCGTAGCTGCGCGCCGCCTCGGCATAGTGCTGCGCCTGGCGCAGGGCATCACCGCGCCGATACCAGGCCCAGAAGTCTTGGGGGCAGGTGTTGAGGAGGCGATCGAAGCAGGCGATCGCCTCTTCAAGCTGTCCCCACTGCCGCCAGGATTCCCCCAGCCGGTAGCGGCTCCAGTAGTCCTCAGGGTCAATATCCAGGGCCTGTTGGAAGCATTGCGCGGCCCGCTCGTAGTCTCCGAGCTCGAGCAGCGCCAGATAGCCCTGGTTGTACCAAGCCCAGTAGTCATGCGGCCGCGCCTGGGCCGCCTGCTGGAAGCTTTCGACGGCTTCGCGATAGCGCCCGAGTTCTTCCAAGGTCTTGCCCCGTCCGTACCAGGCGCGATAGTCCTGGGGCTGGTGTTCGAGGGCTTTTTCGTAGCAAAAGAGGGCTTCCTCGTACTGTTCCCGCTCCCAAAACTGACCGCCCTGCCGACACCAATGCTGATAGGTGTCCGGGCGCGCCTCGAGCAGGCGAAAGATCTGCTGGCTCATAGTGGCAGACGGAATTGAAGTGCAACGCTGTTTGCCGTCGGCTGGCGAGCAAACAACTCGATCTAGCTAGAATCCTACAGGCGATCGCCCCCCACAACTGTACGTTACTGACAATCTCAATCCTCGCCGTCCGTTTGGCACAATGGGCAATGGGTGCGATCGCCATCACGAGCGCATCGCCGACCCGTGCCATCGTCTCAAAGCCCGCTGCCGACTCCCCTGCCATGACCCCCGCTTCTAGAGAACTCGACGACGATCACACACTCCGAAGGCAGGCAACCGGGAGCTGCCCACTCTGTCAGCGCCACACTCGCCTCACCTTTCACCACCTCATCCCCAAAGCACTGCACAATCGCAACCGCTATCGCAAAAATTACACCCGGGAAGAATTGCAACTGGGAATCAACATCTACCGTCGTTGTCACAGCGGTCTCCACGCGCTGCATGATGAAAAGACGCTCGGTCAGGAATTGAACACACTCGAACAGCTCTGCAACGACCCGGCGATTCGCAAGCATAGTGCCTGGGTGGCGAAGCAGTGCGATTAAGCTTGTGGAATGGCGTTGTCGAAACTTTTTGCCGTCGGATGACATCCAAAGCACTGGCTCTCCTCACACCGCTGGCTCACGATGTCATGAGCCGCAAATGCTGCACAGTCACAATTGACGGCGATGAAAACTTGGCAATCTTTCAGTTTGAGCATGGCGATCGCCCTAAGTTGGCTTGCGGGCGGCACAGGCGATCGCGCCTGGGCCAACTACAATGTTTCCCGCTGCCAGCAAGTCCGCGAAGTGCGGGCGCTGGCACTCCAGGCCGGTCTTGATGGCGCGAATTTGGCGGCGCTGGAAGTGCTGTACTGCCAGCGATCGCAGCCCTCGCGCCGTTCGATTCGCCACCAAGTCTCGCGCGACTGTCAAACCCTGACCGCGATCGCGCAACTCGCCCGCATTGAGCAAGGCACCAGCGCCCTGACCCGCGCCGTAGTGGGTCAACAGCAGGTAGCTTGCAACCTTGGTGAGAACAGCCGCCTCGATCGCCGTCTCAGCTATCCCAATGGGCAAGCCGTCCGCTTCGGTGACAACTGGCAGTATCCCAACGGTCAACAGGCCTTCTTCGGAGCAACCTGGAACTACCCCAGTGGGACACGGGCGAGATTTGGCTCCAGTTGGCAGTATCCCAACGGCAGTACTGCCCGCTTCGGTTCCAACTGGCGCTATCCAGATGGCACGTTGACCAGCGAGCAACAACTGCTGACTTGGGCCTGTGCGATCGTCCCAGCCGATGAGTGCAATCAGCGTCTGTCCGAAATCCGTACCCGCAGCGGCGACACCCGCGACTTGGCGATTCTGGAGCTAGCGTGGCGCGCTTATCAAATCGGCGGTGCGCCGACTTGAGCGATAGGTACTGTTGGCGGCAGTTGGGCAGAAGGCTGAGATCGCCAGCCTGAGCCGCGCTGGGAGACACTAGTACCGCTACGCGGAGTTTTGAGTTCTGGGTTTTGAGTTTTGAGTGTCTGCAATACGGGAAGCCTGGGGATTTTGAATAGGCATCGCATTTCCGCCCTCTTGTACTAGTGGTCTGTCAAGCTGAAAAGTCCGGATGTTTTTGTGAGTCTCGTCGCCCTCACCCCAACCTCGCTCCAAACTTTGGGAGAGGGGCTTCCAACTCCCCTTCGCCCAGGATTTGGGACGAAGGGGCCGGGGGATGAGGGGCGACGGGATGCCAAGGTTGAGCATCCGGCAAATTGGGCTTGGACGCACCACTAGACGGGT
>JAAUTY010000055.1 GCA_012031265.1 Spirulinaceae cyanobacterium SM2_1_0 | reverse complement strand
CACCCGGTCTTCCGGCCGGGTGAGGATTGAAACAACCCGAGTCAAAAGCCCAGAACAGGGCAGCGGATCGTTGCACCCGGTCTTCCGGCCGGGTGAGGATTGAAACTACCTGACTTAGAAGCTCTACAAAAGGCTCCAGCAGTTGCACCCGGTCTTCCGGCCGGGTGAGGATTGAAACAGTCAATTGTTGCAAGCTCGTTGCGCACAGATGATGATTCCATGTCGTAGATGTTCCCAGCTCAAGACCAAGGCGGTCGGGACAGTCACAGCATCCAATCGCAGTACAATATCCGGGGGACTATAAAGGCTGTAATTTCCTCCGAGTGCCCAAAATTTCTGGGGCAATTGCTCAGGCGGAAGCAAACGTCCTTCTGCAAATGGCTCTTCTGGCAGAGTATTAGCGATCAAACCATACTCGGCCATCAACGCATCGGTCAGAGTCAGCAACTCCGTTTCCCAAACAGCCGCATCTGTGCGACGGCATTGTTCACGTCTTGGATCGCGCCCGGTTCACCCTACAGCCAACGGAGGACATGACCGAGTGGGGAGCGGCGAAAAGGAGTGTGGTTGCTGAGTACGGCAATGGTGAGCGCTGCGATCGCACCAACGTCAGGTTGTCGTTCATGTCAGCGGCGAGTGAAGGGCGTGGCTACAGCGACTCACGACTGACTGTGAGCGATCGCCTGCTGCAAGCGTGAGCGATCCCAACCGCGCTGGTGGAGAAGTTGCCAGGCTTGGATCAAGTCGGGGCCTTGCAACTCTCCCATCAAACCGGCGCGCAGTGATTTCATCACCATCCCCTTCTTGACACCTTGGTCTTCGGTGACTTGTTTGATGATCGCTTTTGCCGCCGCTTCACTCAGCTCCGGCTCCGGGGGCAGTGCCGCCAGCACCGCCTGCAAAATAGCGTTCACACCGTCGAGGTGCAACTGCGCCAGTCCCTGGGCATCGGGTTTGATGCTCTCACCAAAGAGCAAGCGCGCTGCTTCGACGCCATCGGTCAGGCGGTTGAGGCCGGGAGCGATGAGTTCTGTCACTTGCAGTAGCCAGGGCGATCGCCCGCCGCATCCAATTCATACCCAGCGGCTTGCCAGTAGGGTAAAAGTTGATCAAGCAGTTCCTCGGTCGGCAGCGCCCGCAGATACTGCCCATTGAGCCAGTCCAGCTTTGCCCAGTCAAAGCGCGCACCGGCCTTATTCACCCGGCCGAGATCGAATTGCTGCGCGGCTTCATCCAGGGTGAAGATTTCCTGGGTGGCATCGGGGGGTGTCCAGCCGAGCAGGCTCATGTAGTTGGCGATCGCCGCTGGCCAAAACCCCATCTCTGCAAATTCTTTCACGGAAGTCGCGCCGTCGCGCTTGGAGAGTTTCTGACCTTTTTGGTTGAGAATCAGCGGCGAGTGGGCGAAGATCGGCACCGCTGCGCCCAGGGCTTCGTAGAGCAGGATTTGTTTCGCTGTGTTGGCAATGTGATCCTCACCGCGAATCACATGGGTAATGCCCATGTCCATGTCGTCAGCGACGACGGCCAGGTTGTAGAGGGGCACGCCAAAGTCGGCATCGCCCTCGCCCCGGCGGGCAATCACCATATCGCCGCCGAGGTCGCGCCCTTGCCAGCTCAGTCGCCCGCGAATTTGGTCGTCCCAGACGATCTCGCGCTCGTCGTCGATAATGAAGCGGATCACCGGCTTGCGACCCTGGGCGGCAAATTCGGTACGCTGCTCGTCCGTCAGATTGCGGTGGCGATTGTCGTAGCGTGGCGCTTGTTTGCGGGCTTTTTGCGCCTCACGCATCTGCTGCAACTCCTCGGCTGTGCAGTAGCAGGGGTAGGCGAGACCTTTGTCCAGCAGGGTCTGCACGGTTTGCCGGTACAGTTCGGCGCGCTGCGATTGGAAAAATGGGCCTTCATCCCAATCCAGCCCCAGCCATTGCAGTCCGTCGAGGATGTTTTGGGTGAATTCGGGGCGCGATCGCTCAACATCCGTATCTTCAATCCGCAGGATGAACTGCCCCCCCTGGCGACGGGCAAAGAGCCAGTTGAAGACGGCGGTGCGGGCAGTGCCGATGTGTAGGTTGCCGGTGGGACTGGGCGCAATCCGGACGCGAACTGTCACAAGAGACCTCGTCGAGCAGGTTGATGCAGCGGGTGCAGATGAGCACCGCAGTCGATCCTAGCGCAGTTCTAACCCCAAGACTCCGGGTTCCCGGTGCCGTGTCCCAACCGCTGAACCCGTTTCAACGGGTTTTCGCGCTAAGCCTGGGCTTTTAATTCCAGGTGCAACAAGGGTTTCAGTGACTTCTGGGTGACGTACAGCCCACCTTCAGGCGGTGTCTTTCTGCTCGACCCCGAAGCCGACAAGCCGCATCTGCTCCAGGGGCTGACCCGGCTCGGGGCGCTGGAAGTTGTAGATGCGGCGAATGCGGAGCGTGGGATTGATCAGCGTAATCGAATCCACGGAAGTGACGCGCGTGTACTCAGTCGTCATCAGCAGCTCGCGGCTGATATTGGTGAAGCGGAAGTGAGAGATGATCGGGCGCGACTCCTCATAGGCGCGATCGCGCAGATAGTCCCCTTCGAGAACTCCATCCCCGTCCAGTTTGGGCACGAACAGCAAATTCAACTGCTGCGAAACTTCTTCACCGGTTTCGGAGACCGTATGAAAGCCGAGGGCGAAACCCTGTAAGTTTTCAAGCTGTGGCGGGATGTCATACTGGTTGTCAGTGAGGACTTGACGCTTGCGATCAGCGTCGAGGCGGGTAATCTGAAATTCAGTGTGCGATCGCTCTACTGCTTGCGTCGTCAAGTAGTGATAGGTACGCTCAGTCGTCCAGCGGCCGACGCAACAATCAAAAAATTCCCGAAATGTTGTCAAATCCATCACCCAGCGGCTCTACCTTTTTCAGCAGCTTAGCCCAACTCGTGAGCGACTGACAGCCACGAACTGGCGATTCATTGCCGCAGTCTCATATGGTGCATCAAGTCAAAATTTTTAGCTCGCTTTTCCGAACAGGGGCGCTGGGCTGACAAAAGACCGCGATTCAAACGGGGCAAGTTGCGCCATAATATCCTGGCTGGCGCTGCTCCGGTGCGAACAATCGTCTAGAATCTATTACTCGAAACTGTTTTTCATGGCCACATTGCGCGCGATGTTGAGTGGGTTCCGACGTTTTTGGCGGCCGCGTTGGCGGCGCTGGCTGGCGAGTTTGCTCCTGGGAGTGCTCTTAGTCGTGAGTTTTGGGTGGCAGCAACCGGTGCGATCGCAATCCGTCGGCGCTTATTGCCGCTTCCTGCCCAACGAGATTGCCCGCAAAGAGGCGCTGCGTCAGGCGGCGATTGGTGAAGATGCCAATGCCCGCAACGCCTATCAGACGGTCTTGCGCGAGCACTCTGCCTTGCTGCAACGCTGCCGCCAGCAGGTCTGGCCACGCACCCAAGCGATTTGGTTGCGCCTCTACCCCTGCGACGCGCAACCAGGCGGCATTGAATCCATCTTTGACCGCATTGTCAACAAGGGCTACAACGAAGTCTATCTCGAAGTTTTCTACAACTCGCAGGTGCTCCTACCAGCGGCAGACAATCCGACGCCCTGGCTGTCGGTGTTGCGATCGCCCGGGTCAGAAAATGTCGATCTGCTCGCTGAGGCGATCCGCGCCGGTCGCGAGCGCGGCGTAAAAGTCTACGCCTGGCTATTCTCGATGAACTATGGCTACGCTTACGGAGTACGGCGCGATCGCCAAAACGTCCTCGCCCGCAACGGCCGCGGTCAAAATAGCCTCGCCGTGGTTCACGACGGCTCGCAAGCCTTTGTCGATCCTTATAATCGCCAGGCTCAAGCCGAATACCTGAGCTTGGTGCAGTCGGTCGTGCGCCGCCGCCCCGATGGTATCCTCTTCGACTACATCCGCTACCCGCGCAGCAGTGGTGCGGACTCGGTGGCCGACCAGGTACAGGATCTGTGGATCTATGGTGAAGCCTCGCGGCAAGCGCTGCTCAACCGGGCGACGAATCCGGCTGGTCGCGCCTTGATCAACCTTTACTTGCAAAAAGGCACCGTCTCAGCGGGCGACATCAGCGCTGTGCAGCAACAATATGGCAGCAGCCCCAGTTGGCAGGGACTGCAAACGAGCAGCCTCACGGCTGGGCTATGGCAACTGGTGCTCGCCCATGCGACGCAGGGGGTGGTCGATTTTCTCAACATGGCGGCGCGTCCGGTGCAGCAGGCCGGTATCCCGGCCGGAGCCGTCTTCTTTCCCGGTGGCAACCAGTCGGTCGGTCGCGGCTTCGACTCGCGGCTGCAACCCTGGGATCGCTTTTCGCCCAGCTTGCAGTGGCATCCGATGTCCTACGCCGTCTGCAATCGCGCTGACTGCATCGTCGATGAGGTGAAGCGGGTCGTCAACCAGGCAGCATCGCAAACCGAGATCGTGCCCGCATTAGCAGGCTACTGGGGTCGCGGCGACGGTCAGCGGCCGTCCTTGGAGGCGCAGATGCAGGCGCTCCAGCAACAGGTGCCGCAACTCAATGCGGTGAGCCACTTTGCCTACTCCTGGCAGGAGCCGCAGAGCGATCGCCAGCGCCAGTTCTGTCAGTTGCGCTGAGACGCCAAACGATTTGCTAGGATAGAGAGCGCGAAATGCGCGGACGTGGCGGAATTGGTAGACGCGCTAGATTTAGGTTCTAGTGCCGCAAGGTGTGAGAGTTCGAGTCTCTCCGTCCGCATTTTGATCGTAGGAATGACCGGGCGATGCTAGTGGTGATTGGCGGCGCAACGGCAACCGGCAAGTCAGCGCTGGCGCTCGATCTCGCTCAGCGGTTGAATACATCAATTCTCAGCGCTGACTCGCGCCAAGTCTATTGCGAATTTGACATCGGCACCGCCAAGCCGACCTGGGCCGAACGCCAGCAGGTGCCGCATTACTTGATTGACTGTTGTGCGCCGACCGAGACGCTGACCCTGGCCGATTATCAGACCCGCGCGCAACACTTGATCGCCAGCCTGCCCCGGCCCAGGCAGACGCCCTTGCTCTTAGTCGGCGGCACCGGCCTCTATATCAAAGCGATCGCCAAAGGCCTGAAAATTCCCCGCGTACCACCCCAGCCAGAGCTGCGCGCCAGCCTGCAAGCCCTCGGCCAACCCCATTGCTACGCGTTGCTCCAGCAAGTGGATGGCGTAGCCGCCGCCCGCATCCATGCCAACGACGCGGTGCGGACATTGCGGGCGCTGGAAGTGTTTTACGTCACCGGTCAGCCCATTTCCGCGCAGCAGGGTGAGCAGCCGCCGTCTTATCCGATCCTACAAATTGGCTTAGATGGCGAGATGGAAGCCTTAGCGGCTCGCATCGAACGGCGGACGGCACAGATGCTGGCAATCGGTTTAGTTGAAGAGGTCGCCGGGCTGGTGGCGCGCTACGGTGAGGATTTACCGCTGCTCGACACCTTGGGCTATGCCGAGGTGAAAGTGTATTTGCAGGGCGATCGCTCTCTCAGCGAAACTCAAGCAGCGATCACCCAGCATACGCGCCAGTTTGCCAAACGCCAGCGTACTTGGTTCCGAGGGGTTCCAGAGATTGAATGGTGGGATTTTGCAGAACCGGCATTGGGCGATCGCCTCTGGTCACGTGTGCAGGCGTTCATCCACGCCCATCAGGATTAGCTCTGCACTTGCTGCGTCGGCGGCCTTCGCTCAGCCGGAGCATAACCGGCTGGCTCCTCAGTGAAAATCCACACCGTAAAATAGCTGACGATTAGGGCTAAAATGACCGAGAAAACAGGATTTGGCGGCCGCGAATCGGATGGTTTGCGCCGAATGATGATCACTTCATAATCATCGCTGTTGCTTGGCACGTCGTATCGGTCAAACAGCATGGCGTTTACCCCCTAGTGAGCGAATTTTGGCGCGGCGGTCGGGATGGTGATGTCAAAGGTGTTTCTACAGGGATCTAGTTCTAGTCAGGCAATTGTGATGCAATTTGAATGGTTTTTTTTAGGCTTGACGGGACATGATCGCCGACTGGTAATTGGCGCTAAGCTTCAACTCCAATCCACCCAATTCCGAATGCTTGCGAACCCAATTGACGCATGACATCCCTGCCCCACATCATTCTCTACAGCAAACCCGGCTGTCATTTATGCGAGGCGGCCCAAGCCCAGTTGCAACAGATCAAAAGCTTTCGTTTTGAACTGGAGGTGCGTGACATCACGACCCGCGCAGATTGGTTTGCGGCCTATCAGTATGAAATTCCGGTCGTGACTTGCGATCGCGGTGATCACGAAGAACGCCTGCCCCGCTTCTCCTCCCGCACCCCGCTCGCCCGCGTGGAGCAACTGTTACAGAACGCGCTAAAACTGTAAAAATATTTCAAACCGTCCAGATCATCCGGTTCGCGGCTCGCAAGCCATACTAGCGACTGGCTATGCTGGATCACCCCCAACCAGGCTGCACTGACTGAGGAGCGAACGGACGTATGAAGCTGAAGGAACTACTAACCACTGTCCCCGGTTTGCAATATTCCAAGGGGCAGAATCTCGATCTTGAGGTCAAAGGACTCACCGCCAATTCTCATGCCTGCCGGGAGGGGGATCTGTTCATCGGGATGCCGGGGACGCGCGTCGATGGCGGCGAGTTCTGGGAGAGTGCGCTGGCGGCTGGGGCGATCGCTGCCGTCATCTCACCCACCGCCGCGAGTAAATGCCCGCCACCCGCCGGAGCCACTGTGATCGTCGCCGAGGATCCGGGGGTCGCTTGCGCGGCGATCGCCACTCAGTTCTACCAGCAGCCCGCAACTGCACTCAATCTAGTTGGCGTCACGGGGACGAATGGCAAAACCACGACCACACACCTGATCGAATTCTTCCTGCAACAGGCGCAGCGCCCAACCGCCCTGCTCGGTACGCTCTACACGCGCTGGCCGGGATTTGAGCAAGTCGCCGCCTACACCACCCCCTTCGCCATTGACCTACAAGCGCAACTCGCCGCCGCCCGCGATGCCGGCAGCGACAGCGCCGTCATGGAAGTCAGCTCACACGCTCTGGCGCAGGGGCGCGTCCGAGGCTGCACCTTTGAGGTCGGGGTCTTCACCAACCTCACCCAAGACCATCTCGACTTCCACAAGACGATGGAGAACTACTTTGCGGCGAAGGCGCTGCTGTTTAGTTCCGAATATCTAGCGGGACGGGCCGTGATCAATGCCGATGATCCCTACGGACAGCGCCTGATCGCCCCACTGCCGCCGGAGCAAGTCTGGCGCTACAGCACGCAGACCGAGGCGGCCGATCTCTGGCTCAGTGACCTCGACTATCGCGCTACGGGCGTGACCGGAACCCTGCACACGCCGAGCGGCGCGATCGCTTTTCAGTCCCCCCTGGTCGGGCAATTCAATCTGGCAAATCTGCTGGCCGCCGCCGGGGCGGCGCTGCATCTCGGCGTTGATTTGACCACCATCGCCACGAGCCTGCCGCAGTTTCCCGGTGTGCCCGGTCGCATGGAGCGGGTACAGCTCAGCCCTGACCAGGACATCAGCGTCATTGTGGACTATGCTCACACGCCGGATAGCTTGAAAAACTTACTCCAAGCAGCGCGACCCTTTATTCCCGGACGAGCGATCTGTGTCTTTGGCTGTGGCGGCGATCGCGATCGCACCAAGCGCCCGCAGATGGGGGCGATCGCGGCAGAACTCGCCGACGTTGCCGTAGTCACCTCCGACAATCCCCGCACAGAAAATCCCGAGCAAATTTTGCAAGACATCCTCGCCGGTATCCCAGCAACGGTCAAGCCGCTGGTGGACGTTGACCGCGCTCAGGCGATCCAGATGGCGATCCAGATGGCGAAACCCGGCGATGGCGTGCTGATCGCAGGCAAAGGTCACGAGGACTATCAAATTCTCGGCACAGAAAAGATCCACTTCGATGACCGCGAACAAGCCCGTGCGGCACTACAACAGCGGCAGTCCGGTTAGCGGTTGCACCAAGAGCCAAGCGCATTACGGCGATGACATGGCGGAGTATCCCACTTTGGCGTTTGCGATGGGTCATGGGTTGGCACTTCAACTACGACGGGGAAAGTGCCTCCTCAATAGCCTGCTTGACATCGGGAATAAAGACCGCGTACATGCCCCGCAAATCGCCCACGTTAAAGTCATAGGCGAGATCTTGGGGATAATTATCTTGCACGAATTGCGGACGACTGTTCTTAGCTCCATGACAGGCGAGACAGCTCGCTTCCACATTGATGCGGCGGTAGTAGCGTATCCCGGTTATGCCATCCAGGGTTTCAGGCTCCCAAAAACCCGTGAGGTCGGGATCTTGCTCAAATTTAGCCAGGGCCATTCTGGCGTGAAGATTGTCGGGTTCGTGGGCCGGATTGCGGTATTTTGTGGCCATTTGTTTCACCTGCCAGCCGTTGTCTTGGCTGAGCTGCATGGCTTTCATGCCTACTGGCTTGCAGACTTGTTGCATGGTCTCTGCGGTCGGCGGTTCGGTGGCGGCTTCGAGATAGGCCGCCAGATCGCTGCGCATGGCATCCAAATTTTCGATTTCTTCGACGGCTTTGGCGAGTTCAGCAGGCTCAGGCTGGGCTTGAGCGATCGCGGGAAGTCCCATCAGTAAGAAGATCACGAGGGATACGCCGAGAACGAAGCGCGAGAAAATTTTCACTGTAGTCCTCAACTTAGAACATATGCAAGCGATACCGTGCCGCGATCGCGAGTAGCTTAGCCCACCAGGGATTTAGAGCCTGTAGCTGCTGCTTCAGGGCGAGCGGAAAAATCCTTCAGCAGTTGTAGCCCGAACAGCGATCGCAGCCCCAACCGCTCGTACCAGGGCATCCCAACACCCAAGCGAATTTTGATCATGAAATATTCTTCAAAAGCCGCTTTCACCCAAACGACCCAGGAACCGCGCACCGCATAGGAGCGTTTTCGCTGACCGGTCTTGGGGTCAGGCAGAACCGGGGCAGCGATGTAGGCAATGCCCGTATCGCCAAACTCCGCAAAACAGAGCGCCTCCAAAGTCGGCACTTTCCGGCTGGCTTTGATCACTCCGAGGTCAACCGCGATATTGTGGGCAGCTGCGGTAGCCATCGCTTCGGCCATTTGTCCGCTTTTGGGGAGCCCAATCGGCACCGGAGTGACATCGGGCTGGGTCAATTTGACACTCACCCCAGCGGCATAGATGTTGGCAAACTGAGGATGGCGCTGGGTAGGCAGGATGGGAATAAAGCCTTGGTCGTCACCGAGTCCGGGCACATCTCGGATAAATGGAGCGCCTCGAAAGGCAGGCAAAATCATGGCATAGCGAAAGGGCAACTCGCGGCCATCGGCCAGGGTCACCGCTTCGGGCTGTACGGCGGTAATGGTGGCATTGTCGATCACTTCAATGCCCCGTTCTTGCATCAGCTCGGCGGTCAGTTCGCGGGCGTTTTTGACGCCAGAAACTCCCAAATGACCGGCGTAGGGTTCTGGGGTGACATAGGTGATCGGCGCTTGGTCTCGTAACCCTCGGCGGCGCAGTTCTTGATCGGCGATCAGCGCAAATTCATAGGCGGGGCCAAAGCAGCCCGCACCCGGAGCCGCTCCCACCACAATCGGCCCAGGGTTTTCCAGAAACGCCAGCCAAGCCTGACGGGCTGCGAGGGCATGGTTCGGGGTGCAAACCGACTGGGTGTAGCCGCCGTGGGGGCCGGTGCCAGGCACCCAGTCCCAGGCGAGAGCCGCACCGGTGGCAATCAGGAGATAGTCGTAGGCGATCGCGGCTTGTCCCTCAATTGTCAGGTGCTGACGGGAGAGATCGAGGGCCGTGACCTGACCCGGTACCCAATTGAGATTGTGACGCTGAGCCAGTTGGGCTAAGCCCAACTGAACATGCGCTAACGGCTTCAAATTGAAGGCGACCTGGATCAGCCCTGGAATAAAGGTGAATTCGGCTTGATCGGAAACCAGAGTCACCGTATGCTCCTTAGGCAAGAGATGCCTTAGCTCGTAGGCGGCTGGCAAGCCCCCTAATCCGGCTCCAATCACGACAACATTCGCCATGGCACTTCTATCCTGCTTAAATCAAGAGCAAAAATTCCGCCGTCAGACCAGGCAACTTCCAGTCCCAAGACGCAATCAAACAGCGCATTTAATATTTAACCATCTAGCTATATAATCATAATCACCCAAGCTGCTTTTTGTCAATTCAGCATTTATACTCACGCCGCAAAAGACAGTAGCTCGCGGCTCGGCCCCGTGCTCGACAAGACGCCCGTAGATCACGCGGCGGCCCTGACCAGACTCCGAACCTCAGCGTGCAAACCGCGTTAAAGAAAATGAAAAATGACGGCCCAACTATTTCACTATGTAGTTATTTAATGCTATAGTGGCGGTGGCACGATTGCAGTGACTCGCAACATCGATTGATAGTCCATCAGGTTTTTTAGTCATGTACCACTTCAGCAAAATTGTGAATGTCTCTTTTGATGAGGCGATCGCCCAGGTGACCCAAGCTCTCAGTACAGAAGGGTTCGGCCTGCTCACCGAGATTAACGCCCAAGCCGCTTTTAAAAAGAAGCTCACGGTCGATTTTCGGAAGTACCAAATCCTGGGGGCCTGTCACCCCCAGGTGGCCTACAACATGCTGCAAATCGACGACAAAGCGGGGGTGCTGTATCCCTGCAATGTGGTCGTGCAAGAACATGACGACGGCCGCGTCGAGGTCTCCGCTGTCGATCCGCTGATGATGTTTTTGATGATTCACAGCCCCCAAGCCAAAGAGATTGCCCTAGAGGCCAGCCAAAAAATGCAGGCGGTGATGAACCGCCTGCCCAGCGCCGTTCTGACGACAGCTTGAGGCTGAGCAAAATCAGTTTTCGTTCCTCACTGATCCCTCATAAATTTGGAGTTCAACCCATGTTGAATAATGTCGGTATCCTCGATCGTCTCCTGCGATCAATCGCCGCCGCCATTCTGCTTTATTTGGGCTTGCAGACCTGTGCTGGCTCAGCCCTAGTACAGGTCTGCGGAAATGAGATGCCCATTCAAAATCCCCAGGATTCCCGTATTGCAGGCACTCAGAACTCAAAATTTAGAACTCAAAACTCCGCGTAGCGGTACTAGGCATCGGGCTAGATGTCGCCGAGGGCGTCGCCCTGCTCACTAGTCTGCTAGGTTCCTGTGCCCTGTATGGATTGCTCGGCTTCAACACTCGCAAGCCAAACTCATCTCGTTCATAAAGTCAGACGATTTTATCGAGGCTGGTTGCAGGCGCTATGGAGACTTCCAGGGCGGGTAATCACAGCTTCTGACTCCTAGCCTGAGTTTGTGACGACGTATTTCTACATGAATCGTTCTCAGGCTCAGCACAATTACACCCTGGTAGTCTCCTGGTATTGGAGCCTCGATCAATGCTCCCAGTTCTACTTGATTACCTCAGCGCTGCAACCGGGATCAGTCCGAGAAGCAGCCGGTATTTTTTGGAGAACGACCGAACCCGCACACTATTTTTTTCTGCAATGTCAATTTAGATAACTGGAGTTGATTTGAATCATGGAAAATACTATTCCTGATGAAAATCCGTCGTTGTCACGGCGGCAATTGCTTAACTTTCTGACCGGAGCCGCAGTAGCAGTCACTACCGGATCGGCACTGTACCCCCTAGCCCAATTTTTTGTGCCGCCTCGGAAAGTCGCCGCAGGGGGCGGGATTCTGGCCAAGGATCAGTTGGGTAACCCCATCCCAGCCAGTCAAATTCTGGCTGAACCCCCTGGCACCCGTGCCCTGATTGCCGGGTTGGCGGGTGAACCAACTTATCTGACCCTAAAAACGGAGGGTTCCCTATCCCCGATGGGGATTGTCGATCATTGCACTCACCTGGGCTGCACTTTTCCCTGGAATCCGATGGATCAGCAGTTTCAATGCCCCTGCCATGGATCGCTTTACGACCCTGATGGCAAGGTTGTCCGAGGGCCAGCCCCCCTGCCGCTCAAGCTTGTTCATGTGGCGGTGAAAGATGACGCCATCTGGATTTATCCCTGGAATGAAACGGATCCCCGGACGGGAAAATCGCCCTGGTGGGTCTAACTGAGTCAACAGTTCCCCCCCCTGCTGCCCATCCTCTTGATGAGGTTCAAGTCTTGATTTCTGAGGAGATGGGCCGGGGGTGGGTTGGCGATCGCTCATATTCCTGAGCCTTCAACCCATCTCACCAAGAGACCACATCTACGGCATCCGTATCATCATCTCGGTCAAATCTCGTTGACCTCTCTCCAGAAGAAGATGGGTTTCAGCCAAGTTTTCAACATCACCGGGGGCATGACTGCCTGGAAAAAAGCCGGTCTGCCTACCCAGGCAGGGTCTCCCAAAGATTCCATTCACAAACATCGCGTTGGCTAGTTCGCCCATCCCACCGAGTCACAGCCTTGGCGCTGACATGACTGCGATCGCCACTTCTGCTCAACGGCTCTAGCGGTGGCAAATTCTTTATAAATATCACAGATTCCCCACATCATTTGAGGCAATTATCACCATGTGGAAAGTCTTGGGTTTTCTGCAAAAGAATCTAGTTTGGTCAATTCCCGCCTTTATGGTGGTCGGCATTTTGGTCGGTGTTCTGACCGACCCCTCGGTCCTGAAATCGCTGATTATCCCCCTGACTTTCCTCATGGTGTATCCCATGATGATTAATCTCCAGATTCAGCAGGTGCTGTCGGGGGGTGATTTCAAGGTGCAGTTAATTACTCAGCTCATCAATTTTGGTATTGTGCCGTTCTTTGCCTTTGGCATGGGGCGGCTATTTTTTGGCGATCGCCCCCTCGTCGCCCTGGGTTTGCTCTTGGCTTCGCTGTTGCCCACCAGCGGCATGACGATTTCCTGGACGGGGTTTGCTAATGGCAACCTGAGCGCTGCCGTCAAGATGACGGTGATTGGTCTGATTCTGGGTTCTGTCGCTACCCCTTTTTATGCCAAGTGGTTGATGGGAGCGGTCGTGGACATTCCGTTAGCCAGTATTTTTAGACAGATTGTGATTATCGTTTTTCTGCCTATGATTCTGGGGTTTGTGACTCGTATTTCTCTTATTCAAGTCGTTGGAGCCGGGAAGTACAACAAAAATCTCAAACACAAGTTTCCCGCCTTTTCAACCATTGGCGTCTTAGGCATTGTCTTTGTGGCGATGGCACTGAAGGCAAAGGATATCATCGCCAGTCCCTTAGTCCTTCTGTCGTTTTTAATCCCGTTATCCATCCTCTACATCGGCAATTTTCTGCTGAGTACGATAGTGGGCAAGGTTTTCTTTAACCGGGGGGATGCGATCGCCCTCGTCTATGGCACGGTCATGCGCAACCTGTCCATTGCTTTGGCGATCGCCATGACCGCCTTTGGCAACGAGCAAGGGTCTGAAATTGCCTTGATTATCGCTATGGCTTATATCATCCAGGTGCAGGCTGCCGCCTGGTACGTGCGCTTCACTGAGCGAATCTTTGGCCCCAGTCCCGAAATCCAATCCCGGCTAGAACAGTCTGCTTGAACATCACCCACTTTTCAGCACCTTCGTTTCACCCATGAAAAAAATTGCGCTGAGTTTGGGAGAAGAACTGGGGATGAGGGAGACGATGCTTGGGTTCTGAAAATAGGATTTGGTCTGGCATCAGAGTGCGGCAAACCTGTAACGTGGCTCACGACAGCGCGCCACTGGTCAGCAGCGGCTCTAGCACCCGCCAGGCCTTCAGCCAGTTTAGCTCCAGGAAAGCGGTTACCCCATCCAAGAGTTGCACCTCCGGCAATTGCGGTGCTAAGGCCAGAGCCGGTTGCAAGGCCGATCGGGCGCGGCGGGGCTGCCAGCGGTAGAGATGGACGAAGGTGAGATAGGCGTGGGCAAATGGGTTCTGGGGATCGAGCGCCACCACCCGCTCCAGCGCCTGGGCCGCACCCGGCGCATCCTCCTGCAAGATCTGTGTCAGTGCCAGGGCATAGGCCCAGTCGCGCTGTTCCGGTTCCTGTTGCAGGCGGTAACGGAGCGCCGCCTCGGCTTGACGGACATAATCTTGCACCGGGTCATACTGGTTGATCTGTCCTACTGTGTCGAACACCGGATCGATCGCCGCCCGACCTTGCTGCAAATCCTCGGCGAGCTGACGCAAAATGCTGACTCGATCCAGCGGCGGTGCGGGTACAGGTTCAGCGGCGGGGTCAAGGGTGATTTGCACCGCTGGCTGAGCGATCGGCTCCGCTTCGCCCGTTTCCGGATCGAGGTAGGCGGCGGTCAGCGTATAGGTTCCCGGCGGTAGATCGGCGGGGGGCAGAGTCGCTGTCCGGTCGGTGACCTGTACCGCTGCCATTGCTGTGAGACCGAATAATTCGCCCCGGGCGATCGCGCCGTCATGCAACCATTGCCCCGAACCATTCACAGCGCGCCAAGTCAGCAAGATAATGCCGTGCTGCAAGGCTGCTCCCGGCCCTGTCCAGGTGTAGGTGACTGGCAGCGGCTGACCGGGGGGGGCGATCGCCGGGATCTCCACCGCTTGTAAACGCACTTGTTCTTGCTCCGCCGCCAACTCCTCTACCTGCACCGGCAACAGTTGGCGCTGGTAGAGCTGGGCGTCGCCCTCGGCGGTTGTCCAACGTTTGTTCAGGGCAAATTCGGGGCTGGTGGTAATCAAGGCTGCTAATTTGCCGCGCGGCGTGTTCGGGTCGAGCTGGTCGGCGTCGGGGAGCAGAAACCAGTTGAGATTGCGAGCATCGGCGGCGAAGTGGCGATCGCGTTGCCCGACCTCGCGCCCGTAGACTTGGTATGCCGCCAGCGCTCCGTAGTAGTTGAGATTGTTGTGGTTCAGGGTCGCATGATCCACCACTACTCCCAGCGTGGTTTGCAGGTGGGGGGTGGCCTCGGTCATGGTCGCGATGATCTCTGGATGGGGGGGCTGGGCGAGAACATCGGGATAGCGCAGCGGCCCCGGGCTCAGCGCTAGCACGGCCGGGGTGAGCGGGCCGGCTAAGGGAAACCAGTGCAGCAGCATCAACAGTGCCGCCAAACCGACGCTTCCCCACCGCACCGCCCACCAGCGCCGTGGCAGGCTCAGCAGTCCTCGCGCCGCGATGATCGCGAGGACGGGGTAGTAGGGCATGACGTAGCGCAGGTCTTTGTTGAAAAAGGCGGAGCAAATCAGATAGGCACCGCCCCAAAACCAGAGCAGCCAGGGTAAGGGAGCCGCAATTCGTAAAGTCGGAAGATTTAGACACCAGCGGGGTGGCTCAGCGGCGATCGCGAACGGCGGTAACCACTGGCGGCGAGCAGCAAGCTGGAGGAGGAAACCCACGAGCGGCACGAGCAACAGCCCCCAGGTGAGGGCACGCGGCAGTTGTTGGAGGTAATACGTCCAGGCGGCGAGGGTATTCAGTGCTGGATCGCCTTCTTGGAGTGCGCCCTGGTGGGTGCTGCCGCTGTACGCGCCGATGAAAAAGATCCAGTTGGTGCGGTACCAGGGCCAGCAGAGGGCGATCGCCACACCGCCACCGACGACAACTTGAACAATGCGTCCCCAGGTGCGCTGGCGAACGAGGGCGATCGCCACCCACAGCAGCGGGGCGAGGAGGAAAAAGAGATAATTCTGCTTGGTCAAAAATCCGAGACCAACGCAGAGACCCAAGATGACGGCCCAAAACCACTGCTGGCGGGGACGCTGGGCATCGCACCAATAGGTCAAGCTAACGAAGCTGGCGAGGACGAAGGCGGTGAGGCTGTAGTCGAGCAGGTAATCGAGGCGAAACCAGTAGAGGCCGGGGATGACGGCGGCGATCGCCACGGCCCAGAGTCCGGTGCGTCGCCCAAATAAGTAATGACCGCAAGCATAGGTCAGACTGAAAATAATCAGGCTGAGCAGCAGATTAACCAAAACCGCTGTATCCGGGCCGGGGCCGAAGAGCTGTTGGCCAGGAGCCGCGAGAATGTAGGTCAAGGGCGGATTTTTGGACGAGAGCATCCACAGCTCGCGCCACCAGTCGCCATCGAGCCAGCGCGCCGTTTGCAGCGCCTGGAGGTAGTTGAGGGAGCCAGTCAGGTGATGGGTCTCGTCCCAGCCAGGAATACTGCGATCCAGCGCTAGCCAGAATCGCTCGACGATGGCCGTGAACAGCCAGATTAAACCGACGAGGCCGAGGGTGGGCCACCCAGCTTCTACTGGGCGGCCGGAATCTTGACGGGAGGATAGCGCCACGAGAGCAATTTAGCGTAATGGCTTATGCATTTTTACATGGGGAATCCCCGCCTCGTCGAAGCGATCGCCCACAGCTTCAAATCCCAGTTGGGTATACAGCGGCTCGACGTAGACCTGGGCGTGAATCACGGCGGTTCGGAAACCACTGGCGGTTACCCGGGCGATCGCGGTCTGCATGAGTCGTTTGCCCAAACCGCTGCCTCGGGCGTCGGCAAGCACCGCGAGGCGCTCGATCTTGGCAATGCCCGCCTCGAGACCGCGCCAGCGAGCCGTGCCGACCGCACGGCCGTCGAGATAGGCGAGTAGGTGTTCGGCGGCATCGTCCAGCCCATCAAATTCGAGTGCAGGGGCGACGCCCTGCTCATCTTGAAAGACGGTGCGACGAATGAACTGAATCGGTTCGCTAGCACGGGCATAGCGAACGACGGTAATCTGCACGTTCTGGTTCACGAGTGGAGGAGGGTAGAGACAACGCAAGGGAGTCGGCGGGGGTGAGCCGCCGACCGCGTTATCATACTGCCTCAGAATCGATTTGCAAAGTCGGTCGCCAAGATTGTCTCAAACCTAGATGTAGCAAGCCTTTGCCGGTTTTTCCTGGGGGATAGATCACGGCAGCCAGTGGGGATCGACACCAGCACCCACTTCTTCGGGTGGGCTGAAGTTGACATAGGCCTCGCGACCCGATAAGTCAGGGAGCGGCATTCGCCAAAGACTGCCGACGATTTCGCTGGGTTCGAGCACTTGTCCGGTATCTTCTGTCTCAACGGGGCGCACCACTTGGTCGAAGAGCAGGTCGCGGCCATCGGGCGAAAGGCTCATGCGGACATTGGGATCATCGGTCAGCGCGACCAACGGCACGCTCTCCGCCGTCGCCAGCTCTACTAGGGTGAGGAACGGGCTGACGATCGCCGAGTCGGCAGCGAGCGGTTCAGTATGCAGGCAGTAGAGGTGAGTTTCCTGGCGCGGTTCAAACTGGCAGTCGAGCAATTGCCCGCGAGTTTGCAGCAGTTCCACGGCTTTGCCTTGGCGATCAACGAGATACAGCGACTCAGTGAAGTCGTCGTTTTCGCGCACCAACAGCTTGGTCTGGCGATCGCGTGGCGCAAAGGCAAGCAGCCGCTGGTAGCCAGGAAAAAACTCCCAAGTGCCAGCTGCCTCTACAAAAGGCACGATCTCCACGCCCCGCTCACGGGCGATCGCCACCGCTCTGCCGTCAGGAGTCAGAGTGAAGCGATCGCCCTGAACACCCAAGGCGCGTGGCTCGCCCTCGATCGGGAGCAGCCACAGTCCGGAGTCAGCTCGATTCTGGCGATTGACGCGCTGGACGAGGGCGAATTCACCATTCTCAGCCAGGTCAAATTGCAGGTTTTGGTACTCGGCGGACGACAGCAGCAGTTGCACGCGACCCGGTGGTGTATTGGCGCGCTCACCCAGACCGGTGCTGACGGTGTAAAGTTGCTGGTCGGCGATGCCGTTGCCACGATTGCGCTCGTAGGCTGAGAAAAGGATGCGATCGCCATCGCTGTAGGGTTCAAAATTGGTGACAACCAGATCGATGGGAGTCAGATCCACCGTCTCGTCGCGGGTTTCGTTGCGGAGGATCAGGCGGCCAGTCGCTTCCCCCTCCGTGCCCAAGTAGGCGAAGGCGCGATCGCGGGTGCTGAATTGCGTTTCAAAAGTTGGCAGAACAGGGGCAGTAGCTTGTGGTCGGCGAGGCTGGGCACGCGCCCCCGCCAGCCGCAGCGTATAGTCCGTCCCGTAGGCCGGAACATCGGTCGGGGTATAGGCAAAGGTATGCCCCGCCCCGCTCGCTTTGCCCGGCAGCGGTGGCGAAATCTCGAGCTGTGCCGCGATGCTCTGCCAATCCATCGGTCGATCGAAGGTGAGCGTGAAGTGGCGCGCATCGCGGCCGATGCGTTGGTTGTCCCAACTGAAGCCGATGACGCGGGGTGAGGAGCGATCGCCCATAAGCAAAACCCCAGCCAAGAGCAGAGTCAAGAAGCTGACCGCACTCAAAACAGCGCGCTCGACCGGCAGCAGGGCAGCAAACCACCGCAGTCCTTGTTGGGTTAATTTCATTGCGACGCGAGCCTATTGAGCGGGACTGGCGGGCGGGGCGGCGTTACCGGTGCAGTAGGTGTTGATACCTTGAACCAGCTCCTCTTCGGGCTGTGTCGCCTGTTGCAGATGCGCGACGGCGACATCGGCAGCCGAGCGATCTTGATTACCGGTAGCTTCGATATAGTCGCGGGTTGCTCCGGCGGTTGCCCGGTACATTTCGATGAACCCGGTTTGGTAGTCTTGGAGCTGACTGTCACTCAGCTCCACCGCTTCCATCTCTTGGGCCGCCTGCTCAATGGCATCAGCCGCCTGCAACATCGCCTGTTGGTCGTCGGTCTGACCGTCATCCGTCAGTTCATTCGCCTCCAGGGCCGCCCCATTCGCAATCTCAATCAAGCTATTGCACTGGGACACTTTGCTCGGCGCGCAAGCACTCAGACTCACGACAACCATGAGTCCCCAGCCCAGCCAATTTTTGCCGCGTGGCGAATAACGCATTGACTCTTTCCCCTGCTGCTGTCTTTGGCTCCGTGCCAGCGGTGCTGCCCAAATTCTAGACATCTTAGCGAAGATTGACTTCCGAGCCTTCAAAAAGCGCGATCAATGACTGGAGGGCCGCCGTCAGTTGCTCGATCTGGGCGCGTGATTGCCCTTCGTTATCGACCAGTGCCTGTACCGCATCGCTGAGGGCAAAAATTTGGTAACCCTGTTGCTGTACCTGCTGACCTTGTTGCTGGAGTTGTGCGGTCAGGGTATCCACTCGAGTTGCAAGGCTCTCCATCGTTTCGGTTGTCGCGATCAGCGTTTGCCCCATTTGTTCAACGAGCGCCTCAAGATGTTGCAGGCGCGCCGCACTGGCTGCTGCCTCAGAGGCAGCCGGAAACTGACGGTCGGACATAAGCAACTCTGCCGGGAGCGATCGCGTTGCAAGGCATCATTTCAACTTGATCTCAACACGCAGCCCCCCCCTTTGGCAAGCAGCGCGATCACGACCATGGGTTCAAGCCAAGACCTCACCACTTCAGGAACCGCTCAGCGAGGATTCGCCCAGCCCGCAATTTTTTGAGTCGCGGCGGTGAAGTATGGGTAGTGACCCCAAATCCTGTCCTTGGAACCTAAGAACTGTATCCCTCATCCCCAGCCCTTCCCCCAAGCTGGCTAGCGTATACACATAACTCAGGATTCTGAATCGCTGAATCTTGAGCTGCCAAAATTAGCCTGAGCCGACGTTACAGGAACAAGACAGTGCTCCCACCCGACGACTCCCGATCTCAACGGCTAGACTTGAGAAATTTAAGCGTTCTGTCCTTCCAGCCAGTCAAAAATCTGATCGAGCTGGTCAAGCGTCACCAGACCGTACTGCCAGAGCATCATAGCCAGTGGCCCCGGATTTTGGTCGAGATGGCGCTGAGCAACTTTGATTGAATCGGCTGATAGTGATAACTCGCTTTTGAGAAATTGAATGAATTGAGCGTATGTGACTGATGGCATCTTATAACTTCCCTCCGCAGCGGCAAGGCGGCGAACGATTTACTGAGTTTCAATGTTTGGATTGCTAAAGTAGCAAGGCTGATCGCCATGCGAGCCATGCCAAGACTGAGGCACAACCAGGATGAAAATTCAAGAATCTAATGACCAGAGGTGGCTTGAGCACAAATACTGACTCAAAGCCGACTGGACAACCTCCTCACTCACCCGTTGCTGGCGAGTAGTGCTTTCTGAAGTGCGTATTCCGAATGCGGCGTCAGCAAAAGCTAGCCGGAATGGGCACTCGTACTTCGGCGACTTTCGCGCACGTCGCACCAACAACAATCGATAGCCGGATATACACAGTCCCATGGACGCGGGCGATATCCTCACAATCTTCAATAAAGTTTACAACAAGCGCGGCTCCAGCCGCTCTGCCATGCGACAGAATCTGTAACCGCTCAGCGACTGCCTGCACTCTTGCCAATGGCTTGAGTGAGCCTATTCTCAACCCTGACTGCCGCTACTTCGCCGGCTCAGTCAGGAGCGAAGACCGTTTCGTCGGCCTGACGCCAAGCCGGATCGACGAGACAAATGAAGACGAGGGGTTCGTTGCCATCGTTGTGGATAAACTGTCGGGCCTGGGGGGGGATGTAGATGGCATCCCCCGGCTCGACGCGCTGCACCTCATCGTCGATGTGCATTTCGCCGGTGCCGCTGAGCAGGTAGTAGACTTCTGAGGTTTTTAGGGCGTGCGGGGCTGAGGTGTTGCCGACCGGCAGGACGGCATGGGCGAGACTGTAGCGGAGGGCGAGGGGCTGCTTGTCGGGATGGAGGAGTTCGCGCAGTTGCGTGCCGTCACCGGCGATAAATTCCTCGCAGTCAGCCAATTTGCGGATCAACATAGCATTATTTAGGTTCAGGTCAGGCGAAGGGCGATCGCGCCCGAAAATCAAAGCAGTCAATCGCCTGTTCAGTATTGGCGGCGCGGGGATGTACCGGACACTTGAGCCGGTGGTCGTTGGTGAAAAACTGGCAATCGGCGCAGGGAATCTGGTGCATAGTCTGGGCGCGGGCAGCGGCGGCGCGTATAAAGCTCAGCAGACCCCAAACGAGTGAGAGCGCAAACGCCCAAGCGCAGACAAAGCAAAGGGGCACCAGAACCGGATCGAGCAGATGGAAGAGGCGATAGAGAATGACTAACACGATGGCAAATTGAGTGGGAGTCGATAGAGTGCAAGCGGGTTAGGAGCGGTAATAATCAGGCGCGTTTGACCAAAAGCTGCGCGAGTTGCGCGAGCTGTTTGTCGTTGAAGGCTTGCCGCAGCACTTGCGCTGCCGCTTTCGGCTCGACGGGCACCAGGACTTGCGGTTGCTTGGCTTTTGCCAACTGCTGGAGCATCTCGCTGGTCTGGATATTGTCTGCTTGACCCAAGACCAGCCGGTCGCCCCCTTGCTTGAGTTCCTGGAGCGTCACGGGCGCGAGGGTGCGGAAGGCAAACTTAGGATTGGCGATCGCCTGGTAGCAGCTTTTGGTCAGCACCTGCCAGGGCCGCGTCTGGGGCGCAAGTTTCGCCAGCCGGGCACAGCGATTTTGTAGTTGCTTGCGCGTCGCAGGCGAAGGCTTTTGTTTAAACAGCGCCAGCATCTCTTTCAGCAAAGTTTTAATCTGCTCAGCGAGCGCGACTTGCGCAGCAGTGAGGCTGCTCAGGGCGACGGGTGCAACAGAAGCAGACAGGGCTGGGGTCGGTGCGGGCGGTGGAGTCGGCGCACCGCCACTCAGAAGCTGATTGAGGTAGTGTTCAAGTTCTGCAAAGTCGGCTTCGGTTTCGCTGGTGATGCGGTCAGCATCTTCGTCGCGCAGCCCAAAGGGGCTTTCGAGTTGGGTGATCAGTTCTTGCAGTGTGTCATAGCCCTTGAGAAACAGCGACTCGAGCTTCTGGTCAACGGGGACGGGGTGATCCTTGAGGATTTTGAAGCCGTCTTCGAGGCGGTGCGCGGCGCGCTGAATGCTGTTGTACCCCAGCATCGCCGAGCCACCCTTGACCGAGTGCGCGGCGCGAAAGAGTTCATTCAAGCCCTCGGGATCGTCCACCACTTTGCTCAGATCCATCAATCCCTGACCGAGGGTTTCGAGGTGTTCTTTGGCTTCTTCGATAAAGTAGCCGAGGATTTTTTGTTGGTTCGCCGTATCCAAGGTTGCCTTACCTCTCGACGGGGACTGGTACGTCACTACACAATAGCTGAAAATTTGCGGCGATTTGGGTTGGAGTCAAGGGGCGAGCCGCACGGGCGATCGCGCCCGAAGTCGCTTCTAGCTTACCGTACCCTTCGCGCGCTTGAGCAGAATTGGGTGCAGACCAGCCGCTTTTGCACCTTCGTAATCTTCTTTGACGCTATCGCCGATGTGCCAGGCACGTTCAGGCGAGCAGTTGTGTTTCGCCAAGGCAGCCATAAAAATCGCCGTGTCGGGCTTGGCAGCACCGGTCAGCGAGGAGATGGTGATGCTGCTGAAGAAGTCGTGTAGGTGTAAGCCGCTGAGGACTGCATGGATGCGGGTGTCGAAATTGGAGATAATACCGAGTTCGATATGGTCTTTGCGCCACGCGGTCAAGGCGGGCAGGATGTCAGGGTAGACAGCCCAGGGAGCGGGAGTGGCGAAGTAGCCATAGAGGCGATTAAAGAAAGCCTCGAAGTCGTCGAACTGGTCGCGGGCCTGGACGCGGGTGAAGGTGGCGGCGGCGATCACTTGCCACCACTCATATTCACACCGCGGGACTTCGACAATCGAGTGCTCGGGAAAAGCCAGGGGGTCGGCCGCCCGGAAGCTGTCGCGGAAGGCGGCATCCAGCGTTTGGGGATCGACCTCAACGCCAAACTCACGGGCGATCGCACTGTAGACAGCACCGACACTCTGCTTGACGCCGAACAGAGTGCCCACCGCATCTAAAAAGATGGTTTGGGGCTTGATCATGGGAGGACTCAGAGAGCGAGTTGTGAAAGCGCCGTCAGCGCCGGTCGCGTCAGCCAGTTTACCCCAACAGCGAGCTGATGTTGCAGCGTCGGCATCCGATAGAGATAGGCGAGGCGACGCGCCAGATAGGCGAGCGGGCCGTCAAGCTTCAGCCCCAAGCCGCTGAGCACGGCGCTGTCCGTGCCCAAGGCCAGCATCTCACCCAGGGGAAAGTAGCGATAGGGCAAGAGCGGGCGGTCAGTCAGCGAGGCCCAGAGGTTCCAGGCGCAGAAGTCGGCTTGTTGTAGGGCAGCTTGTGCCGTCGCCGGGATCCGCTGACCACTGGCATCAAAATTGGCAGCCGCATCACCCAGGGCGAAGAGTTCGGGGTGATCCACGAGTTGGAGGGTGGCTTCAGCAACCAGCAAGCCGCGTTCATCCTGTTTGAGTGGCAGTTGTGTGAGCCACGGCACAGCCCGCGTGCCGACCGTCCAGAGGACAAGATCGACCGGGATTTCGTCGGTGCGGCCGCGATAGTCGAGGGCGATCGCCCCCTTCGGCATGGCGGTCACGGTGGTTTCAAGGTCAAGCCAGATCTGGCGGTCGGAGAGTGCTTGGCGAGCCGCTTGGCGATTGAATTCGGGCGAGCCTTTGAGGATCTCGGTGCCGCGCTCAATGATGCGGATGCGACCGCGCGTCCCCAAACGGTCGGCGAGTTTGCAGGCGAGTTCGATGCCACTGTAGCCACCGCCGACGATCGCCACGCGGATCTTGTCACGCTCTGGCTGGCGCTCGAGGTCACGCAGGCGAGCGCGCAGGCACTCGGCATCGACGAGGCTGCGGAAGGGCAGTGCCTGCTCCGACCAGCCAGGAATATCAGCCCTGGGAGTGATCCCACCCAAGGCGATCGCCAAACGGTCATAAGCAAGCGGTGCCTGACCATCCAGCAACACCTGCTGTTGGTCTACAGCGATATCGACCACACGCCCCTGGCAAAATCGCACATCGGTCTCGGCCAGAAGTTCCGCAAAGGGCGGCGCGATTTCCCAGGTTTGCAGTTCGTCAGTGAGGAGTTCGTAGAGGAGCGGCGTGAAAAGGAAGCGATCGCGCTGATCAACGAGCACAATTTCCGGCCTCATGCCACGTTCCCAGGGCAATTGGTCAAGACGCAGAGCGGTATACAAGCCACCAAAACCGCCGCCCAAAATACAAATCTGCTGTGGTTGCTCGCTCATAAATGCGATCGCTCACGTTGGGGTTCAACAAGTTCATTTCATCGTAACAATCGTTGACCGAAACGCGCGCGACGACATCGCCAGCATGAACAGCAATGAGCACAGGCAAGACCACCTGCGCCCATTACAACGGTTCCCTGCCAAGGCTCGTTACTGCGGCACGGCTTCAACTTGTAAGCCACTCTGAGCAGTAATCTCTTCGGTCAGCACTTCCAACGCCTTCGAGAACTGTGGATCGTCCAGCGTGCCAATCATCGAATTATTAGTTTGCAGATCCTTCCGCTGGTCTTCGGTCAGCTCCAGCTCAACATCGGGCGGAATCCCGGCCTCATTGATGTCGCGACCATTAGGGGTCAGATACTTGGCGATCGTTACTGCCAAGCCCGAGCCATCTCCCAGACTGCGAACCGACTGTACCAAGCCCTTACCGAAGGTGCTCGTGCCGACGAGAACAGCGCGATCATTGTCTTGCAACGCGCCGGAGAGGATTTCGCTAGCGCTAGCTGAGCCACCGTCCACCAAAACAACTAGCGGCCGATCGGTCAGCGCCGAGTTAGTAGCGCGCTGGCGATCAACTTCACCACGCCGATCAACCGTCGAAACAATCGTGCCCTCGTCCAGCCAGATCCGGGCGATCTCGATACTGGCATAGAGCAGGCCGCCGGGATTGGAGCGCAGGTCGAGGATGTAGCCCTCCACATCCTGATTCTCAAAATCGCGCACGGTGTCGCGCATTTCCTTAGCGGCGTTGGCGTTGAACTGATTAAGGCGAATGTAGCCAATCGGGCCGAGATCAGTCTGCTGCACCCGTGCCCGAACCGGGTGAATCTCAATGCGAGCACGGGTAATCGGGTAGTCGATTTCCTCATCACCGCGCTTGAGGGTCAAGGTAACCGTTGTTCCCTCTTCACCGCGAATCAGCTGTACCGCCTCATTAACATCCATGCCCAGCGTGTCTTGCCCATCGATCGCCATGATGATGTCTTTGGCAAGCACGCCCATGTCAAAGGCCGGGCTATCCTCAATCGGCGAGATCACAATCAAGCGATCCGTCTCTTCATCCTTAGCAATCTGAATGCCAACGCCGGTCAGCTCACCCGACGTATCGATCTGCATATTCTTGAACTCTTCTGGGTCCATGAACCGCGTATAGGGATCGTCGAGCTGCTCTAGCATCTCCTGGATCGCACTGTAGGCATCCTCCGGAGAGCTGTAATTGCGGGCTAAATAATCTTCGCGAACCGCGCGCCAGTTAACCTGGTTGAAGGTGGCATCGACATAATCGCCGTTGATAATCTGCCAAACCTTGTCAACCAGCTCTTTCGGGCTTTCTCGGAAAAATGCTTGACTCTGAGAAAAGTGCAAGCCTGCACCCGTCACTGCCACTGTGGTCAGAACCAGGGCGGTTGCGCCCAGCACTAGCCCGCGTTTTGTCAGTACCATAAGCCAACCTTGCGCCACTCGGGAGGACGTTGCGAAACGATGTAATGAGGGGGGTTAAGCACACTCTAGCACAGGAATTTCGATCCCGTAGGATGTGCTGGTTTCAGCTTTCAGCCGCTGCTGTTCCCGCTTCGGAGCATCCCAGCCGATCTTCGGTCTACTGGGCTGGGGTGATGCCCCGCTTTGGCAGTTTACTGTTCTTTGGCTTTTGCTCACTCTGCTGATCGCTCATTGCCGTCGGCTAGCGCGTCATTCTAGACGACCTGTGTGCAGTCCAATAACTTGGCGATCGCCGTTTGCTGGGAAGCTGGCTCAGCAGGCATCTCAGTGTTCAGCGGCGCGGTTCGTGACCGCTTCAAGCTGCATCCCCTGCCGCCGCGCGCCGGCAAACAACCTGATAAGCCGAGAGGTAGGTGAGTTTCAGGCGATCGCCCTCCACCGCGAGTAGCATCGCTCGCAGGTCAGCCAGTAGCGCGGTGCGCGTCGGGGCCGCCAGTTCGAGGTAGGGCGAGTAGGTCGTCAGCAGCGCCAGATAATCCTCAACGGCATAGTCCACTTGCTGCCAAGTGTGCCCGGCTTGCAGGTCGCCAAAATGACCAGAGGCTAAGACCATTGCCCCCAAGTCTTGCATGGCTGCCAATTGTGCGTCTGGGGATTCGTAGTAGAACAGGTGGGGTGCGTGGCGTTCGTAGGCGGGTTGGAGTGCTCGGTAAATCTCTGCGGCGGGTTGGAGCTGCTTGTTCCAGAGCAAGATTAACCGACCGTCGGGTTTGAGCGCCGCCGCTGCTTTCGGATAACTGATCGCCGCCGGAATCCAGTGCCAGGATGTTGCCGCGAGCACCGCATCAAAGGCGGCGGCTTCCAGAGGCCAGGTTTCAAAAGCGAGGGGCTGGATTTCAACTCGGGGCCGCGCGGCACAAGCGGTCTGGGCCAATTGGCAAAAGTCGGGATTTGGCTCCAAGGCAATCATGCGGCTGCCTAGGGCGGCAAACGCTTGGGTGGCGAGACCAGGGCCGCAGCCGATCTCCAAGATGCGGGAGTCAGCTGTGAGACCAGCGATCGCCGCCACCTCCTTCACCAGCGCTGCCGAGTAGCCGGGTCGCACCCGCGCATACGCATTGGCGGCGGGAGAATACCACTGTTGGCGTTGGTCAAGGTCACGGTCAGCATAGTTGGCGATCGCCGGTTGCCAGCCTTGACCCGCTGCGCTCATAGGCGGATATTCTCCAAGTGGTCGCGCGGATTTTCGGTGCGGCTGTTGCGGATTTTTTCGTAGTAGTCGCGCTCGCTGCGGCTGAGGTTGGTGGGGGTGGCGATCGCGATCTTCACCAATTGATCCGTGCGGTTGCCCTGGGGATCGATCCAGCCCTTGCCGCGCAGGCGCATCGTCTGACCCGCGCGGATGCCAGCGGGGATTTTCATCGTGACGCTGCCGTCTGGGGTCGGCACCGCGACCGAAGCCCCCAAAACCGCTTCATCAGGGGCGATCGGTAGCTCACAGGTCAGGTTGTCGCCATCGAAGTTGAAAAAGTTGTGATCGATCAGCTCGACATTCAGGTAAAGATCGCCGCGCGTGCGCGTGTAAGGATTCTGCTGGCCTTTGCCGCGCACCCGCACCCGCACTCCCGGTTTCGCCCCCGGGGGGATGCGCACGTCGATGGTTTCATTGCCTAAGTTCAGCCGCTTTTGAACGCCGCGAAAGGCTTCGGAAAAGGTGAGCCGGATCGTGGCTTCGCGATCGCCCGTCCCCGCGCCCGCCCCGGGAGTCGTGCCAAAACCACCCGGCGTCGTGCGAAAGCCAGTGCCGCTCGGACTAGTTCGGTAATTACTGCGGGGACGCGCACCGGTCGTCGCCCCCATACCGCCGAGCAGCTCGTTGATAAACTCTTCAAAGCTGCTGTATTGCCCAAAGTCGAAGCCGCCAAAATCGACATTGGTACGATTTCCGTAAGCCGATCCGTTGCTGCTCTGACCGACTTGCCGCCAATATTGACCAAACTGGTCGTATTTCTGACGCTTGTCCGGGTCAGACAGTACCTCGTAGGCTTCGCTGGCTTCTTTGAAGCGGGCTTCGGCTTGCTGGTTGCCGGGATTGCGGTCGGGGTGGTACTTCAGCGCCAGCTTGCGGAAAGCCCGTTTGATTTCGCCAGCATCCGCGCCTTTCTTTACTCCGAGGATGGCGTAGTAGTCTTTAAAATCCGTCGAAGCCATTGTGACGATCTCTCTCCTCGCGCGATCTGTTGCATCCAGATTCCCCTCTGTTGACCAGAGCGGGCCTAAGCCACTGGTGTGCAAAGTTCTAACTTACCTCATCTTAAGAGTTGCTCAAGGGTGCGGCTAGCCTGAGAACCGTAACCGCCCCCGAACAAATTGAAATGATTGAGGACGTGGTAGAGGTTGTAGAGGGCTTTGCGCTGCGGGTAGCCGCTGTCGAGGGGCCAGGCTTGGTTGTAGCCGCGATAGAAGGCAGCGGGAAAGCCGCCAAATAGCTCCGTCATCGCTAGGTCAGCTTCGCGATCGCCCCAGTAGGTCGCCGGATCGATGATCACCGGCTCACCTGCGACCGTACAAGCGGCATTGCCCGACCAGAGATCGCCGTGCAGCAGGGAGGGTTGGGGTTGGTGGTCAGCGAGGCGATCGCGGATGACAGCAATGACCCGGTCAGTGTCGGGAAACTGACCGCCCTTGCGTTTCGCCAGCCGCAATTGGTAGCCAATCCGCTCGATCGCGAAGAAATCAGGCCAAGTCTCTGTCCAGGTGTTGATCTGGGGAGTCGAGCCGATCGTGTTGTTGCGCTCCCAGCCAAATTGTTCAGCACCGCGCCAACGATGGAGAGCCGCGAGCTGCTCGCCCATCCGTTCCCAGGCAGCGGCATCACCACGCCCAAACTCCAGCCACTCCATGGCGATGAAGCTGTGACGGTCGGTGCAGCCCCAGCAAATTGGCTGCGGCACGCGGATGGTTTGGGTGGCGTAGAGCTGCTCCAGCGCGATCGCTTCAGCGGCGAACATCTCCACTTGCACCGGGGTATTGACTTTGACGAAGTAGGTGCGATCGCCGTCGCTGAGGGCGGTGGCTTGATTAATGCAGCCGCCACCGACCGGGCGGCGATCGCGCACCCGAAAAGGTTGACCGGTCGCCTGCGAAATCTGTTCAGCAATCGGTGTCCACATAATGAGTTCGGCGTTTAGCACGATCTTCCCTCAGAGCGCGACCAGCACTAGTACCGCTACGCGGAATTTTGAGTTCTGGGTTTTGAGTTTTGAGTGCCTGCAATACGGGAAGCCTGGGGATTTGGAATAGGCATCTCATTTCCGCCCTCTTGTACTAGTTTTCATGCCGCAATCTAGCAACACCCTGTCAACACTTAGGCGGGGCGAGCGCTGACGAAGGCGTAGGCTTCGGGGTTGAGGTAGCGCTGGGCGGCGGCTTGGACATCCGCCGCCGTGACGGCACGAATGCGCTCGGGATAGTTGAGAGCCGGGGCGATGTCCCCGAGCTGGGATTGGTAGTAGCCGTAGATGTTGGCGCGATCGCCCGGTCGCTCGTTGCTGAAAATAAAGTGATTGGCGACCTGGGTACAGATGCGATCCAGATCAGCCGCCGCGACTGGTTCGTCTTGGCAGCGGCGCAGGTGATCGGCGATCGCCTGTTCAACTCGTGGCAAATTTTCAGCCGGGAGCTGTGCGGCGATATAGAAAACGCCCTGCCAGCGGTGGGTCATATTCGTCGCGCCAATCGCTTGCACTAAGCGCCGCTCTTCGCGCAGGTCGCGGTAGAGTCGCGACAGTCGGCCACGTCCGAGCACAGCGGCAAGGACATCGAGAGCATAGGCTTCTTCGCGATCCACCAGGCCGGGAACTCGCCAGAGGGCGATCGCGCGTGCCTGTTGCAGTTGGGGGTCGATCGCCTCATCGCGGGCGATCGCCGTCAGTAGCGGTTCCGGGGTCAACGGTTTGCTATAACCCGGCGGCACCAAGCGCTCCGGTAGCGCCTGCTCGCAAGCCGTCGCCACTGTCGCCACCATCGCCTCGACCGGCAGGTTGCCGACCACCACCGCCGTCATCCGGCTGGGTTGATACCAGCGGGCGTGGAAGTCACGCATTTGCTCGACGCTGAGTGCCGCCACCGTTTCCTCAGTCCCCAGTACGGGCCGCCGGTAGGGCAGTTGCGCGAAGCAAGTCGTCATCGCCCGCCGATAGACCCGCCGCCCCGCACTATCAGCCGCGCGCCGAATTTCCTCCAGCACCACCAGCCGCTCGCGTGTGAACGCCTCGGCGGCCAGTTCGGCATTCAGCAAAACATCTAGTTGCAGCGGTGCCAGAGTTGTGAAGTCGTCAGGAGCTGTGGTGATGTAGTAGTGCGTGTAGTCTTGGCTGGTGGCTGCATTGGTCGCCGCGCCGCGCTGCTCAATGCGCTGCTCAAACTCGCCCAGCTTTAGGTGTGGCGTACCTTTGAAGATCATGTGCTCGAGGAAGTGTGCCACGCCATTAATGGCATCGGTCTCCACCGCCGAGCCGACGCGCAGCCAAACATTGAGGCTGACGGCCTCAACCGGCATCTGTTGCGCGACGATGGTGAGGCCATTGGGCAGGTGGCAAACGCTGGGGGTCTGGGCGATCGCGGGTGAGTCAAGCAGCGCGGAGGTCATAAAATTAGTGGCTCTCTGAGTGAGCGTGCGTGCTGCCATTGGCATCACCCCGACGATCAATGACGCGGTCAATCAGACCGTATTCGGCCGCTTCCGCCGCCGACATGAAGAAGTCGCGATCGGTGTCACGCTCGATGCGTTCGAGCGGTTGACCGGTGTGCTCGGCCAGGTAGTGATTGAGCTGGTTTTTGAGGTATAGGATTTCGCGGGCCTGGATCTCGATGTCCGTCGCCTGTCCCTGCGCACCACCCAGCGGCTGGTGGATCATGATCCGCGAGTGCGGCAGGCTCAGGCGTTTGCCCCGCGCCCCGGCACTGAGCAAAAAGGCACCCATGCTGGCGGCTAAGCCGACGCAGATCGTCGAGATCTCAGGGCGGACTTGGTTCATCGTGTCGAAGATGCCCATCCCGGCTGAGACAGAACCACCAGGCGAGTTGATGTAGAGGTAGATG
The DNA here is from genome assembly GCA_012031265.1 of Spirulinaceae cyanobacterium SM2_1_0. Classification (GTDB taxonomy): domain Bacteria; phylum Cyanobacteriota; class Cyanobacteriia; order Cyanobacteriales; family Spirulinaceae; genus JAAUTY01. Next base: position 3,342 of record JAAUTY010000055.1, on the reverse strand, counting down.
TCCTTTTCTGGATCTTCCGATTCGAGGTAAAGGAACTGCGCAACGATCGCATTTGCGAGTTCATCGGTGACAGCCTGACCCAGGAAGACAATGCGTTCACGCAGCAGCCGTGAATAGATGTCGAAGGCGCGCTCGCCGCGCCCAGAGGTTTCAATAACGGTTGGGATCATAGCCAAGCCTGTTTGCGGTAAGAAATTGCTTTGTATTGTAACGATTTCCGGGCGGGGACTCCGGGGTGATCGCCGTACTCGGACAACCCCTAATCCGGTTGCCCTCCCAACGGCTTTGCCTCGCGCCAGTCCAAACGGTAAAGCTGGAGGGGTTCAGCTTTGCCCTTGACCTGGGCTGGAGGGAGCTGAATCAGCGGTAGCTCGCGATTTTGCAAGCGGCCGAGGGTGGATTGCGAGAGCACGATTTCGCCGCCGTTGGCGACATTGCAGATGCGGCTGGCGACGTTGGTGGTATCGCCGATCGCGGCGTACTGAATCAGGCGCTTGGAGCCAATATTCCCGGCCGCGACCTGCCCAGAGTTAAGACCGATATGCACGGCGATCGGCTGCCGTTGTTGTTGCTGCCAATCGCGGTTGAGGCGCTGCACCGCCCATTGCATCTCGATCGCGGCTCGCACGGCGCGATCCGCGTCGTCCTCGCGCGGGTAGGGCGCACCCCAGATCGCCAGCAGTGCGTCACCGATATATTTCTCCAACGTGCCTTCGAGCGAGAAGACAATTTCTTCCACCATGACATTGAAGTAGTCGTTGAGCATTTCGATGACTTGGCGGGGTTCCATCGTCGCTGACATTTCGGTGAAGTCGCTGATGTCGGCGAACAAGGCCGTGACTTCTGTGTCGATAATGTCGAGATTGCCTTCGCGTAGCTTGCGGCTGACATTTTCCGGGAAGAAGCGTTCCAGTTTGTCGCGCCAGACGGCTTCGGCTTGCATTTTGATGCTGAGGCGGGCGTTTTCGATGGCGATCGCCGCCTGATTCGCCAGCGCGGTTAGAAACTCTAGGTCTTCCTCCGAGAAGACTTTCGAGCGCGAGAGATTGTCAACATAAAGGACGCCAATCGTTTCCTCGCGCGGCTGCAAGGGCACACACATCGAGGCGCGAATCGCCTGCACAAGGATCGAGTCTGAACCTTCAAAACGATGGTCGATGGCGGCGTCGTCGGTCAGCACCGCATTGCCGTGGCGGCGCACATAGTTGACAATCCGGGTGCTATAGAACTGGTAATTGACCGACATGCCGGTGCGCGATCGCACCGCCTGCCGCTCCAAGCGTCCCGTCGCCTCGTCCACCATCAAGATCGCCGCGCGATCCACATTCATGATCACCATCAGCAGGTCAAGGATTTTTTCCAGCAGCCGTTCTGGCTCTTCCGGCGAGGAGAGTTCCTTGCTGACTTCGAGCAGGATCTTGAGCTTATCGACGGCGCGTTGGTTCGCATCCTGCTTGCGGAGCTTGAGGCTGGAGTTGCTCCCCGACTCGGAGTCGAGGATTTCTTTCATGACAATGCGGTTCTGCTTCGCCGAAAACTGATGCACGATCGGGATTTCTTCCCAGACCGGTTCGACAATCTCTGGCTCGGCGATCGCGGCAGCCTGGACAACCTCGGCCGCCGGATGGTGACCAGGCTCCGAAAAATACTCGCGCCGACCGCGTCTTCCGCCGCCATCTCGCCCACATGGGTTTCCCCGACTTCTACCTCTTCCACAGCGACGAAGCGAAACAGCACCATGCCACAGGCAATGAAGTCACCCGCTTGCAACTCACACTGCTTGATCCTTACTTTGTTGACAAACGTGCCATTGAGGCTATTGAGGTCGCGGAGCGTCAGGCGACCCTCGCTAATCGCAATTTCGGCGTGTCGCCGCGAGAGACTGGTGTGATTCACGGTGACCGCATTACCGGGCGAGCGGCCGATCGTGTTCTGACCCCAGTGCAGCGGAAACACGATCTCGCTGGCGGTGTGGGGACGGCAAAGAAGCTGGTAAAACATAGATCCTGAAGAGGCAGCGGCTTGCCGTCGGTGTAGTCAGACAGCAACGGCTGAACAAAGGCGATCGCACAGCTGATGACCTCAACAACGCCCACCGTCACAATATTGTATCCAAGTATTGTTGGTATCCCAGTTCATCGAGGCGCTGCTGCTTCTTGAGCACGGAGCGTTGCAGTTGCTGGCGATAGGCCTGGAGGCGTTCGGACAGCTCTGGGCGCTCGGTGGCGAGGATTTGCAGCGCGAGCAACCCGGCGTTCTGAGCATTCCCAATCGCCACCGTCGCCACAGGAATGCCGCGCGGCATCTGCACGATCGAGTACAGAGAGTCGAGGCCGCGAAGCTGGCGGGTGGTCACCGGGACACCAATCACGGGCAATACGGTGAGTGATGCCGCCATGCCCGGGAGATGTGCCGCCCCGCCCGCCCCGGCGATAATCACTTTCAGACCGCGATCGCGCGCTGTCTGGGCATAGTCCACTAGGCGCTCCGGGGTACGGTGGGCGGAGACGATGGCGACCTCGTGGGCGACCTCGAATTCATGACAAACGACGATCGCCGCTTTCATCGTCGGCAGATCGGAGTCACTGCCCATAATGATGCCGACTAGCGGCTGGGGTTCACTCATAAAATCTCGTACTCGTGATGAATTATTCCCGCATCGAGCGCCTCACGGCGGCGCAAATTGACGATCTTTATCAACTCTATCGCGGTGAATGGTGGTGTCGCGATCGCCAACGGGCTGACCTAGAGGCGATGCTGGCACATTCGGATGTCACCCTCGGTTTCTGCACTGAGTCGGGACGCTTAGTCGCCTTTACGCGCCTGCTCAGCGATCAAATTTACCAGGCCATTCTATTTGATGTTATCGTCCACCCACAACATCGGGGCCAGGGTCTGGGGCGCGCCTTGATCGAGGCAGCGCTCCAGCATCCGGCCGTTGTCAATGTGGAAACGGTCACGCTATTCTGTCGCTCCGAAATGATTCCGTTCTATCAAAAGTGGGATTTCGCGGCGCTGCGAGCGGAAATCCACGCGCGGCGACGCCGCCGCTCCGCTTAGGATGCTAGACGATTGCTGAATTCGAGTCTCTCTGATGCCGACTCACCGCTGCACCTTGGACAATGCCCATCTGACGGGACGCGACGGACGGGTTCAGGTGGAAGTTGTTGATAGGGTGATCGTGGCGATCGCCCAACCGCAGCAGTCAAAACCACCGCTAGCGCAGAGCAGCACACGCACTACCGCTACGACGCAGCAGGCCGCCTCATTGAGGCAAAGGATGCCAAGGGGCAGGTGACGCGGTACGAGTACGACAAAGCCGGGCGGCGCACGGCGGTGGTG
>JAAUTY010000054.1 GCA_012031265.1 Spirulinaceae cyanobacterium SM2_1_0 | reverse complement strand
AACTGTTGAGTAGTGTTACCTAATTAGTCGTCATCATCGTCATCATCGTCGTCGTCGTCATCATCGTCGTCGTCATCATCGTCGTCGTCGTCGCCATCGACTTCGATGTCGTCGTCTTCAAGATCATCGTCAAAGGCGAGATCGTCGTTGATTTCTTCGACTTCTTCGTCCGACAAATCATACAGACCGACCAAGCCTGGGAAGAGGCGGCTGTTGGGGCCGCGCATCTTCAGACCGGCGATCGCCCGACGGCCGCCGGGACGGCTGGCAATCAGGAAGTTGTCGCCACCGAAGCGGACAATGCGGACGCGCGACGGGCCGCCGGGGCGAGTGTAGCCGAAGAAGATCGGACGCGCATAGAAGCTGAACTTGGCATCTGCGAAGTCAGAGTCGTCTGCCAGAGCGAAGATGCTGCCTTGGAAGGTGTTCAGGAAGGCGCTGAAATCGACATCATTCAAGAACAGCAGGAAGAGACGGCGGAAGACTGCAACCTCAGAATCATCGCTGTCGGTGTCGATATCGAAGTCGATGTCATCGAAGTCGAACTTGCCATCCTTGAAGGCGAACGAGAAGCCATCGATATTGATATTCTCAATGTCGATGTCTACCGTAGTGATGTTGCGAGTCTGGACAAACAGCGTGTTGCTGCTCAGATCCGGCGCGGAGAAGTTGAGGAAGTCGGCATCGAAGTCGAAGTTCTGCTGACCAGTTGCCAACAGGAAGTTGACGTTGCCGCGTAGCTTCCCTTCAGAACGGAAACCGTTGTCCTGCGAGAACTCGTACTCCACCGGCTTGCCACCACTGAAGTTACTACCCGCGAAACCGATGCCATTGCCCCGGAACAGGCTCAGGAAGCCGCGCGCTTGACCTTCGATCTCGTAGTCTAGGGGATCAGCTGGGTTGAAGGTGCCGCTCTCGGTGGTATTACCAACCGTGACGCCATTGTTCACCGCGAAGTCCAGGGTCGCGATGTTGCCCTCGACCTCGAACTTGAGGCTGCCACCGCCAACGGTTTCGATCTCGAACTCATTCGTATTACCGATGAAGCGGAGATCGCCATCGCTACCATCGAGATCATTGTTGACATCGCTGGCGTCAACATCGTCGCCTTTGAACTCGAACTCAATCTTGCGGCCGATGTCGAAGAGCGAGACAACGGCAGTGCTAGGCGAGGAGCCACTGAGGAAGCGGGTGTTCGAGGGCAGGGCGATCAAGCCATCATCGATGTTGGCGGCGAGCGCGCCCAGCTCCATCTCACCGTCACTGGCAGTAATGCCTGCGCCCATGACGCTCAGACCAGCGCCCGGAATGAAGAGCTGTGGGATGCCGGTCGCGGTGACGCGCGTACCCGGCAGGCTCAGCGCTGAGGTGAAGTTGCCGACGTTGTATTGCAGCACCGTGCCCACTTGCGAGAAGGGGATCGGGAAGCCGTTGCTGTCGAAGCCAACGCCAGTCAGCGCGCCTTGGAGCAAGCCGGTGTCGCCCGGAGTGACGCTGCCATTGTTATCGGTATCGACGAAGCCGCCGGTCGCGGTGGGGATGAAGATCGGGTTGGTGAGGACGCCATTGGGGCTGATCAGGGTCAGATCGTTGACGTTGATGTCAAAGAGGCTGATGCCATCCGCAGCGGTGGTCGGCTCGAAGAAAGCGGCATCGCCTTGGAGCAAGCCACCTGTGACTTGCACCTGGGCTTTGGCAGCGGGAGCGGCGGCGATCGCCAAGCTACTCGCGAGGCCTAGACCCAAAACCGCATGGCGTGTGAGTTTGGAAATCATATCTAAAAGTACTCCTCAAATCAATGAAGCTGAGTAGAAAACGAGATTAGGTCTGCACAAGCAGCAACTTCACAGAGCTTGACCCAAATTAAAAGTTCGCTGACGAGCGAGCCGGGCGGTGGGCGACTCGAGCCGCTGTACTAGACAGCGGCTTGACTCCAGATTTCGCAGCGTGCAAATGAGGCATCGCTGCCACCGCTTTAATATGTACCATGTTAGAGGGCAGAAGGGGCAAAACCGAACCGCATTTTTGCTGAAAATTCCCTGAGTGAGTTGATGTGATGCCACCTGGTTTCGATAGATAAAGCAAAGCCTTCGGCATTGTCAGGAGAGAGCTTTGGCAGATTCTAGATTAATCAGATTCTGCAAAAAACCAGATTAGTCAGGTTTAAAATAAACCTGGCTATTCCTGACTGCAACCAAAGGCAGATGAGCGGATCGTTTTTTCGTAACCACTGGCTTGTGGGTCGAGCGCTGCACTTGCAAACTGAAGGCGCGATCGCCGCGAGTGCCACAATGCCAAATACTGGCTACGGTTCACTCGCCTCATGAGGGTTAGACGCCAGCAGAGCAGCGGGGGTTCCCGCCGGATACCGGAAAATTTTCGGGAGGACGGCGAGCGTCTACAATGGCGGGGCCGCTAACAATCGGCGGCGGACGCGAATGGCTGCTCCCAAGATTTTCGGCTCATGGACGCGCTCGTCACTGGCACTACCCTCGCAATCATCTTTGGCTTTGGGGCCGCGATCGGCAGCTTTCTCAACGTCATCATCTATCGCCTGCCCCAGCACCTGTCGTTCGTCCGGCCGCCCTCCCGCTGCCCTCGTTGCCACACACGACTGCGCCCCTATGACAATATCCCTGTCTTGGGCTGGCTACTGCTGCGTGGCTGCTGCCGCTACTGTCGCGCGCCGATCTCGCCGCGCTATCCGGTGGTCGAAGCCGCAACGGGGCTGCTATTTGTGGCGACCTTCTGGCAATTTGGTGTCAGTGGCTTGACCCTCGGCTACTGGACGTTGCTCAGTTGGCTGCTGGCCCTGGCGCTGATCGACCTCGATACGCTGACGCTGCCGAATGCGCTCACGCAGCCGGGCTTGGTTGTCGGTTTGAGCTTCGCATTCGGGCGGAGTTGGCTGACAAGTGGCACATTAACGGACAGCCTGCGCGGCCTCGTGGCGGCGATCGCCGCAGCCACCCTCGGTCTCTGGCTCTTTGAGGCGATCGCCTGGCTGGGTTCACTCGCCTTCGGACGCACGGCGATGGGTGCAGGTGATGCGAAGCTGGCAGCGATGCTGGGCGCTTGGTTGGGATTGCGGCAACTGCTGCTCATCAGCTTTCTCGCTTGCTTGTTTGGGGCGCTGGTCGGCATCGGGGTGATTGCGCTCGGCTGGCGATCGCGCCAACAACCCCTGCCCTTTGGGCCATTTCTCGCCCTGGGCGCACTGATCAGCGTTTTCTGGGGTGAGATAATTATAGACACTTACTTGGAGTTGTTTTTCTCGCTGGGTGCGGGCTAAATACCACTACACCCGCTGCTGACCGGCGGGCGCGAAGATAGACTCAGCGATCAGGACAAGACAGTTGGTAAGATGAATTCTGTAGTCTGGGTTACTTTGAAAACCACCAGCGCCCGCTGGGAAGCCGAATTGATGCAGCAAATCCTCGCCAGCCACGAAATTCCCAGTCGGATCGTCAATGTAGGTGCGAGTGGTTGCTTTTTGACCGGCGAAGCGGCGGTGCAAGTGCGGCCGCAAGATCGCTGGACGGCTCTCTTGCTGCTCAGTCCGGTAGATGACGAGGTGAGTGAGAGCGATTAACGTTCGAGTTTGAGCACATCCCCGACCTTGCAGCCTGACTAACATCAACACGATCACGACCGACACTATGTCCCTATTCGACTGGTTTGCGAATCGGCAGAAGACAGAGCCAGCGATCCAACCGCGTCCAGAGCGCGAGATCGCCGACGGGCTGTGGACGAAATGCAGCCAGTGTGGAGTACTGGCTTACACCAAGGATCTGCAAGCCAACCAGATGGTTTGTCTCGAATGCGGTCATCACATGCGTACCAATAGTCACGAGCGCATTCAGCAACTCATCGATCCCCAGACCTGGACGCCGCTGTATGAAGGCGTACAGCCAATTGATCCGCTCAATTTTCGCGATCGCAAGGCCTACACTGATCGCCTACGTGAGATGCAAGCGAAAACTGGTCTGACCGATGCCGTTCAAACTGGAACCGGAACCATTGACGGTCTTCCTGTTGCCCTCGGCGTCATGGATTTTCGGTTCATGGGCGGCAGCATGGGCTCGGTGGTCGGTGAAAAGCTGTGTCGCTTGATCGAATATGGCAGCCACGAAGGTCTGACGGTGGTGATTATCTGTGCCTCAGGTGGGGCGCGGATGCAAGAAGGGATGCTGAGCTTGATGCAGATGGCGAAGATTTCCGGCGCGCTCGAACGCCATCAGGCTGCTGGCTTGCTCTACATTCCGGTACTGACCCATCCCACAACGGGAGGCGTCACCGCCAGCTTTGCGATGCTGGGCGACATTATTTTGGCAGAGCCAGGAGCTACGATTGGTTTTGCCGGTCGGCGCGTGATCGAGCAGACGTTGCGGGAGAAACTCCCGGAGGACTTTCAGACCTCGGAATACCTCTTGCAGTGCGGTTTTGTTGATGCGATTGTACCGCGCACCCAGTTGCAGAAAACGCTCGCCAGCCTGATTCGCTTGCATCAGCCCGGCTCACCCCCGTCAGCAGAGCCGCCGCCGAGCGACAGCAACTCACAACATCACTCTCCAGACACTCACGCTCACCTCTTGCCGCCAACCCCGCAATCGTGACCACGAACCAGAAAGCTGGTAGGTTAGCAAGAGCACATTTAGCGGGCGATCGCGCGTTGAGCAGGACTCGGACTTACTACTGGCAACTTCTCCCCTACGTGCGCCTGCATCTGCCCGCTGTTGTTGCCGCACTCTTCTGCACGCTGCTATTCACCGCTAGTTGGCCGATTCTGATTCTGCTAGCAGAGCGCATGGCTGATTACATTGGGCAGGGCAATGTCGCCGCTAGCACGCGCATCACTGGCTTGGCGGCGCTCATTTTTTTGGGCCGGGCGATCGCGCTCTTTGGTCAAGACGCGCTCATGGCGAAGACCGCCCTGCAAATCACCTTGGAGCTACGCCAGCGGATTTACAGGCATCTGCAATCCCTGAGTCTTGGCTACTTCGAGACCGTTAAAACCGGCGACCTGGCTTACCGACTCACCGAAGATGTCGATCGCATCGGCGAAGTGGTGAATAATCTCTTTCATCAATTCGTGCCCTGTATCTTGCAGTTGGTGGTCGTGCTCAGCTACATGATCTATCGCAACTGGCAACTGACAGTCGCGGCGCTGATCGTTGCCCCGCTCATGGCGCTGCTGATCGGTATCTTTGGCGAGCGATTACTACGCTTTTCGCACCGTAGCCAGAGCCGCATTTCCAATCTCTCGGCACTGCTGATCGAGTACTTGAGCGGCATTCGCCTCATCCAAGCCTTCGCCGCCGAACGCTACGCTCTGCGCCGCTTCAGCCAGGAGGCGGAGGAAAACCGCCGCGCTCGCTACACTACCGAGCGGATTAAGGCATTTCAAATGGTCTTGGTCGGCTTCCTCTACTCGGTCAGTATCGTCTGCTCGTTTCTGCTTGGCAGTTGGCAGATTGCTCAGGGCAATCTCACGGCGAGTCAGTTTGTCGGCTTTTTGACCGCAGTGGCGATGCTGATTGATCCGATCACCATCTCGACCGCGAACTACAACGAGTTCAAGCAAGCCCAGGCTTCGGTAGATCGAGTTTTTGAGATTTTGGAAGTGCAGCCACAGGTGTGCGATCGCCCTGACGCCACCACCCTGCCCACGGTCAGCGGCAAGGTGGAATATCAAAATGTCAGCTTCAGCTACCAGCCGGGTGTGCCGGTTTTAAATAACCTCAATTTCCTGGTACAACCGGGGGAAATGCTGGCGCTAGTTGGACACTCAGGTGCGGGTAAGACGACGCTGGTGAATCTGCTGCCTCGGTTCTATGACCCAGAGCACGGCAGTATTCTCATTGATGGCGTAGACGTGCGCTCAGTGACTCTCCGCAGCTTACGCCAGCAGATCGGCATTGTGCCCCAGGAGACGACGCTGTTTTCAGGCACGATCGCCGAGAACATTGCCTTTGGACAACTTGATCTCGATCTGGCAGCCGTCGAGCGCGCCGCTAAAATTGCCAACGCGCATCAGTTTATCAGTCAGTTTGCCCAGGGCTACCACACCTACGTTGGCGAGCGGGGCACGACGCTGTCGGGTGGGCAGCGGCAGCGTCTGGCGATCGCCCGTGCCGTCTTGCTCGATCCCCGCATTCTCATCCTTGACGAAGCTACGTCAGCTCTGGATTCAGAATCGGAAGCGCTGGTGCAAGAGGCGATTGAGCGCCTGCTGGAAGACCGCACAGTCTTTGTTATTGCCCATCGCTTGGCTACGGTTCGCCGTGCCGATCGCCTGTTCGTCCTGGAATCCGGCCGCATCGTCGAGTCCGGCACCCATGAGGAACTGCTGCACCACAATGGTCGCTATGCTCGCTTCTACGCGCAGCAGTTTCAGCACTAGGGTAAAAATTAAAATTGCCAGTTTCTGAATTCACTGGCGTCTAAGAGTCAATAGCCGCCGCCGGGACACTGAGAAACTTGCGTAGGTGCTGAAGATAAGCAGTTGAATCTTCCAACATCGGGAAGTGGGCGGTGTTGGGCAGCTCGCAATAGTCAATGCGATCACTCAGTGCCGCCGCCCGACGCGCCAGCTTCGGCGGGATGATCTGATCCTCGGCACCCGCGACCAAGAGGGTCGGTACCGGAATATCTCGAAAGGCCTGAGGCATAACTGTAGCGGCGTGCTGGCTCACGGCGGTATAAATCGTGCCAATTGCCGCGCCTTCTGCCGCCAGTAGATAGTCGCTGAGAAACAAGCGATTGGTCACTGCATCCAAGGGGCGGGCAACGAAGCGACTCATAAACAGGCGGCCAGCGAAGGGAATCTGGAGAAACCAGTTGAAGCGCAGTTTCACAACTAGAGCGCCGACTTGGTGGAAGGCCGTGAACGTGAAGGGATTGTAGTCAAAGATGCCGCTACAGGTGAGGATGGCACGTTCGACCCGCTGCGGTTGGCGCTGGAGAAAGAGCACCGCGATCGAAGCACCAACCGAGTGACCGTTGAGGTAGACCCGCTCCAGCCCGAAGTGGTCGAGTAAGGCGGCGAGTTCATCCGCGTAGGTTTCTAGAGCGTAGTCGCTGATATTCTCGACAAGCTGCGCCGAGCGACCAAAGCCGCGCTGATCGTAGAGCAGACAGTCAAATTGGTCAGCGATCGCCCGTGCCGTGCTCTCCCAATAACGGGCTGAACCACCCCAGCCGTGGACAAAGACCATGACGGGCTTGGGGGGCGCGCTCGGCTGGCGAATCCACTCGCAGTAGTGGTCAACGCCATTGATCGCAACAGTTTGCACGTCGGGGGCGATCGCAACCATGCCGTGATCCCTAAGCAGATTCCGGCTTCAACAGAGTCGAAGGGTGCAGGAGCAGTTCGGCGGTGGAGCGCTTCTCGACCATCTCCGGCGTAATCAAGCAGCGGCGCACATCCTTGCGCGAGGGCAGCTCGTACATGACTTCCAGCATCAATTCTTCGACGATCCCGCGCAGGGCACGCGCGCCAGTCTTGCGGCGATAGGCTTCGCGGGCGATCGCCCGAATCGCTTCTTGGCGGAAGTCAAGCTGCACATTGTCCATCCGCAGTAGCTTTTGGTATTGCTTCACCAAGGCATTGCGCGGCTGGGTCAGGATCTGCACTAGCGCGTCTTCATCAAGTGGATTGAGCACCGCCGTCATCGGCATCCGCCCAATGAACTCCGGGATCAAGCCAAACTTGACCAAATCCTCCGGCTCAGCCTCCTTGAGAATATCGGCAGTGCGCTGCTCACGGGACTGACCTTCACCCGAACGCACAAAGCCCATCGACTTCTTACCAATCCGCTGTTCGATGACCTTTTCTAGACCGACAAAGGCACCACCGCAGATGAAGAGGATGTTGCTGGTATCAATTTGAATGCAATCTTGGTAGGGGTGCTTACGGCCGCCTTGGGGGGGGACATTAGCAATAGTGCCCTCCAGCATTTTCAGCAGCGCCTGCTGCACCCCTTCACCCGAAACATCGCGGGTGATCGACGGGTTCTCACTTTTGCGCGCCACCTTATCGATTTCGTCGATGTAGATGATGCCGCGCTGAGCTTCCTCAACATCCAAGTCAGCGACCTGCAAGAGACGCAACAGGATATTCTCCACATCCTCGCCGACATAACCCGCTTCGGTCAGTGTGGTCGCATCGGCTACTGCAAACGGCACGTCGAGGATCTTGGCGAGCGTCTGTGCCAACAGCGTTTTACCAGAGCCAGTCGGGCCAACAAGCAGGATGTTCGACTTCTGCAATTCGACGGCATCGTCGAAACCACCCTTGTGCTTGCTCTGTTGCAGGCAGCTTAGACGCTTGTAGTGGTTGTAGACGGCGACAGAAAGCACCTTTTTGGCGTCTTCCTGACCGATGACATACTCGTCCAGATATTTCTTGATGTCGGTCGGCTTGGGGATCTGATTGAGGGTAAGGCGATCACCATGCGGGCGACGTTTTGGCGGCGGCTCTTCGGTGCGAGCCACAGGCTGAGGCGTGGGCGGTGCCGAGGAGTCAATCAATTCCTCATCCAAAATTTCGTTGCAGAGTTCCACACATTCATCGCAGATATAGACGCCCGGCCCAGCGATGAGCTTGCGAACCTGCTCCTGCGACTTGCCGCAGAAAGAACATTTCAGATGGGAATCGTACTTCGGCATGACTACCTCGTAATTAGACTGTGGACGCAGCGGCTGCCGCTGCATCGCGTCGCGCGATCACCTGGTCAATCAAGCCGTACTCTCGCGCTTCCTCCGAAGACATAAAGAAGTCGCGTTCGGTATCCACCGCGATCTTATCAAGTGGCTGGCCGGTATGTTGGGCCAACATCTGATTGAGTTGCTCTTTGATGTAAAGAATTTCCTTGGCTTGGATCTCCACATCCGCGGCTTGACCCTGAGCACCGCCGAGCGGTTGGTGAATCATGATGCGGGAGTTGGGGAGCGCCAGACGCTTACCTGGCGCACCACCCGCTAGCAAAAATGCGCCCATGCTAGCCGCTAAGCCGTAGCAGGTCGTGACCACATCTGGGCGCACCTGCTGCATGGTGTCGTAGATGGCGAGACCGGCGTAGACCGAGCCACCGGGGGAGTTAATGTAGAGCTGGATATCCTTTTCAGAATCTTCGGCTTCGAGAAAGAGGAGTTGCGCCACGATCGAGTCGGCGAGCATCTCATCCACCTGCGTACCGAGAAAGACAATCCGCTCCCGCAGTAGGCGGGAGTAGAGGTCAAAGGCACGCTCACCCATCCCCGACTGTTCGATCACAATCGGGAGGGGAACCGCCGCTTGGACAGACTGGACACCGTGGTGAGACTGACTGCGGAGTGAAGTGTGAAGCGATGCAGAGTGGATCATAAAACTGGTTAGCAGCAGGCTACGGAACAGCATTCTAGCGCTGGACTTGAACACATTATGCCCTAATATCTCTAGACTTGCAGGTTGAGCCGGTCAGAACCCCTGTTAACTAGGGCAAGTCAGACTCGGCCCAAGCCTTCGCCCAATTGAGCGTTTGCTTGACCTGCGTGGCGGTTGGCGCTTCGCAGTAGAGGCGCAGCACCGGTTCCGTGCCGCTGAAGCGGATCAGCAACCAGTGACCGTCGCCGAGGCGAAATTTGTAGCCATCCAGTGTGGAGCAGTCCAGTACTGGCTGCTCGGCGACTGTTTTCGGGGTGTCTTGGGCAAGGCGGTCGAGCAGTTGCTGGCGGACGGCCATGCTGGCAAGCGGCAGGTCAATGCGGTCGTAAGCGAGATTGCAGTCGGTTTTGGCTTGCAGATCGGCGTAGAGCGCGCCGAGATCGCGCCCGGACTCGACCACGGCTTCCAAGACATACAGGGCGGAAAGTAGGGCATCGCGTTCGGGAATGTGGGTGCCGTAGCCGATGCCGCCCGATTCTTCGCCCCCGACCAGCACTGCGGCTTGTTGCATCCGGGCGGCGATGTATTTGTACCCGATCGGGGTTTCGTAGAGCGGCAGTTGATAGAGCTGTGCCAGACGCGGGATCAGGTCGGAGCCACTGACGGTTTTGACGATTTCGCCGGTCTGGCCTTTGCGTTGGGATAAGTGCTCAATCAGGATCGGGATCAAGACTTGGGAGCTGAGGAAGTTGCCTTGACCATCGACTGCCGCGATGCGATCGCTATCACCGTCAAACACAAAGCCCACGCGCAGGGAGGTTTCGCCACTCTGGGCGGCAGCCTTAATCACCCGGAACAGTTCGGCTAGGTACTTGGGGAGGGGTTCGGGGGCACCGCCGTCAAATAGGGGATCGCGATCGCCCCGCAGTTCGTCAATTTCAATCCCCAACAGGCGCTGTAGGCCGGACGCGGCAGCACCATGCATAGCATCGGCGAAGAGGCGGAGTTTGCCAGCGGCGATCGCCCCCCGGATCGCCGCAATATCCACTTTGGCTTGCAGACCCGCGCAGTAGTTGGCCCAGGGGTCAAATTCACTCCGGGTTCCGGGCGTCGCCGCCGGTTCTAGGGTCTCCGCTAGCCGCGCTTCGATTTGCTGTGTGATCTCACCGGTCACGGAGCCGCCGAATGCGCCTTTGACTTTTAATCCTAAATATCTGGCTGGGTTGTGGCTGGCGGTTAGAACCAAAGCTCCCAGTGCTCCCTGCTGTTTTGCAGCCCAACTGAACGCGGGGGTCGGCGCGTAGGAGTTGGATAAAACCACATCAAAGCCAGTGCTTTGCACAGCCTCCGCGACAATCACCGCGAAGTCCTCGGCCATGAAGCGCCGGTCGTAGCCAACGATGATCGTGCGGGGGTGGCTGGCGATCGCGCCGTAATTTTCAGCCAGCACCTGGGCTGCCAGTGGGGCAACCCGTTGCACGCGCTCAACTGTGAAGTCAGCGGCGATGACACCACGCCAGCCATCGGTGCCGAACTTGATGGGATTGATCGTGAACGGCATGATCGAGTCTCGAACCTCACAAGTTCAGTGCCTATCCGCACTTAATCTTAGCCCGAATGCGCGGGCTTGAGGCGCGGCGGTTCACCCGCGCCGGGGTGACTCATGCGCGATCGCCACTGGCTCGATACAATATCTACACTTCCACTCTGAACTGCGCCGACGATGGCTAGCACTGACCTCGAAACGCGACCGACTCATCCGGCTGATCCCAATCTGGACGAAGTCCCGGATGATGTGGAGATGTCGCTCTTCGAGCACCTAGAAGAATTGCGGCTGCGGATTTTCTACGGCTTGCTCGCCGTTGCGGTGGGCGTTGTCGGCTGCTTCTTGGCCGTGCGGCCGATTGTGGCGTTGCTCGAAGTGCCAGCCCAAGGGGTGAAGTTTCTCCAGATTGCTCCGGGCGAGTTTTTCTGGGTCTCTTTCAAGGTCGCGGGTTACGGCGGCATCATTCTGGCGAGTCCGTTTATTCTCTACCAAGTTGTTCGCTTCGTGCTGCCGGGCCTGACGCGCCGCGAGCGCCAGTTGCTGGGGCCGGTTGTCCTGGGTTCGGGGCTGCTATTCTTCGCCGGTCTGGGGTTTGCCTACATTGCCCTGATTCCGGCGGCGCTCAATTTCTTTATCAGCTACGGCGCGGATGTAGTGGAGCAGGCTTGGTCGATCGAGCGCTATTTTGAGTTTGTGCTGCTGCTCATGTTCTGCACCGGCTTGGTATTTCAGGTGCCGATTTTGCAGGTGATTTTGGCACAATTGGGCATTGTTTCCTCGCAGTTGATGCTCAAAGGCTGGCGCTACGTCATTCTGGGAGCGGCGGTGTTGGGTGCAGTCTTAACCCCTTCGACCGACCCAGTGACCCAATCGCTGTTGGCAGGCGCAGTGCTGGGTCTTTATTTTGGTGGCATTGGTGTGGTGAAGCTGCTCGGCAAGTAGCACGCTTACTCTGGAGCCTGCGCTGAGTTGCGGGCTGTGGTGACCACCCAGTCACTATCCCCATCGGCCCAATGTTCTTGCTTCCAGATCGGTGCTTGTTGCTTGAGGGTGTCGATGGCGTAGCGACAGGCTTCAAAGGCATCGGCACGGTGGGGCGCACCGACCGCAACCAGGACACTGATCGCGCCGATTTCCAGGCGGCCGATGCGGTGGTGGATGACGATGCGGTTAAGGCTGGACCAATGATCGCGCATCGTCGCGGCGATTTGCTCGAAAATGGCGATCGCCATCGGTTCGTAGGCTTGATATTCCAAATAGGCGACCGGCCGCCCCCCGGTTTGATTGCGAACCATGCCACTCATCAGCACGACCGCACCATTCGCCGCGACATCGGCGAGTTGGTAGACAGTGCTGACGCAGAGGGGGTCGGTGGTGATGTGCAGCTGATCGACAGGGGCGATCGCGGCGATCGCGGGAGCGAGCGAGTCCGGCATATTTGTTGGCATCAGGCGGATAATGCTTAAACAGTATTGTCAATCGCATTGCCGGTGCCCTGAAACATCAGCCATGAGAGAAAGAAATTGACAATGAAAATGGCGAGCAGGGCTGTCACAACGGCGGTAGTCGTGGATTGCCCGACGCCTTTGGCACCGCCCGTCGTTGTCAGCCCCCAGCTACAGCCGATCACGGCGACCAACCCGCCAAAAACGACTGCTTTCAGTTCGCTGCTGACCAGATCCCAGACGCCGAGGAAGTTTTGAACCGATTCTAGAAAGATCGTCGGTGGAATGCCGTAGAGTTCGGCCGAGACCAGCAAGCCACCGGTCAAGCCCGTGACCAAGGAGAGGATGGTCAGGAGCGGCAACATGGCACAGCAGGCAATAATCCGGGGCAAGACCAAGTAGTCGATCGGGTCGGTCTTGAGCATATAGAGCGCGTCGATTTGCTCGGTGACGCGCATGGTGCCGATCTCGGCCGCAAAAGCGGAGCCGACCCGACCGGCGAGCACCACAGCGGTCAGTACGGGAGCCAGTTCGCGGGCGAGGGCGAGCGCCAGAACCCCACCAACCGCACCACCCGCACCGAAGTAGATAAATTCGCGGGCCACTTGAATGGTAAACACCATACCCACAAAACCAGCCGTGACTAGGGCAATAATCAACGAGCCAGGGCCGACGGACGCCATTTGTTCGAGAGTATTGCGGCGATGGATTCGCGCCCGCAAGAGGTGTAGGATCACCTGCCCCGCCAGCAAGATCGCCGCCAACAGCCGTCGGAACCAAGCCCGCAAACCAGCACTGGGTCGAGTACCATCAACGCCATCAGTCATGGTGCAATCTGAGTCCTTGTTGCGAACGGCATAGTTGAGCGCACTCTAGTTTTCTTCACTCGCTTCCACGCGGAATCGCTCCACCGAGGAGAGCAAGTCGCGGGCAATACCGACCAGATTTTGGAGCGAAGTCGCCACCTTCTGGGATTCTTGCGAGGTTTCTTGCGCCGTCAGTTCGACGGACTGCATGACCTGGGCAACGGCCAGCGTGCTCTCGGTCTGCTCAACGGTGTCGGCGGTGATCGAGCGCACCAGCGCGTCAATGCGGTTGGAGACTTGGATGATGTCTTCGAGCGATCGCTTCGCTTGTTCCGCCCGCTTCGTCCCGTCGATCACCTGCTGGGTGCCTTCTTCCATCGCTTGCATCACCAGGCTGGTCTCACTTTGGATCTGCAAGACGATTTGTTCAATGTCTTTCAGTGCCTTGGCGGAGCGGTCGGCGAGCTGCCGCACCTCGTCCGCCACGATTGCGAAGCCGCGTCCCGCCTCACCGGCACGAGCCGCCTCAATCGAGGCGTTGAGTGCGAGCAGGTTGGTGCGGGAAGCAATCTGGGAAATAACGGCGACGATCTTGGAAATCTCCTGAGAAGATTCGGCTAAACGTTTCACCTTGCGGGTAGTCTCGGCCACCGTCTCCCGGATTTGCAGGATGCCTGACACTGTATGTTCCACTGAGTCGCCGCCCTTAACAGCGACCGCCGCGGCTGAGCGTGCCACCTCTTCTGCCTCGCGCGCATTCTCCGCCACCCGGCGGATCGAGTCAGTCATCATCTGCACCGAGTTCAGGGTCACCGCCAGCTCTTCCGCCTGACGGAGGGCGTCACTTTGCAGACTGCGGGCAAATTGCTCGTTGTCGCTGGAGTTTTTGTTGACTTGTTTTGCCGCCCCTTTCACCTGTTGGACGATTTCGCGCAGGTTTTGAATCGTGAGGTTGAAGGCATCGGCGACCGCACCGAGAACGTCAGCCGTCACCTCCGCCCGTACCGTCAGATCACCCCGCGCCGCGCCTTCCACATCATCAAGGAGGCGAATCACCTGACGCTGCAAATCCTCTTTCTGCTGTTCGGTTTCTTCGGCACGGCGTTGGGCCTCACTGGTAGTGGTCAGGATCACCCGCGCCATTTCGTTGAAGCCTGCGGCGAGTTGCCCAAATTCATCTTCGGTGTAGACGGTTGCCTTGGCGCTGAAGTCACCATCGGAAACGGCCTCAAACTTGGCTTGCAGGTCGTTCGTCGAGCGCTGGATCTGTTGGGCGGTATTGCGGCCGAGAAAAGCGACGACGCCAAAGCTGCTCGCCCCACCCGCCAGCACCATGAGGATGCCGGGGAGCCGCATGAAAGGAACAATTGCCGGTTTCTTGTCCTCGGGAGCGCTCCGTAGGCTGAAGTAGAAGATGAAGGCGATCGCAAAGGCCGAAGCGGTGCCTGCGAGTGCGGCCATCACCCACTGCTTTTTGAGCAACGGCAGGTTTTCAAACCAGGCGAGGCGACCCGACTCAACATCAGCAGTTGCCTGCACTGGGCGATCGCTCGTCACCCTCGTGCGCGTAAAGTTAGTAGGTGGCTCGTCTGCCTCTGGACGCGGCGCACCAAACAGTTCCGAGTCTTGGCTGTCCATCAACCCCGGGTCGCTGGGGAAGCCCAAGCTCGGATCGTCCGCCAAGACTCCACTGTCAAAGGACAGGTCACCACTGGGCAGATCATCCGCGATCTCGCCACCGGTCGGCTCAAAGTCGATGCCGTCAATGTCGTCACTGAAGACTTCTGGGAATGCATCTAGGAAGCCACTTGCCTCACCGGTGTCTTCGAATGATGTCGCTGCCGCCTCATCCACAAAGTCCGCATCGTCAAAGTCATCACCAAAGCTAGTCTCATCCGCACCCGGCGCACCCTCAAAGTCATCAAAGGCAAAATCAGCCGGTGCACTTCCCGCCCCATTGGAGAAGGAAATCGTTTCAATATCATCTTGGTCGTCGCCAAAGCTATTGAGGTCGCCGGTATCGTATTCCTCGTCATAACCTTCAGCAGCCGGCATCTCGAAAGTACTTTCCAGCTCGCCCGACGACATCAGCAGCGTCTCCTGGAAATCGTCTGGTGCCGACGCACTAGGGGGTGGATTAGCGGTATCGGCGGTAAAGGACTCCCCAAAATCGGAGTCATCGTCAAGACTATCGAAGGGAGAGTCGCTCTGCGCGCTGTCCTCAGAAGGCAGCATAAATGTTGCCTCTTCCGGCTCAAATGCAGCCAACGGCTCGTCGTCGGAGTCCGCACCCAGGGCATCGGTCATCCCGAATGGGTCGTCGTTGTATGCCGCCGCATCTAGGTCACCAAAATCGGCCGCCTCGTCCTCAGTTGCAAATGGATTGTCAACATTGCGATCAAAAGTCGAGTTTTGCGAATAGCCAAGGCCCCCCGCTTCATCGCTCGGCCAAGCAGCGTCACCATTGCTGAAGTCGTCACTGTCCGCAAAGTTGCCAAAGGTCGTCGCCTCATCGTCAGCATCGAAGTCAGCAAAGCGACTGTCGGCATCATCAGATGACTCGTCGTCGCTGTAGCTCTGGTCAACAGTGCCGATGGAGAGGTCGGTCATCGTGCCATCTAGACCGGCTTGGGCATCGGCGATGCCATTGTCAGCGTAGTCGATGAAGTCTGGCTCATCGGTCAGCAGTTTGACACGTTCGTATTGCTCGCGCGCGACGGAGTAATCTTGCAGGCCATAGCAATAAATATGACCACGCAGGAGTTGGACAGTCGGGTCATCATCATATTCACCCGCCAGCCGGTCGATGATGACCGCCGCTTCTTCGTAATTTCCCTGGAGATAGGCGCGCTCTGCATCTCCATACTCCTGCATGTAGTCTGTGCCTTGTGCCATTGGCTTTCTCCAGCATCTTCGACGGTTAGTGAACGGTGGGCAGCACGCGCCAAACTAGGCTCAACCCACTCCGCCTAATCACTCTACAGTTGAATAGGCAGGCGCGGCGAAACGAGCCGAGTCGCGATCGCCGCCTCGCTCTAACCGCTGGACAGCAGTGGAACCATATCCTAAAAACAATGATATATGCTCCCCCGGACGAGCTTGGGATTTTTCTTCACAGACAAAATTAGCGTGTCAAGCAGCCCACCGCGCCGAGCGCAGTACAGCTAGTTGGTTTAGGAGTTGTAACTTTTGTTCCCCCTGCTCGCCGAATGACCATTCGCCAAGCACAAATGCTGCCATGTTATCAGGAACACTCGTAGATGCTCGCACCTTATCAACGGACAGCCAATCCATATCGCCGATCCGATCGATCGCCAAACCGAGAATAGTTTCCTGATCTTCGACCGCGATAATGGGAATCTCCGAGCGCTGCGTATTCAAAGCCACAGTATCACCCAGAAACTGACCCAGATCAGCTACCCAGATCACTTGACCGCGCAAGTTAATCGTACCCAATAACAAGGGCGATGCGTTCGGGATGGGCGTAATTCGCTCGGGCGAGTGATTCATGACTTCGCGAATCCCCATCGCCGGGAGCGCCAGCTCCACGTTGGAGGGGAGAAAGAAGCGGAGGTGTAACTCACCCTCCGGGGTTTCTAATTTTTCGATGTCAGGCGAGATGTCTTCGCCACGACCGCTGAGAAAGCTAGGACTGCTGACCATGGGCGCTGGGATTGCCGGATATTTTTAGAAGACCGGTAGCGTACAAAAAACTAGCCGCAAGGGATCAGGACTAACCGCGCAGGAGTTGTTTGACCGTGCCAATTAATTCCATCGGCTGGAAGGGTTTGGCAATATAGGCATCGGCACCTTGGCGCATTCCCCAGTAACGGTCGAACTCTTCGCCCTTGGAAGAGCACATCACCACGGGCACATTTTGAGTCTTGGGGTCGGCTTTGAGGCGACGGCACAGCTCATAGCCGTTCATCTGGGGCATGACGATATCGAGCACCACGATGTCAGGGACATAGTCTCGCACGCGCTCCAGTGCCTCAACGCCATTGCCAGCCACCGAGACGGTGAGGCCGCTGCCTTTGAGCAAATCTGAAATCATCTGTCGTTGTGCCGGGCTGTCTTCTACGACCAACACTTTGCTCATGATTCCCTAAACCTACAGTTGCCGATCTGGTCATGCTGGTGGCCAACAGCAACCTGCTTGCCCCGTGCTATCCCTCACTAGGAGTGATTACCCAGTATCGCGCATTAACCCCAAAATCAACTCCATACTAACCTGAAACCCGACCTGAACCCGATTATTTCAAGTCGGTGGAGTCGATTCCAGATGGCGGCGATGCGGTACCGTCGGGAGATGCTTCTCAAAGAGCATCAGCAATTCATGCGCGCCAAATGGCTTTGTTAAGTAGTCGGTGGCCCCCGCCATGCGGGCGCGTACTCGGTCAATGAAGCCATCCCTGCCTGTCAGCATGATAATTGGGGTTTGGCGAAAGGCACTCGAACTCCGTAGCATCGCGCAGAACTCATAGCCATCGAGGTGGGGCATGGCGATGTCGCAGAGCAGTAGATCTGGCTCGAAGCGGAACACCTCCGGTAGCGCCGCGAGTGGATCGGCAAAGCTGGCGATCTCGTAGCCGTAGGGAGTGAGCATGGCCTCAATACTCTTGCTGATCGTGCGGTCATCGTCGATGCAAGCAATGCGTGCTGCTGGTTCATCTTCCCAGGGGCGGCGATCGCGGACTTCGGGCGTGGCGGCGTCGAGGAGCTGGATCCAGCCCCGCTGGACGTAGGGATAAATACCTTTGGCGATCGCCCACAAGCTCCGATCCAGATAGCGCGACAACTGGCGCAGGGTGGTCTGACCATCCGCCCAGCGGCTCAGACTGCCGTAGGACTTCGGTGGCAACAAGGCCCGCAGGCGCGGTTTGTCGGCGAGTACCGGCCGCTGCGCAGGCGAAAAAATGTGCGGGTGTAACTGTTTCCACTGCTGGACTTGCTTGAGCGCCCGCGCACAGAGCGGACTCACTTCGAGGGCCACGAGCGGGGGAGCCAACGCCGGGCCGAGTTCAAAGTTGAAGCTGCCCTGGCGCAGGTTGAACAGATCGAATAGCGCCTCCTCGATCGTCGCCTGAATAATGCGACGACCCTGCTCCGGAGTCAGCGTGCGATTCTCCATCAACAGCCAGAGATAGCCATATTCCGGGGCATTGATCGCGCCTGGCGAGGGGCGTTCGAGGTGATCAAGCGCAGCGGCGGCATCGTAGCAGCGCAGATAATCGCGCAGGCGGGACAAGCTGTTGTTGTGGCGATCGGCAATGTAAACAATGCGGCCATTGGCGAAGAAGACAAACCAGAAGGGTTGGTCAGCAGGCTTGATTGGGGCCGTGTCGGCATTGGGGGCGATCGCCGGGCTATAGGCTTCCACAAGCAATTCCCCGGTACGCTGGCCCAGCTCAACCAGTTGCAGGATACTGCGAACATCAATCTCATTTAGGGTTCCCTGCATCTTGCCAGCGCCGCCCGCCTGACGGCAATTCAGAAGTGTGCGACAATCCTGCCACAGCAGGATAAATTTTTTAGTAGGATTAGGTCAGATTATGCTTAATTGTAAGACTCGCTGTGCCCAACGGAATGTAACCTTACGGCGCGATGACCTGCTACGGTTCACGGTGTTCTGCCCAACTTCCAGGCGGGTTTAGTTGACTTAACGACTAGGCTCAGGCTAGATTCCCGTTGAGGTGAGGCGAGTTTGCAAGCCGAATTTCGGGTCTCAACTTTCGGAGTGGGGTCAGCGGCACATCGCTGTTGTTCGTGGTAGTTATTTTTTAGATAGCTTGCAACACTGTCGATTGCGACGCCGCGACCGCTGAGCGGCGCTAGGATTCAAGCAAAGTCATAGTCCGGCATCGGGCATATAAGGGGATCAAGAGCGTGCTGTACCTCGCAGAAGTCAGAAAGCAGAAGAGCGGCTTCATGGGCAAGGCCACCACCGAGCTAAAGCTCCTGGCTTGCCAGCGTAACGACCAGACCTGGAATAGCGTTCCCGGCGACGAGACCGTGCCCGGTGACGAGGCGGGTGACTTTGATTCCGGTGTCTTGGTCGTTATCAACCTCAACAACAACCGCCAGGTGCAGGGTGCCCCGGAGTCCGCCAGCGCTCAGATTGTCCGTGACCTCCAGCGTTTCTCGCGCTTGCAGGAAAAGATCAAGAGCCAAGAAGAAGAGATCGAAGTCTGGAAGCAATCGCTGACCTCCCAAGCCCAAGAACTCGCCAAGCGCGAAATGGAGTTATCGGCTGACCTGGAGCAGCTTGAACAGTTTCGTGAGCAAGGCGGCAGCGCCGCACTCAGTGATGCGGATCTTGAAGAGGCTCGTCGCGAAGCGGCTCATCTGAAGGCTGAGTTCGAGCGCAAAACCCAAGAGCTAGAAAGCGCCTGGGAGCAACTGCGGGGTGCCCAAGCCAAGCTCGAGGAGCAGACTGAAGCCGCTCCTGCTCCTGCTCCAGCCGCCGGTCTCGACCCCGAACAACTGGCGCGGATTCATGAACTGATCGATTACCTCCAGACCACCGCGCCCCCGACAACTGCCCTGCGTGAGCAACTGACCTTGATCACGGAAGCGCTGGACAATCAACAAGACAACTGCAACTATCACTGGCAGCAACTTGAAGAAAAGCGGGCTGATGCGCAGCAACAACAGAGTGACGCTAACGAACAGGGTGTTGGGGTCGAAGCGCAACGCCAGCAACTGCAAGCCGCAACCCTCACTCTCGAAAGCTCGCGCCAGAAGCTACATGATCACCAGCACCAACTCGAACTCAAGCAAGCCAGTATCAACTTACTGCAAGCGAAGCAACAACAGCAGGTGGCTTTGCAAGCCATTCTCAATCCATTGGCGACGCCCGGTGGGGATACTGGCGAAGACAACGGCATTGACCTTGAGGCGCTCGAACAGATGCCGCTGGAAGCGTTGCAGAGTACGGTGGATAGCTTGCAGCAGGATCTTGACAAAGTGGTGCAGTTTGTCGAGCAGCAGGAGGAGGAGCTGCGCTTGCAGCGGCAAACGGTGGAAGATCTGGAGGAAAAGCTCAAAAACGCCAACGTCTACGAAACCTCTGAAATCGAGCAGGAGTTGGAAGAGGAGCGTGAGCAGAAAGGAATGCTCGACGAGACCTTGGTGGGTCAACGGCGCACGCTCGGCGATCGCCAACTGGTTCTCAAACAACACCTCCGCATCCTCCGCCGCCGCCAAGGCATCGCGGAACCGGAAGATTCAGGGTCGATTGACCTGACGCCAGCCATCACCGCTCTGAACGAACAAATACAAGCAACCCAGACCGAGGTTGCACAGTTACAGAGCGAGCAGGCTGGTTTGCAGCAAGAACTGAATGCGCTGGAAGCCGCTGTGCAACAGCAAGTCGATGAACACGACAATATTCAAGCGGCATTGCACGAACTCGAAGCGGCTTGGCAAGACTCCCGCTCAGCCGCAGCGCTGCTCTGGGGACGGGTCAATTTATACGAAGAAATGCTGAAGCCCCTACAAGACAGTGTTGAGGAAGTGCGTCAGAAGCTGGGGGCGATCGCCGAACTCCTCGATCAGACTGACCAAACGGCTGAGTACCAGCACGAAGCCCTCGGCAACCTCAAGCAAACCGTGGACGGTCTGACGCCGGTTGAGGCTTAGGATTGCTACGCGGAATTTTGAGTTCTGAGTTTTGAGTACAGACAATACGGGCATCCTACGGATCCTGAATGGGCATCTCATTGCCGCCGCCTTGTGCTGGATAGAATTCAGAAGTTAGAATTCAGAAGTTATAAATACTAAGAATTTGGGTTGGGCAAGATGGCCGCGTCAAGCCGGTCACGGGACTCAATCCCGCTCGTCGTGCCTTGATTGCATCCGGATTTAGCAGAGCGGCGATCGCCAAAACGTCCAATTTAAGCCATGATGGGAGATTGCAGCCCCTTTTTATCCCAGAGCAGGCAATCGCATGGTGCTACGCCGCCCCCAGCCTCGGCCTACAGCCGTCGATCTCTTCGCGGGTGCCGGGGGGTTTTCGCTCGGCATTGAGCAAGCGGGCTTTGAGGTCGTTGCCGCCGTGGAAAAAGATCCCGTTCATGCCGGTGTCCATCGTTTTAACTTTCCCCAAACGCCGGTACTCTGCGCCGACCTCGCTCAACTGAGCGGTCAGCAGATTTGGGCGATCGCCCACCGTCACCATCCCCAGCTTCAACAACTTGACCTGTTGGTCGGCGGCCCCCCCTGCCAGGGCTTCTCGATCATGGGCCAGCGCCGTCCTAACGACGAGCGCAATCACTTGATTTTCCTATTTTGTCAGCGCGTCCGCGAGCTACAACCGCGCTACTTCGTGATGGAAAATGTGCCCGGCCTCAAAGCCAAACGCTATAACGGACTCCTCGATCGCCTGCAAGCTGAATTCCACGCCGCCGGTTATGAAACCCGCGTGCAACTGCTCAACGCCGCCGACTTCAGCGTGCCCCAAGAGCGCAAACGCTTGTTTGTCACCGGCTGGCAGCGCGGCGAGACAGCGATCGCCCCCGTGGTGCCGCCCCTTTTTCCCTTCCAGCCCACCGTCCGCGATGCCCTGCAAGACTTGCCAAACCTCGACGACTTCCCTCAGCTCTTCGACAGTGACAGGCTCGAATTGTCGGCAGCGGCTCTGAGTCGCCTCGAAGCCATCGCCAGTGACTACGTTCGCGTCCTGCGCGATCGCGCCCCTGACCCGGGCAACTATGCCTACCCCCGCCATTGGCCTCGCCGCCGTTTGACCGGCTTCCGACGCACCCAACACACCGCCACCTCGATCGCGCGCTTCCAGACCACACCCCCCGGTCAACTCGAACCGATCAGCCGCCTGCGCCGCCTCGACTGGGCGCGCCGCAGTTGCACCCTCCGCGCCGGGACGAATTCTGAGCGCGGCCGCCACACCTCCGCCCGACCCCTGCACCCCCACCACGACCGCGTCATCTGTGTACGCGAAGCCGCTCGCCTGCATTCGTTCCCCGACTGGTTTTGCTTCCATGCGACCAAATGGCATGGCTTCCGGGAAGTGGGCAATGCGGTGCCGCCGCTGCTGGGCCGCGTCGTCGGTCAGCAGATCATGGCGGCTCTCGGTCAGACGCCACAGAAGCCGGAAGGAGTGATCGCACTGGGCGATCGCCATCTCCTCGCCCACTCCCTCCGCGACGCCACCCGCTACTGGCAGCCACCCGAACGCAGTGCCGTTGGATGACAGCCCGTGATGCTCAGAACGTGACGGAGCGATCGCCGACACCATCGACTATTCGAGGGTGCATCCCACTTTGGCAAATTGCCCCACTCTACGAGCAGCCGCTGCGCGTCTACATCCCCCAACCCCTTGTATCTTGAGAGCAGGGCGAAGGAGAGCCAGATTCAAAGTCCCTCACCGGCAACGGCCTAGTCGGATGCTACTAAGCTGAGGAACATTTTAATTTCGTGCCATGCGTGCCAAGAACCTTGTTGTGAAAGAGATTTGAGCCAAATGCTATGTGATTTAAATGTCCATTATCTTACAACAACGACAACTAGTTATTAGCAATAATATGTAGGTCTACTTGAGGTAAGGCTCGCATTAACCGCTGTACAATAGAACCTTTGAATAGTAGCTGAACTCGCGAACGACGGGTTTCACCCAAAACAATTTGAGTGATGCGTTCCTGAGTAGAAACCTCAACGATTGCAGTCACAATATCCGGCGACTCTACTCGGAGAAATTCTCCTTCAAACTCCTGGCATAACCGTTTACAAGTCTCGATGTGCAGGGCTTCTGGTTTCGACAAAAAATTGCCCGCAGAAGCTACGAATAAAACGAAAAGTCGGCCATTCATATGATTTGCGATTCGTGCCCCCCGCCGCAAGAGCTGAATGGAATTCGGATAAGTCGAAATACACACCAGAATTCGCTCTTGAATATTACAGTGAGGAGGATCGGGGGATTCCGTCGCTTCCCCTTCAATGTTGTCAGCCACTTCTCGCAGGGCCAGCTCTCTAAGGGCCACCAGGTTGCGCCGTTGAAAGAAGTTTTGGAGCGCCTGGTCAATCTTTTCAGGAGCGTAAATCTTACCCTCCAGCAATCGCTCCTGAAGCATTTCAGGGGTTACGTCCACCACGACAACTTCATCGGCTTCGTCTAGCAGGCGATCGGGTACTCGCTCCCGTACGACGACGCCAGAGATTCGGTATACCAGGTCATTCAGGCTTTCCAGGTGCTGAATATTAACGGTGGAGTAAACGTCGATACCAGCGTCTAAGACTGCTTCTACATCCTGGTAGCGCTTCTCGTGGACAGATCCTGAAACGTTTGTGTGGGCCAGCTCATCAATCAAAACTAGCTGTGGGCAGCGTTCCAGGATGGCTTGAGTATCCATTTCGGTCAATGTTCGGCCCTGCCAGAGAATGGATTGACGGGGAATGAGTTCGAGTCCGTCGGCCATGCGAGCGGTCTCTTCCCGCCCATGGGTTTCCAGCAAGCCAATGACGACATCTACTCCGTCTTGCTTGATCTGGTAGCCTTCCTCCAACATGCGGTAGGTTTTTCCAACACCGGGAGACATGCCGATGAAGATTTTGTGTTTCCCTCGGCGGGTGAGAGGAGCATAGTTTGCGGAGGAGAGGGAGGCGGGATCGTACATGGGGAGGGTTGGGGCATTAGGACGTTGGGGCGTTGGGAGGTTAGAACGTTGGGGCGTTAGAACGTTGGAGCGAACAAAGGGTTAAACGCGGTCTCGCATTACACAGTCTCGCAGTCTCGCACTATGCACCCACATTTTCACGTATTCCCCAGTTGATCTAGTGCCAGATTTAACGTGACGGTGTTAACAGCGGGTTCGCCTAAGATGCCGAGGAAGCGGCCTTCGGTGTTGGCGGCAATCAGGGTTTGCAGGTCGTCTGGGGAGAGGTTGCGGGCGGCGGCGATGCGGTCTACCTGGGCCAGGGCGCTGGCGGGGGAAATATGGGGGTCGAGGCCGGAGCCAGAGCTGTAGACCAGGTCGGCGGTGGGTTCGATGTCGGCAGCCTGGAGGATTTCGGCTCTTTCTTCAACCAGGGCAATCAGGTCGGGGTTGCTGGGGGCCAGGTTGGTGGCTCCGGATAGGCCGGTGGGGGCGGCATCTTCGCCGATGCTGTAATTGACGGCGCTGGGACGGCTTAAGAAGTATTCTTCGCTACTGAAGGCTTGACCAATTAGGGTGGAGCCGATGACTTGTCCCTGGTCGTTGATGAGCAGGCTGCCGTTGGCCTGAGTTGGGAAAGCGAGTTGCCCGATGGCGAAAATCAGCAGAGGGTAGAGGGCAGCGGTCAAAATCCATAGGACGGCGGTGGTGCGGATGCTGGTGATGAGGTCTTTCAGCATGGTTTTTAAGGGAATTGTGGTGATGTGAACAGGTTTTAACGTTCTAAGGTTCCAGCGTTGGAGTTTTCATGGCGGCGACGGTGGCGATCGCGAATTCGCTCTAATTCCGTTTCTCGGATGTGGCAGTTGACTCGGGCCGGGCGAATCTGTTCGCGGATTTGGTTAACCAGGTTTTCAGCATGGTTAGAATCGCTCGGGTCGAAGGATGACGGCGGCAAGGTAGACGGCAAGGCTGACGACGACGAGGCCGAGGAGGCCCAGGGCGTAGGCGTTGCCGCGTTCGAGAGAGCCGGTGGCGGCGTAGAGGGCGGGTGAGATCGCAAGGTTCAGGCAAAGGGCCATAAACAGACCTATAGCGACTCGATGGCGTCGTTTTTGCAGGGTTTCCAGCCAGGTGTTAACAAGCTCTAGGGGCTGTAAGTCAATTCGGTTCATGGGCTAAATCTCCAAAGGTTATGTCTGCGGAATGGTGTAATTGTCATCAACCTTCAAAACGCGGTCGCTGTTTCCTATGACTGAAGGCGGCCCGATCCAGGTTTTGCTGAGCCAGTTTGTAGGTTGGGTCCAGACCGATAGCGGCTCGATAGAGTTTGAGGGCTTCCGGGCAATCGCCCAGGTATTCTGTGATCTGGCCCAGCAGGGTCAGCCCCTCGGGACGTTCCGGGGTTAGTTTGATAGCCTCCCCAATCAGCTGACGGGCCTGGTCGAAATCGTGCTGTTGAGCGGCTTGTCGGGCCAGGGTAATCAACTCGTCATAATCCGTCGAGAGAGCCGCCGCGGAAAGAGGATACTTTAAGGCTTCTGCGACTACTGTTCGAATACGGTCAGGGTCGAAGGGGCGTTGTAGATACCCGTGGGGTTCCTGAATAAAATCCACGGCACCCTGCTTCATGGCCTCGACGGCATCTTCCAGGCTGCAATGGTCACAAATCATCACCACTCGCATAGTCGGGTGTAGCGCCAGCAGTTGCTGGAGCAGGTTGCCCCCAGACTGTTGAGAGATGGTCAGGTCTAAAATCACCAGGTCAATGGGCTGCTGCTGGAGTTGTTTGAAAGCCGTGTCCCAATTTTTGGCAGCGATAACTTCATAGCCATCAGTCTGCAGGTATTGGGTCAGCATAAGCTGCGTTTCTTTTTCGTGATGGATCAACAGAATGCTGGTTGGGGCAGCCTGAGCCTCTTTGCGACTTGAGGCATCAGCCCCTTCGCAAAAGCCTCTGGTTGGGTCATCGAAATCTGAAGTAAGCATGGTTCGAAATCTCTGAATTCCGATTAATGTGGTCGTTAAAAGATTCATAATTTGGCTAGTACAAGGCGGCGGAAATGAGATCCCCATTCAGGAGCCGTAGGATGCCTGTACTGTCTGCACTCATCACTCAAAACTCAGAACTCAAAATTCCGCGTAGCGGTACTAGGCCAGCCCCACTCCTCCCACAATCAGGTCAATCACTTTGATGGCGATGAAGGGGGCGATGACTCCTCCCAGGCCGAAAATCAGCATGTTGCGCTGCAGGAGCTGGTTGGCCGTCAGGGGACGGAACTTCACCCCTCTCAGGGCCAGGGGAATCAGCGCCGGAATGATCAGGGCGTTGTAGATCAGGGCTGAAAGCACTGCTGATTGGGGGCTGTTCAGACCCATAATGTTGAGGGCACCAATGCCAGCGGCGGCAAACATGGCGGGGATGATGGCGAAGTATTTGGCGATGTCGTTGGCGATGGAGAAGGTAGTCAATGCGCCCCGCGTGATCAAAAGCTGCTTACCGATGGTGACTAGGTCGATCAGCTTGGTGGGGTCAGAGTCGAGGTCAACCATGTTGGCGGCTTCTTTGGCGGCCTGGGTGCCAGAGTTCATCGCTACGCCAACGTTAGCCTGGGCTAGGGCGGGGGCGTCGTTGGTGCCGTCGCCGGTCATCGCCACCAGCTTGCCTTTAGCTTGTTCCGCCTGAATCACCTGGATCTTGTCTTCGGGGGTAGCTTCGGCTACGAAGTCATCCACTCCGGCTTCTTTAGCAATGACGGAGGCAGTGATGCGGTTATCGCCCGTTAGCATCACGGTACGCACACCCATGCGGCGGAGCTGGTCGAAGCGTTCGTGGATACCGGGTTTGATGATGTCTTTGAGGTAGATTACCCCGTAGATGTCGTCGTTACGGCAAACGGCGAGGGGGGTGCCGCCCAGTTCTGAGACTCGCGTAAAGGCAGCCTCTAAGGACTCTGGAGCCTGGCCCCCACGGGATCGCACAAAACCTCGAATCGCATCTACCGCTCCCTTGCGGATCTCCTCGCCATTGGGCAGGTCGGTGCCGCTCATGCGGGTGCGGGCGGAGAATTCCACGGCTTCGGCCTGGTTGCGGTTAAAGTCGAGCTTGGCTCCCTGCTTTTCCGCCAAGCGCAGGATGGATTTGCCTTCGGGGGTGGTGTCAAACACGCTGGCGGCCAGTGAGATCGCAGCTACCTCCCGCATGGAGTGACCATTGAGGGGAATGAACTCCTCCGCCAGTCGGTTCCCCAGGGTGATAGTGCCGGTTTTGTCCAGTACCAGGGTGTTGATGTCGCCGCAGGCTTCCACTGCCCGTCCCGAAGTCGCCAACACGTTAAACTGGGCTACCCGATCCATCCCGGCAATACCGATGGCGCTGAGCAAACCGCCGATGGTGGTGGGAATCAGTGCTACCAGCAGGGCAACCAAAATGGTGATGCTCACTGGACTGTTGATATAGCTGGCCGGAGTGGGAATCGTCGCTACCACAATTAGAAAGACCAGGGTGAGAACTGCCAGCAGCACCGTCAGGGCAATTTCGTTGGGGGTTTTGCTGCGTTCGGCCCCTTCCACTAGGGCAATCATGCGGTCAAGGAAGCCTTTGCCGGGGTCAGCAGTGACGCGGATGATCAGCTCGTCTGACAGAATGCGGGTTCCCCCGGTAACAGAGCTGGCCACATCAGAACCGGGTTCCTTCAGTACCGGGGCAGATTCTCCGGTAATGGCAGACTCATCCACCGAAGCTACCCCGTCCAGCACTTCGCCATCGGCAGGGATGACATCGCCCGCAATCACTTTGATGCGATCGCCCCGGCGCAGTTGGGTCGAGCTGACCTCTTCGACGGAACCGTTGGAGCGCAGGCGGCGAGCCGTCGTCTCTGATTTAGTGGAGCGCAGGGCATCGGCCTGGGCCTTACCCCGTCCCTCAGCTACCGCCTCAGCAAAGTTGGCGAATACCAGGGTGAAAAACAGAATCAGCGTCACCAGACCATTGAACAGGCGGGGGCCTTCATCCTGAACCGGGCCGAAGATAAATGGGTTCACCGTCAGGATGGCCGTGATAATTGTGCCGACCCAGACCACGAACATCACCGGGTTTTTCACCATGATGCGGGGATTGAGTTTGGCAAAGGCTTCCCGAAAGGCCCGTTGATAGAGGCCGGAAGTATTCACTTTAGGGGTATGGCGGCGATTTCCGCGGGGGCCGCCGGGTTGGCGGGTAGCCGTTTCCGTTTGTTGAGCAGTCATAAGCAAAATCCGAAAGGTTCAAAGAGAGCTGGAGATTCAAGCAGAAACTGTTAGTTCAGTCCGAGAGCTGCCTGGGCGATCGCAAACCCTTCCGCGATCGGTCCCAACACCAATACCGGTAGGAAGGTCAACGCCCCGAGAATGACGATGGTGCCGGCAGTAACGCCTGTAAACAGAAACGTATCGGTGTGTAGGGTGCCTGCGGTTTCGGGGACGGGCTGTTTGTGGGTCATGCTGTCGGCTAGGTAAACCAGCGCAATGATGGGCACATAGCGGCCAACAATTAACGAAAAACTGGTGCTGAGGTTCCACCAGAGGGTGTCGTCGCCCAGACCTTCAAACCCGGAGCCGTTGTTGGCGGCAGCAGAGGCATATTCGTAAATCACCTGGGAGATGCCGTGGAAGCCAGAGTTGCTGATGCCCGCCAGGATTTCGGGAAAAGCCAGGGTAATCGCTCCGGGAATCAGGATGGCGATGGGGTGAGCCAGGAGAATGATGCTAGCGAGGACGATTTCTCGCTTCTCGATTTTGCGGCTGAAGAATTCGGGGGTGCGCCCCACCATCAAACCAGTCAGGAAGACGGTCAGAATCAGAAAGACAAACAGGTAGGCGGTGCCGGTGCCTTGTCCCCCCCAGACAATTTGCAGGAACATATCAGAAAGGGTGGCAAACCCACCGGGTGGCATCAGGGAATCGTGCATTCCATTCACGGCACCACACATGGTTCCGGTGGTCGAAACGGCCCAGAGGGCTGTGAGTGCCCAACCAAACCGCACCTCTTTACCTTCCAGGTTGGGAGCCTGTTCGCCCAAAATGCTGTTAACTAGCGGATTACCCTGAAACTCTCCTACCGCCGCGATCGCAATCAGGGCAGCGTAGAAAATAAACACCATGCCAAAGATTAGCTGACCCTGACGAGGTTTGCCCGCCATGATGCCGTAGGTCAAAATCAGCCCCGCTGGAATCACCAGCATGATGATGGTCTCCAGCAGGTTGGTGAAGTTGTTGGGGTTCTCGTAAGGGTGGGCTGAATTGATGCCAAAGAAACCGCCGCCGTTTTCCCCCAGTTCTTTAATGATTTCAAAGTGGGCGACGGGGCCACGGGCAATGTATTGGGTAGCTCCTTCTAGGGTTTGGGCGACGGCAGGGCCAGCAAAGGTTTCGGGTACCCCGGCGATGAGCAGTGCGATCGCACCCACCACCGAAATTGGCAGCAAAATCCGCGTGATAGAAAGAGTCAGATCAACATAAAAATTACCTAGTGAATTCCCAGTCAATCCTCGAATAAAGGCAATAGCAACGGCGATCCCGGTCGCTGCCGAAGTAAACATCAAAAACCCTAATGCCCCAACCTGGGAAAAATAGCTGTAGGTCGTTTCGCCGGAGTAGTGCTGCTGGTTCGTGTTAGTCACGAATGAAATGGCGGTATGCAGTGCCAGATCCCAGTCAGGCGCATTTAGATTAGTGGGATCGAGTGGTAGCACACCCTGCAACATAAAGATGGCGAACACCAGAATCCCCATCACCAGGTTGCTGACCAGAATGGCTCTCACATACTGACCACCCCTCATGGCTCGCTGGTTCGAGAAGCCTCCTGTGGCAAATAAAAGCCGTTCTAGAGGCCCAGCAACGGGGTCAAGGATCGTTCGCTGCCCCATAAATACTCGCGCCATGTACTTGCCTAGAAAAGGCGCTACTGCTAACAGTATGGCCAAGGCAATAGCCAATTGAAAAAAGCCCTGAGTCATTAGAAAAAACTCCTTGCCAACAAACAAAATAAAACAACAAAAGAGCTAGCACCATTACGAAAAAAGGCGTTTAAGTATTCAAGCACTCAGGCTCTGAACACCTGCGTAGTTCACGACGCCAACCGTTGTTTCTTTAGATAAAGTGCTAACTCTGTCGATAGAGCCTTGCTACCAGAAGTAAGTATTAGCCAGTCTCCTGCCCACAAAGTTAGGTTTTCACGGATCGTCACCAGATGATAATCTCTGATTAAACCCAGTGCATTGCAGCCCTCTAGCAACTTCAGTTGTCGCAGAGTTTGACCAAGGTATACATCACTCAGACAGGCTTGATGCAACATTATGTCAGGCAGTGTCACGTCTATTCGCCAAAATCAGCACTTGCTAATTAATTCAGCTTTCTCAATAGAAAACCAAATCGATAGCATCATTATCTCGCTCTCATGAAGTCTCTGACAAGGTATAGATCGGCGTTTAGTCGGCATTTATATTTCCTGAACTAGACAAACAGAACAGCAGCGTTTAGATGTAACAAATAAACGCCTATATCATCTGATATAAATTCAATCAATTTATCTGATTTAGCTCTTAGAATTGACAAACAATCTGCTTTGCTTGCTGCTTATTGATCTCTAACTGCCCCTGCCTTATGCTCTGGCCCAGACCTTCCTCCCATTTCGACCGGCTCATACAAGTACGCCACCGTATTCACTGGCTGATCATCTTCATCTTCGTTCTGGTTATCTTGCTGGAGTACAGTACGCCGCCCCCCTATGTGTTTGGGTACCTCTATGTTGGGGCGGTGCTGATTGCCAGCACCCGGCTCAGTCGTCACGCCACCGTTTGGGTAATAGGCATTGCCATCACGCTGACTTTGCTGAATCTGTTTATTCCGGGGGTCGCCGCCATTACGCCGGATACCGTTGCGAATCGCGTGATTACAGTCCTGGCGCTCGGGGTGACGGGTTGGCTTGGCGATCGCCTCCAGGCATACGAACAGGCTTTTACGCGGCAACGCTTACAGCTTCAGGCCCAGGAACAGCTCGCTCAGGTGAGAGAAGATTTTGTCTCAACTCTCACCCATGATCTCAAGACCCCGCTACTAGGTGCTTTAGAGACGTTACAGGCACTGCGGAGTGAAAACTTTGGCACAGTGTCGCTAGTCCAACGCCGGGTCTTTGACGTGATGACCCGCAGCCATCGGAAAACCCTGCAACTGGTTGAGACGCTAATGGATGTCTACCGCAACGATGCCGAAGGGCTGAGGCTGCATCGACAACGACTTGATCTGCTGAGCCTGGCGGAAGAGGCTGTGGCCGATGTAGTGCCCCTGGCTACATCCCGCCAAGTTCATCTACGGGTGAGCGATGAAAGTTCTGATTTTCGGCGGTCTTACTGCGTTAATGGGGATGCTTTGCAGCTTTCGCGGGTATTGGTCAATCTGTTGTCGAATGCCGTCAACCATTCGCGGCGGGGCAGTTCGGTGCAGGTAGTGATGGGGGCTGCGAACGGTCACTGCCAGGTTCAAATTATGGATGAGGGACAGGGCATTCCCGCCGATGAGCTGCCTCACCTGTTCGATCGCTTCTACCAGGGACAGAGCGATCGCCAAGCCGAAGGGTCTGGTCTAGGGCTTTATCTCAGCCGCCAAATTGTGGAGGCTCACGGGGGTAAAATTTGGGCAGAATCGCGCCCCAACGGTGCGGTATTTGCCTTTCGTTTACCGGCCTGTATGAATGAGTTGCCCTTACTCGCGTCCAGCCAATCAACCGTATGACCCCTCCCCTTAAAATTCTGCTCGTAGAAGACGACGAACTGTTTCGGCTGGGGTTGGCAACGCGCCTGCAGCAAGAACCAATGCTGGACATTGCGGCTGAAGCCGAAGACGGTGAAACCGCCCTCGATTTGGTTACCCAGCAAGAGTTTGACATCGTGATTTTAGATGTAGGCTTACCGGGCATTGGCGGGGTCAAAACCTGTCAGCAACTGAAGCAACTGCTGCCCGGTCTACCCATCCTGGTGTTAACCTCCCACTCTCAACCCACGCTGATTAACCGCCTGATTGAAGCGAATGCCCAGGGCTACTGTGTCAAGGGGGTGGCTGCCGAATCTTTGATTCTGGCGATTCAGTCGGTGGCGGCAGGTGCCTCCTGGTGGGATGCCCAGGCGACAGAACAAATTCGCGCCCAGTTTCAGCAGTCCACTGCTGAGGTGCCTCCACCCGTCCCGGTTCAAAACAACCCCCTGACCCAGCGAGAACGAGAAATTCTGGCGCTGATCGCCAGCGGCAAAAGCAATTCCGAAATAGCCGAAACCCTTTATATTGCAGCAGGTACCGTTCGGGTTCATGTCCATGCGATTTTGCAAAAGCTGGAGGTGCGTGATCGCACCCAGGCTGCTGTCATTGCCTTAAACAAAGGATTAATCACTCCTGACAATACTCCTTCTGATCCCGTTGCCGATGGTTTTTAAGGGCACCTCGAACAGCGGTCAAAGCACGAACAAGCTCCATCAAAATCACTGGCATCTAATTAAAGACTTACCGGTAGGGGAAAAGCCAGTGTACCTAGGGAGCATCCCAGATTGGAACTAAGCAGAAATATCTAAAGAGAAAGCCCCATTGAGATAAGCGCAGCGTAGACGCAGCATCTGAGACACTGATTATGGAACCGATTATGGAACCAATCAAGCACCTCCCGTCGCTGGTGCTCAGGGGCAAGCTGGGCAATGATGTTTCCACACCCCATCGTGACCATCGCCGACACAGGTCACCCGGGCACTCAGGCGCTGTCGCTGCACCAAGCAATGAGCGCCTGATTATCTTGGAAGCTGGCGGCACATACAGAGTCATGCAGTCGCACCGCTTTGTAGTCGCGCCATTCACAAGCACCGGGGGATGGGGTGCGCAAGCGGACTTTGCCGCCATCGACGCTCAACGCGGTGATGGGCTGAGAACTCTCCGCTTCGGGTAACTCACTGCGTTGAACCAGCCGATGCAGTGTGCTGTGACCAAACTCACGATATTTGGCACATCGTCACGGGATTCGATACCTCAGAAATAGGTGAGATTGGCTTGCAAGCTTTTCATTTGCCTCAGTTTCCTTACCCGTTGGCTGCGGTGCTCCTTGCCAACAGCTTGATGTCCAGCACCGTGCTGGAACCGGACAGCTTGCCCGGACTGCTCGCGGCGATCGCCCAGGGGTTCGCGATGGACCAAGCTGCCAAGTCGCTCTTCGCGCAAAAGTGGGAGGCTGGCTGGCAGAAACCCTTGGCTCAATGGCAGGCAGAGTTGAACATTCAGCGATCGCTACTCATACTAAATCCGGATTGTGAACCTTAAGAACCGCAACATCGGGAGGGTTTGAAACCCTTCCCACCGCTCCGAGTCGTGTTCCCAGGGCGCATAGTTGCCATGATCATTTTCTCCCAGCTCGGTAGAACATGAGGATTGCTCGCATTTATCTTGACAAAACATGAGCAGTCCTCGTAATATAGCAAATGTGAGCACTGCTCATATTTATTGGCGGTAGTTGGCATCCAGCTCACAACCCCCCCCTCGCGACCAGATTGCCCGTAGCAGAATTGACTTTGCCAAAGTCTACGCTTTGCTGAATGAGCAGCTCTGGTAACTCTTGCTGCCCCACTTCTACTGTGGTTGTACCAGTGGTACTGGCTTAGTTTTGATCACGACTCATTTCTTAGGAGGTTTCTATCATGAAGCTACTGAATTTTGTGGCCGAAAATTTGATGTCTGCGTCTGAGCAGCAAATCAACTACTTTCAAGTCATGCGGCTCTTTAAGTCTTGGTTCGCCTTGATGGTGGATGGTGAAAGTTTGCAGCCTGTCTACGAAATGAGTGAGGTCTTGCTGGAGATGCCAGCTTTTGAGCAGGCGGCCCAGCATCTGAAACAAGATCCGGACTCTGCGGCGCTGATTCGCGATCGCTACATTCCACCCACCTACGATCTTGATCAGTTGCTCACCTACCCAACCGATTCGCTCGGCTACCAGTTTGCGGCTGCCATGAAAAGCACCGGCTTTGACCCTAACCTTCATGCCGGGATGACCGCAGAATCTGACGCTCGCTATGTCGAATTGCGTCTGAGCCAAACTCACGATATTTGGCACATCGTCACGGGATTCGATACCTCAGAAATAGGTGAGATTGGCTTGCAAGCTTTTCATTTGCCTCAGTTTCCTTACCCGTTGGCTGCGGTGCTCCTTGCCAACAGC
>JAAUTY010000113.1 GCA_012031265.1 Spirulinaceae cyanobacterium SM2_1_0 | reverse complement strand
CTGGGATCGTTGGGAGCTAGCGGAGGGGGTCGTAGTATCGGCTTGGCGCTGGATACTGGGAGTCGTGATTGGGCTAGCCGCGACGTTCGGCGTAGAAGATGAAGTCGCGTCTTGGCGCTGGATGCTGGGAGTTGCGCTGGGATCTGTCGTTGTGGAGGGGATGGGCGATCGCTGTACCATCCCAGCTTGTCCTGAAACATCTGCCGTCGTTCCTGACGCTGCCGGGGCTGTGGCTTGGCGTTGCAGATTGGGAGCTGTGACCGGGCGATCACCTCCAGATGCTACATCTCGTTGTACCACCGGCTGGCTGGCAGTCGGCGAGATTAGGGAAGAGGATGCGTTGAAGCTAGAGAGCGGCTGCCGCTGTACAGTCTCGCCGAGGGGGGTCGTACCGGGGAGTGGTAGAGGTTGCAATACGGTCAGCGATCGCGCCCCCAGCGGCGAGATGAATTTGGGCGACAAGAAGGTTTGCCCGAGCGGTGCTCGTGCCCCCAGTGGCTTCTTATCAACGTTTACCGAATCCCCTTCAGCCATGCCTCTTCACCTAA
The DNA here is from genome assembly GCA_012031265.1 of Spirulinaceae cyanobacterium SM2_1_0. GTDB lineage: Bacteria > Cyanobacteriota > Cyanobacteriia > Cyanobacteriales > Spirulinaceae > JAAUTY01. Next base: position 7,996 of record JAAUTY010000113.1, on the reverse strand, counting down.
TACCGCCATGCGGAACACTTCCTCTAGAATGTGCGGTGAATGGCGAGCAGCCACCGCTAAAATTCCAAGCCTAGTCACTAGCAGACACCTACACAAGGTTCACTTATATTCGGGCTTAAACTTATATTCGGGCTTAACTTGATGCGACCCCGGTGCCTGTGGCGCTCGAGTTTGGCGTTTCGATGCCCGAGCTGCCAAAGTAGCCCAACGAGTCTCGTTCTTTCGGGGCGGTCATCCCGCCGCCGCTACCGATCACAACTTTTACCCCTTCGTACTGCACCTGAAGCTCTTCAATCCCGACTTTCTTAGATTTGGCTTTGAATTTTGGGCTTTGCCAGCCGATTGGAATAGCACCAATCAGTGACCAGCTTTGCATGGTTTCCCCAGCCTGGTTGAACATCACGATATTGATGTTGCGTCGCTTCGTCGTGGCTTGGGAATCCCAGACCTGATTGATCCACTCCCAAAACATTGGGCTATTTGTAACACCACGCTTTAGCTTGACCGGCTTGAATTTTGGGGGCGACACCAGAATTCTTTCTTGGTCATTGACGCCACCTTCGTAGAAGCGCTCGACCTTAGACTTGAAACTCAACCCTGAACATTCGCTGAAATAGGCAATCAGTGTGCTCTCCATTTCAACGTAAAAACGATTTTCGAGAACGTAATTGAGGACGTAATCGTTGCTCATAGTTGTAGGTTCAAAGTTCAAGATTGGAGCAGTTCGAGAAGGCGAGTCGTGCGGCGCTCAGCGCCCATCCTCAATGTCGGCTATGCCAACCATCGCCGCGCTGGCGTTGAGTGCTGAGATCGGCTCGGAGGAGTTCGTAGATGCGATCGCCCAAGCGCCCCATGAGTAGAGGGTTGCGACGCACCAAGCCAGCCGTTTTGCCGATGCGAGCACGGTAATCGGTGCGCTGGAGTTGCACAGCCGATGGAGCATTGAAACTAGCGGAACTGCTGAGAGAACCAACTGGCTCCAGGGAACGCTGTGCCTCGCCTCGCGAGATACCGCGATCACTCGCTTGCCGAAACGGAAATCGACTGCCCATGACACCCACCTCCTGTCGTCTACGGCTAGTAATCGCTGCATACAAGCCGTCGTTCGCCAGCTTAGCAAGCGGGCCAGCACCGGTGGCAGTAGCCGAAGGTCGAAAGCTCGTGCCAGGCTTTAGGGTTGCGGTAAATTGTCGGTTTCCACTAAGGGCGTCGCTGAGGGAGATTTCAGTGGACGCAATGGGACGAGGCCAATTTTAGCCAGCAAACCTTGGCTTTCCTCGGTCTGTAAGATCGCGGCGAATTTACCCCCAATCGGCGAGCGGCTATTGTCAAATGGATGGATCACCGCCAAGGGATAGGCGAGAGGATAGCGACCCGAGCGAATCTCGTCCACATCCAAGCGATAGCTACCCTTATCATTACAAAGGTCGACGCGGGGAGTGATCGGTGAGCCATCGCGGTTTGCGAGCGCCTGGCTGGGTGGCTGGCGACCATCGCGGAGGGCGAGCGGATAAGCGGAGCACTGACCAAACACCTTGCTCAAGGAAGCAAAGCCGATCGCGCCCACTTCATCATCTTCAAAGTTGCGAATCACGGTGCGTAGCATCGTAAACGTCTCAAGCTGCGTGATCGGCGTAGCGAAGTTGACGAAGCCTTCCGGCGCATCGACATCGCTATCCCACAGACTGCGGAAGGCAGCGATCTCGGCTTCATCGCGGAGCACGCGCTGTTCGAAGATGCGAATGGCTTCGCGATCGCGCGGCACATAGACCTTGACCGGTAAATCAGGGCCGCCCAGTTCGCGCCAGTTGTCAATCTGACCGGTGAAAATTTGCCGCAGTTGCTCGAAGCTGAGCTGGCCGTTGAGGCGGCGGGGGAGACTTTGTTGGCGGCGGGCATAGCTGAAGGCAACGAAGACAGTGATGCCGTCATAAGCGACGCGGCTGGCTTTTAGCTCGTTGCTGAGTTCAGCCTGCTCGGGTGCGGCCGGATCAAGGTCGAGAGCGGCGATCGCAAAGTCGGAGTCACCTCGCTCAACCCGCTCGATCGCCCGCTCACCCGTGCGCTCAGAGCGGTAGTCCAGTGACAAGCGATCGCGGCGCGATTCGATCTCTTCCTCAAAACTGCGTCCACGAGCCACCAAGTTCGGCTGACGCATTAGATATTCCCCGGTACTACGCTGTGCCGCTGTGTAATCGAACTCACCGTTGGGAACGGCGGCAACTTGATCGATACAGCACACCACTGGCTCGATCTGAGTGCGACCGAGGCGGCGTAGGAGCCACCAAGTCAGTCCGCCAGCGAGAACCGCCAGCAACAGTCCCAGGAGCAACCATTTCCACCAGCCGCGACGGCGAGCATCTTCCTCATCCAGATTTTCGGTCTCGCTATCGTCGTCGGGGAGACCCGGTTCAACGGGGAGCGATCGCAGCGCTCGACGGGCTACCGCCGCACTTTCAAAAGCCGCATCGATGCCGATTAAGCGGCGAACAAAGCGGTTCAGGCTCGGATCGCGGGGTAGCCAATGCTCATCATCACGCGGGTTGAGCGGCTTGCCATTGCGATCAAAACTCCGCCCTGCCAGCAACCAAAAACCGATATATCCCAAGGCTGCCAGGTCTTTAGCCGGTGTATGGGTCAGAGGAGAATGGGTCGGCGGCAGGAAGAGATCGTCCCAGATCGCCAAGTCACAGAGGTAGATGAAAAACTGGCGATCTTGGGGAGGTAGGCTGGGATCGAGCGGGGAAATCAGCAGACTATCAAGGCTGAGATTGCCGTGGGCGAGTCCCGCCTGCACCTGTCCCGAGGGTAAAGCAAACTTCTGCCCATGCAGCGACTCCAAAGTTTGCAGCACCTGATACAAAATCTGGCGCACTTGATAAGGGGGCAAGGGGCCGCGTTCATCAAGGTACTGGCGCAGGCTGGGATGGAGATCGATGCCGCCCTGGGAAACCAGATAGCAACGCGGCTCCTTTTGGTCACTGATCGTATCCCAGGGCTGGATCAGCCGCAGATTATGGGGGCGGCCGTCGGCAAGGCGCAAGCCACCACGCAACATGAACAATTCTTTGCGATCACGGGTCTCTTGCGGGCTGAAGTGCTGGGGTGGCAATAGGTACTCGTACACCGCCACCGGCCGCTCGCTGGCAACATCAGTGCCCCGGTAGAGCCGGCCTTTGCCCCGAATACCGTAGAGATAGTCGAGTCGGTAGCGGCTTCGCAAACCCACAATCTCGGAGCGATCCGCGAGAGCGGGCATCGCGAGAGCATCACGAACTTCCGGACGAAGCTCCGGCACAATCTCGACTTCGACGACTTCCTCGGCGACATCTTCCCCACCCCGGACGCTATCTAGAGTTGCTTCCTGAAGATAAGGAACCAACCAGCGGAAGCGAGCCGGCACTAGCATCAGCAGGCGCGCACCCGCCATACTGCGGAAGAAGCTGACCCGACTCAGCAGACGACCACGTTCGCGCTGGGCGATCTCTTTACCAATGTCGCGCTTCGGTCGGCGCGACTTGTTCCTGACCATGATGGCTATTCTCCCTCGCGCTGCTACCCACTCGCCTCGCCTAGTATGGCGATGCTACTGACAATCTTCAATTAGCCAAAGGGCTACTCTCCAACCCAACCTGTGTCTGCACCGAGGCCGACGGCAGATACAGCACCAGATCAATACCATCATCAGGATAGTCGAGAACTTGGAGCTGCGATCTGACACAAAATGACGATCATGGCGTTGGTTGGCACTCTCCTGATGATTGACCACTGCCTTGCCAGCGTGACAGCGGTACGCAGTCGAGATCGAATTGGTCAAAGACGCGCGCGACGACAAAATCGACGAGGTCGTCAATACTCTGCGGTTGGTGATACCAGGCAGGAATCGCGGGGACGATCCGCACGCCCACTTCCGCGAGCGCCGTCAAATTTCGCAGGTGGATGAGGCTAAAGGGAGTTTCACGCGGGACGACGGCGACCCGCCGCCCTTCTTTGATCTGGACATCAGCAGCGCGTTCGAGCAAGTCAGAACTCAGTCCGTTCGCCAATTTTGCGACGGTACTCATGCTACACGGCATCACGATCATGCCAGCCGTGCGAAAGGAGCCACTGGCGATTGTTGCCCCAACATCACCCCAGCGGTGACAACGCAACTTGCCCTGCGTGGGTACATCCGCCTGCTCACGCCAAAATTCGGCTTGTAGGTCGGGTTCAACGGGCATTTTGGTCTGCCGCTCGGCTTGCCAAACTTGGAAGGAGGCGCGGGAAGCCACAACGTCCACGGTGTAGTCGCTGGCAAGCAAAAATTTGAGGGCGCGAACGGCATAGATAAGGCCGCTAGCGCCACTGATGCCGAGAATGAGCGATCGCATGAATTCTGTCTACCTGCTCCAATAGTATCGAGACGGGAAAGTCATCCCAAAACTTGGAGCTACAAACCCCGTTCACTATTATCGCATTGGCACTATTGCTCAGAGCAGCACTCGTAGGAATGTGTAGTCCACCAGCTCTGTCGCCGTCTCCAAGGCATCCGAGCCAATCGTGATCTTGACGCATCAATACTCAATGTCATCGGTTTACTGGGCAGTCTTCGCTAGTGAGATCACCTAGCGCGATCGCAATCTCGACCTCTAAGCTTTTGGAAGCTGCCAGCTGGAGCCGTCACTTCTATCATGAATGCTTGCATCGTGCTAAGTAGACCAGGGTTGATTTTGTGCGTTGTGTATCGAAGTGTAATCATTGCCGAGTCCCAGCGATTGCAAGGGTTTAGAGCCGATTAATCAAAAATATTTGGTATCTCAATTCCAATCCGAACTACTTACCTTGCTCGATCAAACAGTGTAATCGCGAGTTTTACAACAAACAAACCATCCTACATCTGCGACCATTGTAATGCCGACCGTCGTCGCCCCATTCAGCACTCGTCCCGTACCCCACAGATCATCCTAGCGTTTTATCCTTCCTGCTCTACAAATCTACATCGTCCAGATTCTAGTCACCTGCCCCGCTCCGAATCACCCCGGTTCGTCAACCTGTAACTGCTTCCTTAGTGCTAACCTGAAAGTAAGGGAACCATCTGCGACTCAGGGATGCATGGGTACAAGCTCTAGGCAACCGCCTACAAACTTGTCAGCCCGCTGTCGTCGAGCAAGTCCGACAGTAGGTTTCCGAGATTATCGAACTGATCATCTCTCAAGGATAAAGATCCGAGTTGGTTTCCGATAGCCTCGCGGAATTTCGCAGCAGTCAGAATGCTCAATGTTCAAGGCATCTCAGCCCGTCGGCATCATTGGATGGATTGCCGCCTGCCGGTACTTGCCCCTGACTGAACCCCGATGACTGTCTCGCCAAACGCTGATGGCAACTTGACCGATACTGAGCGATCAACCCATGACCCAACCATCTTTAGATATGACCCAACCAGCGGCCCGGCCGATCAAGCTGCTTTATGACGGCGAGTGTCCGCTATGTCTCCGCGAAGTCCGTTTTCTCCAGCGGCGCGACGCAGGGCGGGGCTTGATTGCCTTTGTCGATATTGCTGCGCCTGACTATGAGCCGGCTGCGAATGGTGGCATCGACTTCGCGACCGCGATGGGACGCATCCATGCGATTCGCGCTGACGGCACAATTATTCGTGACCTGGAAGTATTTCGACAGGTTTATGATGTTTTGGGCCTGGGCTGGGTGTATGCGATCACACGTGTGCCAGTTGTGGGGGCGATCGCCGATCGCCTCTACGACTTCTGGGCCGCACGTCGCCTCGCCTTCACCGGCCGCCCCAGCCTCGAAACCATTCTCAGCACCCGGCCAGCAGCGGCAACGGCTGCCGGTCGCTGCCGTCCGCCCAGTCGTTGAGCGCGATACATTCGCTCGAGAAATTTTCAATCCAGCTCGCGAGTCGCCGCCTGCTTGGTCACCAGCAACCAATCCGGCTCGGCGCGGGCAATCTTTTGCAGCCGAGGGAGCGATAGCGTGGCGATCGCCTCCATATCCAGCAAGAAATACGGCTGGGTCTGCTGCCGCCAGTAGCGTTGCAACTCAGCGGCTGTCGCAGGTAGTACGCGGCGATCACTGTAGAAATTCAGGGCGCTGTGTTCGGTGGACAGCGAGGTGTACACCGGCTGGTCAGGCGGCGTTGCGTAGCGGATGAGCGTCGCGGCCGCTCGGAACGAGGGCTGGGATGGCAACTCAGGCAGCCAGTAGGAGGAACTGACCAGCATCAGCCAGGAAACATAGAGTCCCCAGAAGAAGACAATAGCAAACTGCTGCTCTTGCCGGTCAAGCAATAGGGCGACCGTACCAAGTGTCAGGGCGATCGCCGCCAAGACCAGCATCGGCGCACGCTCCGGCTCCAGACCGCTAGCGACCAAACAACCACTAGTCGCTGCCAGCCCCAAAACAAGCAGCCCCCAAGACCAACTCAACGGGTAATAATGCGAACGCGGCTGCTGCCAGACGGCTGCGAGGTGGGCACCGGCGACCAAGGCGACGGCCGGATAAAAGACGGTGAGTAGGTTGGGGGCGGGGTGCAGGAGGTTAGCGGCGATCGCCAGGCTGCCACCCAGCAGCCATACCCCAGCCAACTTCGCCCAGCCCCACTGCCACTGCGAGTGCAGCAACGACAGCCCCGTCACCCCAAACACCAGTGCGGGCAGCAAACTCGCCAACTCGCGCAACAGCCACCAAATCGGGAGCGGTTCCACAGCACTCAGCTCGACCATCGCCCGCAGGCTGGCAATAATCGCCTGATCGAGGAAAATATCTCCATAGCGCCACCACTGCGCCGCATACCCTGCGATCAATGGAGCAGAACCGAGCAGCAGTCCCAGCCAGAACCAGGGCAGGAAGCATAAGCGGGGGGTGTCCCAAGCGAGAAAGGCGATCGCCATGCCCACCACCCAAAACGCCACTCCCCCATGTGCCCAGCCCAGTAGCCCCAGACTCAGCCCCAACCCCAAACTCCAACGCCAGTCGCGGCGCGATCGCAGCGCACACCAGAGTGCCAAAATCATCAAACACAAAATCGCTCCCCCCGGCCCAGCGAGGCGGCCCTGGCGCAGTACCGGCAGCGAAGTGAGATAAAAAAAGGCAGCAAACCGCGCCGGCAGCCGTACCGGAAACAGCTCACGGCCGAGACCGTAGAATAGCGGTACAGAGCAAGCAGCCAACAGCGCCCCCGGCAGCCGCGCCCCCCAAGTCCAGGCATCCCAGTGTAGGTAAAGAGCGGCGATCAGACTGGGGGCGAGCGGCGCACCGGCAAAGTAGGGCTGACCGTAGAGCGTCGGGAAAAACCATGCCCAATCTGCCAATGGTGCGCGCGCAATCTCGCGGGCGACCTGTGCAGTCAGGCTTTCGCCACCGTCACCGAGTGGCACTGCTCCCAGTTCAAGCCCAAACAAGGTCAGCGCTGCCAGCAGCAGCCCCAAGATCCACAGCCACTCAAACCAGCGATCACGTTGCGAGCGAAGATAGCTGAAGCGATCCCAAGCGAAGGTTGGTTGTTTCATAACCGCACGCCGCGTCAATCATGCCAAGAACTCTCTCCAAATTAACGGCGATCGCGCTGCGCTGCCAGCCAGCAGTTCTCACTTGGCGAAGCAGCCAGAGCAGCGATTGGGAAAGTAATGTCAGTACCCTGGAACAGGAAAAAGCCAACGAGGTTGAGACATTCAAGAACATTTGATGCCATCGTCAGCCACTGCCACCAAGTACTTGCCACCCTACCCAACCAGCGAATCAAGAGGAGTAGCCACTACACAATGGCAGATGCTGCCCTGATGCCTTCAACGTAATTTTTCACGTGGCGTACCGCCCATCGGCGCTGAACCAACGCTGCTCGTCAATTGGTCAGGATCTACGACAATCTCACCGAATCCAACCGAGACACTTGACAATCCCCACAGAGTCCGATAGATTAGTAAATGCGCTTGCGAGAGCGAGCGACCTGAACCGAGACAAAAGAATAGAGTTTGAGAGAGCGGAAGCGCGTTGGATGAAG
>JAAUTY010000053.1 GCA_012031265.1 Spirulinaceae cyanobacterium SM2_1_0 | reverse complement strand
GTGCGAACCTCGGCTTTGAGGTGATGCACGAGCGCAATGCCCACAATTTCCCGCTGGATTTGGCGAGCGTCCAAGCTCCTGAAATCAACGGCTAGTTGATGGCTTGCAATTCTGATGTTGGCTTAGCCACGTCATGATTTGACTGAAGCGCCTCCGCGAGGGGGCGCTTTTTGCGTTGCGGCGATAGGGAGGGAGGTAGACCCACTGATGTCAGACTTGGCTGAAGTGATGTCGGCCTAGATTTTCTTTACAGAAATTAACAAAGTGTTAAGTCTGAGCCAGCTTGGTCAGCCCTCGTTTACGCTGAGATTTCAGGTATAAATACTCACCTGAAATGCAGTTTAGCGAAGTACTGAACCCTGCATGGAGGGACTGACAACAGCCGCATTGCTGGCAGAATACGCTGGGGGGAGGCGGGACTTTAGTGACTGCTCCTTATCTCAGATCGATCTCTTTGAAGCTCAGTTACCCGGCATTAACTTAAGTGCTAGCCATCTGCAAAAAGCTTATCTTCCCTATGCAAATTTCAGACAGGCTCAGCTTCAAGCTGCCCAATTTCAACAAGCACTTTTGAGTAATGCCATTTTGGAGGGGGCAGATTTGACCCATGCTGATTTAACTGAAAGCAATCTTTTTGGTGTGAATCTAGCGAGTGCCAACTTACAAGGTGCGAACTTGACCGGGGCTGATTTACGCGGCGCAAATCTTAGCTATGCTAATCTCAGTCAGGCTGATTTGCGCTGGGCGAATTTGACTGGTGCCAACTTTCATCAAGCAATCCTTCAAGATACGGAATTATCCGGAGCAGTCCTGCGCCATACCAAAAACTTTAAGGAGGCTGGCGCTCGCCTCGATGCTTCCACGATTCGTCCCGATGGTTTGCCTTGTCCACCTGGAACACCTGACCCTTAGCAAATGCAACCCTTCTCGCCCTGGTTCCCAGGAGCCTTCCCTCATGACTGAGCCACCAAAGCCAGAGCCAAAACAGACAATTGTCCAGATTGACGCCGCTACGCTGACCGCGATTATTGCGGCTTTGCTGCTGATTCCGCTGTTGGCTGCTGGCTTCCTCTTTCAGTAACAAAGGGCTGGAAGCAGGGCTGGGGATAGGGGATATGGTGTTTGGGTTCCGAAGCAAGCCGCAGTCATTCCGAATTTTCATCTTTGACAGACTGCTAGCATCAGCTCGCCCAATTACCAGAGGCCGGGGATTGGTGTGAATGCTGGTGGGGATGCTGGCAGGGGAGCCGCTAACGGGGGCAGTGTTGGACGGTTGGCGTGCGACGCTTCGTATTCGGCCCAGAGTGAAGCGGTTCGATCGAGTAGCTCTGACTCGTATTCAGCACCGTAGAGTGTGCCGTAGCGCACGGGATTGCCGCATTCAGGGTTGGGGTTGTTGACGCAGGTGAAGCCGCGATAGCCCTGGTCGTAGCGGCGTTCGGGAATATTGAAGCTGAAGGAATCGGGCAGGTCAGCACCGCATTCGGGGTTGGGATTATTAACGCAGATGATGCCACTGCGGGTCAGATCCCAGCACTCGAGGTTGTAGCCGAAGCGCGGCTCGAACGGCGTTGGGGTTTCGGGAACAAAACCGGGCGGGCAAGCGGTTGGGACTTGGGCCAGTTGCAGGGGTGGCATTGCTTCAGCCGTGGCGGGTTGGGCGATCGCCAAACTGAAGCCAAGCGTACTTACAACACCGAAAGCAAGAGGAAGAAAGTTCATAGGTCAGCGTAAGCAATAAGGGAGAAACGGCGATGGGAAGCCATGGGCACCGAAATCTTGGCACAGAAGCCGGAGTCGGGTCAAGCGCAAACCAGCGAGCCGCGATCGCCACTTGTTGACCCCCCTCGCTAGCCTATGCTTCCGCGCGCGCCGCCGCGATCCGGAGGCTGAAGTCGCCCTCAGCCGGCCTGAAAAATGAAAGTGACCTTATCTTCCTTGCCGAGGGCAATGCGATCGCCCGGGCGCAACCGATGACGATTCCCTGGTGGCAGCGGAATGTGGTTGACGTAGGTGCCATTGGAGCTGCCCATATCTTCGAGGTAGTAGAGACCCGCCTCGATGCGAATGTCGGCATGAACGCGCGAGACGATCTCGGAACTGGGGAAGCCCGACACGTCAATATCGGGGGGCACAGCGCCACCGGGCTTGCCCAGATGCACCACGGTTAGCTGGGGCGACAATTCAATCGTGGTATCGGTTTGGACATGGAGTAGGGCAGCGGTCGTTCCCTGAAGCTGTGTGGCGCTGCTACCGGTGACGGCTGGCTCGGCAGCGTCGGGAATTGGCGGGGTAGCGGGAGCGGCAATCGGTTCAGTCGCCTCGACTAGCTCCACTTGCAGCGACTCTAGCTCGCTCTCGCTGTCCGGTTGCAGGTCGGGGACATCCGGGAGGGTGCCACCACCCGCCACTGTAGCGGCGATCGCTGGGTCAGGTTTGCTGGCCACTTGGCGCAGATCAAACCCGCACTGACCGCAGAAGCTGGCATCCACTTGAACACTCGCACCACAGTTGGGGCAACTCATGGTGGCGGGCAGGGGCGTGTAGCAGGCTTCGCACTGCGTTGCGCCTTCAGGATTTTGGTGATTGCAGTTGGGGCAAACGATCATAGCTCATTGACAGGGGATAAGCCGGAGCAGACGACATCGCGGAGGCCGCTATCCCCACTCTACACTGCTCCTGGCGGAATTCCGTGTAAATTATCAAGCCAGCTCTAACGACTCAACCGTAATACCTCACTCGCTTCTAGCCTGGTGGGAGGTCGCAATTTTGAATGCTACTTGCCCATTCCCAATTGCTGGGCTTTTTGATAGACCTTGCCTTCCGTGAGCAGGGCGGGAGCGATCGCCACCTCCACCTGTTGCATCTCGCGCAGATCCTTGGCTCCCAGCGTGCCCATGCTGGTTTTCAGTGCGCCGAGGAGATTGTGGGTGCCATCGTCCAGTTTCGCCGGGCCGACGAGGATTTCCGCCAAGGTTCCGGTCGTGCCGACATTGATACGAGTGCCCCGTGGTAGCACTGGGCTGGGTGTTGCCATCCCCCAGTGAAAGCCGCGCCCCGGTGCTTCCGCCGCTCGTGCGATCGGCGAACCGATCATCACCGCATCAGCCCCACAAGCAATACATTTACAAATGTCGCCGCCCGTGACGATGCCGCCATCGGCAATCACCGGCACATAGCGCCCAGTTTCTTCTTGAAAATCATCACGGGCGGCAGCACAGTCCGCCACTGCCGTCACTTGGGGGACGCCGATGCCGAGCACACCGCGCGAAGTACAAGCGGCCCCCGGCCCGATACCAACAAGCACCGCCGCGGCCCCAGCCTTCATCAGATTCAGGGCGACTGCGTAGGTGACACAATTTCCTAGCACCACCGGCATCGGCAGTTCACGGCAGACCTGTGCCAGATCCAGCGGCGTCGTGGCAGCGGGCGAGAGGTGGGCGGTCGAGACGACCGTGGCTTGGATGAACAGGAGGTCGGCTCCAGCTTCGGCAACTGCTTCACTGTATTTCAGTGCTCCGGCGGGGGTGAGGCTCACGGCGGCAATACCGCCGCCAGCCTTGATGTCGCGGATGCGTTGTTGGATGAGGGTGGGGTCGATCGGCTGGGCGTAGAGTTCTTGCATGAGGCCGACGAACTCGTGCTTGCCGACAGCGGCGATGCGGTCGAGCACCGGATTGGGGTCGGCATAGCGGGTCTGGATGCCTTCGAGGTTCAAAACCCCCACGGCACCAAGCTCTGAGAGCTGCACTGCCATGCCAACATCGACAACGCTATCCATAGCGCTGGCGAGGATCGGGATCTGGCGCTCGATCTCGCCAAGCTGCCAACGGGTATCCGCCAGGCTGGGATCAAGGGTGCGCTGACCCGGGACGAGCGCAATTTCGTCCATCCCGTAGGCGCGCCGCGCCTGCTTACCGCGACCAATTTGAATTTCCACGCTTTCCCTCCCGGTGTCCGCCGTTATTGGTCTAGGCTACCAAATCTACGCCAGCTCAGGCCAGGTCGGTTCACGCGACTCACACCGGATTAGGCCGGGTAAATCCGCAGGCGGCGGTTCGGTTCTTCGCCGAAGCTGGAGGATTGCAGGCGGTAGTGCTCAACGAGTTCGTGCTGCATCTTGCGGACTTGGGGCGATCGCGGCAATAACTCCACCGGCTGTCCTTTGGGAATCACGATCTGCTCAACTGCGAGGCGAGCCTCCTCCAGTGCTTCCAATTCATCATCGCTGCCGTCGCGAGCAAACAAATGCAGGTCAGCGGCTTCCGTGCCCCGCGCATCGTCCAGGCCCACGGCGCGGCGGAGCGTGCGGGTGATCTGCGGAATCGTGTTTGACTTGACCGCGTAGATCGGCAATTGGCGAGCCTTGGCGGTTTGGCGCAGCTTCGGGTTGTTTTTGATTTGCGATCGCAACGCCAGCACAATGTCAGCGCTATTCATATCCTTGGTCAATACCACGGGCAACTTCAGGACTTCGATCACCTGATCCAGTTCCGTCCGCCCCAGACCGTAGGGATAGACATAGACGGGCCAATCCTCACCATTGGGCCCCGGCGTGCGCAGCTTCTCGGCCGCCTCGGGCTGCTGCCAAGACTGCGCCAGCAAGCGCTCAAAGTCAGAATTGACCGGAGCCGCCGCCGTCCCTGGCCCCGGCAGTGGTTGCATCCGGCCTGAAGCCCGCCAGCCGCCGGGTTGAGCGACCGAGGGCACAGCACTGAGACGTGCGGGCGATCGCGGTGGTGTGGGTACTGGCGACGTGATTTCCACCTCACCCTGCTCATTCACCGTGCGAATTTCCGGTTCCGGGGCGCGACCGCGCAGGAGGCAATCCACTGTGTCACTGACATTTGGATGAATCGCCCAGCGCTGGCGTTCCAGCATTTCCACAGCGATGTCGAAGGTCGGCGGTGCTTTGCGTTCGAGCACAGTTTTTTGCGTGCCGCGTCGCCGTGCTTCGTCGTCGCCCAGGGTGACCGCTTGGATGCCGCCGACCAGATCCGCGAGGGTGGGATTTTTGATCAAATTCTCAATCTGGTTGCCATGCGCCGTGCCGACGAGTTGCACACCGCGCTCAGCAATCGTGCGGGCAGCAAGTGCTTCCAGTTCCGTGCCAATTTCATCAATGACGATCGCTTCCGGCGTATGGTTTTCCACCGCCTCGATCATCACCTGATGCTGCAACTCCGGGCGGGCGACTTGCATCCGGCGGGCGCGACCGATCGCCGGGTGAGGAATGTCGCCATCGCCAGCAATTTCATTGGATGTATCCACAATCACGACGCGCTTACCGAGGTCATCGGCGAGGACACGGGCAATCTCGCGCAGGGCGGTAGTCTTGCCGACGCCGGGGCGGCCGAGCAGCAGCAGCGACTGGCCGGTTTCCACGAGGTCGCGAATCATGCCGATGGTGCCAAAGATGGCGCGACCGACACGACAGGTCAGGCCGACAATCTCGCCCTGGCGGTTACGGAGAGCGCTGATCCGGTGCAGCGTGCGCTCAATCCCGGCGCGATTGTCGCCGCTGAAACAACCAACACGGGCGGTGCTATACTTTAAATCCTCTCGCGAGATCGTTTTCTCGCTCAGCTCAGCGGCTCCACTCGGAAAGCGCGCTTCTGGTCGGCGGCCCAGATCCAGCACCACCTCAATCACCGCATCTTTTTCAGGATGGGCTTGCAGGGCGTGGCAGACGTAAGGGGGAAGGATGTCGAGTAGCTGCTCGAGATTATCGGTAATCTCGGTGCGGAGGTCGGGAATTCGGTCAGGCACTGGGATAGGCGGCGGCTGGGATGCCGACTGCGCCGCGAGGTTACTACTGTTGGGATTTATCATAAACATTGCAGCTAGTCAACGCTAGTGGCGAATTCAGGCTGACCTTTGAGTGAAGTGACTAATGCCTGGGCAGCCGTGATGGCATGGGCTAGCAAATCGGGGCAGTTCTCCAGTTTGGGACTGTCCGCATCGGCGTCAGCCAACCAGCGGTCTTCCAACGCATCGAGGTAGGGTGTGAGCGGCGATCGCGCGGCACTACCATAGGCAATCCCACCGATTCCTCCCGTTCGTGGCGGCACCAGCAATCCGAGGGCGGTCAATTTGCTCGCCGTGTAGGCATTGGTGCCGCCAGCCGGTTGCACATAGCCGGGCAGGCTGAGGGCAAGCACTTGTTGCGCCAGCCGCACGGCGGCGCGGGTCGCCCCCCGACCCAGATCACCACTCATCGGGCGACCGTCGGTCTGCCAAATGAGTAGACCGGGGAAGTCGGCCAAAGTTGCGGCGATCGCCCGCAAGTAAGCAGCGAGTCCAGCACCATCGGGGCAACTGATCGAGAGCAGCTTCAGGCGCTGACTCCAGGGGCGATCGCCGCCCAGAGTCGCCGAAAACCGGCGAGGTTGCCGATGTGGGTGTGAATCTCCAGGGCATCCAGCGGGCTGTCGCGCAACAGTGGGGCGATCGCCGCCGGAGCCGTGGTATAGCTGCGACTGCGGATCAGTTGCAGCGGGCAAACCGGTAAGCAACGACCGCAACCATAGCAACGCGCTGCCTCGACCCCACCCGGACGATCACGAGGGATCGCCGCCGCCGGACAAATCACGGCACAGGGACGCGGACAATCCGGCGGGCAGTGTTCGGGATCAAACTCGGCTTTGCGAAAATGCGGGTCTTCGCCATCATTCAGACTCGCCATCAGCCAGGGCAAGCGCTTGCCTGCGCCCAGCACCTGGGCAGCCTCAAGACCCGAGTGCGCGGCCGCGATCGCCGCTGGATCAGCAGCAACATCCACGCAATCCGCTCCCGCCAGACTATAAGCCAAGGCCAGATTGCGCACGGCGGGGAGATGCTGAAAGCTAGCGCCGCAGATCAGCTTGAACCAGCGCCCAGCTTCGAGCGCGTGCAAGGGGGATAGATAGGCGTTCACATTTCATATGCTAAGCGTTCCTTCGGCAACGCGGGGGCAATTTGGGCGGTAATCCGCACCGTGTAGTGCTAATGTAGCATAGCTGTAGTGAATCTGTCATATTGACGATGACGGTCGGGAATTGGCATGAATGAACGCAGACTTGGTATTGGTGTACTATTTTAGGGGATTGTTATCAATGTTGCTCAAAACATCAAAATCGCCAATCATCCGGGTCGCTAGCCGCCATGCTCACGCGGCGTG
Source organism: Spirulinaceae cyanobacterium SM2_1_0 (assembly GCA_012031265.1). Lineage (GTDB taxonomy): Bacteria > Cyanobacteriota > Cyanobacteriia > Cyanobacteriales > Spirulinaceae > JAAUTY01. The sequence continues at coordinate 27,344 of JAAUTY010000053.1, read as the reverse complement.
TTAAGTTAAGTGCCGTTATCCCGCTGCTTTTGCGCTGTGCCCCCTGCTGCTATGACGCCTCAGGCGATCGCCCGCCTCATCCTTGAGCAATCCAAGCGCGCCCATGTCGGCCATATCGGCTCGGCGCTCTCGATCGCCGACATCATCGCCAGTCTCTACGGCGGCGTCATGAACCTGCCCGCGGCTGATGACCCGGAGCGCGATCGCCTCGTGTTATCCAAAGGCCACGCCGTGCTCGCCGTCTACGCCGCCCTCTATCTCAAAGGCTGGCTGAGTGAAGCGCAACTCAACACCTTTTGCGCCGATGGCTCGCTGCTGGGCGTGCATCCCGAGCGCGAGTTGCTGGGCATCGATTTTTCCACCGGCTCCCTGGGCCAAGGTCTATCTTTAGCGGCTGGGGCCGCCTTAGCCGCGCGTTTGCAGCAATCCTCGCGGCGGATCTTTGCGGTGCTCAGCGATGCCGAATGCAACGAAGGCTCCCTCTGGGAAGCAGTCATGTTTGCCGCCCATCACCAGTTGGCCAACTTAGTGGCAATTGTCGATCTCAACGGCCAACAGGCCCTCGACTACACCGCCAATGTCCTCGATCTCAGCCCAATGGTGGCGCGCTGGCAAGCCTTTGGCTGGGAGGCGCGCGAGGTAGACGGACACGACGCTGAGCAACTGACGGCAACGCTCAACAATCTAGATACGCGAAGCGGCCCGCCCCATGTCTTGATTGCGAAGACCACTTTTGGCAAAGGCGTGTCCTACATGGAAAATCAAATCAAGTGGCACTACTTCCCAATGTCGGACGCCGAGTATGAGCAGGCGATCGCCGAGATCAGCCAACGGTAGAAATTGCCTGCCACGAATGATTGCGAGCCTAGTGCAGCATCGTTTGCAGAGCGAGAATGGTTTGCCCTGTATCCAAGTCATCAAAGAGTATGAGTCAGTCCTATTGGTTGAATGCTATCCCGGTCAGCTTAACCTGGGAGAAGGAGCGGGGATAAGGAATGTAATTCTTGGGTTCCACAGACAGGATCTAGGATGACGAGTCAGGAGATTATGCCTAAGCCTCTGCGGGTCAACCGTTAGGTGGAACCGATAATCGTGTAGATCTGCGTTGCTTCGCGGCGGCCGCGCAATTGGATGTTCGCCACTGGTTCTGCTAAAAACTGTTCACTCGCCATGGCAAATGTTTGCCGCGAGACCAAGATATTGTAGGGCCGCTCAATTTTGATCTCTTTGTTCATTGACTCCAAGCGGGCGGCGATATTCACCGTGTCGCCCACTACCGAGTAGTTGAGTCGCTGCGAGCCACCCAGACTGCCGGCCATCACTAGGCCGGAGTGGATACCGACACCGATGCGAACCACCGGGAACGAGATGTCACGGAACTCGGCATTGAGTTGCTCGAGGCGTTTGTGCATGGCGATACTGGCGGCGATCGCCCGTTGCGCGTCCTGCTCCATTTGCCGTCGCGTCGTCCGTTTGAAGGGCACGCCGAACACGGCCATGATCGCGTCGCCAATGTACTTATCCACCACGCCGTCGTAGGCCATGATGCACTCGGTCATGGCATCGAGGTAGCGGTTGAGCCAGCGGAAGGTCTCGGCAGGGGTCAGATGCTCCGAAATCGAGGTAAAACCGCGAATATCGCTGAAGAGCACGGTGGCCGCCATTTCCGCTGCCCTTAGCTCGCCGTCTTGGAAAAAATCGTCCCGTTGTTGCCAAATCAAGCTCGCCGTCTCCGGCGCGACAAATTTTTCAAACAGGCGCATGAGCTGTTGTTTCTCGCGCTGCTCGTTGAGGGCGACGCCTGCCCCCGCGATCAGGATCGTGCCGATTGGCGCGGCGACGGGCAGCAGCAGACGGGCGGTCGTGAGGGCGGTGAGGGCGATCGCCAACCACAGCAACGGCAAGCCCAACACAATCCCTAGTCGCACCGACCAGCGCTTGCTGGCTGTGATCAGCAGACTCGCGCCGCTGCCCACCAGCAGCAAGATCGCGACGGTCGCCCCCTGGGGCCAAAGGCGGAGGAAGCGGTCATTGAGCAAATTGTCGATGACGGCGGCGTGTAGGTAGACGCCCGAAGTCGCCGGGGTGCTGTTGAATGGGGTCACCAGCGGGTCGGTGCTCGCCGTGGCCGTGAAACCGACCAGGACGAGCTTATTCTCTAAGTCACGGGGGGCGAAGCGGCCGGCGGCGATATCCGCAAAGGAGTAAGTCGGTACGGCCTCGACATCCCCCGGCCAGTTGATCCAGGCGGAATCAAACCCTTCCTGGTCTCCTGGCTCTGGCAGGGCCGAGACGCGCGGTGGTTGCTCCAGCGCTGCGCGCAAGATGCTATCCACCTCCACCATTGCCAGACCGAGGTTGGGAATCGCAAAGTTCTCGCCGACGCTCCACAGCGGCACCTGGCGGCTAAAGCCATCGCGATCGCGCTCGTGAGCGATGTGCCCCTGATTCGCCGCCGCTACCGCCAGACTCTCGACCGGCTCCAGCGACCGCCCCTCGGTGTCCCAGGTGCGTGCCAGGACTACGGTTCCCAAATTTTCAATCGCGGCGGCGAAGTCGGCGTCGCGATCGCTGCGATCTACGAACAGCACATCAAAGCCGACCACCAGCGGATAAGCGTCATCCAGAGCGTTCAGTAGTTGGGTCTGGCGATCGCGCGACCACGTTTGAAATTGCCCATAGGCTTCCAGGCTCTCGTCATCAATGGCAATGACGGCGATGCGCTCATCCCACTCCAAGCGCGGCCGCAGTTGCAGCAGCAAGTTGTAGCCTACCCGCTCCAGGGGCCGCCAGACGCCTAAGGCCCCGAGCCCGATCGCGGCACCCGCTGCTAACGTGCCAATCAGCCAGCGTTGATTGGTGCGAAGGTGCGATCGCCAGCGTCCCCAGCGCGATTTTGCTGCCGTCATTGCTCTGCCTACCTCAGCTCTCGCTCATCTGAACTCAACTTTGGACAGCGACGCGTACCTGTCGGTGAAAATGAGGTGCCTGTTCAAAACCCACAGGATGCCCGGATTGCCGGCACTCAGGGAGGGTTTGAAACCTTCCCCTACCGTATCAGGAGGGTTTCAAACCCTCCCCTACCGTATATTCATTTTTGGGTCAAAAAAATCCGGACTGGGTATCGGCACTCAAAACTCCGCCTCGCTACGGCTGCACTAGCAATTCGTAAGTCAGCTCGCGGTTGAACAAGTCACGGATGACCAGTTGTAGGCGGCGATCGCCCGGCAGGGGCACAACCTGGTCGATTTGACCCTGACGATTGACTGGGACGGGGTTGCCATTGAGTCGGGCGGTATTCGTCGGGTTGGTGCTGGCAGTGACGCGCACTTGCTGGCGATCCGCCAGCAGCTCAAAGCGCAAGTCTAGGTCACCAAAGATCTGACCCCCCAGAATTGGCCCCGCTTGGGCGGGAGCAATCCAGCCCGTCCCGGGCAAACAATCGATAATCTCTTCGGGATCAATCCCACTGAATTGCACAAGACCGTCGAGCACCGACATGTGGGTCTCGCCATCGGGAAGTACATACAGCGTGAACTCAGTGCCGCGCACGCCTGCGTTGCCCGCTGGCGTTCGGACATCAAACCGTGAGTCGGGATTGTTGAAGCGACGTACACGCACACGGGCACGACCTTTGGCAAGGAGGAGTTCGGTGGTTTTGCCGCCGCTCTCCAGGGTGTTGAGGCCGGAGACATTCAGCTCGCTCTCGGGTTCGACTTCTACGGAGCCGATGGTGTCGTCGATGATCAGGCGGGCACGACCATTGGTGCCGGTTTGTAGACCATTACTCGCCGTAGCGGGCAGGCGATCGCCCACCGACACCGGTGCCCCTTGGAACGTGACATCGCCAGAGGTCTCGGCAATTTCAACAAAACGCGGCGCGGGGGCGGCGCTCTGAGCGCTCAGTGGCATGAGCAAAATCAGGGCGCTACTCACTACGGCGAGCAGCAGCCAGCCCAGCCGCTTTGGCGATCGGAGTAAGCGATGAACAGGTGCAAACATGAATAACCTCTTGGTTCGGGGAAAATCTGGAGATTCAGAAGCTTAGGGTCAGGAAACGGCAGCGCTACTCAACAGGGGCGATACATGCCCACAACTGACCACAGCGATCTACTAGCCGCTAGCCGCCAATCGGGACGCGACCCAATCAAAATGATCATCGACTCGCTCAGGCGGTGGGTAGCCAAAACCGGAAGGTGCTCCCGACGCCCAACTCGCTCTCGACTTCGATGTGACCATTTTGTAACTCAATCAGGCGGCGCGCGATCGCCAAGCCAATGCCAGTGCCACCCGATTCGCGGGAGCGGGCGCGATCAGCCCGCCAGAAGCGTTCAAACACCAATGGTAGATCATCCGGGGCAATGCCAATGCCGGTATCACTGACCGCAACCCAGAGCCGCGCCCCTTCGCTCCAGGCCTGCACCCGAATCTCGCCAGACTCGGTGTAGCGCAGGGCATTGCCCAGCAGATTGACCAAGACCTGCTCGAGCCGGTCGGCATCGGCGAGCACAGGGGGCAGGGTTTCGGGGCAATCCAGTTTGAAGGCCGGATCACCATCAATGACTTGATCGACAAAGCGTTCTACCAGGGTCATGAGCAGCGGGCGGAGCTTCACCGGCCGCGGATTTATGGGTAGGTGACCCGCTTCCGCCTTCGAGAGTTCCTGCAAGTCCCGGGTCAAGCGCTCAAGGCGGCGCGCCTCCCGCACGAGCCGCAGGTAGAGTTCTGGCGAGGGTTCGATATTGTCGGCGGCGAGTTCTTCGAGGTAGCCACGCACAACGGTCAGGGGCGATCGCAGCTCATGGGTCAGATCGCTGATCAGCTCGCGGCGGCGCTGCTCCACCCCTTCGATGCTCCCAGCCATGCGATTAAAGCTGGTGGCGAGCTGATTGAGTTCGGGAATGTCGCTGGCAAGGGCGCGCACCTGCAAGTTGCCGCCTGCGAAGTCCTGGGTGACTTGGCGCATCTCCTCCAGCGGCTGCGCGATGCGGCGGGCGACCCAATAGCTCAGGCCGCCCGCTGCCGTCGCCCCGGCGAGAATCGACCAGATGGCGCTGGCATTCCAGGCGCTCTCGAAGCCGCGCACGAGATAGGTGCGGGCGGAACGCACCGTGACCACACCCCGTTGCTCAAGCTGCTCAAGCCGGAACACGAAGAAGCGAGGTGAGGAGAGTTTGGCGATCGCGATAAAACTGCCTAACCCCACAACCATCACCAGCAGATGGGAGAGGAAGAGGCGCGTAATCAGACTCAGCTTCGCCACAGTGGTTGGCTCGGGACTACGCTCTCCAATCTAGACGTTTTTGCAGGCGATCGCCGGGTCGTCGAGGGTCAATTCCGGCGGGTTCACCAGACTGGATCTCACTCTTCGGCAATCAGCACCAGTGCTTGTTGCAATAGCAGCGCATACTCGGCGTGAATCTCCGGCACCACCGACGCGCCCGTGGTGATGAACAGGGTGTCGCCCAGTACCATGAGCGCATTTTCATTCAACGTCTCCACCAAGACTTCCGGCATCGTCGCTTGTAGGTCGGCCAATTGCTTGAGCGCGGCTTCGTCATGGTTGACGATCGCGGCGATCGCCGCGCGTTCCTCGGCATTCAGCACATTGGCAAAGTCGCGCCACTCCTGCGGCAATCCACCCAGGTCGGACGGCTGCAAATCGGGGATGGTCAGTTGGCTGAGTTGCAGCGGCACATCAGGAGCGGGCGCGCGCTCGGCGAGTTGCTTTTTTTGGGCAAAGTCCGAAATCGCGTCTACCTTGCGGCGGGCCTTGGCACGGCTGCGGCGCGGGCTGGAACGTTCGGGTTCAGTCGGCGCGGGGTCGGGGGAATGAGACGGGCTACTTTTCCCTATGCTTTTCACCTGACCTTTTAGCTGTTCGTACTCGGCGCGCAATTCCGCCAGTCGCACCTCAAGCTGTTGAATCTGGATGGTTTTGCTAAAGGCGATTTGGTGCAATTCGCGCTCATGGGGCGAAGGGGTAGAGCTGCCGGAGGAGCGATCGCCATTGGTCGCTTCGAGTTGCGTCAATTCTTGCGTCAACTGACGGCGGCGATTGTAGAGTTCGGAGACGCCAGCGAGCAGTTGGGTGCGTTCGTTTTGCAGCGCACCGACACTGGCAGCGAGTTCCTGCTGGCTGGTAGCGGTGACGGCGATCGCCTGTTGCAGGTAGTGACGTTTTTCTAGTAGGGTATCGACCTGGCGACGTAGGGAGTGGCGCAGTTGTCGCTCATAGCGGCGGCGCTGAATCGCCGCCGCCAGCGCACTGAGATAACTGACAAAGGTGGCAATCGCCCCGATCTGCAACCCTGCCCCGAAGTCGGCGAACACCAGCCAGCCGACAATGCTGCCGCTGCCACAGGCGATCGCACCTCGGAATAGCAGGTTGAAGAGTCGATAGGAAGGCATAGGGAGAGCAGGCCGCGCCCAACGCGGGATGATTGCACCATCAAGCTTAACTGTAAGTCTACAGTGAACGACTGAGGGGACGCCCCAACAATCAGGGCGTCCCCTCAAGGCGTCCGCAAGCCAGATCGGCAGCGCGGGCAACAGGGCTTACATCATACCCATGCCACCCATGCCACCCATGCCACCCATGCCGCCCATACCGCCCATGCCACCCATACCGCCCATGCCACCATCAGGAGGCATCGGTGCAGCCGGTTCGGGCTTCTCGACGACTAGGGCTTCCGTTGTCAGCACCATGCCGGCGATCGACGCGGCATTTTGCAGAGCGGAACGCACGACCTTAGCTGGGTCGATGATGCCCGCCTTGATCAGGTCTTCGTAGGTGTTGGTCAGGGCGTTGTAGCCGACGTTGAAGTCGCTCTCGCGCACCTTCTCGACAATGACGGAACCTTCAACACCGGCATTATTCGCCAACTGGCGCAGCGGTTCTTCAAGGGCGCGGGTGAAGATGTCAGCGGCGACTTGCTCTTCACCGTCGCTCAGTTCGGAGCGGAAGCTCTCCATCTTTTTCGCCAAGCGAATCAGGGTCGTGCCGCCGCCAGGGACGATGCCTTCATCAACTGCCGCCTTGGTGGCATTGAGGGCATCTTCGATGCGGAGCTTGCGATCCTTCAGCTCGGTTTCCGTCGCCGCGCCGACTTTGATCACCGCGACGCCACCCGCCAGTTTGGCGATGCGCTCTTGCAGTTTTTCCTTGTCATACTCGGAGTCGGTTTCTTCGAGTTGACGACGGATCTGACCGATGCGCTTCTGCACGGCTTCCTGTTGGTCACCGCTGGCGACGATCGTGGTGCTTTCTTTGTCGATGCTGATCTTGCGCGCCTGACCGAGCATCTCCGGGGTCACTTGGTCGAGGCTGAGACCGACCTCTTCCGAAATCACCGTGCCGTTGGTGAGGATGGCGATGTCCTGGAGCATCTGCTTGCGGCGATCGCCGAAGCCCGGCGCTTTCACAGCAGCGGCATTGAGGACACCGCGCGCCTTGTTGACCACCAGGGTTGCCAGGGCTTCGCCCTCGACATCTTCGGCGATGATCAGCAGTGAGCTACCGGCGCGAGCGACTTTTTCCAGCGCGGGCACGAGGTCGGCGATCGCGCTGATCTTTTTATCAGTGATCAAGATGCTGGCGTTTTCAAACTCCACCACCTGCCGCTCTGGGTCAGTGACGAAGTAGGGCGACACATAGCCGCGATCGATCTGCATCCCTTCCACGACTTCGAGTTCAGTCGCCAGCGATTTCGATTCCTCAACGGTGATCACGCCATCTTTGGTGACGCGATCCATCGCTTCGGCGATCATTTTGCCGACTTCCTCATCGTTGCCGGCTGAGACACTGGCGACCTGGGCGATCGCGTCACCGGCGATCGGTTGCGCGATCATTTCGATCTCAGCAACGAGCTTGGCAACAGCCTTATCCAGACCCCGCCGCAAGGCAACAGGATTCGCACCCGCCGCGACGTTCTTTAACCCTTCGCGGATCAGCGCTTGGGCGATAACGGTCGCCGTGGTGGTGCCGTCACCAGCCACATCCTTGGTCTTGGAGGCAACTTCGCGGATGAGCCGTACACCAGTGTTCTCGAGCGGATCTTCGACCTCGATTTCTTTGGCAACGGTGATGCCGTCATTGACAATCTGCGGGGCACCATACTGCTTTTCGAGCAGGACGTTGCGCCCTTTCGGGCCCAAGGTGACGCGCACCGCGTTAGCGAGGGTATTGACGCCTCTTTCGAGTGAGCGTCGGGACTCTTCCCGAAACGAAACAAGCTTGGCCATGGGTGTTCCTAAGTTCCGTTGGATCTCTAACAAGTAACTTTAGCACTCTCAGGGCTAGAGTGCTAAATCCAAATGGGTCACCGCGCTAATACAGCTTGGCTACTTAGCTACTTAGTCATGGAGTTGTGAGTGATCAGGGGATATACGGAGACGGCTTCTACGGGGGGATCAGCAATTACAGGAGTCGTCGGCGTTTTTCAGAAAAGTACTCTGCTAAACAGCAGGTTGCTCTAAGCTCTACCACAACTTCAATCCGGTCATCTCACTTTAAAGATTCAATTAAGTTTTTTGCTCTGCCGGTAGTTATCCCGATGACAGCCATTTCCGCCAGTTAAGAGAAAGTGCGGATGTCATTTGTCAGGGGTTTTGGCTATGTCGAAAAAATCAACTTCTTGCGCCGTCGCTGGCTCAGTCGTGACTTTAGCCCCATTCCTCGCCATGACCGATGCAGCGGCCAGCCCAGTGACGCTTCCGGATACGGTTGCATCGGAGCGGCCTGGCGATCGCACCTCAGATCTGGAAACTTCATCAGATGTCCAAACGGTGGCGATCGCTCCACCGGAGCCACAGTCGGCGGCAGCGCTCATTGAGACCTCAGCCGGTTTACCCGCCACTGCCTCCCCCGCCCAAACTCTGGCAGAAGCACCTTGGCTCGAGCCGCTCTCGCCGACGATTGAGTTTAGCGAAACCCAGCCCCGAGTCAGTCAGAGCCAGCCGCCATCATCCCCCTCAGCTTCGGCAGTCACCCCGATGGCCTTCTCGCCACGGGTCACCGTCGGCTACAACAGCTCCGGTGGCGGCTACGACGGCTTTGCCCGTTTGGATGGCTTTTTGCCGCTGCAAACCTCCGACCGTAGCCTGTTTTTTTTAGAAGGCAATCTGCGATTTGACAATGACAGCCATGCGGGGATGACGGCAATCCTCGGCTATCGCGACTTTGATGTCGAGCGCGATCGCATTTGGGGCGGCTACATCGCCTACGACAACCGGGCAACGGATAACAGCCTATTTCATCAGCTCGGTCTCGGCTTCGAGAGCCTCGGCAACATCGACTTCCGTATCAATGGCTACCTCCCGCTCGGCCAAAGCCGCAACCAATACCAAACTACCAGCTTCGACAACGGCACCCAAGTCACATCCCTGTACTTCCGCAACAAATTCCTGCTCTACGACACACTCCGCACCTTTGGCGAATCCCGCTTTTATGAAGTCGCGCTCGGCGGTTTTGATGCCGAACTGGGGGGCAAAATTGCCACCTTTGGGGATGATAATCGCGACCTACGCGCCTATGGTGGTATCTATCATTACACCGGTCAAGGCATTGCTCCTACTTGGGGATTGCGCGCCCGCCTAGAAGCCCGCCCAACGGATGACTTGACCATGGGTATGTCAGTGCAGCATGATGGTCTTCTTGGAACAAATCTGCTATTCACCGTCGGCTACAGCTTCCCCAATCATCGCCCGCGTCGCGATCGTAAAGAGAACGAAACCAATCTCCCTCGTCTCGTCGATGCAGTACAGCGCCAGCCGACAATTGCCGTCACTAATGATGTCGAGACAGACATTAATACGGCTATTCAAACTGAAGTTGTGGCGCGGAATCCTGAGACCGGTCAGCCCTGGATTTTCCAACACGTCACACTCGGTGCTGTTGGCGGCGACGGCAATTTTGAAAACCCCTTCGGCACGGTGCAAGCGGCACTGAATGCGGCCGCATCCGACGGCAACCACATCGCCTATGTGGACATTGGCAACAATGCCGATATTCCCGGCTTCAGCATTCCGGATCGGGTGCAGGTACTCTCACGCGGCCCGGTACAACCTCTTGACACAATACAATTTGATAATATCCAAATTCCGCTCTCAGGCACAGGGCAGTTCCCGACAATTCGCGGCACGACCGCGACCAATGGCGCGCTGAACGGTTTGGTGTCGCTGGGCGATCGCTCAACTCTCTCTGGATTTGAGATCCAGGCGAATGGTAGCAACGGAGTTGTCGGCAATGATGTCGTCGATGCCATCGTGCGCGACAACCGCATCTTCAATGCCGATCGGGGCATTTATATCCAGGGCGATGGCGTGACCAGCGGCGCGATGTTGCTCCGCAACACGATCAATGGTGCAGCTCAACAGGGGATCTTGTTTGAGGCGATCAATGGCGGGGCGATCGCCAACACGGTGATTAACAGCAATATTATTTCAAATTCTACAGTTGATGGTATTAGGATCACAGCGGCTGATAATTCAGCCCTCACCAACATCGCGGTTTCTAGAAATACAATTCAAAATGTTTTGAATCCAGCGGCAACCCTTGAATTTGCCGATGGTATTGATATTTTTGTCAGCAGTGGATCTACGGCAGAAAATATCACGATCTCTGAAAATATAATTGACAATGTTGCTGATGATGGTATCAATATTGGCGTTCGGCATATTCCTACCATAGGTAGTCATATTAGCAATGTTGTGATTAGTAACAATCAGATTAGTAATATTGGCTCAGATACCTACGCCTGTGGGACGGGGATTGAAGTATTCAATAATGGCTCAGATGCGGTCGTCATCGAAGGCATCAGTATCACCAACAACACGATCAGCAATGCTCGGCATGGTAGTATTCTTTTTGACTCTACAAATGTTTCCAATGTCCCCGCACCTAATCCGGGCGGTATCTTCAGGGTGACGAATTTCACCGGCAATACCAGCATTAATCCGGGGAATGGCGTTGACCTCGGCTTTTTTCTCGGCAACAATCCGGTGACCGGGGCCTCGGTTGAATTTTCTGGGATTGGTACAGTCCAACCGCCGCCACCGGTCAATCCCGTCGTCAGCGCCGCGATTCAAGCCAGCAATAACTTTGCCGGGACGATTACCCAAAGGACGAGCACCAATCGCAATGGTGTCTGTCCGATGCCGTAGCGATCGCCCTCATCCCCCCTACAGCACCTCACGCTGCTCTAGATTTGCCTCGATCTCGGTGCGCGATCGCCAAGCCGGGCGCAACTCTCCCCGCGCATACAGCGCCAACTGATCGCCGACATGGGGCGAACCCGGCTGCGAGGCATTGCCATAGGTATTCAGCACCCGCGCCGTCACGGCCTCACCAAATTCGAGAGCGGCGATGTAGGTGTCACCGGCCGCACTGGCGAATTTACCGTCGGCGGCCGGAGTCGCATCGATGACCTGGAAGCTGCCCAGCGCTCCCGAAGCTCCATTCGCTGGCAAATCAATTTCGCCGTAGCGCAAGCGCACGACCTCACCCCAGGGCACATCGACTGCGCCATAGCCCAGGCCGAGTTCGGTGGCGGCTTGCTCGAGGGCTGCAACCGCCGTCTCGGGATCGCCTAAACCAGCGGGTGTGGTCAGTGGCTGGTTCGCCTGCCAGGGTTGTGCAAAGCGTAAGTTCCTGCCTAGACGCAAGCGCCAGAGACCGAACAGGGCCGCCCCGCGACTGTCGGCATCGGCCCGCCGATCCCAAGCGGCGAGCACGTCAGCGGCTTGCTGCGCGAGCGGACTGGCCGTTTTGGCGCGGGCGGCGGCGATCAGGTCATCGGCGAGGCGATCGCCCAGAGCCAGTTGGGTGTCAAATTTAGCGGCGATCAGGTCATCGAGGCTGAATGAGGCTTGCGCTTGCAACAGTTGCAGCGATCGCTGGGTGCGAAACAAGTTCGCGGCACCGGTCAAATCAGGCGGTGCGAGGTAAGCCGGATAATCGGTCGCCGCGAGGGGCGACGGCAGCGTGCAAGTCCAGGGCGGATCGTTGGTATTTTGCAGCCAACCGCTAGTGGGGTTGAGCAGGCGGGGGAGGTCACGGTAGGGATGGTAGCGCTGCCAGAGGCGATCCGGGCGATCGCCGGGCTGGGGCTGCTGCCAATCCGCCCAGTTCCCCTCGCCCCGTTCGGGAACCAGGGCATTGAAGACATAGAGAATGTCGCCGCTACGGTCGGCGTAGAGAATATTGAACAGCGGTAATTGCAAGCGGGACAGGGCGGCTTCAAACTCCTGGCGATCGCCTGCCCGTCCCATCTCCCAGAGTTGCTGGGCGATCTGTGGTCGGTCAAAACCGGCGATCCGTAGCGCCAGCGGTTGCCCATCGCGCTCCCCAATGATCGGCCCGTGCCGCGATCGCCGCACGATCAAGCTTTCTTCCCGCAGGCGGCCGTCGGCCTGCTTGACCTTGACCGTCTGGACTTCTGTCTCAAAGGGTTCGATCTCGCCCTGCCAGCGGTAGCCAGCTTCCGTCACATCGAGGGCGTAGAGGGTCGTGCCGTTGTGCGGATTCACCGTCGCCGTCCAGCCGAGTTGGTCGTTGAAGGCGATCGCCAGCATCGGCATTCCCACCAAGGCGACCCCGTAGTTATTCCAGCCCGGCCCGTTGAGATGCGCCTCATAGAGTAGGAAAAAGTCCTGCCACGGCAAATGCGGATTCGTGAGCAACAGCGCCCGGCCACTGCGCGAGTGGGAGGGCGCGAGCGCCCAGGCATTCGATCCGGCCTGGGTCGCCACGGCGCGCGGATTGGTGAGGAAATGACCGTGAATGACCCGTTGGATATGAGCCAAAACATCGGCCGCTGTCACCGGCAATACAACTTGTACTGCCGCCGTAATATCCGCCGGGTGAGTCGCTGCGTAGCGATTGATGCCAGCGGCAAAAGCATCCAGATTGGCCCGCATCACCGGACTCTGCGCCGCATACCAGGTTTTACCCCGCTCCGGGATGTCCAGTGTGCGGGTGTAACGATCGGCGCTGAGGTATTCTTCACCCCAATACTCGGCTCCTCGCCCGCGCGCCTGCCCGTAGAGCCGCAGCAGCAGGTCGCCGTGGCTGTGCATCTGAGCATAGCCAAAGGCCTCAAACACACCGGCATCGGTCTCGCTGAAGATGTGAGGGACGCCCCAGCGATCCCAGAGAATCTCGGCGCGATCGCTTGCCATAGCCGTCGTGTAGAAGCTGAAGAGAAAGGCGATCACGCCCGCCAGCAGTGCTGGTAGCGCCAATTTCCAGTACCAGCGGCGATGCATCATGGGCGCAGGCGATCACAACAAGTCAGTCCAGACCGCGTTAGCCAGCCGGACTCAACCATTGCGACTGTACCATGTCCCTCGTTGCGTCTCGGCCCGCCGACCCCGAGTACTGCGAGCGGTCAAGCAAAATTTCCCGCCAGCAACGGCACGGCTGCGATCGCGAGAACGGAAATTCCGGCGATCGCTCAGGGACTGTTTATGATTTAGGGAGGGAGCGACGACGGCTTTTTTCAGAATAGGGTGCATCAGTTCAGTGAACTGCTCGGCCGGCGACGGGAGAAATGCATGAGGGTACTAATTGTCGAGGATCAGGTTGGCGACCAACCACTGCTGGTATCCGAGCTACAGGCACGCGGTCATGAGGTTGAGCGTTGCCAAGAACCCTTGGCAGCTTGGTCAGCCTACCAGGAGCACCCCTATCCCCTGGTCTTGATCGGTGTGACCGCCGACTCTAGCAAATCGCTGCAACTCTTGCGACAACTGCGCGTCGCCGAAGCCGCCCGCCGCGCGCAGACGCCGCGCACAACTGCGATCGCGCTCGTCGCCGTCAGCCAGCTCGCGCTCGCGGCAGCGAGTCTGGCAGCAGGAGCCGACGACTATATATTGCTCCCCACAGAGCCGCAAGAATTGCCACTGCGTCTCAGCGTCATTGAGCGGCAAACCGAGCGCCGTTTGCGCGATCGCCTCAAGCGCTTTGGCGATCGCCACACCAACGGTCGTAGCAACTATCCGCGTAGTATTCGCAATGCAGCCCTGCGACAATTTCCCTACATCGCCAGCCACCACCTGCGGCAGACCCTCGTACAAGTCAAAAAGCAGTTGACAGAACTGGTTGAGCAACCGACCATCACCCCGAACCCGGACGCCGAGGACTATCTCAGCACCATCCTCGACCGCGCCAGCCTGATGCAGCAGTTGGTCAGTAATCTCCTGCTAGACACACAACCGGAACCGACCACCGATCTGACCCGCAGTTCGATGGACGCCCATCAGGAGTATCTGATTCTCAATGCCGACTTCACGGTTCGCGAGACCTCTCCCGGTGCCGATCGATTTGCAGATGCCAATGCTGAATTGGCTGTAGGTGATGATGTGCGCGAGAGCTTGCCCGAGCTGACCGGGGTGGAGAGCTTGCTCGTCTCGATCATGCAGGGCCGTGAACAAAGCTTTGAGCTGTCAGGGATTGGTCGTTTCACCGAGCGTGAACCAGCCCTCTACTTTGACCTGTATATCACGCGCTATCCCGCCAACCTCGATCGCGCCGATAATCTGATCGTGCTACTCAGCGACGCCACTGAGCGGATGATCTTTCAGCAGCGCCTGATCCACAGTGCCAATGAGGCACAAATTCTGCTCAAAAAACTCACGGTCACCAAAGACTACATCGCCCAGATTTTGGCGGCCGTGGCTGATGCGCTGATCGTCACCAACCATGCCGGCACGATCAAAAACATCAACCGCGCAACCCAGCGGCTTTTTGGTTGCACCGAAGCCGAGTTATTGGGTCAATCGCTCGACCGCTTTATCCCTGACAGCCGCCAGCTCCGGCAGTTGGATGACGCCTCCCAGGTCGAAGTGATCGGTCGGCGCTGTGACGGTCAAGAAATTATTGTCTCCTTTTCCTGCGGCACGATCCAGACCGAGGATGACCTGACGGAATATGTCTACATCGGCCGCGACATCACCCAACGTCGTCAGGCCGAGAGCCAGATTCACCAGCTCAATGCCTCATTGCAGCAGCGGACGGCCGAGCTGGAGACGCTGAACAGTGAGCTAGAGTCATTTTCGCGGACGGTGTCCCATGATCTGCGGACGCCGCTCTCCCACGCGGAATTTTTCAATCAGATGCTGCGAGAGGAATATACCGAGCGTCTGGATGCCGAAGGGCGCGACTACGTGGAGCAGGTGAACTATGCCTGTCAGCGGATGCGGCAACTGATCGAAGATTTGCTGCAACTGGCGCAGGTAACCCGCAGCGACTTAACCATGTCCGAGGTCAACCTCAGCGAGTTGGCCTTCTCGATCGCCGACAGTTTGCAGCGCCAAGCCAATGGTCGCCGGGTCGAGTTTGCGATCGCCGAGGGCATCATTGCGCGCGGGAACATTCGGCTGCTACGGGTTGCCCTCGAAAACCTGATCGGCAATGCCTGGAAATACACCAGTAAGCGTGAACTGGCTCAGATCGAGTTTGGGGTCTGTCGGGCGCGCGCGGTGGACTGCGAGGATCTGCCGCCGGACACCCGGGTCTACTTCCTCCGCGACAATGGCGCGGGCTTCGATATGCAGTATGTTGGCAATTTGTTTAGTGTCTTCAGCCGCTTGCACTCGCAGACCGAGTTCGAGGGCACGGGGATTGGCTTATCAACCGTGCAGCGGATTATCCAGCGTCACGGTGGCCGGATCTGGGCGATCGCCGCCGTAGAGCAGGGCGCGACGTTCTACTTCACGCTCTCAGCCGTTTAGCCCCCCACTTGTACCCGATCCGTTTCGGCAAATCCCACGCCACAATTATCGAGTGGGAAAGGCGCATAGCCGCCCAAACCGAGCACGGGTCGCCACCAGCACCCGAAAAGGCCGAAGTGACCCTCGAAAGCGATGAAGTCTACACCCGCGCGAGTGAGAACCTTCCCCCCCGGTGAGAGCGAAGGCTGAACCATTCATTTCATCGAGCGAGAGAGCCGCTACTGGGTCACCGCCTAAGCCAGCCGCAAGGCGGAAAAATTGTGCAAGCAAGGGACAGCCGCCGCCTGGGCTGGGGCGCAGCCCGCCGAGTTCATCCGCTGGTTTACCGACGGCGAGTGGCGCGACGCCAAAGCCTTGTGGCAACTCGCCAGCATTCGGTTACAGCCCGGAGAAGCACACCCAGCCTATAAGCGGCGGGGCGCAAAGCCAGTGCCTACCGGCGGCGGCAGAATCTCTACGCCAAGAACGTGAGCACCTTGCAGCGAGTCTTGGCTGTGCAGCGCCTGGTGCAAAATTGGGTGCGACCCCATTGGGGGTTACCCAGCAAGACGACACCCGCGATGGCGATGGGCGACTGCTCTCGTCCCGTCTCAATGCTCGACATCCTCACCACACGCGGGTTGAATGCTATCACTTGTTAGGAGACCAGTGCCTAACGTCGGCAATCAGCCGCGCGGCCAACCACCATTCCCAAAATCGAAGCACTCACCGGCGAGGCGCGTCGGCTGCATTGCCCTTGTTATGCCGGTTGACGATCTTTTCGCAAACGCTATCAACGAATTCGACGTCCGAAACGCCCTTAAATCCCTTTTCATCAAGTCGAATGTCGCCGTCGCTGTCTCGGTGTGTGATTACCTCGAAAATAATGTCACCCTTCTTGTTCGCTCCGACTCGGAGAATGCGTTTTCTCAAATAGTCGATTCCAAACGACTGGACCGAATGCGCACCGCGAAAGCTTCCCGCTGTCCAGTTATGCTCGATAATAATCGCCCGGCGCTCGCATAAAATATAAGCGGTTCGAGCCGCTCGCTGGTACTCCCAGAGAGGAGCGAGTAGGATCAACACGCCCAGCAGCAGGAACAAGAACGCGCCCAGCAGCAGGAACAAGAACGGGACTGCGACGATCAGAATCCGCCAGTCAAAAGGTGACAGGACCGAAATTTTAAACCCAAAAAAAACCCAAAATATCGAGAACGGCAAACAGCATGCCACAGGACAAGATAAGACCCAGGACCGAAAGCCCAGCGCTCCTCTTCGCCCACAGGCCTGGATCCGGCTGGCCGATCCACAAAACCCTGTCGAGAGCCTGCAGCTCTCGACCCGCCAGTCGACTTATGGAGGTCGGAAGGTCAGATATTGAGTTCATAGTTGCGGATCGGCATAACGTTTCGGGTCAATTGGATATGCTTCGTATTGACTTTTACAAGCAACTGGAGACACGACCAACGATGAACTGAAAGCCGCCAGATGATTGCAGTCAACACCATCCTAGCGCCCATAAAAAATCGAGGCGCGATACACATCGCGCCTCCACGGAGTGACTCAGTTGCAATGGCGCTTAGCGGACAACGCTCTGCATTTGCACGGCATCCAGCGGCTTCATGAAGAAGAGCTTGGCGAAGTTGCCTGCGTTCTTGGCGTAGAGGGGCAGTTTCTTGAGCAGCTTCACTGGGGCGGGGGCGTCGGAGTTGGCGATCGCCGTCAACCGCTCATTATTCACCACACAATCTTCCAGTGTCGCGTAGAACTTCGGATTCTCGACATCTAGCATCACTGGGAAGACTCGTCCGGCGGTCTCATTGGTCTTGCGGATGACGTGCTTGTCGTACTCGCGGGCATCGAGGCCGAGAGCAGCGTAGAAACCCGAGCGCTGCACATCATTGAGGTACATCGTCGCGAAGACCGAGAGCAAGAAGAAGCGGCTCCAGAGCTTTGGCGGGACGAGACCGACCATGAAGAAGCGTGCCCAAGCTTTGCCGGAGAGGGAGCGTGGGAGTTCCTTGAGGCGATCGCTCCAGGTCTTCGGCCGATCCAGCATTTGCGGGCAGGCGCGCATCACGGCGTCGAAGAAGTCGCCGTGGCGGTTCTCGTCCTGGCACCAGTTCTCGAAGAAGTTGAAGATCGGGTAGAGCCGATTTTCGGGGTGCTGTTCGAGGTGACGGTAGATGGTGATGTAGCGCCAGTAGCCGATCTTCTCAGACAGGTAGGTGGCGTAGAAGATGAACTCCGGCTCGAAGTAGGTGTAGTTCTTGCTCTTGGTCAAGAAGCCGAGGTCAAGCGTCATGTCAAAGTCCGACATCGCCTTGTTGAGGAAGCCAGCATGGCGGGCTTCGTCGCGCGACATCAGGTTGAAGCATTCGGCCAAAACCGGGTTGCGGTTCTTGATGCGGCGGCCCAGTTCCTTGTAGAGGAGGAAGCCGGAGAATTCGGCGGTGCAGGAGCGCTCGAGAAACTCAATGAAGACGCGGCGGGTGTCGCCATCGATGTGTGCCCAGGATTGCTCAAACTGGTCGTCGCGGATAAAGTGCTTCTGGTTATAGTCAGCGCGGAACTCGGTTAGGATCGCTTGCAGCTCTGCCTCGTTGGCGCTGATGTCCATCTCCGCCATCGCGTCGAAGTCGGTGGTGTAGAAGCGCGGTGTCAGGATGGTTTCCTGGGCCGGGACTTTGACGCCGGGACGGAGTTCTTCAAATTCTGGTTTCGTTGCGGTGCTGACCATAATGCTGTTATCGGGTTTGTTATAAAACGACCGCCGGGGCTGAACCGCTGGCGGCCCCGCACTGGGTTGCATTCAAGTTTATCAAGTGCAACTAGAGCCGTTGAGCTGCTTTCGGTTAAGAGTTACAACGATTTTGTCAAAGTCTGTAACGTTGGCTGGCGAGCGATAGTTATCTGTGTTAAGGAATAATGGCGATCGCCCAGCCATCTCAAGTTTCAGCCCCAGCCGCCGCAAATAGCTCCGCCGCCGTCAAGGCGATCGCCCCCAGTTGCGAGGAAACCAAGGCAGCATCATCCCGCCAGGTCGCTACTTCGCGATACCGGCCCTCAGTCAGCGCCAGAACCAGCACCTCGCGTGCCTGCGGATCGACAATCCAATACTCTGGCACGCCAATGTCCTCGTATTGCTGCCGCTTAGCAATGTAGTCGCGATGTCGCTGCACTTCACCAGGACTGACCACTTCGACAACCAGCAGCGGTGGAGCCATCGACAGCCGAATTGTGTTGCGCTGCTTCAACAGCTCGATATGCTCTTCCCGGATGATCGTAAAGTCTGGGTAACGGTTTCTCGGCTCACCCCGCACCTCAAGTTCTAAGCTATGCCCGCGAACCCGGCGGTAATCAATCTTGGCCGCGAATTTCACCACGAGCAACGTGACAATCTCGACATTAAAACCGGATTCAGGTGGCACGGCGACCAATTCCCCATTGAAAAGCTCGTACAGGTTGTCTGTCCCGTCGTCGTAGGACAGGTACTCTTCAAAGCTTTGGAAGTGTCGCTTGAGTTGAACCATCGCGTTGGTCTGGGTGGAGGATGGGTGCAATCAGCTTTAGCTTAGCTGGCTTGTGGCGATCGCCGTTTACATCAATGATCACTGCTTCGCGGCAGCGCGATCGCCCGCCAAAGTCTAAAATACGGAGCGGTCAATTCAATCAGAGAGCCACAACCGATGCCCCGCCTGATCACCGCCCCGTCAATTATTGAAGCCGCTGGTAATAAGCCGAAACGCATTGAGGAGTACGCTGGTCGCGTCAACTCCGGTCAGGCGGCAGTCAGTGTGGCCCGCATGGTCTCCCCCGCCGGTTGGCAGGAGCCGGGACAGCGACCGGAGTTTACTGAAATCACCGTGGTGCTCAGCGGCGCGCTCCAAGTGGAGTCCGAGGGCGAAACCTGCACCGTGCAAGCCGGGCAAGCGATCATCACCGCACCTGGCGAGTGGGTGCGCTACAGCACTCCCGGCACGGAGGGCGCGGAATACATCGCGGTTTGCTTGCCAGCCTTCTCGCCCGACACGGTGCATCGCGATGGGTGAGCGAGGCATCCGCTCGCCGCCATGAGGTTGCCTGGCACAGCGCTACAGCCAGCCCGCAATATTGTGTAACAATCAGAAGATGTTCTGGTTCAGCCCGTCCGTCTGAGTTGACCCAGCACATTCCAGAAACTCACCTGCATTGACTTGACTAAATCATGACTGCTATTGCTCCGGCACCGCCATCTACGCGCCGCGTCGTCTTCCCCTTCACGGCGATTGTCGGTCAGGAAGAAATGAAACTGGCGCTGCTGCTCAACACGATCGATCCGAAAATTGGTGGCGTGATGATCATGGGTGATCGCGGCACGGGTAAATCGACCACGATTCGTGCCCTTGCTGACTTGCTGCCAGAGATCGAGGTGGTCGCCAATGACCCCTTCAATAGCGATCCCCGTGACCCTGAGGCGATGAGTGAGGCAGTGCGAGGGGCGATCGCCGCTGGTCAGATGCCTGCTACCACAAATGTCAAAGTGCAAATGGTCGATCTGCCGCTGGGCGCGACTGAGGATCGCGTCTGCGGCACGATTGATATTGAAAAGGCACTTTCAGAAGGCGTCAAGGCTTTTGAACCCGGCTTGCTGGCGAAAGCCAATCGCGGCATTCTCTACGTGGATGAGGTCAACTTGCTGGATGATCATCTGGTCGATGTGCTGCTGGATGCCGCCGCCAGCGGCTGGAATACAGTCGAGCGTGAGGGCATCTCGATCCGCCACCCGGCACGGTTTGTCCTGGTTGGCTCTGGCAACCCCGAGGAAGGGGAGCTGCGCCCACAGCTTCTTGACCGCTTCGGGATGCACGCCGAGATTCGTACCGTCAAGGAACCACCGTTGCGCGTGAAAATCGTTGAGCAGCGGGCTGAATTTGACCGGGCACCTCAAGATTTTTGCGATCATTACCAAGCGCAACAGGATGATCTCCAACAGCGCCTCGTCCAAGCGCAGGCACGACTGCCAGGGGTGGAGATCGACAGCGAGTTAAAAGTCAATATCTCTGCGGTCTGCGCGGAACTGGATGTGGATGGCTTGCGCGGCGACATCGTGACCAATCGGGCGGCAAAGGCGATCGCGGCCTTTGAAGGACGCACAACGGTCACGGTGGACGACATCAGTCGCGTCGTCACCCTCTGCCTCCGCCACCGCCTGCGCAAAGATCCATTGGAGTCCATCGACTCGGGGTATAAAGTTCAAAAAGCTTTTCGGCAAATCTTTGGCTTGGCTGACGAGGACGCCACCTAGTACAGGGCGGCGGAAATGAGATCTCCATTCAGGATCCGTAGGATGCCTATATTGTCTGCACTCATCACTCAAAACTCAGAACTCAAAATTCCGCGTAGCGGTACTAGGGCGATCACTCACCGCCCCAAAATGGCGTCAACGGTCAAGATGAGTTGCATCTGGGGTCATATTGCCTACCCCGTCTCGGCGATCAGCGACGCCCGCTGACGATTTCTCAGCCCACTCCGCGAGGAATAAACAGGATGGCTTGCGATCCCGAAGTGCTCATTGATCTCCGCAAAGTCAGTAAGTCTTTTGGCGGCAGCATGATTCTCGACGCAGTGGATTTGCAGATCTATCGCGGCGAGGCCTTGGTGATTATCGGGCCGTCAGGAACGGGTAAATCTACTATCCTCCGGATCGTCGCTGGTTTGCTAGCCCCCGATGCGGGTGAGGTCTATGTCAAAGGTCAAAAGCGGCTGGGACTGATCGACGACAATCCCGACCCGATCACCATCAGTATGGTCTTCCAGCAGGCGGCGCTCTTCGACTCGCTGACCGTCGGTGAAAATGTCGGCTTCTCGCTGTTGCAGAACTCGCGATTACCGAGTGATCGCATTCGCGAGATCGTGGAAGATAAGCTGGAAAAAGTCGGACTCGCCGGTACCTACGACCGCTACCCGGCCCAATTGTCCGGCGGTATGCGCAAGCGAGTCAGTTTTGCGCGCGCGATCATCGCCAACCCCGACGATCCGCGCGATAATCCCGAGGTGGTGCTCTATGACGAACCTACGGCGGGCCTCGACCCGATTGCGTCCACCGTGATTGAGGATCTCGTGCGCGCGCTCCAGCAGGAAGCGGACGGCTGCGGCACCTACGTCATGGTCAGCCACCAGCAGAGCACGATTCGTCGCACCGCTGACCGGGTCATGTTTCTCTATGGCGGTAAAGTGCAGTGGCAGGGTAGCGTGACTGAGATCGATGCCACAGACAACCCTCTGGTGCGACAATTCTTTAGCGCGCGCGTGGACGGGCCGATTCAAGTCGCCAGTTGAAGCAATGCCATCATTGCCTGCTCCCGCGAATCCCTGCCTTGCGGTAGCCCGCGACCCATCCACATCTGCCCTGTAGCTCTACGAGGAGGAGACTCATGCGATCGCGCACCATGCGAGAAGGATCGGTTGGTCTATTAGTCTTGGTCGGGTTACTGCTCTTCGGCAGCCTGACCTTCTGGCTGCGCGGCTTTCGCTTCGGCCGCGACAGTTACAGTGTTCGCATTGTCTTCGCCAACAGCAACGGCATGACCATTGGCGGCGCGGTTCGCTACCGGGGCGTCAAAGTCGGCAGCATCACCGCCATTCGCCCCGGTACCAACGGGATTGAAATCTCGGTCTCGATCGCACCGGCTGATCTGATCGTGCCCAGCGACATCATGATTAGCGCCAACCAATCGGGCCTGATCAGCGACACGATTGTCGAAATGACGCCGCAGACTACGCTCGAGGACACAACCCTGATCGCCGGCCCCCTCAACCCCGAGTGCGACTCGACAGTCATCCTCTGCGATGGCGACCTGCTCGAAGGCGAGTCCGGCGTCAGCCTCGATGACGCGCTCCAAAGCACGGTCGCTTTGAGCGATCGCTTTGCCGATCCGCGTTTTTTTGAAAATATCAATGACCTAACCGAGAATGCCAGCCAAGCCGCCGCCAATGTTGCCGAGCTGAGCAAAGAATTGACCGCCTTGGCGGAGATTGCCCGCGAAGAAGTCCGGCCGCTGTCGCGTCAGTTGCAACAGGTCGGCGGCACAGCCAACACCACCCTACGCGCCTACACCACTACGGCCGCCAAGGTGAATCAACTCTCGGATAACCTCAGCCTCCTAGTCACCGAAAATCGCACCAACCTCCGCCTGACCCTCGATGGCATCAGCCGCACCAGTGGCGAATTGGGCATTCTCGCCAATAATCTCAATGCCAGCTTGGGGGCAACGGATACCCAGGCGATCGCCGCCAACCTAGAAACTCTATCAGCCAATGCAGCCCAGGCCTCGGCCAACCTCCGCGACATCACCGCGACCTTCAACAATCCCCTCACCTTCCTGGCGCTCCAACAACTCCTCGACTCAGCGCGCGTCACTTTTGAAAATACCCAAAAGATCACCTCGGATCTCGATGAATTGACCGGCGATCCCGAATTCCGCAACAACCTCCTTAACCTTGTGAACGGCCTCAGCGACCTCGTATCCTCCACGCAACAACTGGAGCAGCAAGTCCAGACCGCTCAGCAGGTCGAACCCGCAGCCGCCCGCGTGCAACAAGTGGCCGACCAACTCGCGACGGCGGCAGAGGCAGCCACTGCTGCCACCGCCCCCATCCACCCGGCGGCGAACCCTAGCCCATCGACGCCGTCGGCTGCACCCGCATCACCCCCCGCTGCCGCCCCTGACCGCCCTCAACCCTTAGTGCGCCGCTGGCACACCTCGCCGGATCGCCCCGCCGCCGCCCCCAGCTCGCCCCCAGACTGAGCCACTTGCGGCTAGACCCAGCCAAGGCGCTATGATTGAGGTCACCCGCATTCTTGTTGGAGGTACGACAGATGGGTGAATCAAAGCGCCGTAAAGCCGCCCTCGGCGACAAATACGGTCAGGATGAGCGCTTCCTCGCTTGGTTGCCGTTGACCAAAGCCCAGAGCCAGCAGTTCATGCAATGGACGACTCGGGGGGCTTGGATTGGCATTGGTACCCTAGCCGCTGTTTGGCTGACGGTGCGGATCATCGGCCCCGGTTTTGGTTGGTGGCAGGTGAACTGAGAGTCCCGGCCGTCTAGTACCGCTGCGCGGAGTGCTGAATTTTGAGTCCTAAGTACTTGCAATACGGGAATCCTGGGGATTTTGAATAGGTCTCCCATTTCCGCCGTTTTGTACTAGCCTCTGGATCATGGCAACCGTTGGCATCGCAGATATGGAGAGTCGTTGCTTATAGCAGTAGGCGGCTCCCCCTAAATGGCGGCCGACTGAAGGAAAAAGAGTATTAAGAACCGGCCCGCAGCGCTACAATGCGGACAAAATGTCAGAGCAGCAAGCAGTTATTGAGATAGGAGCAATCTCGTGCAAACTAACGTTTCTCCTCATGAAGCCGTCCAGGTCAAGGTTGAAGACGACCGCACCGGCATGAGTCCGGCGACCCTAAAACGCGCTTTTGCGGACAACCTATTCTACGGTTTGGGAAAATACGAGACTTGGGCCTCGTTGAGCGACTACTACATGGCACTGGCTTATACAGTGCGCGATCGCTTGCTGCATCGCTTTATCAAGACCATGAACGCCTACTCTGAAAAAAACGTCAAAGTAGTGTGCTACCTGTCGGCCGAGTTTCTCATGGGCCGCCACCTCGCCAATAATCTCATCAATCTCGGCATCTACGATGAGATCAAACAAGTCGTCAGCGAAGCCGGCCTCAACCTCGACGAGCTGCTCGAAGAAGAACATGACCCCGGCCTCGGCAATGGCGGCCTCGGTCGCTTGGCTGCTTGCTTCCTCGACTCCCTCGCCACGCTGGAGATCCCGGCCGTAGGCTATGGCATCCGCTACGAATTCGGCATCTTCCACCAAAAGATCCAAGACGGCTGGCAAGTCGAAATTCCCGACAAATGGTTGCGCTACGGCAATCCCTGGGAAATTCTTCATATGGAAGATTCCGTACAGGTGAAATTTGGCGGTCATACCGAGTTCTATACAGACGAGCGGGGGCGCAAGCGCGTTACCTGGATCGCTGACCGCCTCGTGACAGCCATCCCCTACGACACCCCCGTCCCCGGCTATGACACTAATACCGTCAACCCACTCCGTCTCTGGCGGGCTGAAGCGGGCGAAGATGAAGACTTTAACTTCGCCGCCTTCGACTCCGGCGATTACGACGGTGCTGTGGCCAGCAAGATGTCCTCAGAAACCATCTCCAAAGTCCTCTATCCCAACGACAACACGCCCCAGGGACGGCAGTTGCGCCTCGAGCAGCAGTACTTCTTCGTCTCGGCGTCACTGCAAGACATCATCCGCAATCACCTGCGTCGCCACCCATCGCTGGATAATCTCCACGAGTACTTCGCAATCCAGCTCAACGACACCCACCCTGCCGTAAGCATCGCCGAGATGATGCGCCTGCTGGTGGACGAGCACAATATCGATTGGGACAAGGCTTGGTACGTGACCCAGAAGTGCTTCGCCTACACCAATCACACACTGCTGCCAGAGGCGCTCGAGCGCTGGTCGGTGGAACTATTTGGGAGTTTGCTGCCCCGGCATCTCGAGATCATCTACGAGATTAATGCCCGCTTCCTCAACGATATTCAAACCTGGTTCCCCGACGAACCCGAACTCGCGGGTCATGTCTCGATCATCGAGGAGTTTCCCGAAAAAGCCGTGCGGATGGCACACCTGGCCTGTGTCGGCAGCCATGCGATCAATGGCGTCGCCGCGCTACACACGGAACTGCTCAAGCAAGATACGCTCAAGGATTTTGCCAAGCTCTGGCCTGAGAAGTTCTTTAACAAAACCAATGGCGTGACGCCGCGCCGCTGGATGTTGCTCTGCAACCCGCTGCTCGCTGAATTGATCACCGAGAAGATTGGTGACGGTTGGTTGAAGGATCTCAGTCAGATGCGGCGCTTGGAAGCATCCCTGGATGATGCGAGCTTCCGCGATCGCTGGCGGGCGATCAAACACGCCAACAAACAGGCACTGGCACAGTACATCTGGACAAACAACAACATCGAAGTCAGCCCCGACTCGCTCTTCGATGTGCAAGTGAAGCGGATGCACGAGTACAAGCGCCAGCTTCTGGATGTGCTCCACATCATCGCGCTCTACAACCGCATCAAGCAAGACCCGAATGTCAATGTGCTGCCGCGTACGTTCATCTTTGGCGGCAAGGCGGCCCCTGGCTACTTCATGGCGAAGCTCGTAATCAAGCTGATCAACGACGTGGCGGAAGTCGTGAACAAAGACCCCGATGTGCGCGGTCGCCTGAAGGTCGTTTTCCTCGCCAACTTCAATGTCTCCCTCGGCGAGCGCATTTATCCCGCCGCTGATCTCTCGGAGCAGATTTCTACAGCCGGTAAAGAAGCTTCGGGCACCGGCAACATGAAATTTGCCATGAACGGTGCCGTAACCATCGGCACGCTCGACGGTGCCAATATCGAGATTCGCGAGGAAGCCGGGCCCGAAAACTTCTTCCTGTTCGGCTTGACCGCGCAGCAAGTGAAGGAACTGAAAGCGTCGGGCTACAAGCCGCTCGACTACTACCACCGCAGCCTAGAACTGAAAGGGGTGATCGACCGTATCGCTTCTGGCTACTTCTCGCATGGCAATACGGAGCTATTCAAGCCGCTGATCGATTCTCTGCTATATAGCGACCAGTACGTGCTATTTGCGGACTTCCAGTCCTACATCGACTGCCAGCAAGCGGTTAGTGATGCCTACGCCGATCGCGAGCGCTGGACTACGATGTCGATTCTCAACTCGACGCGCATGGGCAAGTTCTCAAGTGATCGCACGATCCGCGAGTACGTGACCGAGATCTGGAAGGCAAAGCCGATGCCCATTGAAATCGCGGAGTACAGTCAAGAAACGGCTGGTTTGCAGGTTAGCCTCTAGCGCTGAGAGCGTCAGCTTGGGCGATTTGTCTGAGTGAATCACCGCTCCCTCAATCCCCCTGTCAAAATCGGCAGGGGGATTTTCAAAGACAGTGATCCAGTCGTTGCGTTCGCCAACTGTCGGCTGAGCAAGACGTAGCGTCGCCAAGGCTCAGCATAGCGGTCACTCAGACAGCGCGACGGATTCGCAGTATGCATCAGGGCATGAATCGCGCGTCGGTAGCCGAGTTGTTGCGCCTGCTGCTGGCTGCGAGCTAGCAATAGTGCTCCTAACCCCGCATAGGTGCGTCCGGGTCTGACCGCGAGCGTTTTGACGACCAGCGTTTCACCGGCTCGTTCGCCCTGGCTGTAGTCTGGCAGCGCTAACAGGAAGCCGACGGCTTGCCCAGCCGCCGTGGCTAGCCAACAGAGTTCCGGTCGTAGGTAGGCGCGCAACGGTTGGTAGCGGCGGCTGAATTCGTGCTGACTCAGGGGCGTGAAGAGGAAGTTGCGGCGGAAACTGGTGTGGATGAGCGGGTGTAGTGCCTGAAGTAGCAGCTCGAAAGTTGCGGCGGTCGCGAGTTCGGCAGCCGTCAGCGATCGCCAGGTCACCCCCTGAGCTGCCAAGCGCGCCGTGACTCGCGCCAAACGTGGGTCAGTCTGACCGAGATCGGTGCAGAGGGCTGAGTGATAGTGGGCGATCGCCACAAACCCCGCTTGACAAAACGGTTGCGGCCGGG
>JAAUTY010000112.1 GCA_012031265.1 Spirulinaceae cyanobacterium SM2_1_0 | reverse complement strand
GATCGCGAACGGGGTGATTCGGCGCGAATAGCACGCGCCAGTGGTTTCAATCCCTGAAAGAGATTAGAAGCGATCGCGAAAAGCTGGCGATTGCGAACGTAGCTTTTCGGTCAGGCGTTTCAATCCCTGAAAGAGATTAGAAGCGATCGCGAACTGCCTCCCCGGTCCACGTCCCGCCATGCGATTAAACGCACTCGGCACATCGGTGCTTACCGCATACCCATCGGGGATTTTCTCGACGTAGAACCCGGCTTTCAACTCGCCGGTTGCGCCCTCCGGAGACACGCTGCTCAGCGTAGACTTGCACTCTTCTGCCGCACGGCGAGTCAAGTCGTCAATCTGCTTTGCAAAGCTGACGGCAATATCCTTGTCAAGATCGACCCGAACACGAAAACTCATTGGCGTTCAAGAAAGATTTCATGAAGTAGCTGTCCGTTTTTGGCGCGCGTCATCAGTGCGTTGAATGGAACCCTGGTTGCGCCGCCGTCCCAGCTCAGCCAGTACAGCACGCCGCTAGTCGGGAAGGCTTTGACGCCGCGCGGCCCGGTCGGTAGGTTGCTGTCGGGCGCGTAAATCGTGACGCGGTACGTTTCGACAACGCCGGTGTAGGACTCATCAAAAGCGCGTAGTTCGTTTTGAGCCTTAGCATCCAATTCGCGTACGCGCGGACTGATAGAGCCGTCCATCAAAACTTCGGTTTGCGCGGCGGCGCTAGCACCGTAGTAGACCCGAACGCGCCCTGACAGCAGATCGCGACAGCCTGTTTTGAAAAGATTAATTACTGATTGCGGTGACCCCATCCCCCTGCCCCCGATTTCGCCTCTGCATTCATCTTACCTTTGCCCACCCCCGCCTCAAAAGCAAAACCCGCAGCCAGGGTCGCTGCGGGTTGACATTACCGAGATTTGCCAGCTTGATTGTAGCCGCTCATTTTGCGACGGCTTGAATGTCAAAGGTGGAAAAATTTCCCGACTTGGCGCGCTGCACAAGAAAATGCACAGCACCTGCACAGCAAACGACATAGGACAGAATCCAGTCAGGGCGGGGATTTGGGGCCACTGCACAGCAAAACGCGCTGAAAACTCCTGAGAAAAAATGAGCGCCAACCGACTGGCGCGTTTAGCTGAACCTGATCGCCGATTTTCCGTGCGCGCGCGCGTGAAATACAAAAGCAGAATTTCGGAGAAAAGTTTTGATGGCACTTTTCTTGTGCAAGGGTCAAAACCCGCACTATATATAGCTTTGCCTCTTGTGTAGTTTGCTGTGCAGTTTGCTGTGCATTTTGCTGTGCAGAGGATTGCGCGTCAAATTTTGGGGTTAGTGACGCTATGCCGTCAACACCGTCACACCCCTTGCTATGAGTGAGATAGAGCCGACAACACGCTGCCGTCACAGGCGACACGGATGCACAGACAACGCTCTCAGCACACTGCAAGGCAGTGTGCTGAGAGCGTTTTCTGTGCTCTGCTTATGGCTGCGGCGCTTCGGTGTCCGACTCAGCGCCGCCAAGCATTCCTTTGCGCTGCAAGTGGCGGAACACAGCAGCAGTTTGCGTGGCAAGTTCTTTCAAATGCTCGGCGTGCTCAGAAGCAGCAATGCTGGATCTCAGCAGCCCGTGGAAGTCCGCCGCCTTCAGCTTCTTGCCCTGCGCCAGTGCGTCGTCTTTTGCCAACTTTGCCGCCTGCCTGGCTTGTTCGTTGGCAATATTCAGCGAGGCGATCGCCGCCACGTCGTAACCCTGCGCCTTGCCCTCCTGAGTCTTGCTGTTTTTTTCAAGCGCGGCGGCAAGCTCGTCAAATTTCTGGGCGGCGTATTGTTCCATGGCTTTAGTGGCGGCGGCGTCGCGCGCCGCCTGAAGTTCGGCGAGCTTTTCTTTCCAATAGTCGGAGCACTTCCACTTGAAGAAGGTGGCGCGACACACACCCATCCGTGCTGTGATTGCGGACGGCCCCAGTCCTTCATCCAAGTAAAGCAGGATGGCTTGATCAACTAGCTTGTAGGGGAATGGACGTGCAATTGGCTTTTAGGTGGACTTTGGGTAGACACTCTAAGCCTAGCAAATGCAGCGACTAGGCAGTGCCAACCCGCCCCGCAACCTGACCCGTGAACGCCTCCCATCTTGCCAATATCACATCGCAATACTTCTCTGAGATTTCCATGCCGTAGCAGACCCGCCCGGCTTCCTGGCAGGCGATCAGGGTGGAGCCGGAACCGAGATAAATGTCAGCAACCAGGTCGCCGCTTTTTGATCCATTAAGCAAAGCGTTTTTAATTAATTCAACGGGCTTCATGGTCGGGTGGAGCTTGCTTTGGCGCGGCTTTGGGATGCTCCATACAGAGGTCTTGTGCTCGCCCTTGCCATAAAATTTATGAGTTTTGTTCCAGGTGTACAAAATTGGCTCATGGCGATATTCGTAATCGAGTTGCCCCATCGAGAAGGTTGGCTGCTGCTTGTCCCAAAACAGCACATGGCGCACCTGCAAACCTACCTCTTCCATTGCCGTCATCATTATCATGCCTGGCTTTCCGGCTAGGGGGGCTGTCACGTAGTAGGCGCATTTGTCGGAGCTGACCGCCTTAAGGTTTCGGAATGCAGCGATTAGGATGGGTTTTAGCTTGTCGGGCGGCAGCGTGTCATCATTGATATTTTCTAAACACCTTTCGGAAGGCTGGAGTTTGTTTAGAAAGGCGTTCTTGTCGCCGATAGAAACCCCATAGGGCGGGTCAGTGAATACCATGTCTGCTTTCCGCCCGCACATCAGTTGCTCAACATCCTCGCGGTTGGTCGAGTCCCCGCACATCACTCGGTGCGAGCCTAGCGCCCAAATATCCCCGCGCTTGCACCGCGTCTCAACATTCTCGCCGTCCGGAACTTCGTCCGGGTCGATCAGGCCCTCACCGCCAGCGCCGCCCCCTTTGCCCAACTGCTCAAGCAACAGTCTAAAGTCCTTGTCATCCACCGTCAGCGGCAGCGCATCCTCGGCGGCTAGCCGCTCAAGCAGATCGCGATAAGCGTCGGGGTCGTACAGGTTTGACGTGTCAAGCGCCGTAAACGTCCCGCCCGCCAGCACGCTGTTGTTGTGATCAAGCAAGTAGCCTTCTGCCGCCGCCTGAGAGCCAGCCCCGACGCCGAACAGCAGTGGAACATACCAATCGCCGTTGCCGTCAAGCTTAATCCCGCGCGGCGGCGCGTGCCCTTGCTCCTTAAGTTGCAATAGTGCCTCTAGCCGTCCGTTGCCTTCGACAATGCCGCCAGCGCCGTCATTTAGCGCTGGGTCAAACGCCATTGGATCGCGAAAGCCGTGGCGAGCAAAGGACTCGCACAAGCCCCCAATGTCGTGCAGCTTCGGGTTTCCTGCTGCAAAACTATTGATTAGCTCGTCAAGTGGCACGTACCAAAGCGCGAGTTCGTCGCCCGCCTGTGCCGACTTATCGATTAGATTGGGCATAGAGCAAAAATTATGCAGCTACATTATTCTAGTGGGACGTAGCGGGGCAGCAACGGCAGCAATAGCCGAGCAGTTAAAGTTGGGTGCGTGGGCGAAGCTAAAATGTGGCGCGCCAAGCAGCGCATTCGCTGCCCCCGCGCTCCCTGAACCTCAACCCAAGCAGCGAGAGTTTCTTGAGTGCGACGCTGACATCACCTTGTACGGCGGGGCTGCGGGTGGCGGAAAAACAATGGCTTTGTTGCTTGGATTTGCCGCGCCAGATCTTGTCCAAAACCCCAACTATCGCGGCGTAATTTTCCGTCGCACTATCCGCAAATTACGGCAGCAGGCGGCTTGGCGGACGAAGCAAGCAAGCTTTACCCGCTGATTGGTGGCACCCCGAAAGATAACGGGATTGAGTGGGAGTTCCCTTCTGGCGCAAAAATCAATTTCCGCCACCTGCAGCACGAAAAAAATATTTACGACTGGCAAGGCGCGCAAATCCCAAGAATTGGCTGGGACGAACTCACTCATTTCACCGAACGCCAATTCTTTTATTTGCTGAGCCGCGCTCGCTCTGCCGCTGGTATCCCTACGCGCGTAAGAGCAACCTGCAACCCTGATGCTGGCAGTTGGTTGGCAAAATTTATCGATTGGTGGATTGACCCGCGGGGGCTGCCAATCCCCGAACGCTGCCAGCAAACGCGCTGGTTTGTCCGGCTTGACGACAAAACAGTGTGGGGTGATTCTCGTCAAGAGCTAATTAACCGACTAAGCGACACAATCGCTCCAGAAAACTTGTTACCCAAGTCTTTTAGGTTTATTCCCGCTTCGCTGGAAGACAACCCTTTGCTTCTCAACAACGACCCGGCGTATAAAGCCAACTTGTTAGCGCAGTCGCGAGTGGAGCGAGAGCGGTTGCTGCATGGCAATTGGCGAGTCAAGTCTGACCAAGGGATTATTAAGCCTCACTGGTTGCGGCACCGCTATGGCGCGCCTCCAACGCGATTTGACCGCGTAGTCCAATCCTGGGATACCGCTGCCACAGCAAAAGAAACAAGTGCGTTTTGGGCATGTATTACTGTTGGGATTGCTGACAATTTGCTTTATCTGCTTGACGTTTATTGGTGTCGGCACCAATACGCTGATGGCAAGCGCGCGGCGCTTAGCCTTGCCCAAAAGTGGCGACCTAACTTAGTGCTAATTGAAGAAGCTAGCACAGGAATCACTCTGCTTCAAGAGTGGCGTCAAGCATCTTCATTTTCGGCGCACGGAGTAAAGCCAGATAAAAGCAAGGTTGAGCGGTTAGAGGCAGAATCGCCAGCCGTTGAATCAGGCAAGCTGATATTGCCAGAGCAAGCGCGCTGGCTGCCTGAATTTGAATCGGCTTTGCTGAACTTTCCCGACACGCAACTCAAAGACCCAATCGACGCTTTGTCGCAACTACTTAAGTGGTATCGGATAGAATATACTCAAGCTCCCGCTTGGAGTCAACGCATGGGGATTGGGTAACATGGAGTCGCCTCAAGTTGAATTTCGCTCCATTACAGGCACGCTAACCGACACAGTGCCCTTAGCAGAAGTTCTGGGCAAGGAAACGTACACAAAGGATGACGACGATTCTCCCGCTCGCGTACGACCAGAACTGGCGGCAGCGCTCCACGCGATTGAGCTATCGCGCGACGCTTATCGAGGTATTACTGCTGGCAAACGCCTTACAGCACAAACAGTGTTGGCGGCAGTACAAGCGCAACGGAAAAAGCGCGGCGCATCCTTTGCCGAGGCAACGCTGAGAGCGAATACGACTGGCAGCAAAGGCTCAATACCAGCCACTACGAAAACCACTACAAGCCAGCGATTAGGGGCTATGCCGGGCTGCTAAGCAACTACACAGTTAAGGCCCTGCCACCAACACTCGATGCCGCACAAGAAAACGTAACGCGCGACGGTGCCAACCTTAAAGCGTTTTTAAGAAGCTGTGATACTGAGTATTTTTTGGACGGGTTTGTCGGGGTGCTAGTTGATTACCCTTCTATCCCCGAAGGGTTGAGCATTGCCGATTTACGCCAGCTCAACCCTCGACCCTACTTAGTGAAAGTGTCGCGCCGCTCAATCGTTAACTGGCGGTTTAGCGATGGCGGCAACCAACCTCGTTTAGAGCTACTGGTGATCAAGCATTTTGTTAACGTTCCGTCTGGGCGGTTTAGCACGAAGCAAGAAGCTCGCTATTGGGTATTGCGACCGGGTTTAAAAGAAGTCTATGCTGAAGAAGTAACGGAAAAACAAAGCATTGTTTGGCGACTAATCGAGCGGAGCGAGTTAACCGTTAACGGCTTGCCGTTAACGCGCATCCCAATCACGTTTTACCCGCTTGATACCATTAACCCGTTTGGGACAGCGGAAGAGCCGCTAGAGCCGTCGCTGCTTGATGTCGCGCTAGCTAATTTTGCGCTTTATAATCGGCAAAGTGAGCACGATTGGAATCTGCATATTACCAGCTTGGTTGTCTGGCTGCGAAAAGGATTGCTACGCCCAGGCGACGATCCTAGGAATACGCCCATGCCCGCGCTACGAATCGGAAACAGCGCGGTAGACGTGCCTCCTGATGGCGACCTGCAAGCGATTGAAACGAGCGGCGCGGCAGCAGAATCTCGGCGCAATCGGATTGAAGACTTGCGGCTTTCTATTATGCAGCGAACGCTAAGCTTTTTAAGCAGCCAATTTGGTAGTTCGCAAATGACCGAAGACGAGGTACAGATTCGGTCTTTGCAAACCCTCAGCACCTTGGAAGAGATGGGTTTGCAGAAACAAAATGCGTTTGGAAATATCCTTAGTGATTGGTTGCTCTGGACAGGCGAAGACGCTAATGATAACTACGGCATTGAGTTTCCCCAAAAATGCTTTACAGCTTCCACTGACTCCGGCTGAAATGCAACGCTGGCAAGAATCCGCGACGCTGGGGCTGTTGTCGCCAGAAAACTTCTGGCGAATTATTGCAGCGCGCGGCGGCGTGCCGAAAGGGGTTGAAGTTAGCGAGTTAATTAATGATATTCCCCAGGAAGAGTTTAATGTCAGAATCGAGGCCGATGCCGCATCTGAAGGGTCAGAAAATACTGAAAACGAGGGATCTGGCGAATTTGAACCAATTGACCAAACGCAACGAAATTGAGGCGATTGCCAAAGCGCCAAAAGAGCTAACTAAATACTATGAAGCAGGCACAGAATAACGACGGACAATGGGCGACTTATCAAGGTCGGTGCCTGCATTGTTTTAAGCGGTTCCAAAACGTCGCGCCAGCGCGAGTGCTTTTAGAAAGCATCCCTGTTATGTGCCCGATTTGTAAATGCTTGTCAGTTTTGCCTGTAGATGGTGAATCTGACAAATGAGCGATCTGATTTACGACAAGCGCACCGGGCAGTATCGCGCCAAAAATGGGCAATTTGTTTCGCGCGCGCGTGTTTTAGCAGATGTTCAAAAAGTTTCAGTGCGACTAACAACTCAGTTGGAGCGAGAAACCGAGCGGCTAATTGCAGGGAGTCAAAGCCTTATTAGCTGGCAGCAGCGCACCGCCAGAATGCTCCGCGAGAGCCATCAGCAGATCGGGGTGTTAGCTGCCGGTGGCAAAAAGCACTTACAGCAAAATCCGGGCGATCGCGTCAAATGAATCGAGAAATTCGGCGGCTGCTAAAGCAACAAGAAAAGGCGCTTGTTAGATTCGCCGAACAGCTACGCGACGGCAAAGTCAGCGAAAAGCAAGCGCTGGCACGAATCCGAAATTACGGCCGCAGCCCTGAACAGGCCTGGCATCAGCTCGAGCACGCCAAACGGCCCAAAGAAGAAAACTGGCAAGCTAAGCGGTGGCTTGACCCGCAAGCAAAACACTGTCCCGACTGCCTGCGGCTGCATACTAAAGGGCAATGGCGTGCGGTAAACTTGGTTAAGCCGCCTGGCCAAGCCTGTCGCTGCCGTACGCGCTGCCGTTGCCAAATCGCTTATCGTAGATTTGTCAACGGCAATATTTTAGATCAGGTTACATTGGCAAGATAAAGATGACATTGAGCGACGCAAACAAAAAGAAGATCCGGGATTATTTGCGCTATCCCTACGGCTATAAAAATACCTTAAGCGACTATCTGGACGGAATGAGCCTTGAACACAAGACGGACTGGGAAACAGACGTACAAGCGGTATTAGCCGACTTAGACGCATGGAAAACCGACCAGCAAGTAGCAATCGGTGATAGGACTCGGTTTGCCGAGAGGATTGAAGTTAGTGGCGAGTATGTCGTGGTCAATTCTGCCGAACTGTTACCCGACATTCGGCAGCGCGAAAGCGACTTGCTGGGTCGGTTAATTCGCTTAGTCGGGCTTGAGCTGTACTCACAGCAAGCTAGGATAGAGCGTAACTAACAACAGTCAAACAACAGCCATGCCAGAAGATAAGCCAAACAATGTTGAGGCAATGGAGCGTACAATCGCAGCGTTGCGAGATGAGCGCGATCAATTCAAAAATCAGTTTGTAGAAACCAAGCTTGCTAGCGAGCAAGCCGCTCAAAGGCTTGCTGAAATGCGCGCGGAAATTGAAAAAATGCAGGCTCAGGCAAAAAAATTTGAAGGGCTTGACGTTGACAGACTGCTCGAGCAAGAGCAGCAGCGCAAAGCGGAGGAGGAATCGATCCGCGAGCGCGCCGAGCGCCAAGCCAAGGCGCTCGAAGAACTTGAGCGCGCCAAGGAACAAACGGTAGAAGAACTAAAGGCTGCGCGAGTCGCCAACGAGCAGCAGAGGCTCGACAACGCAATTTACCAAGCTTATTTGCGCGCGGGCGGCAAAGAGGACGCCTACCGGCTTTTTGATCGGGCGATGCTGCCCTATTTGCAGCGATCAATTTAAACTAGAAGAAGGTAAGCCCGGCGAGCTGCCTACGCTGATTCCGATTGACGAGCACGGCGCGCGCGATTTGACCAATCGGGAAAAAAGCAAGTTGACGCGACCGATGTGTTGCGCGAGATTGCCAAAAGCAGCGAGTTTGGGATGTTGTTTAACGCGCCGCACACGTCTGGCGCTGGCGTCGTTGGGTCGGGCGGAAATAGCAATACTGCGAAAACTCTTCAAGAAATTGCTGAGTCGGCAGGCATCCGCTACACGGGGTGACGTGCTAGCATAAAACTAATTTTGCCCCAATAAAGCGCGACGCTTGCGGGGATTAGCAACAAGGCGCGACGCCTGAGCTTTACTGTTGTTAGTCCCGACGCCAAG
>JAAUTY010000052.1 GCA_012031265.1 Spirulinaceae cyanobacterium SM2_1_0 | reverse complement strand
CCGCCATGTTCGTTGCTAGCCTCGCGGCTGTCCATCGACCCAATTCATAGCCATATTCTTCTGGCTCTTTCTCTTTGGTTCACCTTCTTGGCATTTCCTTTCATCCGCTCATCTGATAGACTTTCTAGATTCTCGGCATCCCCATGTACACACCAATACGCGACCTTCCGAGTCGAGCAGCCAATAAATTTGGCAATCTCTTTCTGGGTCTTACCATCATTCAGCAACAATAAGATAAGCACTCTCTACCGGATTTCGGGATGCTCCTGCTTTTTTAGCTCCTTCTGGAGCTTGTCTTTCAGCTCTTCACTCAAATATCCTTTAACCGGCACTACTCACTTCCTCTAAATTTAGGTTGTATCACTACGCATTCTAGATGTTCTTCAGCTTACCCCCTGAATAGTTACTATGCTGATTGACCACTTACTCAAGAACATCGAGATCTGTTCGATCGCCTTTTGGTAGCTCAGACAATGAATTACTCATTGGATATTGTGAGTCGTGACGAAAAATTTGATCTGTATTCGATCAAGCGGGTGTGGGCATGAGCGAGGCGAGGATTTTTACCTTACGCGGCAAGATGAGCAGACGAAGGCAGGACAGCGGGAGTGGTTTGAGCAAATTCACTGGCAGAAAATTCATTTTGAATATGTCACCGCAGATCGCAGGCGCAGTTGGGTCAATTGACAGACCAAGAGCAAAAATCCGCTCAAGCGGGATCAATTTGGTGTACTCGCGCCGCGTCACCGTTTTTTGGTAGGCTCGCGATCGCCCGCTGCTCCCGCACCCCCTCATGAATCGCTTCCAAATCTACCTCTGTCGACAGCTCAAAAACCCCTCCGGCTGGGGCGGTCGGCTGCTGCTGCGCCTGCTCAATCGGGACAACGCCTCGATGAATCAACTGGCGCTGGCACAACTCGCCCTACGGCCGGGGCAGCCCGTGCTCGAGCTGGGCTTTGGCGGCGGTGACCTGTTGCAGCGCCTGCTCGAGATGCCCTTATCCTTGCCGGTGACCGGCATCGATCCGTCAGCCACCGCAATGACCTTCGTGCAGCGGCGTTTTCGGCCCGCGATCGCCCGCCAACAACTCCAACTCCACACCGCCTCGGCGGAAGCGATTCCTGGTGCCGATCACCAGTTTGCTGCCGTCGTCACTGTCAACACTCTATACTTCTGGTCGGACGCCGACCGAGTGCTGCGCGAGTGCGCGCGCGTCTTGCAGCCAGGGGGACGGTTGGCGATCGCCTATGCATCCCGCGCCTTTCTGGAACAGCGCCAGATGACCGAACACGGCTTCACCGCCTACGATCCGCCTGACCTCGAGCACCGGCTGCAAACCCTCGGCTTCACCGCCGTCCAGACGGTCACGGGCGAGAGCGCGGGCAATGGACAATTTTTTTGCACCTGTGGCACGGCAGCACCAGCATGAAGGTTCGCAAGCCCAGCGGTGGTGGGCCGCGTCGCCTGCATTTGTGGTTTCCGAATATTTTTGAATTCAAGGGCGGCATTCAGGTTTATTCCCTCTTCTTGCTCGCCGCCCTGCAAGGCATCTTGCCCGAGCGCCGCTACCGCGTTTTTCTCAAACATGATCGCGCCGCGCCGCCGACGCCGACGATTTTGCCCCAGACGCGCTTCCACTGTAGCGGTCGCGTGCCGCTGCGCTGGCGCACCGCCGCCTTCGCGGCTCAAATCGCGGCTTGGGGCGCGCTCCAGCGACCGGAACTGATCATCAGCAGCCACGTCCATTTCGCGGTGGTCGCGGCGCAACTCCAGCGCTGGCTGGGGATTCCCTACTGGGTTGTTGCCCATGGTGTTGAAGTTTGGCAGCTTCGGCGTCCTGATTTGCAGAATGCGCTGCGGCGAGCGGATCGCATTCTCGCCGTCAGTGGCTATACGCGCGATCGCCTGCTCGCTGAGCAAGATCTCGATCCCCAGCGCGTCGTCATTTTGCCCAATACCTTCGCGGCTGAGTGCTTTCGCCCTGGCCCGAAGCCGCTCCATTTGCTGAACCGCCACCAGTTGCGACCTGAGCAACCGACGCTCCTCACTGTCACCCGT
The DNA here is from genome assembly GCA_012031265.1 of Spirulinaceae cyanobacterium SM2_1_0. Taxonomy (GTDB): domain Bacteria; phylum Cyanobacteriota; class Cyanobacteriia; order Cyanobacteriales; family Spirulinaceae; genus JAAUTY01. The sequence goes on along the minus strand of JAAUTY010000052.1, from coordinate 32,840 downwards.
CTCGATGCCAGCCAGCCGTACAAGGGCTACGACCAAATTTTGCAGGCCCTGCCGACGATTCGTCAGCAATTTCCTGATGTGCATTATCTGATTGTTGGCAAGGGCAGCGATCGCCCCCGTTTAGAAGGCTTAATCCAGGCTCTCGACCTGAGCGATTGCGTCACCCTGGTTGGCTTCGTCCCCGACGATGAACTGCCGGACTACTACAACCTCGGCGATGTCTTCGCCATGCCCAGTCGCGGCGAGGGCTTCGGCATCGTGTATCTCGAAGCGCTGGCCTGCGGCAAACCCGTGCTCGGTGGCAACCAAGATGGGGCGTTGGATGCCCTGTGTCACGGTGAGCTGGGAGCATTGGTTGATCCGGGGGATGTCGGGGCGATCGCCCAGACTCTGATCACGCTCTTGCAGGGAACTTACCCTCACCCGCTGCTGTACCAACCGGCGCAATTGCGCGCTAAAGTCATTGAAGCCTATGGCCTGGCGCGCTTTACCCGCACGCTCGCCAGATTGTTGGCCGTGCCCTAAACCCTGTGCTCTGCCGTGAAAGTTCTCCACGTCATTCCTTCGATTGCCGCTGTGCGCGGTGGGCCGACGCAGGTGGTGCTGAACCTGGGGCGGGCCTTGCGCGATCGCGGCGTCGAGGTGGAAATTGCCACAACGAATGACAGCGGCGCTACCGTGCTCGATGTGCCGCTCCAGCAGCGTTGTGAGTATCGAGGATTGCCAGTCTGGTTCTTTCCGCGCTTCGGGGGCGAGCAGCCTGGGGTGTCGTTGGGGGGCGATCGCAGCTTTCTCTTCTCTGCCCCTTGGACGCGCTGGCTCTGGCAAAACTTGCGCCATTACGATGTGCTCGATCACCATTACCTCTTCTCCTACGGGCCGACCTGTGCCGGGGCGATCGCCCGCTGGCAAGGCATCCCCTACACGGTCAGAACCATGGGCCAACTTTCCCCTTGGGCGCTGGCCCAGAGCCGCCGCAAAAAGCAACTCTACAGCCGCCTGATCGAGCGCCGCAACTTGAACCGTGCCGCCGCCGTTCACTGCACCTCGGACGGCGAGGCACAGGATGTTCGCAACTTTGGGGTCAGTGCACCAACACTGGTGTTGCCGCTGGGGGTGCAAGTGGGGGCTACGATTCCCGACGCCGGGCAACAGTTGCGGCAACGCTATGGCATTGCCCCCACACGGCCAATTCTTCTCTTTCTCTCACGACTGCACTACAAGAAGCGCCCCGAGTTGCTGATCGAGGCTCTGGGTCGCTGGCGATCGCAGCAACCCGAGGCTGACTTTCACCTCCTGCTGGCGGGAACAGCGGCCGCGGCAGAATACGAAGCGCAACTGCGGCAACAAGTTCAAGATTGCGGACTCGGCGATCGTGTCACCTTCGCAGGCTTTGTTACGGGGGCCGATAAGGAGTTGGTGCTACAAGGCAGCGATCTGTTTGCGTTGCCGTCCTATGCCGAGAACTTTGCGATCGCTGTGGCCGAAGCGATGGTGGCAGGTTTGCCGGTCGTGGTCACGCCAGCGGTGCAGATCGCGCCCGCAATCGTGGCGGCGCAAGCGGGTCTGGTCGTACCGGGCGAGGCGGCAGCCTGGCAGGCTGCTCTGGCGTCTCTGCTGACCGATGCGTCCCAGCGGCAACACTTCGGGGCCAACGGTCGGCAACTGGCGACGGAGCGCTATAGTTGGCCGGTGATCGCGGCGCAATTGACCACGGCTTACATGGCGATCGCCGCGCGTCAGCCATTGCCGACCGGCAACTTGGTTCCGCAATCTTCGTTGTAGCGAGGTTGGTGGAGGTGCGCCGCTGGGGATGGCAGAGGTGGGCGGTTGGGTTGCTGGCGATCGCGATCGCCAGTGAATTCGCCTTACGCTGGGGTTTTGGTCTCGGCAATCCGGTGTTGCTGCAAGCTGATCCGGCGCTCGGTTACCGCTTCCAGCCCGACCAAGACCTGCGGCGATTTGGCAATCGCATTCGCTACAACCAGTATTCGCAGCGCTCGGAGCCACCGCTGGAACCGCGATCGCCCGACCAAGCTCGCATCCTGCTGACCGGCGACTCGGTGCTCAACGGTGGCACCCTGGCCGATCAGTCGGAAACGATCCCGGCTTACATGGCAGCGATTTGGACGGCGCAGGGGCAGTCAGTGGAGCTGCTCAATGCCTCAGCGGGTTCTTGGGGCCTGGGCAACCAGTTGGCTTATCTCCAGACTTTTGGCTTCTTCGACAGTGACCTGCTGATCATCTTTGTCGGCACCCATGATCTGGTGCAGCCGACGAGTACCAGCGCGGTGGTTGGCAACCATCCGGACTTCCCCAGCCGCAGGCCGTTGCTCGCTTGGCAAGAACTCTGGACACGCTATCTCTGGCGGCGCTACTTGCAGCCACGCTGGTGGCGTTGGCGATCACAACCGTTACTGCCGCCGCCCGAGCCGCCGACGGCTGCGGTTCTCGAGGCGCAAGTGATGAAAAATCTCCAAGCACTGGCGGCGATGGTGCAACTGGCGCGTCAGCAGCAGGTGGCGGTGATGGTCGTCTACACGCCCAATCTTCTCGATGTCTGGGGCGATGATCCCCAGCCGCCTTACAAGTCGGCGTTGCAAGCGCAGCTCCAGGCGCTGGCAGTGCCGCTGGCGGATGTGCATGAGGCCTGGCGCTACCGCTTTTGGCGCGAGGTGGAGCCATTTTTCCGCGATAGCACCCACCTGACGCCTCTGGGCAATCGGGCGGTGGCTCAGGTGCGATCGCGCAACTCTGTTGGCAGGGCGGACTAGCGGCTCGCCAGCAGCAGCAGCTTTGCCCTTGAGGGCTGCCGCCAATTTTTCGGCGGCTCGGGAGCAACCACGCCCATCCTTGGGGTATTCTTAAGCAGACTTACGCATGGGGAGCAGTTATTGCCCAGTTCCAATTAATTCTGACCAGGCGAAATTCAGCTTGAGAATCTTGTTGTGAGCGCTGGCTCTCGAGTGGTTAATTCTTTAGATTGAGACTGTATTTCTACTCGTCAATCTGTATTAATGCGGTGGCGTCTCAGTATTTTCTCGTACAAATTACGGTTGCGCTTCTGCTCAGATTATAATGACGCCAATGGCACAACAGTTTCTGTACTCTTGTCATTGCTTCCTTACTTGGGCTATCAATGACATGTTGGCGGACGTTTGCTGAAATTTGGTTCGCACCGGCGATTATAGAGGAACTCGGGGAATGGCTGCTGTTGATTGTCGAAATTGGACTCAATGCTTGCGCGACTGAATTCGGTGCAGGCAATCGCCGTTTAGTCCGGTCGCTGGCAGCCGTTAATTTAGCTAGGGTTCTCATCCATTCATAATGTTAGATAAGCACGTCCCCAGCGCCTCAGAGTTTTCCGAGCCGTGGCGCAAGCAAGCTCCGGTTAAGCCTCCAGTTATAGCGGCTAAGAAGCTGTTGATTCTGACCCAATTTTACCCACCGGATTATGCAGCAACGGGACAGCTAATTTGTGAACTGGCGACTCATTTGAGCCGACTTGGTTTGAGGGTCAGCGTCTTTACCGGTCAACCCGGCTACGCCTTTGATAAAGACTCGGCTCCCAAGCATGAAATCACCAACCGCGTCGCCGTGCGGCGATCGCGCACTTCGCGCCTGTGGCCGTTGCGGATTCGCGGCCGCGCCATCAACGGGATGCTCTTTTGCCTACGGGCGGCCATGTATCTCCTGCGTCCCCGCAATCGCCGCCGTCTGTTGTTGGTGACCAGCGAGCCACCCTACTTGCCCGTCCTCAGCTACTTGGCCAACTGTCTCTTTGGCACGCCCTACGTCTGCTTGCTTTACGACATCTACCCCGATGTGGCGGTCAGCCTCGGAGTGCTCTCGCCGCGACATTGGCTGGTACGCTTTTGGAATTGGCTCAATCGCAAGATCTGGCGGCGGGCACAAGCGGCGATCGTGCTCAGCACTTCCATGCGCCGTCGCATCCTGGACAAGGCTCCCGAACTGGCAGACAAAGTGACTGTCATTCCCAGTTGGGCCGATCCAGAGCAGATCCAACCCCTAGCCAAGTCCGAGAACTGGTTTGCGCAGCAACTCGGCTTGACCCACACCTTCACGGTGCAATACTCCGGCAATCTCGGTCGCTGCCACGATCTGACAACCCTCGTAGCCGCGGCGGAGTTGCTGCGTCATGAGCCGATCGAATTTGTATTCATTGGACGCGGCGCACAGTTGGACGCTTGCATTCTGCAAGTGCAACAAAAAGGTTTACGGAACTGTAGATTTTTACCATTTCAGGACAAGTCGGTTCTACCCTATTCACTCACCGCTTGCGACCTGTCGTTAGTGAGCATCAGTCCCGGCCTCGAAGGGCTGGTCGCCCCCAGTAAGTTGTATGGCATCCTCGCAGCGGGTCGGCCGGTCGCCGCTGTGTGTGAGTCGCATTCATACTTGCGACCGCTCCTCGCTACCGCTCAGTGCGGCTGTGCCTTTGACAATGGCGACGCTCAGAGCCTCGCCAACTACATTCGTAAACTGGCGGCTCAACCGGAGCTGGCGCGCGCACTCGGTCAATCGGGTCGCCGCTACCTCCAACAACACTTCACCCCTGAACTTGTCGCCAAGCAGTATTTCCAAGTCTTGCAGGCGAGTATGGGTGACGCCCCGGTGCCGCGCGCTTCGATCCGGTCGGTGGAGTAGTCCCTGGAGTACTGCAAGCTCAATGCTTTCGTTGCCAAACCCAAAATCGATGTTTTGACTCTACCCACATTGATTTGCGCATGGGAGCGACGCAACCGGCAGCCTCTCGGTGACCAATCTGTAGCCGTCCTGCCGCAATGTCGGCTTTCAAACCAGACCCTCCATGCAACTCAGGAACCGACCGCTGTGTCTGGACGAATCTCCTTGCGTGTCGCGTCATCCAAGACACTCTGCAAGACCGGCGAAAGATTGCGATTGAGGCGACCGGCGCGAATGTACTCGGCATAAGTATCTGCCTCGATGTCTAGCAACTGCTCCCGGAGCTGTTCGAGATCGAGGGAACGAAGCTGCGGGTTCGCCTGTTGCAGGGCTTCCTGTTTTTCATCCACGCTCGCTAATTCCTGCTTCACCAAACTCTGCTGATAGCGGTAGAACTCCGGATCGACATCCGGTGAGGGATCTAGCTCCTCGAGATACTTGAGAACGCGACGTAAGGCGGTGCGACGGGCGAGGCATTCTGAGTATTGCTGGCGTTGGGGCTGATCCCCGATTAGGTCGAGCTTTTCCAGAAAGAGTTGGGTGGTCAGGCCTTGTACCAGCAGTGTGAAGAGGACAACCCCAAAAACGGCATCAATGATCTCCTGTCGCCCATCGAGTACGGCCGGCACGCTCAGGGCGAGTGCGATCGAGACACCGCCGCGCAGACCACCCCACCAGAGCACGGTTAATTCACGCCAGTTGAGGTCTTGGTTGCCGAGCCAGTTGCTGATGCTACCCAACCCAAAGATGACTAGCAGGCGGGTAACCAAGACAGCGGCGATCGCCGTCAGAATCAGCCCAATGTTGCCGCCGAGACTGCCAAAGTTGATTTGGTCGCCGATCAGCAAAAAGACGATGGAATTGACAAAAAAGGCGAGAAATTCCCAAAACTCGGTGACAATCAGGCGCGTGCGCGGATTCATACCGATCCGCGAGCCGAAGTTACCCAAAATCAAACCAACCGTGACGACGCCGATGACGCCGGAGCCGCCCAGCTCTTCGACGATCAGATAAGTCCCGTAGGCGGAGACCAAGGTTAGGGATTGCTCTACCAATGCGTAGTCGAAGCGTTGGGTCAGGTACGAGATCCCAAAACCGACAAGGCAGCCGACGGCGATGCCGATGCCGACAAAGACTCCGAAGCGCGCGATCGTCGTCGGGAGCGTAAACTCCTCCATCCCCAGCGGAATACCTACCAGCAACAGGTAGGCGACTACGGCCACGCCATCATTGAATAAACTTTCGCCTTCCATCACGACAGTGAGTCGCTTGCTTGCGCCCAGCTCCCGAAAGAGCGCCACGACCGAGACGGGATCGGTCGCCGACAAGCTCGCACCCAGCAAGAGGGCAATGGGAATCGGCAGACCCGTCAGCCAACTCACCGATGAGGCGATGCCAACGACTGAAATCACAACCCCGAAGATGGCAAAGATGCTGACGGGCAGCAGATTTTCGCGCAGGTCGCGCCAGCGCATATTCCAGGCGGCTTCAAAGAGGAGCGGCGGCAGGAAGATTTCGAGGATCAGTTCTGGCGACAGGTTAACCAGCCGCACGTTGACAAAGGCGAGTCCGAGGCCGACGATGACGAGCAGTAGGGTATAGGGAATCTGCCGGAACCAACTGACGAGGCGTGAAAGAGTGGCGACGCCGAGCGAGACGGAGAGGACGACGAGAAACTGTTCAAGATTTTGTTTGATGACGGCATCAGTAACTTCTGGGGTCGCGCTGGCGATGAAGCTCATGCTGGACAGTGACTCGCGACAGGTAGGGACTAACACTGCCAATCGTAGCAGCTTGTTTCACGGGTCAATCAGGATGGTGGCGTACATCCTCCAGACCGGCCTGATGCTCGCATTTGAAGCCTTGCTGTCGCCAGGCTTGGATGTCTACGTCGGCGAGCGCGATGACATCATCACACTGCGGGGGAAAAAGCGGTGCAACTGCCGCCCAAACTAAGCTGCGCGTTACGTCAAGAGCCGTCTTCCACCAAGTTTCCCAGTTGCCGGGGATGCCGCTCTCAGAAGCGATGTCGGGTTCAACCCAGATGCCGCGCGCGCCGAGGTGAATCTGTGCCAACCAGAGGGCACGCGGCAGGTGTGTCTCGGAGGTGATCAGGCGGATATGGCGGCTCTGCCAGGTGGTGAGAATGGGCGTACAGAAGTAGAAATTGTCAAAGGTGTTGTGGGCGCAGTGTTCGAGCCAAACGTTGTCCATGGGGGTGCGATCGCGCTGGAAAATCAGCCAGACACAGGGATCGGGCGAACCATTGGAAATCAGGACTCGTGCCTCTGGATAGGCCTTGGCTTGCTCGGCAACGTACAGCTCCCGCCGGATGCTGCCGCCCAGGACGAGAAAGGTATCCACGGGCGCACGAGCATTGGCTTGCAACCGCGCTGCCAAGGGGAGTAGCCAGACACTGAGCAAGAGTGCCATTAGGGCTAATGCCCCGCAACACCAACGCCATCGGCGCGATCGCCGCTCAAACCAGCGCATGAATTTCGTCGAAGGTTAGGAACGAATCAACACATCAAACGGTCATAGTGCCGCTCGGACTTGCCCTCATGCTACCCGCAATTGTGCCGGGATCCCAGACCGCGCACCCGATTCTAGCTAGGTCTGCTCCTCGCTGAGGTAAGCATCTAGCGCAGCAGTCACCAACTGCATCATTGACGTGTTGCGCGCTGTCGCCGCTTGTTTCAAGCGCTCGTAGGTTTCGTCATGAACACCAATGCGGTAGCGAATTTTGCGACTCCGCTGGCGAGCGGCTGGAGTAGCCGGGGCTGCTGCCGCCACAAGCGCCGCTGGAGCCGGAGTGGTCGGCGCGGGCGCTGGGCGATAGCTGGTGGCAAAGCGGCGCAGTGCCTCAAAGCCAACGCGATTGCAGAAGGGGCCGAAGCTTTCACCCGGTTGGCGATCGCGCCGGAAGTAGACAAACAGCGGCTCCAAAAACGCCTCTAACTCACCTACAGGTTGACGTTCAACAAACGGCCGCGCCAGCTTCGTCTGATCCGGCGTCCCGCCCAACCAAATCTGATAGGCTTCCGGCGCACTACCAACGAAGCCTAGTTCGGCCATGTAGGGCCGCGCGCAACCATTGGGGCAGCCAGTCATGCGGATGACAAACGCTTCGTTGCCCAAATCCAGCTTGTTCAGGAGGTGACGAATGCGAGTGACGATGCTGGGGAGCACGCGCTCGGACTCCGTAATCGCCAGGCCGCAGGTAGGCAGTGCGGGGCAGGCCATCGAGTAGCGCACTAGTGGCTCGATCTGGGTCGGGTGGGTGGCGATGCCATGCTGTTCCAAGCTGCTCTGGATGGCAGTCCGCCATTCGGGGCGAATCTCGTAGAGGATGACATTGTGGTTGGCGGTCAGGCGCATCGGTAGCTCAAACTTCTGCACCAGTTCCCGCAGTGCTGTCTTCAGGCGAAAATCACCCTCATCCTTAACGCGACCATTTTCCACGGAAAGGCCGAGGAAGAGCTTGCCATCGCCTTGCTCATGCCAGCCCAAGTAGTCCTGGTACTTCCACTCCGGCAGCGGGCGATAGGGTTCAAGGGGCTTGCCAAAGTATTCCTCAACCTGGCGTCGGAACTTGTCGATGCCCCAGTCGTGAACCAGGTATTTCATACGGGCATGACGGCGCTGGACGCGATCGCCATAGTCGCGCTGGGTAGCGACAATCGCCTTCATCAAGTCGTAGAGATCCGCCTTCGCAACGTAGCCCAGTTCATCGGCGAGGCGAGCGAAAGTCTCCTCCTTGTTGTGCGTGCGGCCCATACCACCACCGACGAGGACATTGAAGCCTTGCAATTCCCCCTGGTCGTCGGTCAGCACCACCAGCGAGACGTCTTGGGTGTAGAGATCGATGGAGTTGTCGCCGGGCACGGTCACGCTGCACTTAAACTTGCGCGGCATGTAGTGCGGCCCGTAGATCGGCTCTTCGCCACCATGCTGGATCGTGCCATTGCCATTGCCTTGGCGTGCCGCTTTGACCTCGGGGGCTTCCTCAGCGCTGATCGCTTTCTCGCCGTCGAGCCAAATTTCGTAATAAGCTCCCGTTTGCGGGGTGAGGAGATCGGCGACCCGCTCGGCGTAGTCCCAGGCATAGCAATATTCTGCACGGTCTTTGTAGGGAGCGGGCGGTGCCATGACGTTGCGGTTAAGGTCACCACAGGCCCCTAGCGTCGAGCCGAGATTGCGCACAATGGCGCTAATCGCTGTTTTTAGGTTGCGCTTCAGGATGCCATGAAGCTGAAAGCCCTGGCGCGTCGTAACCCGCAGGGTGCCATTGCCATACTGATCCGCCAGGCGATCCAGGGTTAAGTAGAGTTCGGGAGGGATGAAGCCGCCGGGATTGCGCGTCCGCAGCATCATCTGGTAGTCCTTTTCCTGCCCCTTGACGCGATGGTCGCGGTTGTCCTGCTGATAGGAGCCATGAAACTTGAGAATCTGGATCGCGGCTTCGCTAAAGTGCGTGGTGTCTTCTAAAAGTTCACTGGCAAGTGGCTCGCGCAGGTAGTTGCTACGTTCTTTGATGCCTTCGAGCTTGGAAAGCTTCTGCGGACGGGCGGGAGTCTGAACCATGAGGGCGGCAAGCGAACGCGACAGTTGGAGGGCAAGGGATTCAGCCGAAATTTCCGGTAATCCGGTCGGGATTTCGGAGTTTTGCGAATCCTTATTATATTCAAATCTTAGCCCTGGCGATCGCTCCCCCACGTTTACGAATCCTTAAGAGTCGCCCGCACGGGTTGACAAGCCCACCGTGCGGGCGGAAGTGGTTGCCGCCCTGGGTTAATCGCACTCAATCATCGCCAGCGTGTTGCCTACCGAAAGCGCAGACCCACGCCGCCTTGGACGCTGAGGGCATCGGCGGGGCTGTTTTGATAGGCATTGATGCCCCACTTGGCATCGCCATAAGCCACAACATTCGCTCCCAATTCCGCCTCAGCGCCAACCACCACCACGGGGGCGTTCCGGTTCCCCAAGGGGGTGCGCTGACCGGCATCTTCGACAAACGAGTAGCCGCCGCCGACGTAGACATTAGCACCCGGCGCGATCGGAATGTCGTAGGTTGCCAAGGGCATAATCGCGCTGGTCTCGTCACTGAAGATCACCGCGCCCCGCACCGAAACAGGCACATCCGGGAGCGTAGCCCGCCCTTGGACATTGCCGCCGAGGATCGCTGCATCATCGCCCTGACCGCCATTGGTGAGACCGGCCGAGACGCCGACGCCGATGTAGTTGGCATCAGTGCCGCGCGCGACCTCGGGCTGAGCCGCAGCTGGACTGCTGGCCATCAAGCAACTGGTCGAGGTGGCGATCGCCAACCCCCAGTGTAAAGCACATTTCACAACCAAAATCCTCACGAAAATAGAGACATTAATGATGTCGATAGGCTGTAAAAATCAGTTCCATTAATTGGGGGTTTAGAAAAAATTCGGCTGCTTTATTTCCAATAAATTGACCGAGAAATGTGACAGAAATCAGATTGGACAAAGCACGGAGCTGACACCCAATGCCGGGCTACTGTTCCCACATCCAGTAATCGCTCTCAGCGCCAGTTTTGGGTGCATCCCACTTTGGCGTTACGGTTTCCTACTCTGCGAGCAGCCGCTGCGTGTCTACATCCCCCAACCCCTTCTCCCAAGCTGGGCGAAGGGGAGCTAGAAGTCCCTCTCCCAGTTTGGGAGAGGGATTTAGGGTCAGGGTTTCCAAACTGGGATGCTCCCTTTTGAGCTGCCCGGCTGATTGATTTCTAGAAGTACAATTATGTCGATGATTATTCAGCCTCACCACTGCGGTCGCGCTGTTTGGTCGGGATCTGGATGCTGAATGCAGCTCCCTGACCTGGCTCGGAGTGGCAGGTCATACGCCCACCGTGGCGCTCGACGACTACCTGATAGCTGATCGAAAGCCCGAGCCCCGTGCCTTTCCCGACGTCCTTGGTGGTGAAGAAGGGGTCAAAGAGCTTCGGCTGTAAAGCGGCGGGAATGCCCTTGCCATTGTCACGGATGACAATCTCGATCCAGTCCTCGTCGAGCATCGCGGTATGAATGGCGATCGCGGGTTGAAAGGCTTTGCCATTGGTGTTGCCCATCGTCGCCAATTGGCATGAATCCCGCCAAGTCTCCTCGAGGACGTCGATAGCATTACTCAACAAGTTCATGAACACTTGATTGAGTTGACCGGCATAGCATTCGATCTGGGGTAGCAGGCCGTAATGACGTTGAACTTGAATCACTGCGGCTGCGCGATCGCGCCCCCGCAGCGAGGTTTTCAGCCGCCCTTGCAAAATCATCAGTGTGCTGTCGATGCCTTCGTGAATATCAACCTGTTTGACCTCGGCTTCATCCAAGCGCGAGAAGACACGTAAGGATTGCACAATCTCACGGATGCGCTCCGCCCCGACGAGCAGAGAATCTTGCAGCTTGGGCAGATCCTCGCGCAGAAAATCTAGCTCGATCGCCTCGATCTCCGTTTGCAGAGGCGGCGGGATTTCACCAACGGCTTGCTGATACAGCGAGACCAAGTGCAGTAAATCCTGGGTATAGGTCTTAGCGTAGGCCAAATTCCCGTAGATGAAGTTGACCGGGTTGTTGATTTCGTGGGCGACGCCAGCCACCATCTGACCGAGGCTCGACATCTTCTCACTTTGGATCAGCTGGGATTGTGCTTGGCGGAGCTGTTCGAGCGCTTGTTCGAGTTCCTCACTGCGTTGGCGCTGACGCGCCGCTTCCTCGGCCTGCTTGCGCTCGGTGATGTCACGAAAAGTACCCGTGTAGAAGGAGCGATCGCCCAACTCGGCTCGCGTCACCGTCGCCTCGATCGGAAACACGGAGCCGTCGGCATGGCAGCCGATGACCTCATGCTGACCAGGACTGAGCAAGCGCGCCAGTAGCGTCGCCTTACTGCCGACACTCTGCACCGACCAACCGATCAGATCAGCGAGGGAGAAACGGCAGAGTTCCTGGGACGGATAGCCAAAGACCTCTTCAGCGCTGGGGTTCGCCGAGAGAATCTGCAAAGTCGGTGTGCTGAAAGTGACAATCGCGTCGGTCGCCGTGCGGACAATCTCATCTGTACGCATGACTGCCTCCTGCATCGCCGCCATCACTTGGTTGTAGCGGGCGGCAATATGACCCACCTCGGTAAACGGCTCAACCGGAACCCGCAGGCTCAGGTCGCGGGTCTCTGCCTGGTGATCCATTACCCGAAACAGCTCGTAGGTCGCGGTGCGCGCGCCATGCTCGGAGACATTGAGGCCTATTTCCTCGGCTTCCTTGGAGACGCGCAACGGCGACCAGCGGTTGAAGTTGCTGAGTAATAGCCAGGTCATGCCAAAGGCCCAGATAAAGGCTGTGCCAATGCCCAGGAGTTGCACGCCGATCTGGGCGCTGCGCGTGAGGCCGGTACCGAGTTGCTCAAGATTGCCAAAGAGACCAACGGCGAGGGTGCCCCAGGCTCCAGCCGCACCGTGAACGGCGATCGCATCCACCGCGTCGTCAATGTGCCAGCGCCGGAACCAATACACCACCAGCATCATTGCCGCTGCGCCACTACCGCCGATGATGATCGCTAGGGGCCCGGTGACGGCGTGGCAAGAGGCCGTGATCGCCACCAGACCCGCGATCGAGCCGTTGAGCATCATGCCGACATCTGGTAATTTGCGCTGCCGCCAGCTCAGTGCTGCTGCCATGATCATTCCGGCAACACCGGCCAGAACGGTGTTGACAAGAATAGAAGGAACCTGCTCGTTTAGGGCGAGGGTGCTGCCACCGTTGAAGCCGAGCCAGCCAAACCAGAGCAGCATGACACCGAGCACGGAGAGCGGCAGGTTGGAGCCAGGGAAGCTCTGCATCGGTTGCCCTGGCGGAAAGCGACCGAGGCGTGGCCCGGTCAACAGTAGGGCGGCAAGGGCAATCCAGCCACCGATGCTGTGAACCACCGTGGAGCCAGCAAAATCCACAAAGCCGAGGGTTCCCAGCCAACCGCTCAGATTGCCAGTATCGGCACCATTCCAGACCCAGTGACCGAAAATGGGATAGACCAGGCCGGAGGCGATCGCCGAAGTGACCAGATAGGCTTGGAAGCGCATCCGCTCGGCGATCGCGCCGGACACAATCGTCGTAGCGGTGCTGCAAAACATCGCCTGGAAGAGAAAAAAGGCGGCGAGGGGAGCAGAATCCTCAAGCGTGGGTAAAAAATGCGAGGTTCCGAACCAGCCAGACTTCGACACCCCAAACATCAAGGCATAGCCGAAGGCCCAAAAAAGCGCGACGGAAACACAAAAATCAGCAAGGTTTTTGATAGCAACATTGATGCTATTTTTGGAGCGCGTTAGTCCAGATTCCAGGCACATAAAGCCTGGTTGCATCAGAAAAACTAAGCTGGCACTCACAATCAGCCAGAGGATATCGATCACTGAAAAATTTTGCTAGTGTGGCGCTTTCCGGAGATGCACGATTTTGCTTGATCCGAGCAATAGATGCTGTTGCTTACGATACAACCTTTCAAGGTCTGCTATTGCACTGAACAAATATACTGTAATGTACCGGTTTGGCGGTTGCGAAATCAAGCTCAAGATTAAGTCTTTCAGCGGTAGGGGATGGTCAGCCGGACATTTCTGACCACAGAATTTGAGCTGTAATCAATGAATAATTCATGACCGTGGGATTTGACTGGTCAGCCAAACTCATGGGCCAGGTATGGCTGACTATAGCGAAAATTCGTCAAATTTCACTACTCCAGCCTCAGGATGACCTGTATCGAAGCGATAACTACTAATGGTGCCGCGACCGGTATCAAGAATACTAAAAGCAGTAATTTCATTGCTGGAGAGATAAGGAAGTTGTTGCCCCTGGGCATTGGTCAAGGGCACTAGATTGGGCACGATCGGCTCCAAGCCATTGGGATCGCCCTGGGCAACATAGGTTTCGCGGCCGCTGGTTGGGATGGGACGGGCGCGATCGCGCCAGTAAGCACCGTAGGTATTACCGACATTGGACGATTCCAGAAAATGCACGCCACTGGCATTGGTAAAGCGATTCCACAAATGCGAATGTCCAAAGTGAACCAGTTGCACCCCGGCGGCATTGAGCAGCGGTTCCACAGCGCGATGCAGATAATCTTCAGCTAAAGGATATTCATAGCGCACGGCTTCCAAGCGACCATCCGGCCCATAATCCAGTTGTTGCTGGGGATCAGTATAGGCCGGGACGATGTTGTCGCCGAGCGTGTGTGGTGGATGGTGCAACATGACGATTTTGTACTTCGCCTGCTGAAATTCAGGGCTAGCCAGTTCTTGTTGTAGCCATTGGTACTGAGGGCTGCCCACGGCGATGGGTTCAAAGATATGTTGACCATAGCGCCACTGTTCAGGTTGGTCGAGATGATGCTCCGCTTCGTGGTAACGGCTGGTGCGCTGGCGATCTGGGGTGGGCGATCGCCAGATATTCGTCGCAAACAACACCACCAGTCGCACGTCGCCGAAGGTGGTGGCGTAATAGGTTTCGCCACCGGATGGGCTAGTCGGCAGGCTAAAAATCTCCTCATAGGTGTCGGTATTGAACGAGTTCGCCTTCAGCCAAGCGGCGCGTAGCGCCGGATCGCCACTGGGATTCACCGCCGCCGCCCGCTGTTCGTAGAGTTGTGCCGCCGCCGCCCGTGGCCAAGGATCATCGAACTGAGCATTTAACCCTCGGGTCATTGAATAGCGCCCCATCACCTCATGGTTACCGACCGCCGGGAAGAGAGGCGCGTGTTGAATCAATTCGCCGCCGCGATAGATGGTTTTGCGACCGCCCTGGGCGAGCACAAACTGACCACGACCTTGTAGGCAAGGAAAAAAGGCACAGCCGCGCGCGTCATCGAACCACTCCGAAGCCCGGTCGGGGATATTGACCAGATCACCAGCGAGAAACACCGCATCAACCCGCCCGACTGTCGCCTCGACTTGCTGCAAGTTGGCAGCCGTCATTGGCATCAGTTGGTGATCAGAGGTGAGCAGGATTTTCAGTGGCTGACCCGGCGGTGGTAGCGGCGCGAGTGTGAACTCGGCACTGCGGGCGACTCCTCCCGGCTCGAACTGGCTGCTGACGTAGTAGGGCCAACGCTGTCCTGGTTGCAGACCGGTGGCGATCGCCTCATGCCGCCAGATCGGGCGCAGCGTCGGCTGGTCAGGCGGCTTCGCCAGACGCGATTGGGAATCCTCGCGCAGACGGGTGAGCTGCGTCGTGACGGCGGGGGCGCGGCGTTCGAGCTGGGGGCCGTAGTGCAGGACATGAGCACGACCGGGAACGTCGGTAAACCAGACGACCCGCACGGCGGCCGCGTCGGTTGTTGCAAAAATGGGTCAGTCAGCAGGGTAGCAGTCACGGGTTGGTCGAGCGCGCGGCGGGCTGACAAGGCGAGCACAAGGGCGATCGCCAAGCCACAACAAAACCACCATAACCCGCACCCTGGTTTTCGAGTCAAACGTGGCATCAGAGTCGCCTCAAATGCTGAGACAGCCATCCATACGGAGCGGTGAGCAGGGGGTCAGAGCCGAGCAAGCCTGAGACAGCCCCGACCACCTCAGGAACGACACCGCTGGTAGAGGACAGCATAAATGGCGATGCGATTCAACTTGTCATTGATCCCAAATCCTGTGCTTGGAACCCCAGCCTCGCCGCCCTCATCCCCAGCTCTGCTCCCCAGTCGGGAGCAGGAGCCAGAAGCCCGCTCCCAGCTTGGGAGCGGGTTGGGTGAGGGACTGCGATTTTTGGGGTGACCAGATTTAGTATGGGTTCACCCCTACCAACAATGATGACGTTATTGACGCCGTGTTGTACTAGTACACATTGGTAGAATTGAGCACGCGATTCAAATTCACCAGTAGCCTTAAAATCTAGGCTTACCGATTCTGTTCGCGAAGCGTCCCGGAGGGAGCCATGCTGCCTGCTGACCGCCACATGGCGGCACTAGCTCCGCAAGCGCAGGAGTTCGCAGTTTTCGAGATTGACTACGCCGACATTGGGAAAGCCGTATGGAATCCAACCATTCACAGGGAAGCTGATGCGGAACCAGACTTCTCCAGAGGGTTCGCGGCGAATATCATCGGTATTTACTAGCAGGCGCTCATTCTGAAAAGCCCGCTCGAGCGGGCGGGCATTAAAACTGGGAGACTCATAAATCTGCAAACCGTTCCGTCCGGCGCGCTCATTAACACAGAGCTGAGCGACACCCGGTCTGACCTGGTTCGGTAGTGAGGGGGTGACGCCGCAGCGTTCGAGAATACGCTCTTCCACAAAGCCAATGGTGGGTTGGCTGACAGCAATCCAGCCGCGACGATCGGGTCGATCTTCCGCCAGGGTCACCGTCTCACCGCGACGCACCGAGCCAACGCGCGTGTCAGCATCCGGGCTACGGTAGATGAAGGTATCGAGGCGGGCTTCACGGCATTCCCCGCGTTGGGCGAAGTAACGTGTAGTGTTTGTCACTTCTGAGGTGGTGACGCCGGAAGTGGCGGTGGGGGGCACAACTGCTGCTGTTGCGGTCGCCGTCGCTGAAAGGCTGCACAGCACAGATAGACAGGTCAGCAAGGGGTGCCGGTAGCGGGATTTTTTCATGCTATCAACTCCTGGATTTCCGGATGGGCGAGCTCATCGCGTTTGACTCGTTATCAACTATACAGAACAAAATTGACCTGCGCTCGGATCGTCGGATTTTGTTCTATTCCTGGGCGAGAAGCGGCAAAACTCGGATTTGGAATTAACCGTTGCTTTACCAAGGCGCGACTGAGAAAGCGCCACGCTTGAGTTGCGAGCTAATGTCTGCCTTTCAGAAGCGTTTGTCCCTGAAAAAGTTCCCCGCTGCCAACCGCCAGATCGTTAGCCTTCTGTGAAGAAATTTAACTAAATCTGAAGCTTGGTTGCGATCACCCCCAACCCCAACCCCACCCTCCCAGACGAAGTGCTAGCTTGGGGAACCAGATTTTAAAATCCTGCGGTTGACTGATCAACCGCGTCATGAAAACCATTTAGGAAATTGTGATGTATCAGAAACAAGATTCATCTAATTGGCTCCCCTCGCTCCTCATTGCCAGCCTCGGCGCGGGGATTGTCACATCAGCGGCGATCGCCGGTGGGCAGCACCCGCTGCACGCCCTGGTGATTACAGCAGTCGCCGCTGGATTCGCCCTGCTCTGCCAGCGCTATAATGCAATTTAATCCGGGGTACTTTTAGCACCCCCCCAATCGACTCGTCAGGATGTGGGGATCTCGCGATGGAATCACTGGCTTACCTGTATCACGCCCATGCTTATGACGGTTTATCTGGGCCGGGCGACTGGGCTAGTAAGGGTCAACCGAGTTGGCAAACCGGCCCGCTGCTCCTCGGCTTGATCGCCAGTTTTTGGGCATTGCCGTTGTCGGTACGGGCCGCCGCACCGCCGACTGATTGGCAACCTATCCATCCTGCACCCCAGCTCAGCCAAGCAGACCGTGAGTCGGTGGGTCTGTTGCAGCAGGGCGATCGCGGTGAGCGTGTCGAGCAACTCCAGCGGCGCTTACAAGCTGCTGGCGTCTACGAGGGGCCGCTCAGCGGCATCTTTGGGGAACAGACGGCGGCGGCGGTGCGCCGTTTTCAAGCCGCTCGGGGTTTAACCGTGGACGGTCTCGTTGGTGCAGCAACCTGGGCTGCTCTCGATGCCAGCGCGACCGCGACCGCGACTCCTAGCCCCGCCAACCTGACCCGCTGGCAACAGCAACTCCAGGCCCTCGGCTTCTACGATCAATCCCCCAACGGTCGCGATGATGCGGCGATGCAGGCGGCAGTACAGCGCTTTCAGGCGGCTCGCGGCCTGACGGTGGATGGCATCATCGGCCCGGCAACTCGCGAAGCCCTGACGACGGCTTTTGCGCCGGACGCGATCCGTGATTTGCAGACGCGTCTCCAGCAGGGCGGCTTCTATACGGGCGCGATTGACGGTCTGTGGGGGCCACGCACCCAGGCTGCCGTCGAGGCGGCACGCGAGGTCTATGGCGTCAGCGTTGCCGATCTCATCGGCAACGACTATTGACTGAGTGGAGACGCGACTGGTCGCGTCTCTAGTGCAGGACGGCGGAAATGAGATGCCCATTCAAAATCCCCAGGATTCCCGGCACTCAGAACTCAAAGTTTAGAACTCAAAACTCCGCGTAGCGGTACTAGGATGGCAGCCATCCCCAAAATTAGGCTTGAGGCATCACTAGATTGTCAGCGGCAGATGGATCGCGAACTCGGTGCCCTGACCCAGCTCCGAGGTGAATTCCAGTTGCCCGCCATGCCGTTCAACAACGATCTGGCGGGCGATCGCCAGCCCTAACCCCGTGCCTTTGCCCACGGCCTTAGTCGTAAACGAATTCTCAAACACCCGCTTCTGCACCTCCGGCGGCATACCGGCACCATTGTCAGCAATCCGCACGATGACTTGGGTGCGATCATCGCTGAGGCGCGTTTGCACATGAATTCGATTCGGATTGGCTGTCAAATCCGCAAAGCTGCGACCGGCGCTACCCTCATCCAGTGCGTCGATGGCATTAGCCAGCAGGTTCATGAACACCTGGTTGAGCTGACCGGGATAACACTGTACGGCGGGTAAATTGCCATACTCCTTGCTAATGGCGATCGCTGGTCGTTGCTCGTTCGCCTTCAAGCGATGCTTGAGAATCATCAGGGTGCTGTCTATGCCCTCGTGGAGATCGAACTCCACCTGATGATCGGTGTCGGCGCGTGAGAAGGTTCGCATCGAGCGGCTAATCTGGGCAATCCGCTGACTGCCCTCGTGAAGTGACTCGAGCAATTTGGGAAAATCGTCCAGGAGATAGTCCAGCTCAATCGCCTCGATTTCTTCCACAATCTCCGGTGCTGGCTCGGGATAGCAGGTGCGGTACATCTCAATCAGACCTTTGAGATCGCCCAAATAGCCCCGGGCGTGCTCGATGTTGCCGCTGATGAAGCCAACCGGGTTATTGATTTCATGGGCGACGCCTGCGACCAACTGGCCCAGAGATGACATTTTTTCCGTCAGCACCATCTGCGCTTGCATATCCTGAAGCTCTTGGGTACGAGCGGCCACCTTTTCCTCCAGCACTGTATTGATATCGCTCAACTGCTCGTTCTTGTCGGCAAGCTCAGCGGCGAGCGATCGCAACTTCAAGTGCAGGTCAATCCGCGCCAGCACCTCCTCCTGCTGAAATGGTTTGGTAATATAATCCACTGCACCCAAAGCCAGACCCTTTACCTTGTGCTCCGCTTCAGCGAGTGCGGTCATGAAAATCACAGGAATCGCCCGGGTTGTCTCATCTTGCTTGAGGCGGCGACAAGTCTCGAAGCCATCAATGCCGGGCATCATCACATCGAGCAAGATCAGGTCGGGCAAGGTTTCCTGTAGCTTCTCCAACGCATTGCCGCCATCCTTAGCGACCAGAACCCGGAACCCGGCATCGCGCAAAAAGCCAAACAGAACCTTGATATTCGTAGGATTGTCGTCAACAATCAGCAAGGTGGGTTGCTGGGGACTTGACATAATCTATCGACCAAACCAGGGGACATTATCGACCAAACGAAAACCAATCCAGAATTGCTTGCTAGCAAGCCTTACTGCCTAGAATCAACTCTAATTCGGTAACAGGGGTGCATCCCACTTTGGCATTGCAGTTGCCCTGATCCCCCAGCCCCTTCTCCCAGGCTGAGCGAAGGGGAGCTAGAACTGTCTCTCTCAGCTTAGCAGAGGGATTTAGGGTGTTGGCGGAGCCTGTTCCGTAGGAATGTAGGGCTACCAATCTGGGATGCTCCCACTAACAATCTCTAATCGACAAATGCAGAGCCACCCCTTTGTGCCTGCGACCGGTGTGGCTCACCAATCGCAATTGAAGCGAGCAACGTACCCTAGCAGCTAGGCGATCTATCACTACTATTTTAGACCTGTTATCGCCCTGTGCAAGTATTTTCACTAACGATCACGAACGCCGGGACGCACCTGACGGCCGTGCAGGCGGGGTGACTCATTCTCGCTCGCCGGTTGCACCGGTGCAGCAAATGCGGAGGTCTTACCCAGGCTCGCTCCCGTATAGGGCAGTGACTCACCGGCGACTAGGGCGGTAAGATTGGCAGCGAGGACGGCTCGCGGTTGTTCACCGATGGTGGTGGCGATCGCCTCGCCCGCATTGTCCAGATAGACAAAGTGGGGAATGCCATCGACCCGATAGCGCAGTAGCTCCGGCAGCCACTTGCTATTGTCAACATTTAACATCACGAAATTGACCGCATCCGCATAATCTGTGTGCAAGGCCGCCAAATCAGGGGCCATCGCTTGGCAACTCGTACACCAGTCGGCGTAAAACTCCAACAGCGTCGGTTGACCATTGGTGAGCGCCGTTGCCAGCGGCGTCGCTTGCTCCGCTTGGTCGCCGAGTGAGGCGGTGCCGGAATCTGCCCGCAGACCGATAAACAGAGCCGCCGCCAAAATGGCGGCAACAAGGGCAATGAGCAGGTTGCGGAGGCGCTGGGCGATCGCCCCGTCCGCGTTCGCGAGAGAAGTTGAGTCGTCGCTCATGTTCCTGATGTTCTTAAATAGATAAGGTAAGGGGTGAATGATAATTGCTGTAGCTACTGTAACAAACGCCGCTCCTCCCACTGCTAGGGTTGCTTTGCTTAGTGATCGCGCGAGCTTGCTATGAAAAAACGCATCACCTTGACCTTTCCGCGCAGCACGGTGCAGATGCCAGTCACCTACCGGCTTGCCAAAGACTTCAATGTGGCGGCCAACATCATCCGTGCACAAGTCGCCCCCAACCAAGTCGGCAAGCTGGTGGTGGAACTCCTCGGCGATATTGACGAAATCGATGCGGCCCTGGATTGGATGCGCTCCCAGAGTATCCAAGTCTCCCTCGCCAGCCGCGAAATTGCGATCGCCGAGGATCGCTGCGTCGATTGCGGTCTGTGTACCGGCGTCTGTCCCACCGAAGCCCTGACGCTCGCCCCCGACACCTTCAAGCTCAACTTTGCGCGATCGCGCTGCGTGGTTTGCGAGCAATGCATTCCTACCTGCCCGGTTCAGGCGATTTCGACCAATTTCTAGCCTCCTCTCGAGCTGACCCACCCAGGGGCTTTTCTCTGTCAGTCATGCACCGTCCTGCACAATCCAACTCCGTGAACGAATATGTCGATTTGAGCCTCGATTCCAAGCTGTGCGATTTAGCCTTGCACCCATTCACCCTGGATATGAATTTTTCGGGGCTGGAGCTAGCACAAACCTTCAAGCGCCACCCGCAACTACCCGGTGTCATTTTGATCGCCGATGAGCAGTTTGTGGGGATGTTGTCGCGGCAGCGCTTTTTAGAGTACTTGTTATTGCCGGAAGACTCAGCCGCCTTTCTCAAGCAGCCGCTGCACCTGATCTGGAGCTATGCCCGCAGCGAGCTGCTGATCCTGCCGGAGAATACGACTATCCTGAGTGCGGCACGTCAGGCCTTGCGGCGATCGCCCCACCTGCAACCCGAACCGATCATCGTTGAGCTATCCCCCACTGACCATCGCCTCCTAGACTTCCAGCAACTGATGCTGGTCGCTTGGCAAATTCGCGGCATCGAGACCCAAGTCCGCTACGAGCGCACCCAGGCACAGATGATTCAGAGCGAGAAAATGGCGAGCCTGGGCCGCCTCGTCGATGGCCTCGCCCACGAAATCCTCGATCCTGTCGGTTTCATCTGGGGCAACCTCACCTATCTCAACAACTACAGCCAGAGCCTGGTCCAGCTACTGGATGCCTACGATCAATGCCTGCCGGAACTGCCCGCAGACATCGACGATCTCAAAGAAGAACTGGATGTCGAGTACCTGCGCCAAGATTTGCCCAATGTCATGGACAGCATTCGCGGCGGCGCGCAACGGTTGAAGTCTCTTGCTGGGAGTCTGCAAAACTTCTGCCATATTGACGATGTTTATCCAAAACCGGCCGACCTCCACGCTTGTCTCGACGGCATCTTGTTATTGCTCAAGAGCCGCCTGAGCAGCGAGATCGCGATCATCTGCCATTACGACCGGCTGCCGCCCGTGCCTTGCTACATCGGCAAGCTGAGTCAAGTGTTCATGAACATCCTCACCAATGCCGTCGATTCTCTGCTCAACGAAGCTGTGACCCGCGAATTTGTGCGCGAGTTCGAGCACGCAACCGCCCGCGAGGATCACAAACCGACG
Source organism: Spirulinaceae cyanobacterium SM2_1_0 (assembly GCA_012031265.1). GTDB lineage: Bacteria > Cyanobacteriota > Cyanobacteriia > Cyanobacteriales > Spirulinaceae > JAAUTY01. Next base: position 10,916 of record JAAUTY010000052.1, on the reverse strand, counting down.
ATCGAGATTACGACCCAGGTTGGGTCGCGCCCGTCCGAACGCGAGACTGGTCGCGAGGAGCGGTATGTCTCGATCCGCATCGCTGACAACGGGCCGGGGATGACCCCGAAGCAGCAGCGCCAGATCCGCGACTCTTTTTCGATCGAACGGCGTGCAGCTAAGGAGACTAGTCTCGCGGTCAGCTACTACATCGTCACGGCGAAACATGGGGGTGAGTTTAAGTTGCGATCGCAGCCCGGAGCGGGCACAGAGTTCGAGATTTTGTTGCCCCTGGCTTAGGAATGGATGAGTTTTGAGTTCTTAGTTTTGAATTTTGAGTGGCTAGGAATGGATGAGTTTTGAGTTCTTAGTTTTGAATTTTGAGTGGCAGAGCGAACTCAAAACTCAAACTTGATTAAGTCTCACTCCTTAGCGTTTTGCCGAATTTGGCTAGCCCATCATCATGTTCCAAGCGACCCGCCGCCGCCTCGCGCTCTGGTATGCCCTGATCACCGCCGTACTCCTCATTTGCTTTGCAACTGGGATGTACTTCTACGTCCGCCAAACTCTAGTGGAACGCATCGACGATACGCTCAAACACACGATCGAAGTCGTGGAGCGTTTGCTGGCGATTGAGGATTTGCCCGCCGGACAGGGGGGCGATCGCGTCAATATCGCTGCCAGCTTCCGCAACAATCCCGTCGTGCTCGATGAAGACCGCATCGAGCTAGAATGGTTCGACCCCAACGGTCAGCTCCTCTGGACGACCTTCAGCACGCCGCCGAATGTGCCGCTGCAATTTGACCGCCGCGCCAAAACTGTGCGCCTTGCCCCGGATTATTTGTTACGACAAGTGACCCATCGCCTCGAGCGCGGGCGACAAGTCCTCGGCTACCTGCGTGCCAGTCATCCTTGGTTTGAGGTGACTAAGCCAACGCGCCAACTCAGTCTCGATTTGCTGCTTTGGACGAGCGCCATGGTGCTCTGTGTCGCAGGCAGCGGCTGGCTACTCTCGGGTCTGGCGATGAAGCCGGTGCGCGAGTCCTACCAAAGCCTGAAGCAATTCACCGCCGACGCCTCCCACGAACTCCGCAACCCGATCGCCACGATTCAAGCCAATGTCCAGACGGCGCTCGCCTATCCCGATGCCGATCCGCAGCTCCAGCAGCAACAGTTGCAAGTCGTCGAGCGACTGACGCAGCGTCTCGGCCGCTTGGTCAATGACCTGCTGTTTCTCGCCCGCTCCGACAGCGGCATGGTGCAGAGTGACTGGCAGGAGCTACCGCTAGATGCGCTGTTGATCGAGGCGATCGAGGAGCAGCGCTGGTTGGCAGAGCAGCAGGGGATTTATTTCTCGCTGCACATTCTCGAGCCGCCACCCGAGTTGGGCGATGCGGCCTTCGCTACGCACGGTGACTGGGATCAGCTCGCGCGCCTGTTTGCGAATTTGCTCAGCAATGCCCTGACGGCGGTGGCGGCTCAGGGTTCAACGGCGGGCGATCGCGAGGTTGGGGTCAGCCTCGAGCGTTGTGCAGGCGATCGCCAGACGCTGTTGCGTGTCCAGGTGCGCGATACCGGCGTTGGCATTCCCGCCGCCGCCCTGTCCCAAATCTTCGACCGCTTCTACCGCGTCGATCCGGCGCGTGCTCGCGCCGCCAGCTTGGGATCAACCGCAGGAGCAGGGTTGGGGTTGGCGATCGCCCAGGCGATCGTCAGTCGCCATCGCGGTCAGATCAGCGTCAGCAGCGAGCCGCAACAGGGCACGGTGTTCACGGTGCAGTTACCGGCAGCAACGGGCGATCGCTGAGTCATTCACCCTCAATCCTGCAATCTGGGCAAACTCAGCGCGACGCCGCCCGCCAAGTGCCGTGGAAGCTGTGGGGAATGACGCTGGGCAGTGCTAGGCGGCAGATGGGTTCTGTCGCCAGCCGTTCACGGTCAAAGACCCACAGCTCGCTGCTGTCCTGCACACCGTCATACACCACCGTCAGCAGCCAGCCTGCATCAGCCTGGGTGTGATCGGGCGCAAAAATGGGTTCCGAGGGATAACGATTGGGCCCGAAGTCAGCAAGGGTGAGTTGCTCGCGCTCGCGGTCGTAGCGGGCGATCGCCCCGAACATATCGCGCCCGCTCTCGGCTTCATCACGGTGAGCACTGAGATAGGTGTAGCGCCAAGATTTGCCAATCTCAGCCGGAGCGATGACGGGGAACTCGCAGTCGCGATCGCTCAAGACTTGACGTTCTTTCAACCGCGCCGTCTGAGCATCGAGCCGCAGCCGCCAGAGTCTTCCGTGCTGCCGGGTGTGAGTGACGCCGCTGGGCACTGCGCGCAGATAGTTGTTGGTGCTGGCAAAATCCGGGTAGCCGACTAGTTCCAGGATAATTTCACCGTCCTGCTCATAGCCATTGGCGAAGTGCCACTGGTACCAGGGTTCTACGTCGGTTGTCGCCACGAGTGCGAGCGTGTCGCGATCGCAGACCAACACCTGTGTCCCCAACGACGGCTGCCACTCCAATGCCTCGCTGAAACTGCGGAAGCCGAGGAGCGCCGGGAGAATCTGCAACTGGAGCGGCGGTAGACAAAAAACGAGATAGCGCCCCGCCAACACACAGTCATGAAGTAGCGAGAGTCGTTTTAGTGGTAAGCGGTTCTGGCGCTGGATGCGGCCGTCGGGATGGCAGGCATAAAGATTTAAACCCGGCCGCGCACCCGCATCGATGCCGAAGTTGTAGATCGTGCCGGTCTGAGAATCTCGCTTCGGATGCGCTGAAAATGTGGCGGTCGCGGCCAGCCGACCCAGAAGATCCGGGCCGAGCGTGGCGAGGTTAATCGGGTCAAGGGCGTGCGGCAGACCTGCTTCCCAGAGGGCCAGCAGCCGATCCGGCAGCGCCAGGACAGCCGTATTAGCGACATTTTTGGGCGACTTCCCCCAGTTGTTCCACACCGGGCCGGGGGCGGTCATGCCGTAGTTGGGAAAGAGGAAGCGATCCGCCGCCGTTTCCGCCTGATAACCGGCCGTTTCCACGTAGCGGTAGGTGGCGCGGGCGGCCCCGTCAGCAAAATGCACCGCGAGGATGGCACCATCACCGTCGAACCAATGCCCAACAGACTGTTCGCCCCGAGTGAGTCGTCCCGGCCCGTTGCGGTAGAGCGAGCCGCACAGTGCCAGCGGTAACTCACCAGCAATCACTGATAAATTCGTGAGCGGAAATTCTTTAGCCGGTTGGGCGATCGCCCCAGCCCAGGTGGGTGGGGTGATTGTGCGAGTCGCAGCAGACATAGTACTGATAATCGATCCTTTGGCAATTGCCCTACTCAGACGACTCGGCCGCTTGCTCATACTCGGCTAGCGCGCACTGCGCGATTTCCAGGGCACAGCGCGCCTGTTCGACGGGGGAAAGTGTCTCCCAGGACTTGTCCGCTAGGCCGGAGGGGCGATCGCCACTCCGCATCGCGTAAGCGTACGGCCGCGCGAAAACCTGCAAGTCCTCCACCGCCCAACCGGAGAGCAACGGTTCTACGCAAGCAATGAGGCGCTCGATGCGGCTGTGACTGTCGGTGGCGAGCGCGCGCGCACGTTCGGCGATCACCGTCAGCCACTCGGTCGGAGCATTGGCAAACTGTTCTTGCAGTCCGGAAGCCAAAGGCGGGGAAGCTGACCAACAGCGATCCAGTTGGGCGAACAGGGCGGCGGCGCGGGACGCGACCTCAGCCTCTGACCAGTCACTGAGGTCGAAGGCGGCATCTTGTGCTGTGAAATAAGCCGCCGCCGCTGGGTCACTGGGTTCCCAGGGATAGCTGCGATCGCTCAAAATCGCGGTGAGTAGATCGCCTTCGAGGCGATCGCGAATCTCGTTCTGTAGATGCTCTGCGTGATTGCGTGCCATAACCTTTTCCTCGCTACATCCAAGCTAACCTAGTTTCGGCCGTCAGCCACAATCTGGGAGCCAAGCCAGAAACTGGCCGGAGTCGCAACAGATGCGCGGCGGGTTTGGCGCGCTGACTAGACGAATAAACAGCCGTCGGCGGCACTCGCGACGACGCATTTATTTTCAGTACAAACCCTTCTACAGAGAGATGTGAGAACGTTCCGAACGTCAGGATTTTTTTTCGGCGGGAGTGTTTCACGGGTGACGAGGGACGTAGGCGGACACATCGCGCTCATTGTGCTACAAAATGTAGTATGCTGAGCCAGTGGAGTTTTGTCTGTCCTTTCGCCCCTCAGTCTCATGGCGTCCTTTCGCGATATTCTCGACTACTTTCGCCCCTACCAGGCGATCGCCTATGTCAGCATCGGCGCATCCAGTTTTTTTGAAGTCGTCGATCTGCTCGTGCCCTATGCCATCGGGCAAATCTTGAATGTACTCTCTGAGCAGCCCGTTGACCGCCTAGTGGCGGGTCTCACGGTTTGGCTCAGCCAAGCCACCGGCCAGCCGGTCAATGCCACGCTGACGCTGGCGGTGCTAATGGGTATGATTTTTCTCAGTAGTGTGGCGCGTGCTCCGATCGAGCCGTGGCTGGGTGTCTGGTATCACTGGGCGATCCCACTGGCGGCGCGGCGCGATCGCTCCAACCAGGTGATGGAAAAAATCCTCACCCTGCCACTCGACTTCTACGATGAGCACAACCCCGGCCGCATCGCCGGTCGCGTCGCACGCGGCCTGTCCAACCACACCTGGACGTATCCGGAGATTGCCGGTCAGTTGATCCCCAAGGTGGCGCGGGTGCTGGGGATCTTCGTCGCCCTGTGTTTGATCGAGTGGCAGATTGCCCTGGCGTTCCTCGCCTCGTTCATCCTCATCCTCGTTTTCACGCTGGCGAAACTGCGCCGCATCATCCGCCGCGAGCGCGTCCTCGACCGCTACATCGAAAACACCGAGAGCCGCACCTCGGAAGTGATCACCAATATCAAAACCGTCAAGGCCTTCGCCGCCGAAGCCAACGAGCTGCAACGACAGCGCCAGCGCTTTGACCGCGAGTTTCAAGTCGTCTTGCAGCGGATCCACCGCAGCTATGTCAACCTCTATACCTGGCAGAAGGTGGTGACCCAGACCTGCGTGTTTGCGGTGCTATTCGCGATGTTGGCGGCGACGGTGCAGGGGCGGATCTCGCTGGGGCACTTCGTCACGGCGCTGACCGTTTCGAGCATGGCCTACGCCGAGATCGACCCGATTAGCCAACTGGCAGAAATGTTCGCTCGCCGCTACGCATCGATGCTGCGCTTTCACGAGTTCATGCAGCAGCCAGCCGGTCGCGATGCCGCGAGTTTGACCCTGAAGGATGCCGCTCCCTACCGCTTCACCGGCAAGATTGAGCTTGAGCAACTGAGCTTCGGTTACCAGACGGAACGCCCGGTGCTCCAGGACATCAATCTGCTGATTCACCCCTGCCAGACCGTGGCGCTGGTCGGTCGCTCCGGGTCGGGAAAATCGACGCTGGTGAAGCTGTTGTTCCGCTACTTTGAACCCCATCAAGGTCGCATCCTCATCGATGGTGAGGACATTCGCAGTCTGGATGTGACACGCTATCGGCAACGGTTGGCGATCGTGCATCAGGAGGTGGATGTCTTCAATGGCACCCTCTTGGATAACCTGCTCTACGGCAATCCCACGGCGAGTTTCAGTCAGGTGGAGGCAGCCTGCCAGATTGCCCGCGTGGATGAGTTCATCGATGACTTGCCGCATGGCTACTATACGGTGGTCGGCGAGCGCGGCGTGCGTCTTTCGGGCGGTCAGAAGCAGCGCATCGGCATCGCGCGGGCGTTGATCGTTGACCCGGATGTGTTGGTGTTCGATGAGGCGACTTCGAGTCTGGATTACGAGTCGGAGCGGTCAATTCAGTTGGCGATGCGATCGCTCCTCGGCACCCGCACCCTGCTGATCATCGCCCACCGCCTCAGCACGGTTCGCGAAGCGGATCAGATCGTCGTCCTCGACAACGGCCGCATCCTAGAGGTCGGCAACCACGACGAACTCCTCCAACACGGCGGCCTCTACCACCGCCTCCACGCCCTCCAGGCGTCGGGTGAATTGCGCTAATCTAGCCCTGTGCCCTGGCCCGGCTGGGGCGCAGGACTCATCAGTATTGTGAGACATAGCTCTAAGCTGAGATTACCTCCACTAAACGTGAACTGTGGAGGGCATCGTAGAGTTCAAAAGAACTAGCTAGAATAAGGCGAGAAGACTGATGTGGTCTCACAATGACTACTATAGATTTTTCCCACTACTTGGAATTTGCTTCTCGCGACCCGCGCTACGATGATGCGCGATCACTTTACACAGAAACCGGTGCTTTGTTAACCTTGGAGGCTAGAAGGGTTGACCACGATGAGATCGAGGGGCAGCGTCAACGAGCTAGGGAATCGTTGCCTGTCTTGGAAGAGTTGCGTAGGTATGCGCTAGGCGAGCAACGGGAACATGTACTGCTATTAGGACGCCCAGGTTCAGGTAAATCGACAACTCTCAAACGGCTGTTACTCGAACTGGTTGAGGTTGCCTTAAATGACAATCGACAGCCAGTTCCAGTGCTCGTACAGTTGAAGAGCGATCGGACTGTTCCGAATCTGATCCGCAGTGAGCTTCGCCGTGCGAACCTGAACGTACAGGTTGAGCAAATTGAAGATTGGATATTTGAAAATCGTTTGATCTTACTATTTGATGGTATCAATGAAATGCCTTCAGGTGAACGAAGACGGCAATTGCGAGAATTCCGAGAAGAGAACCCCAAAATTGCTGCAATATTCACTACACGCGATCTAGTGCTAGGCGGTGATTTTGGGATTAGAGTGCGGCTAGAGATGTGCCCGCTTACTGAACTCCAAACACGAAACTTCACCCAGAAATACCTAGTAAAAAAAGGGGTATTTGATGCGAATATTCTTCTCGATCAGCTTAACGATCGTTTGCGGGAGATAGCAGAGACACCTCTGCTACTAAAGATGCTCTGCGATATCTTCGATCCTGTGACGAAGAAGATTCCTGAAAGACGAGGAGATTTATTTCGTCTTGTTAATGAGCGATTTGACACTCTCAAAAGAGATGAAAATATTCCAGTATCAGATGACTTTGGTCGATTCAGAATGGAGATACTGATGTATCTAGCATTCGAAATGACGGGAAGTGATATTAATCAGCCAACAGTTTCATGGTTAACAATTAAGCGGAATCGAGCTGAGCACATTTTAGAAAGTGTTCTAACTGGTCGGGTAGAGGCTCCAGGACAACGGGCAAAGGAGTGGTTAGAAAATTTACTAGAGCATCACCTATTACAGATCGCTGAAGATCCACAAGAAATCGAGTTCCATCATCAGCTGTTTCAGGAGTATTATGCCGCTGAGAAGTTGTTGATAATGTTGCAGGATACACACCTCGATTTGGTCGAAGATAAACCACTCAAACATTTTTATTTAAATCATTTGAGATGGACAGAGCCGATTTCGTTAATGCTGTCATTACTGAATGATGAAGCGGAAGCTGTGAGAGTTGTGAGGCTAGCGTTACAAATTGATCTGATGCTAGGTGCTCGACTATCTGGAGAGGTGAAACCAGGATTTCAAGAGCGAACCGTGAGATTAATTGGTGATCTAGATGAGCCAGATTGGCTGAAGGTAGAACTATTAGGTAGAACACTATCGCCTGCCGCAAGACCTTTACTCATACAAGCTTTATATAATCAAGATATTAATGTTGTTCGTACTGCTGCTACATTCTTGGGTGAAATCAACGATCAAGATGCTGTAAATTCTTTGTATGAAAGACTCAATGTAATAAATTCAAGATTTCTGAATCAGAAAATATATGGTGGTGCAGACTTTACAGGAGAGATCTGGACAGTTCATGTTGAAGCTCTGTCATATGTAGCGCCATCAAAGACTTTTGAGTTCTTAAGAGATTATTTTGGTGATGCAACCAGTAATTCATGGGGTATCTTGTCAGAATTAACTGGTGCTCCAGAAATACTGATGTACATTGCACCCAAAGATTTTGTATCAGAATTAATCGAGGATTTAAAAGGGCTAAAGGCCGAATTAAAAAAAGTCAATATACTTAATTTGAGCCAGGCACCCAAAATATTAATCAAAGAGTTGGTGGTTAATGTCCAAAGCCTCAAGTCGAAAATCAGTTTTCAACAGCTAAAAATCTTGGGTCTGCTCGGCTACTATGGTAAAGATGATTTTGTTGAATCAAGCCTAATTGACTTCTGGGATGGCTCAGAAGATCAATATGTTCAGCAGGAGATAGTCAGTATTTTGAGCAGATCTCGCGATCGAATTGCTGATGAAAAGCTTCTTGACTTCTTTAATCACCCGGTTAGTAGAGTTCGGAAGAAGATAATTAAATCCTTAATCAAAAGAAAAACACAATCAGTCGATAGACTTAAGAACCTTGCTGCTCATAAGAACTGGGATATTGCCTGGAGAGCCTCGTATGTCTTGGGTAGTCTTGGATATAACCAAGTGCTTCCACTAATGCTTGACGCAATCGAGAATCATAAGCAGGATAATATTCGCTTTCATGCCGCCAGAATTTTAGGTATTGTTCTAGACAAAGCTGCTATACCAAAATTGATAAAATCGCTTGAAGATCCTGACCACTTGGTACGCAGTGAAGCTGCTTGCTCTTTGAGTAAATTCGATGAGCCTAGAGCGATCGATCAACTGTGTGTTTCAATCAATTCAGGTTTCTGGGATGTACGTAGAAATAGTATTAGAGGCTTAGCAAGGCTAGACTATGAGGAACCATTATGGCAAATATTAGAGGTTGAAAATGATACTGTATGGCAGTCAGCAGCTATTGAGTTAGCGAGGTTGTGCAAAGTACAAGTTCTACCCAATTTATGTCAGGCACTGGTTAACCTCGGACATGAGTCATCAAATGACGTGATCAACGTTCTTGGGGATTTGGCTGATGATAAAACTATAGATTGGCTGCTAAATGCGTTAAAGGATCCTCAAGATTATCCTTCGGATCAATATCTTTGCAATAGAATTTCATTGGTTTTAGTGAGATGCAAGCCAGACTTCATAACGAAAAGACTCCCAGAACTGATTGAGTTGCTAAGAGAAAGGTATATTCAGCAGCTCTTTTGGGTTATTCCTGCTATCCAACAAAAAGCCGGTTTTTACAATTATAATTTTGCTAACATTGATTTACCCTCAATCCCGATTCCTTGGAACAAAAATAGGCAGAATATCATTATTGTTGAAACTTTAGATAACCTGATCGCTGGTGACTTTATTAACAGTCCGAGCTATGGTCAACCAATACAATCAACGTACTCAGAGAAAATAACCATGACGAATAACCCCAAGAATCAAAACAACTTCCAGATTGAAAATGTTGGTGCTATTAATACATGTGATGCTCAAAACATCTACGGCGATCAAATAGGTCAACAGTACAATATTGGATCGAGTAATTATATTCAACCAATGGTTGATGAGTTTAGACTAGTCCTAGATAATCTAAGTCAAAAATATCCAATGGTTACTGATGATGATCAGGCACTAAGGATTGTTGATGCTGAATTTACTGAGATTAAGTCTAACCCAGCTCACAAGTTAGTTAATCTACGCAAACAAATGCTGAAGCCGAAACGTCATCTACAAGCACTTAAAGCTGCAAGTATTGAAGCCGCTAAGCATTTCTCAGACAATAATGTTCTGGCCAAGGCTTTGATTGCTTATCTAGATAATATAAGCACTGATTAGCTATGAGCTTAGATCGTATTACTAGCAATCCCAAGCGGATGAACGGCCAACCTTGCATCCGCAACCTACGTCTGACTGTTCGCCGGGTCATTGAGCTACTCGCGACCTACCCCGATCGCCAAGAACTACGGCAAGAATTTCCCGAACTCGAGGACGAAGATATTCAACAAGCCCTGATCTTTGTCGCCTCCTACCTGGATGATCGCATCGTCGAGCTGCCCGATGGCTATGAAGCTGTTGCTTGACCAAGGACTACCACTTTCAGCAGCAGCTCTGCTATGCGATTTGGAGATCGACACCATTCATGTGGGCGAAATTGCGATGTCTGAAGCCGAAGATGCCGAAATCATTCAGAGAGCACGAGAGGAAGAACGGGTTGTTGTGACACTTGACGCCGATTTTCATGCCCTGCTAGCACTCCAGGATGCGCTTACTCCGTCAGTAATCCGCATTCGGATTGAAAGGCTGCGCGCCCAAGCGTTAGCAGAGTTGCTCCAAATAGTAATTGCTGAGTGTGAGGTAGGGTTGGAGGAGGGGGCCGCTGTTACAGTGGAGCCAAGTCGCATTCGCATTCGTCGCCTGCCACTGATACGCAACAACTAAATCGCATTCAGCAACTGGTTGAAGACAATCAAGCGCAGTTACTGGCAGGTTGGTATGACTTCTTTGACGACTGAACAGTTCAACGTTCCGCCCGCAACCCAAATTGCCGCGAGCGATACAACTCTTGAGGTCGATCTGGCTGACGGCCGCACGATTCGCGTTCCGCTTGCTTGGTATCCGCGCCTGCATCACGCGACACCCGACGAACGCCAAAACTGGCAGCTAACTGGCAGCGGTCAGGGGATTCACTGGCCGGATCTGGATGAGGACATCAGTATTCGGAGCATCATCCTGGGGCATCCGTCGGGGGAGAGTCAGCGATCGCTCCAGCGCTGGCTGAAGCAACGGCAGGCTTGAGCGTCGCGCTAGCGGTGCAATCCGAGAATTCATTCGATGATGCGATCGCTCCTCGGCACCCGCACCCTGCTGATCATCGCCCACCGCCTCAGCACGGTTCGCGAAGCGGATCAGATCGTCGTCCTCGACAACGGCCGCATCCTAGAGGTCGGCAACCACGACGAACTCCTCCAACACGGCGGCCTCTACCACCGCCTCCACGCCCTCCAGGCGTCGGGTGAATTGCGCTAATCTAGCCCTGTGCCCTGGCCCGGCTGGGGCGCAGGA
>JAAUTY010000051.1 GCA_012031265.1 Spirulinaceae cyanobacterium SM2_1_0 | reverse complement strand
ACGGAAGATGGTCGATCGCCGACTGGGCAAGGGGCAGCTCGCCGATTCGGGCAGCCAGGCCGCCGGATTTAGCTCCGACAAGGGAGCGGGTGATTCTGGCGGCGAAGATGATGCCACCAGACCGTCAGCACCAATGGGGACGGACAAGGCTGTGGGTTCTGACTCTATTGTGCTCGCCACCACCCCCAACCGCATCACCAGCGACGAGCGCACCGCGACTGCATAAAGGGTGATCGCGAGCATAGTACCGACTAGCGCTTCGGTCAGGGCGACATCGGCTGCCCCCAGGACGGCATAGACTAAGGCCGCGATCGCCCCGAGAATGCCCCGTACCACCAAGGCATAGTAAGGGTTGGTCTGGAATACAACCATGGCCGCTGCCAGGGGCAACAGCGCCACGATGATCGCGATCTCACCATCAAGCATCGCTGCCCTCGCGACTACTTGAGCAGTAGGCCAGGACATACCCCAGAACCGTGTTCCAAATTGCCAAAGAAATCATCGCCAATACGAGTAACGGCCACTCTCTAGGAATTCTCAATAATAACCCCACGACGACACTCATGGAACCCAGCGTATCAGCGACCGACAAGCCATGCAGCTTGAACAAAATCGTGCGCTCGCCCAACAGTGGCCAGGTTCCCCAAAACCAAAAAATCATCCCCAATGCAAAGCAGAGATTGCTTAACCCGTCGCTCATGACTCATTCACCCGCTTAATAATGTGCGCCAGTAGCATCAGAGCCGCATTGCCGACACTGAGAATAATCACGCCGACCACGCCCACCATCCAGTCATCGCGCGTCACCGAGACGACCAGAATTGCCATCGAAGTTTTGGTCGCAATACTGGCGAACGCCAGCATTTTTTGCCAAGTATCGTCATCCCGACAGGCAGTGTAGATGGGGATCAATAATGCTGCCACCATCGCCATCAGCAACCAGCTCATCAACCCTCACCTCGCTGAATTTTGTGGACTTCGTACCAGCCCCGCTCGTGATACTTCAAAACAATGGTTTTCGGCGTGAAGGTAATCAAAAAAATGTCCAAAAATACCAGACCAGGTGTGCGCCGAGGCGGCACTCGTTCCATGGTGATGACCTCCTGATCATGCGGTCGCAGCATGATTTCCCAGGCCTCAATATACGCTTGTGGAATTGCCTTGAGAATTTTCCACAAGGCGGATAGCCAATCTCGTAGCGATGCCGAGCTAGTGCTCGCATAGGGCAAGAACAGGACGACACTGACCCCAATGATGATATTGGCCCAACTGAGATCAGCGGTGAGCAAAAACCAAATGCCTAAACGCAGCGCTAGGTTTAAGTAAAAGGTCATAGAATCACCATCCCAAAGAGAACCACCAACGCCAAGCTCATCATGCCCAACAAATTCTCAAAGTCCTCAAGTACGTCCGGCAAGTCAAGGTTCAGCCGCCGCAAGATCAGCCAGTAAGCGGCCCAGCCAGCGGCAATGATCGCCAAGGATTTCAGCAGACTCAGGGGTTTATAAGTCTGATAATCCACACCATTGGCAGCCAGTAAACCACCGCTCAGCACGAGGACGGCGGCAGTTCCTCCCCAAGCCACTGGTTTGCGAGTGGCGATCGCCCCATGCGGCAGCAGGATCAGGCGGGCAAATACAACCGCCGTGCCGCAAGCGGCAATATTCATGCCGATCGCCTGCCAAGTGAGCAAATTCTCCATTGCCAGCACCTTTGCTCCGTAGCCCGCCAGCAAGGGCAGACCGGAGATCGAAAAGCTGCCTAGAGCCAGCGGCAGCCAGAGGGAATAGCTGAGGGTTTGGTCGCGCAACTGCGAGAGGTTGCGACTGGGTAGCGAGCCAGCGGTCAGGAAGAGAAGGGCTTTGGCGAGGCCGTGTGCCAAGGCATAGAATCCACCGACCTCGGGGGCGGCGAGCACGAAGCCAAGCTGGGAAATGGTTGAGAAGGCCAGCAACCGCTTGACATCATTCTCGAACATGGCATAGCTCACGCCCAAGAGTGCTGTCGCCAGACCGAGCACCAGCACCATCGACTTTGCCTCCGGGACGAGGAGGGCGCAGCGGACGAGCGGAAAGACGCCCGCTTTCACGGCGACCCCAGACAGCAAGGCGGAAACCGGAGTCGCGGCTTCGGCGTGGGTGAGCGGCAGCCACAACCCCGACACAAAAACGCCGCCTTTGGTCAGCAAACCCAGCAGCACTAGGGCGATCGCCTCGGGTGACACATTGGTCAAGCCAGTAAAGGCAAACGAGTGATTTGCCTGATAAACCAGAACTGCGCCCACGAGATAGAACAGCATGGCGGTATTGCTGACAAAGAGGTAGCGCAGGCCGATCCAAATGGTGCGATCGCTACGCGGGTAGGAAATCAGCAAGAAAGCCGCAATGCTAATCACCTCGAGTGCCACGTAGAGGCTGATCAGGTCAGCGCTGATGAAAACAGCATTCAGACTGCCATGCAGAACCGTCACCTGCATATAAAAAAAAGCCGTCCGCTCGCCCTGCCAGCAGGACAAGATCACAGCGATGGTCACCAAGGCATTGGTCAAAATGAAGAAGGCGCTGAGGGAGTCTGCGATCAGCGTGACGCCGAAGTGATCAAGCAGGTGCAGCTCCACAGGAGCGGGAGTGAGAAATAATTGTGCCGCATAGCCCGCTGTCGCTAGGGCAACCGTGAGCGACAAGTAGCGAGCCAACCCCGGAAGCAAATAAATGCTAAAGCCAATTAGGAAGGCGAAGGCGATTGTTGCAATGGTCAGTGTGGTCATGGATGTTGGCTCTGCTCAATCTCGCCGGTTTCTAGGGTCGGGTTATTCTTGGCTAATTTCATAACGCCAACGAGCATAAGCGCCTGGATCGAAAAGCCAATCACAATTGCCGTTAAAATCACGGCCTGGGGAACTGGATCTGCGTAGGTAACGGGTTCAGGGACATCTGACCCAACTTGGGTGGCGACGATTGGTGTGAAGAGACCGCCCCGAGAGGCAACGAGCACGTAGTAGGCAATCACCCCCGTACTCATGACATCCATGGCCACGATTTTCATCACCAGATTTTTCTTGAAAAGAATGCCGAAAAAGCCACACAAGATGGTGGCAAAAACAAACGCCTCTAACATGAATTTGACAGGGCTGGCAATGTTTTGGGGAACCGAGAGTTATGAGTGGGTCTCGCGCCGCGACGCTGACGGGAACCTTAATAATTAAAAATGTAACGATAGCAGATCGCTGCCCAGCGCCGATTCTGCCTTGCTACAGATTGACAGATTGAGCGTCTTACAGCTTCAGCAAGCGTTGGCTGTTGAGATGAGCAACGAGTGATACCGAGGGATTGAGGGTGTGGCAGTGGACGGGGAATAGTGAGTCGTGAGCACCATTGTTCTGACTGCTGAATCATCATCTGAAGCGCCTTCCCCTTCGCGATCGCATTATACTAACTAGACAGACCTTACATTTAGCGTTACCAGACGAGGACGGCGATCGCATCCATGGGCAGCGAGCGAATCACCCTGCTATCGAAACGGGAACTGGACAAGATGCGGCAGGCGGGGCAAGTCGCCGCTGAACTCCTCAACTATCTGGACACGCTGGTCAAACCAGGCGTCAGTACCAAAGAATTGAATGATGCCGCTGAGCAGTGGACGCGCGATCGCGGGGCGCGCAGTGCCCCCCTCGGCTATGGCGAGCCACCTTTTCCAGGGTCGATCTGTACCAGTGTCAATGAAGTGATCTGCCACGGCATCCCCAACGAAAAGCAGATCCTCCAAGACGGCGACATCATCAATATCGACGTGACGCCGATCGTCGATGGCTACCACGGCGATACCTCCCGCACCTTCATCGTCGGCTCGCCCTCACCCCTGGCGCAAAAGCTCGTCGCGGTGACCGAAGCCTCGATGTGGCGCGGCATTGAAGCGGTACAACCGGGCGGACGCATCGGCGATATTGGCGCAGCGATCCAGGAATACGCAGAAGCCGAGGGCTTCTCGGTGGTGCGCGATTTTGTCGGTCATGGCGTCAACCGCGTTTTTCACACCCCGCCGCAGATCCCGCACTATGGCACGCGCGGCAAGGGCAAGCGGCTGCGGCCCGGCATGGTGTTCACGATCGAGCCGATGATCAATGAAGGCACCCACGAGGCCGAGATTCAGTCCGATGGCTGGACAGCGCTGACCAAGGATCGCAAGCTCTCGGCACAGTTCGAGCACACAGTTGCCGTGACCGCCGATGGCGTTGAAGTCCTGACGAAGTTGGCTTGAGCACGCCATGGCCGCACAGAAAGTCTGGCAGCGCTCCTGTACTTGGCAGCGGCTAGCGACGCTCATGCTCGCCGCCCTGGGACTGATCTTAGGCTTGCTACTCCCCAGCGTGATTGGGCTAAGGTTGTGGTCAGCTTGGCGGTCAGCGCCAGAACCCCAGGCGATCTTGACATTGGGAGGTTCGAGTCGGCGCGAGGCGTTTACGGCGCAGTTCGCGCAGACGCACCCGCTGGCGGTGTGGGTGTCGTCGGGGATTGCGAGGCCGCGCGCCGAGGCGATTTTTGCGGCGGCGCAGATTCGGGGCGATCGCCTGCACCTCGACTATCGTGCTGTAGACACCGTGACCAATTTTTCCACGCTCGTGGGTGAGTTGCGATCGCGCGGCATTCGGCACGTCTACCTGATCACCTCGGATTTTCATATGGGCCGGGCCCGGGCGATCGCCACCGTCATCCTCGGCAGCTACGGCATCGCCTTCACCCCGATCCCAGTTCCGTCATCACACCCACCAGAATCGTTTTTTCACATCGCCCGCGATGTTGGTCGTGCCGCCTTCTGGGTTTTCACCGGCTGGGCGGGCGAACAACTCAATCCCCACTACGCCCAGCGCCGCGCCACTGCCCAGCACGATGCCCTGCTGATACCCTAGGCGTTGGCACCAAGCTGGGGACAAACTTCTATTCCTCCTCAGCGGCGGGCGGCAGCGGCATCGGCGCAAAGGCGGTGGCGTCGTCCTCGGCGAGTCGATAGGCAAGGTCAGCGGTTTCGAGTCGTTCTAGGATTGGTAACAGCTCGCTGTAGGTAGTGACTCCTAGCCCTTCGAGGTCTTCGAGGGCGATCGCTTCATCGGACAGGTGGCTGCGTGCTTGCAGCAGCGCCAGCACGCGCTTCTCTTGAACCTTCAGTGCGGCTTGCTGCACCAAATTTCGCGAAGCCGCGCTGAGACCTCGGTTCAGAACCGCCAGCGTGATCTCGTCAACTTGCAATGCCGCTGCTTTTGCTAAGACTTGGGCACCGAGACGATTGAACAGGCGGGGTTTGCCTTTGGAGACTTCGCAGAAGTGTCGGGCGGCATCAGGGAGAAAGGGCAGTACGGCGGCGGGATCGTCAGGATCAGTGCAATCGTGGTTTAAACGAGCGCTACTGAGATAGTTGATCAGCATTTCGTAGGTCGTGGCCTGATCCATCTCCTCGAGCGGCAGTTGCAGGTCGAAGAGACCGCGCTCGCTGGTGAGTAGGTCACCGGTCATGCCAAATGGATGCCCCGTAAGCATGAACCAGGCTCGTCCTTTGAGTACTCCCTGGGCATCGTGCATGAGTTGCCGAACATAGCGGGGACTCTGCTTGTCGAGGTCATCGATCGCGATCGCCACACCGTCAGGATGCTGCTTTTGTGCCTGCTCGAGCAAGATGTCGAGGCTGATGGCGGGATATTGCGGCTTCGTGATCGGGACATCTTTCTCGCTGATTTTGCCGGTGAGAACCATGCTGCCGCCCGCTTCTGAGCTGCGTTCCTTGATCGGTTTCGCGGTCGGGATGCCCATTTGGTAGAGCTGCCGTTGTGCCCAGTCATTCTCCGGCATCTCCTGCGCGACGGCGATCAGGGCTGTGGTCGCTAGATCCAGGTCGGCGGGTAGTGAAATGTAAGTAGTCAGCATTTTGGGGCGCTTGCGACGCAGAACCGAGAGCACTTCAAGCAAGAAGGTGCTTTTGCCGATGCCTAAGCGGCCATAAACCAGGATGCGACGACGTTCGCGACTCTGGAACAAGTTGAAAACCCGACGGAGTTCGTCTCTGCGTCCGGTAAAAACGCGACTGAGGGTGTCGCTATTGAGATCGATGGGGCTTTCGGTGAAGGGAATTTCGCGCAGACCCAAGCGCTGGATACTGCTAGTAGCTTTAGCCCAAGCCTTGGCGTTTTCCCATGCTGTTGCTGACATCGCTGGTTAGCTGATTGAAGTGCGGGGCGAGCTGACCCGCTCCGGTCAAGCCCTTGATGCCATCAGTATACAAAGCCGCTGCTAGGCTGCTGCCATGCCGAGTGACAAAGCGGCCGGTAGGCTAGAGATTCGGAAGCTGATTGCGAATTACCCCTATGCTCAACACAGCGGCCAAACCCGCCAACGCTCCGGGCGTCCCCGCCAAAGAACTGCTTGCTGCCTATGCGCCGCCGCCCGCCGCTGGCCGCTGGCTCGAAGTGTTGGTGGACTGTCCTGGTGTCCATGATGTCCTCACCTATCAGGTCACTGCGCTCGACGTGCAACTGGGGGATATTGTCAGCGTGCCGCTGCGGCAGCATTTGGTTGGTGGCATTGCCCTGCGCTGGGCTGCGACCCTCCCGGCTGACCTCGCCCCGGCACAGCTCCAGAGTGTGCGTGGCATTGTTGCCAGCGGCTTTCTGCCTGCCGACTACATCCAACTGCTCGATCGCGTGGCGCGCTACTACTGCACCCCCCTGATCGCTGTCGTGCGGGCGGCGCTGCCGCCGGGGCTGCTGGGGCGATCGCGCCGTCGCGTCCGGCTGTGCCCCGCAGCAATCCCCACTGGCGCGGAAGCCTTCCTCGACACCGCCGCCCAGCAGGTGCTGGATTTTCTGCGCGATCGCCAAGCCCAAGGCTGCGGCTGGCAAACCCTGAAGCGTGCCGTGAGACCCGCCAAGCGCGGCCTAGAACAATTAGTCACGCGAGGCTGGGCTGAAGACTATCTGGAACCGCCGCGCTACGTCCAGCCCAAGCGCCAACGCGCCGTCATCCTCGCCACCGAACCCACCGACGCCGCCCCCCTCAGCTCGCGTCGGCGCGAGCTGCTGCACCAGCTCAAAGTCTGGGGTGGTGAGCTGTGGCTGCAAGACTTTCTACAGCGTAGTCGCACCACCGCCGCGACTGTGCAGGCCTTGGCGACGGCTGGTTACCTGGTGATTGAAGAACGGGAGGTGTTGCGCTTGGCGGCGGGGCCAGCGGTGACGGATGATTGTCCCAAAGACCTCAATCCGGCCCAAGCCGAAGCCCTAGCTGCTATTCAAGCCCAGAGTGGCTGCGCGCGCCTGCTGCTGCATGGGGTCACCGGCTCCGGCAAGACTGAGGTTTATTTGCAGGCGATCGCCCCGCTGCTGGCGCGCGGCCAGTCAGCCCTGGTGCTGGTGCCGGAGATTGGCTTGACGCCGCAGTTGACCGACCGCTTTCGGGCGCGGTTTGGCGATCGCGTCTGTGTCTACCACAGCGCCCTCGCTGATGGCGAGCGCTACGACACCTGGCGACAGATGCTCACCGGCGAGCCGCAAGTGGCGATCGGCACGCGCTCGGCGGTGTTTGCCCCCTTGCCCCGCCTAGGCATGATCATCCTCGACGAGGAGCACGACCACAGCTTCAAGCAAGCGCAGCGAATGCCTACCTACCACGCCCGCACCGTCGCGCTTTGGCGGGCCGAGTTGGCAGACTGCCCGCTGCTGCTGGGCTCGGCGACCCCGGCGCTGACCACTTGGCAAGCCGCACAACAGAGCGATGACTGGCAATACCTGGCATTGCCGGAGCGCATCGCCAATCGCCCCCTGCCGACCGTCGAAGTCGTCGATATGCGCCGCGAACTCCAGCAGGGCAATCGCTCCGTCTTCAGCCAGCGCCTGCACGCGAGCCTCACCGACGTGGCGGCGGCGGGTCAAAAAGCCATCCTCTTTGTCCCGCGCCGGGGTCACAGCAGCTTTGTCAAGTGCCGCAGTTGTGGCTTCACATTGACCTGCCCAAATTGCTCGGTTTCGCTCTCCTACCACTACCGCCACAGTCACCAGCAGCTCCAGTGCCACTATTGCAACCACAGCCAGTTGAACCCGTCGCATTGTCCGCAGTGCGCGTCGCCTTACATTAAATTTTTCGGCACCGGCACACAGCGGGTCATGCGTCATCTCGAAGAAGCTTTTCCGCAACTCAATTGCCAGCGCTTCGACAGCGACACCACACAGCGCAAGGATGCCCACCGCCGACTATTGCAGCGGTTTACCAATGGTGACATCGATGTGTTGGTGGGGACGCAGATGCTGACCAAGGGCCTGGACATTCCGCAGGTGACGTTGGTGGGCATTCTCGCCGCCGACGGTCAAATCGACCGCGCCGACTACTATGCCAGCGAGCGGGCCTTTCAGATGCTGACCCAGGTGGCCGGGCGCGCGGGTCGGGCGATCGCCCGGGTCGCGTCATTCTGCAAACCTACAGCCCTGATCATCCCGTGGTGAGCGCTGTGCAGCAACACGACTACCCCCGTTTCGCCCAAGCCACACTGGCGCAACGGCAGCAGAGCCACTATCCACCCTACTGTCGCCTGTTGTTAATTCACCTCAGCGGACTCGATCCCGTGGATGTTGAGCTAGCCGCCCGTGATGTCGCCGCCGCCTGTCCGCCGCTGCTGCCGCTGGGCACACAACTGCTCGGCCCTGCGCCTGCCAGCATTTTGCGGGTGGCGCGACGCTATCGCTGGCAGATTTTGTTAAAGTTGCCCTTAGAGGCGGCGTTCCCGGATCTCACACCGCTGCGATCGCTCTGTCCGGCTGCCGTTCGCTTTACGCTGGACATCGATCCACTCAATATCGAGTAGGCCCCTGTTTTCTCAATCTCCAAACTGACGGCGATGGCTTGGCAAGAATTTCGCGAACGATTTATTCCTGACTTTCACAAAGCTAAAGGGCGGCTGCCCACCCCGGCTGAGGTCGATCAGGCGGAGGCCGATTTCCGCGTCTATCTGCGTCGCCACGGCCACATCCCCGCCGACGAGCAGCCCCTGCTGCGAACCCAAAATGCGCCGCCGACCCGCGAGACCTGAGCGATCGCGCCATTGGACACGATGGGCCCGCCGCCTCGGCTGGCTCCTACTCCTCTTAGCCTGTCTAGGCGGCATTTATAGCTGGCAGATTGAGCCACGCTGGCTGGAAATTGTGCGCATTGAGCTGGAATTGCCCCACTTGGCCCCCGCCTTCGATGGCTTCAAGCTGGTGCAGCTCAGTGATCTACATATCGACAGCGGGATGCCCCCGGCACGGCTGACGCGGATCGTGCGGCTTGCCAATCGCGAGCAGGCGGACGTGATCGCCCTGACCGGCGATTTTGTCACCGCACCCAATGATCCAGCGCAATCCACAGCCCGCTTGACGGCGGCGCTGGAGCCTTTGCAGGCCCAAGAACTGGTTGCCTATGTGCTGGGCAACCACGACTGCGAGTCGCGCCCGGAGTTGGTGCAGCAAGCGCTAGATGCGGCGGGAATCGCGGATTTGAATAATGCCGTGCGGACGCTGCGGCGCGACGGGGAATCGTTGCACATGGCCGGTTTGGATGACATTTGGGCCGGGCGCGATCGCCTTGACCGCGTGCTCGCCGCTTTACCGGTCGATGGCGCGGCAATTTTGCTCTTCCACGAACCCGATTTTGCTGACCGTAGCGCCGCCACCGGCCGCTTCGATTTGCAGCTTGCCGGCCATTCCCACGGCGGTCAGGTGCGTTTGCCGCTCATCGGCCCACCCTTTCTCCCCCCCTATGGTCGCGAATATCCCCTCGGTCGCTACCAATTTGGGGACACGATTCACTACACCAATCGCGGGCTAGGGATGACGATCCTGCCAATTCGCTGGCGATCGCGCCCCGAAATCACAGTTTTTACCTTGCGATCGCCGCTAAGTCGCGATCAAGATTCAGATTGATCACGCTCACTAAAGTTAACGATTGAGTCAACTAGTCAACCGCAATTCCTCAGATTGTCATTAGCGATACCCGGCCATTGTATGTAATGGCATCGCCATTACATACAATGACCACTGGCGACAACCATGCCCAGAGCAGGACTTCAGCCTGTAGTTGAATTTTCTCTGGCGAAAAAGAAAAGCATGGCTCATGCACTTAATCTGCTCTTTATCTTGAATCGCTATCCTAGTTCCAGCTAAAGATTTGGGCGTGTTCAGTTCGAATCAGAAAGATATTGGGTCAGATGACTGCTTGGCTTGAGTACTCTTTGATGTAGTCGGAATTGACGAGCCTGAGTTTCTCTAAAGCACTTGGAGTTGAGCCATGAAATCACGGAATCTGTTGGTTTTGCCATTGCTGTTGATGACCGCTTGCAGCCCAACGGCAGGGGATTCAGCCTCTAGCACTGGGACAGGTGAACCCATTGCCAGTTGCCCAGAGCAGTTGCGGTTCGCGGTCACCGATATTCTGGGTGAAGAGCGCCTCCAAGAGGAATTTGGCGCATTTCAGGTTGCGCTGGGAGAAGTCTTGGGCGTTCCCATCGAACTCTTTCCGGTCAGCAGTCAGGTTGCGGCAACGCCAGCGCTGATGTTTGATCGCATCGACATCGCCTTGGCAGGCCCCTCCGAATATGTCCTGATGAATGCTCAGGCCGAGGCAGTGCCGCTGGTAGGTCTGACCCGCCCCGACTACTACACCGTAATTGTCGGCGTCACGGGCACGGAGATGACCAGCATTGAGGATTTGCGGGGCAAGACGATTGGCATTCGTGAAGAAGGCTCGACGGCTGGACACCTTGGCGTCCTCAAAATGCTCAAAGATGCGGGGATGGAATTGAACGAAGACTTCACGATCGAGGTCATCGGCGATGACAGCGGTTTGGCTAAGCTCCAAGAGGGTCGCGTGGATGCCTGGGCAGGGGGTCTGCCGCACTACAAGCAGGTTTTGAGCGCTCAGGAACTCAACGAGTCAGACTTTGTCATTATTGCCGAAGGCGAACAGTTGCCGAACGATGTTTTCGTGGTCAATCCGTCGCTGGATGAAGCCTGTGTGGAGGAGATGCGATCGCGAATTGTCGAGCAGGAACAGAAGCTCATCGAAGCCATTCTGGCGGCTCCAGCCAACCAGAAATATGCAGAATCAGAGATCGTTCCGGCCAATGACCAGGATTATGAACTGATCCGCGAGGGATACAAGGCGATCGGTCAAGAGGACTATCTCTAATCACCACGGTCTTTATGTCAGCAGTTAAGCACGGAGTCGAAATCAGTGAAAGAGTGGTTGGCAAGCTGGCAGATTTCGAGCATTGCCCAGAAGATTGGTTATGCCAGCGTCTTGACGATTGGCATCTCGATTTCAGGCACGATGCTGGGCTTGGCGCTCGGTGATTACCACCAGGAACAAGCCCACAAAAGGCTCGAATTGGCTGAGCAGCAGGAAGACCTGCTGCAAGATCTCGAAATCAACATTCTCAAAATCCGCGCTCATCCGCAGCGGTTGATTGCCACCGTTGAAAATCCCATCTGGTTTCGCTACGAAGTCAGTGAGTTGCAGGCGAGCATCACAGATGTCAAACGATTGCTGATCGAATTGGACGCCTCGACGGAGCACACGAATGGAGCGGCGACGATGCTAGATCGTCTATACGATGACTACGACCGGGTAGTCGATGCCTACTTGCAACGCTTCGAGGCGCTCTGGCCGCAAGTCAATCCGCTTAATCGCTCTGTGGAAGATGCTGGCGATGCACAAAAGCGTGTCTTTAGGGCATTTTTGGAGACCCGCACCAGGGAAATTGACACCCAGTTTGAGCGTTTGACTGGTCAGTTGGAGCGGGCACGGGCGCTCGCCGCTGGCAAGCAACAAGCGGCATATCGAGATTTCGAGGCTGCGACTCGCTTACGACAGCGTTTAATCATTGCCAGTCTCGTCTTTTCGTTGGGGAGCGCGATCGCACTATCAATCTACACGGGACGGGCGATCGCCCATCCCCTCAAAGCGGTTACGGAAACAGCGAAGCGCGCCGCCCGCGAAAGCAATTACAATTTGCAAGTCGTTGTCGCCACTCGCGATGAGGTGGGTGTGTTAGCCGACTCACTGAATCGTCTGATTCACAAAGTTAGAGAGCAAATTGAAGAGCTTGCCCAGGCACAATCTATCCTTGAGCATCGGGTTGAAGAACGGACGCAAGAGCTGCAAGAAACCCTCGCCAACTTGCAGGAAACGCAGACACAACTGATCCAGACTGAGAAAATGTCGAGTCTTGGTGAAATGGTGGCGGGCATTGCCCATGAAATTAATAATCCCGTCAACTTCATTCACGGTAATGTCATTCATGTTGAGCGTTATTTTGGAGATTTGCTCAACCTGTTAACCCTTTATCAAGAAGCCTACCCCAATGCTCAATCCCACATTCAGGAACAAATTGAAGAAATCGAATTGGATTTCTTACAAGATGATCTCCCGCTGACCCTGAAATCGATGCGGATGGGGACGCAACGCATTCGAGAAATTGTCACATCTCTGCGAAACTTCTCGCGTTTGGATGAAGCCGAGACCAAACGAGTTGATCTGCACGAAGGTATTGATAGTACCCTCGTGATTCTGACCAATCGCATCAAGCAGGGCATCGAAGTAATCAAAGAGTATGGTGATTTACCGGCAGTTGCTTGTTATCCAGCTCAGCTCAATCAAGTCTTTTTAAACCTGATTACCAATGGCATTGATGCCCTACTGGCGACCGAAGTGAAGCCCAAGCAAATCACTATCCAGACTCGCCAGAGTGATGACTATCATGTTTGCATCAGTATTCGCGACAACGGCCCTGGGATTCCAGAAGAGATTCAGAACAAAATCTTCAACCCATTCTTTACGACCAAACCAATTGGCAAAGGAACCGGCTTGGGTTTAGCGATTTGCTGGCGGATTCTCGAAAAACACCAAGGTCAGATTCACTTGCGGTCGGAAGTCGGCGGCGGGACAGAATTCCAAATTATGCTGCCCATCGAAGCGGCACCGCTGTCTGAGAGTGACCTGGCCCCAAGCCCGGTACATTTGGTCGGCAGCCGCTGAGTCGGGCGATCGCCTGATCCCGATCTGGGGGCTGCTCTGGTACAGTCAGGCCGGAGCTGCTTGGCGATCGCCCGCCCCTCTCAACCATGCCTACCGGTACGCTCTACATCGTCGGCACGCCCATCGGTAACCTGGACGACATGACGTTGCGGGCGATTCGGGTTTTGCAGGACGTGGACTACATTGCCGCCGAGGATACCCGCCATACCGGCCGCCTGCTGCAACACTTCCAGATCACGACGCCGCAACTCAGCTACCACCAGCACAACCGCCGCCAGCGCCAAGGAGAACTGATCGAGCGCCTCCAAGCTGGGGCATCGCTGGCGCTGGTCAGTGATGCCGGGATGCCGGGAATTTCCGATCCGGGCAGCGAGCTGGTGCAGGCCTGTCGCGCCGCGGGGATTCGCGTCGTGCCAATTCCAGGCGCTTGTGCGGCGATCGCCGCCCTAGCGGCATCGGGGCTGCCCACGGACGAGTTTGCCTTTATCGGTTTCTTACCGGCGAAAGGACGGGCGCGGCGCGAGCGCCTGACCGCCCTCAGCCGCGAGCCGCGCACACTCGTGCTCTACGAAGCGCCGCATCGGCTGCTGACGACACTGCGAGACTTGGCGGCCACCTGTGGCGAACAGCGACTCGTAACCCTGGCACGCGAGCTGACCAAGCGCTACGAGGAACTCTGGCAGGGTACACTGGCAGCGGCAGTGGCGGCGTATGCGGAGCGCGAGCCGCGCGGTGAGTTTACGCTGGTGCTGGCGGCGGCAGAACCGGAGCCACTGACAGCGCGATCGCCAACGGAACTCAAGGCGATGCTGCAAGAGCGACTGAGTTCGGGACTGTCGCGATCGCAAGCCTGCCGCCAACTCGCCGCCGAGACCGGGCGATCGCGCCGCCAACTCTATCAACTGGCCCTGGAACTGTCTGTCGAAACCCCAGAAGCTTAAAAATGTACCCAGATTTACAAAATTTCTCGGAATGCAGTGTTAGAAAGTGTCATGCTTGGCACATCGGCTTGCAGACAACGCAGATGAATTGCATTGAGGAGTTGAACTCTTGAAGAAGGTAGAAGCGATTATCCGCCCTTTTAAGCTTGATGAAGTCAAAATCGCCCTCGTCAACGCGGGCATTGTTGGGATGACCGTCTCAGAAGTACGCGGTTTCGGTCGCCAAAAAGGTCAAACTGAGCGCTATCGTGGCTCGGAATACACGGTCGAATTTCTCCAAAAACTTAAGGTTGAAATCGTCGTGGAAGATAATCAGGTCGATATGGTGGTTGAGAAGATTATCACAGCGGCGAAAACCGGCGAAATTGGTGACGGCAAAATTTTCGTCACTCCCGTCGATCAGATCATTCGCATCCGCACGGGCGAAAAAAATCTCGAAGCGGTTTAAATCACTCCGCTTACTTGGCTCCCAATTGCGGCAGACTGCTCGTTATGAACAATCTGCTGGCTTGTGCGTTCACTCAATTCTGGGCTAGCTGAATCTCGCTCTGGCTGCGGTCAAGCTGTCGGGGCACTGAGGGCAAGGTTCGCGCTCACGCGAATATACGCTTCGTCGTCGTTGAGACCGCATAACCCGCATACCAAACCCGGTCTCTATACCCCCTAAACCAGAGCAATCACCCAACCCTCCCCCAAGCAGGGCTGCCGCTGATACGCCTCTCCCGATGAAGCTCACGCGGCTGCATTTGACCTCCCTTAGCCCTCCAAAAGTCGCTTGACGGAGGCTGCGAGCTGTTTTGGGAATTCAGTCCTAGCTTTGCTTCGATGCTATCTATTTTGGCTGCCAAGACGGCGATTAGCGCTTTGACGCTCGCTGGCGTTTTCTCCCAGTCTGACTGGGGAACCTCTTCTCCGGCGATGACGATTTTTCCTGCCATGCTCTTCACTCTACCCCTTTTGCTGTCCTGAACCCTCTGAACAGTTACCTCGCAGGGCTTTATTTTCTGGGGCTTCTTTCTGTCTTTTTGGCTACATTTATATATATGTGTTTACCCTGTCGCCGATAGCCCAAATCTAGAAGTTGTGATGTACTTAATCATTGCCAGAGTCAGATACTGCTCTTAAACTTCAGCGACTTTTGGCAAGGCACTCACAGTCATTGTAAGTTTGAGTGATGGCCTATTGAGGGTTATGATACTTCCACGAGCGACTCTGTTAATCGGGATAGGGAGAATCCTCACGGATCCCCCCTCTTACACTGCCCATCATACGGCTCCGCAATGGGCGGTTCTCAATCTAACTGCTAGACAAACCGATGGTGCGTCCAACCTTCCGTGCGCGAACGCGATCGCCGTTCGTCGCACGGAAGGTTGGACACCGAGCCATGGGGCTGGTTTAAGCGGGCAGGAGTCGCGCCAGCAGCACCAGCCCAAAGACGAGGAGATAAAAGGCACCGACAATCTGCGTTTCTGACCAGCCACTGAGTTCGAGGTGGTGGTGGATCGGAGCCATTTTAAACAAGCGCTTGCCGATGCCATCGGGGCCTTTGGTGGCTTTGTAGTAGCTCACCTGGGCGAGAACGGAAATCGCTTCGACGAAAAAGAGGCCGCTGACCAGGAACAGACCCCAGAGATTTTGGCTGAGAATGCCGACGGCGGCTAACGCCCCGCCCAGCGCCAGGGAGCCGGTGTCGCCCATGAAAACACTGGCGGGGTTGCGGTTGTGAACCACGAAGCCCAGGCAAGCACCGCTGAGGCAGGCGGCGAAGATCGCTAGGGACGGCGCAGTCGGGGCAATGAGGGCAGCGAGGCCCAAGGCGGCGATCGCCCCGGTGCCACCCGCTAAACCATCAACCCCGTCGGTGAGATTGGTGGCATTGCTCTCGGCGGTGAAGACAAAGATGGCGAGCAACCAGAACCCGTAGCTGAGCGGGAGCGTGAAGCCGAGCGGCAGCGCGATGGTCGTGATCGCTGCGGGTTGCGAGACCACTGCCCACAGGCAAAATGCTGCTGCCCCGCCGATTTGCAGCGCCAGCTTCAGACGCGGTGAAATGCCTTTGTTCGACTTGCGGTGCAAAATACGCCAGTCATCCAACCAGCCGATGGAGGCGTAAAACAGCGTGATCGCCACGGCTGCTACCGCCAAGCTGTCGAAACCTGTCCAGAGGAGCGCGATGATCGCGGCCACTGGCACAAAAAAAATACCGCCCATGGTTGGCGTGCCCGCTTTTTTGAGGTGTGCCTGCGGGCCGTCTTCGCGAATCACTTGACCAGCTTTGAGTTGGCGCAGCAGGGGCACCACTCCGTAGCCGAGACCACTGGCGACTAGGGCACAAACCAGCAGCGGTGCCGTTAATGACGGCAGGCCACTGGCCTCTACCCCAGCCTGCCAGTCTCCAACCAGCGCCAGGCCACCCAGCAGCAAGGCTAGGAGCGCCAGCAGGCTACGCCCGGTTGGCTTATGCAGTTGCACCGGAGAAAATATTTTGGCTTCCACAACTCACGTCTCCACTCACTCACTTCACACCACACCACGATCAAAAGTGGGGTGAGCGCCCGTCAATGGCGATCACCCCATCATTCAGTCTTTAGTCGTCGTCACTCTCGAAATCATCGCTATCGTCGTCATCAGCGCTGACGCCCATCAGACCAGCGATTTCTTCTTCAGCCGCCTCATCCAGAGCTGGCTCGCTCGTTTCGACAACCTCGCGCGGTAACAGGCGGCCGTTGGTTTCTAACCAACTCAGCAATGAGCCACCGCGTTTCAGCGGAATGACGGCGGCTGGTTCATAACGGGATTCCTGGCTGAGAGCCGGATTCTTATACATAGTGTGCGGGTAACCTAGTTGCGTATTTCGCAAACAGTTTCAGATAAAGTACTCACTCGAGTTTACAACGAACCGTTGCCTCGCATGGTCAATCCGGACGCTGACGTCGCGCATCCGGGCAAAATCGGCAGGCTGTTTAAAAAACTTATCGCCCATCCTGGCGGCGTTGTGACAAGTTGAAAACGGCTGGATGCAAGCGGAGTAAATGAGGGGATGAGCCAGAAAGCAAGCTTACTCAGCGCGATCGCCGGGACGAATCGAGGTCTCCTCGCCACGGAGCACGACCAGACGGTGATTCTCGCGGCGATCGCCCAGCTCGAGAGCCTGAACCCGACTCCCCAGCCGGTACAAGCCGCCGCGCTACTGGCAGGCGATTGGCGTTTGCTCTACACGACCAGTCGCGAGCTACTGGGCATCAACCGCATCCCTGTGGTGCAACTTGGCGCGATTTACCAGTGTATCCGCACCACTGACGAACGGGTTTACAACCTAGCGGAAATTGTTGGCGTTCCTTTCCTAGAAGGATTAGTCTGCGTCACGGCACAATACGAGCCGGTCTCAGAACGACGGCTCACGGTCAAGTTCGAGCGTTCGATTATTGGTTTGCAGCGCTTACTCGGTTACCAGTCGCCCCGCGAGATGATCCACCAGCTCGAAGCCGGGAAAAAATTTCCGCCGGTCGATTTTGGCATCCCGGCGCGCGATCGCCAGGGTTGGATCGATGTCACCTACCTCGATAGCGACCTCCGCATCAATCGCGGCAATGAGGGGAGCGTCTTCGTCTTGACCAAAGCGGTCTAGACCGACGTAGCTGCGGCTGTAAAAAGCGCAGGCGCACCTCGGTGGCGCGCCTACAGGGCAATTCGTCAGGTTCGACAGCGTCCGGGCCGTCGCAGCCCGGTGTGGCTAGTCGAGATAACCGATCAGATCGCCGATGTCGTCAATCTCATTGGGTGCGACCGGGCGGTTGCCCATCACCGAGTAGGTTTGACTAATCGCCAGATTGCTCTTGACGATCGGGCGATTGCCAGACACAGCCAGACTACCCGACATTTCGATGCCACTCGACACCACCGGTCGCATTCCCATCGTGTTGTAGG
This sequence comes from Spirulinaceae cyanobacterium SM2_1_0, assembly GCA_012031265.1. Classification (GTDB taxonomy): domain Bacteria; phylum Cyanobacteriota; class Cyanobacteriia; order Cyanobacteriales; family Spirulinaceae; genus JAAUTY01. The sequence goes on along the minus strand of JAAUTY010000051.1, from coordinate 17,280 downwards.
TTTCCACGACATTGAGATGGCTGCGCTCGATCGGGCGATTTTGAGGTAGAGGCGACGGCTTGTATAGCTCCAACTTCGCCGTATCGCCCTCATTGGCTGAGACGATGGCGCTCTCTTGATCCTTACCGTTCTGCGCGACTGCTTCAGTGCTCACGAGTTTCTCTCCCTTGCGGTTGCGAAAGTATTGTTGTTGATGTTCAGAACCCTCGACAGCGATCACACGTTCGACTGCGCTGCGGCGGTCGCAATCAGAACATCCACTTATGCGAAGCAGAGCCTGCATACAACCTGTTGAGGGTTACACTATTAAATTTTAGATTGTTTTAACGTTCGCACGCCAATCCTATTATAAAACTACAACCGACCGTGACCAAAAGCGATAAAAATATGTAATCTGCTACATAAAGTCAGCAGGGGATCAGTTTTATTCATCCAGCAGGGCGATCGCATCCAGCAAGATATCCAGACGAAAATCGTAGAGCAGTCGGTCAAGCGCGAGGCGTAGCTCGCTCTGTTGCTCTGGGATCGCGGCGAGCACTCGCCGCACGCCAACCTCATCAATCGCCACGGCCGCCGCTCGCACCTCAGCCAGCCAGTCCGCTGGCATCTGCGTCAGTTGCTCGCGCCAGAACCGGTCGGAGTAGCAGTCGAGCCGGGTCTGACCTTGTTGCAAGGTCTCTCCCCATCGCGCGTCATCCGCATAAAGATACTCAACCCCCAGTTGTTCGGCGAGCAAAGCGGAGACCTGATCGAGGGTGAAGGGTTTGAGCAGCCAAGCATCATAACCAGCCGCCTCCAGTTCAGTCAGGCGGGGAGGTTCAGCATTGGCGATCAGGGCGATCATCGGTCGCTGACGACTGGATGCGTCCTCACAGGCACGAATCCGGCGCACAACCTCTAGCCCTGACAACTGTGATAGGCGCGTCTCGATGAAAGCAGCATCCGGCTGCCATTGCTCCCAGACGTCGATGCCCGTTTGACCGTCGTTGACCGCTTGCACCTCGAAGCCGAGTGGTGACAGAAAACTGGTCAGCAGTAAGCGGGTTGCTTCATCGGAACTAGCCACGAGGAGACGATAGGCTGGCTCTTCTGGTGCGAGAGCTAGGACATGGCGGTGGGGGATTGTCACCACCTGTGCGGTCTGTAGCGAGACCGGAATCACAAAGCTAAACCGTGTGCCACACCCCAACTCGCTCTCGACCTCAATCTGTCCGCCGAGCAACTTCACCATCTCCTGGCTGATCGCAAGCCCCAAGCCCGTGCCCTGGGCCGTTTGTTGACCCGCTTTGGTTTGGACAAAGGCTTTGAAGATGATCGCCAGATCTTCCTGGGCAATGCCACTACCGGTATCGCTGACACTGAAGCAGAGTCGGCAGTTTTTGGCAGTGTTTGTGGTCGGCGTCTCACACTCAACGCTCAGAGTGACTCGACCATGATCGGTGAATTTGATCGCATTACTGAGCAGATTGATCAACACGGCATTCAGTTTCTGCTCGTCCACAAAGATATGGCGGGGAACACCCGTCGCGGTGCTGACGGTCAAGGTCACGCCGCGTTGGTCGGCTTGGAGTTGAAACATCGCCGCCAGGGTGTCGAGCAACTGGCTGAGATCGCAGGCATCGGGCACGAGCACCATCGAACCGGCTTCGAGTTTGGAAAAGTTCAACACATCCTCAATCAAGCTCAGCAGATGATTGCTACTGCGCTGAATGATTTGTAGATAGCGAATTTGGTCAGGATTGAGTTGGGGGTAACTGAGCAGGAGTTGTGTGAAGCCTGTGATCGCATTCAAGGGCGATCGCAGCTCATGGCTCATGTTCGCCAAGAACTGACTGCGGATTGCGAGTGCCGACTCCGCTGCTTCTTGGGCTGCTTGCCGTGCTTGTACTTCTAGTTGCAAGCGTTCGTTTTGAGCTTGGAGCTGATCGCGTTGGGCGGTGACTTGCTGCTGCAAGCGTTGCAGAGTGAGTTGATGTTCGATCCGGGCGATCGCTTCTTCGCTTTGAAATGGCTTCGTCAGGTAATCCGCCGCACCGAGCTGAAAGCCACGCACCTTATCCGCCGCACTGTCGAGAGCACTCAAGAAAATAATCGGGATCGCACGGTGGCACTCGTCGGCCTTGAGGCGTTGGCAGACTTCATAACCGTCCATCTCCGGCATCATGATGTCCAGCAAAATCAAATCCGGCTGAAAATGGCTTAAACTGCTGAGCGCCATCGCTCCACTCGGTGCCAGCCGGATTTCATAGCCCTGTTCATTGAGTAGGATGGCGAGTAGGCGTAAATTATCCGGTAGATCGTCTACGACTAAGATGCGTGGTCGGCGGTTGACAAATAGCTCTGAATTTGGAATCGACATCTGACCTACCCTTGTTACTATCTTTTCAAGTCACCCTAGATTGAGATGGTGGGCTATGCTGCCAATGCAATAGCAGCGGCGATCACTACAGTCAAACTGGCTCTAATCACAGTAGACACTCGATCCAGAACCTAGTGTCCATCCCATCCTGGCGAAAATCGTTTCAATTTGCTTTCAGCAATCACGCTCGACTAGAAATAGGCAGCGGGGAATTTATTTGGGCAGTCTCTCCTCACCATTATTGTTTAATGATCGCGCAATCCCAGCCAACATTCGTCGTCAAGCCGGCCCCTACCTCCTGAGCCGCTGACTAGAACTCTTGCCAGTCGGCGATCAGCAGGTTGGGACGGAGACTGGGTCATTCACTAATCCCACAATCTCGCGAAGTCGTGAAAATCATGTGAAGGGTTGCCATAGACTGAAAATCACTTTTCAATTGCCAATTCGGTTAAACTTGAAGCCGCTGCTCGCCTAGATTCACTGTTACTAAGCTATGAGTGCCCAATCAGTTCGCGTTCCCTTTGTCGATCTGACCCGCCAACACGAGCCGCTGAAGGCAGCCCTTGAGCAAGCCGTTCTGGGCGTCATGGAGCGAGGTGATTTTATCCTCAGCGGGACGCTGGCGAAGTTTGAGCAAGCTTTTGCGGCGGCCTCAGGCGTGACGGAGGCTGTGGGTGTTGCTTCGGGCACGGATGCGATCGCCTTGGGATTACAGGCCTGCGGCATCGGCCCCGGCGACGAAGTGATCGTCCCAGCCAACACCTTTATCGCCACGATCATCGGCATCCGCCGCACGGGCGCGCGTCCTGTACTCGTGGATTGCGACTTGGAGACCGCCCTGATCGATCTCGACGCCGCTCGTCGCGCCGTGACGCCTAAGACAAAGGCGATTGTACCAGTTCACCTCTACGGTCAGATGGTGTCGCCAGCGGCGCTTGATGCCTTTGTACGCGATTGCAACGTGCTGGTTTTTGAAGACGCGGCTCAGGCGCATCTCGCTGAGCGCGAGGGTCGCATCGCGGGCAGCCTAGGAGTCGGTGCGGCCTACAGTTTCTATCCGAGCAAGAACTTGGGTGCTTTTGGCGACGGCGGCATCTTCATCACCAGCGATGGCGACTTGGCTCGCACGGTTCGCACCTATCGCAACTATGGGGCAGCGAAGAAGTATGTCCACACGGAGTTGGGAACCAACAGCCGCCTAGATAGCTTGCAAGCAGCAGTATTGAGCGTCAAGCTGCCGCACCTGAAGGACTGGAATGCAGCGCGCAACCAGTCAGCGGCTCAATATGATCAGGCTTTTGCGGCGCGGCCAAAGCTGGGCATTGTGCCGATGCGGAATGATAGTGGGACGGGTCATATCTATCACCTCTACGTCGTGCGGGTGCGGCCTGAGTCAGGGTGCGATCGCGACAAGCTGCAAGCAGCGCTCGCGGAGCAGGGGATTCAGAGCGGCATCCATTACCCGATCGCCTGCCACCTACAGCCCGCCTACGCGGATCTGGGTTATCAGACCGGTGACTTCCCCAATGCTGAAACCCTCTGCGCGCAGATTCTCTCACTGCCGATGTTCCCCGGCTTGACAGCGGCAGAGATCGAGGCGACGGTGGCGGCGATCACGGCCGTGATGATCGCCGCGAAAGTTTAGCCGTAGCTCAGCAGGCCGCGCTGATCAGGCACAAAAAATCTGGCCGCCCAAAAGCCAGGGCATGACCCTGGCTTTTGCGGTTTGATCGGCTGGGTTTTGAGTTAGAACTGGTGCGCGTGCAGTACCTCCATCACGTCACAGAGATAGGCGATCCCCGAATAATCGTCGAAAAATTGTGCGGCGACCGCATCCGAAATCTTCACAGCCATCTCCCGACTGGGGGTGAGCACCTCGAACTTCACATTCGAGTAGGTATCGGAAACAGTAGGCCGTCCCGACGAGCGCACGTTGCGACTGCCTTTACCGCCGGCCTCCACTACCGTATAACCGGTTGCCCCGGCTTCATCGATGATCTTGGCGATCTTTTTCAGCAGTACCTTTTCTGTGACGATGACGAGCTTGCTGGCATGCTGGGTCATATTAGTTGCCTCGCGATGTACGTATTCGTTGAACTACATAGAAACTCAGGAAAACGGCGGCCCTGCAGGCGATCGCGCTGATCTAGCCGCCGCGTTGGTCGCCGGGCTAAGGAAGCACCAGCAGACCGCGACCCGTCTGGGATTAGCCGCCCAGTGCCTGGGCGATCGCGATATAGAGCGGTATACCCAAGGCGATCGCAACCGGCGTGCCGATGGCTGTAGACGCGCCGATGTAGGCGGATGGATTAGCCGACGGGATACCAGCTCGCAAAGTAGGCGGCCCTGAGATGTCTGAACTGGAGGCGGCAATGACAGCCAGAACCACGACGCCGCCCAGGCTGAACCCCGTGAGGTAGTGAGCAATCATGCCGAGACCGAAGGCGATAAGCCCATGTACCAGCGGTGCCACTACAGCATATACGGTGTACCACTGGGCCACCTTGCGCAGCTCGCCAAGCCTTGCGGCTGCCTCCATACCCATTACCAGCATCAGTACTGAAAGCAGGCCGCGGAAGAGGGGATCGAAGAAGCTCTCATAGACACTTTCCGGCTGAGTTAGCAGGCCTAGAGCGATGCCGAGCAGCAGTGCCGATAGGGCCGAGCCTTGGAGGCTTTCCTTCACGATAGGCCATATCCTGACCTTCCTATCTGCGAGATCACTCTTAGGATACCCATGTGCAGTAATGCTCTGATCGCTAGGGTAGTCGCCTGCAGTAACGAGCTGCTTGCTGAGAGCCTCCTCCTTGCTGAAATATTTGTGGCGCTGATTGCTGGTGTAAATGCTGGCCAAGACGATCGCAGTCACGAGCGCTGGGATATCCATAAAGGGATAGAGAGCGGCAGTCCAGGCCTCATATGGGATACCTTGCCCTTCCAGCAGCGTCAAGCCGGCAGCGAAGGTAGAGCCACTCACGGCACCGAACAAGCCAGCGGTCGCAATGCCATCCTCGACTTTGACATTCGGCAGCTTGCACAATGTATGACGCCCGATGAACACGATCAGGATCCCCATTGCCACGGCGAATACTGCGGGCAACAGCATCTCCACTAGATTGGCATTGCGGATCTCCTGGCCACCGGTCAGGCCGACTTTTATGAGCAGCATGAAGACGATGAACTTATAGGCTGCATCTGGAATCGCTAGGCGACTGCCGAGAGAGGCAGCAACCACACCACCAATCAGAAAGCCAAGTGTCGGGGACTGCAACTGCGCCAGGAAGCGCATCAAGAAATCGGACAAGAAATCCACTTTGTAATTCTCCTTGATTCAGATATTAGGGGTCAGGACGACAGGCAAGCGCGGCCTCGAAACCTGGGGGGCTGGCTCTATGCATCCGGATGAGAGCGAGTCAAACCGCCACTCCATAGCATCTGCATCCTGGTGCGTCGTGCGCCAGAAGAGAGCACTTCACTCCGGCGGGCGCAAACAACCGCACTCATCAGTGCTAGTGGCAATGGAACATGGCGCGCATCTGGGGAATGCATCGACTGAGCGCCCAGATTAGCCCGGCTGATGATGTCAGCATTGGCCAACATCGGACGACCCGAAGCGGCCAGCACCAAGTGATTAAAGTTAAAACCATTCAGGTTAAACGCCATCGCAGTCACCCCCAGGCCGCAAACCAGGGGCAGACTGTGGGAAACACGGTCAACCAGAGATGAAGATAGAGCCTGCTGCTAAAGCGCCTGCGATGTGCAGAAAAATTCCGGCGAGATACATGAGAGAAATTTGCTATGAATGCCTCCTTCCATCTCCCCTGACTGTGGGGAGTGGTGATTTTGATTTAAGTGGTAGTTGGTTAAACGTCGAAACAAACGGCGGTGTAGTACTACACCTTTGCAACACAGGTGTTACGTGAAAACCTGTTGATGGAAAGTCCAGAGTTGGCCTAACTCTGAACGCAGTTGCAAGGCGATCGCTGTCCCGCTTCGTCTTCCATAGACTTCGATCTATCGAGATCAAAATCTGTATGGGCTTAAGTTTATCTTTAAACGCCAGAATTTTTGCGACTCAACCCTACGGATTTAAAACGCAATGTTAAATTCAAAGTATAAGTTTTTCTTTTGACCGGCGATCCTCGATATTTCTCCGGTTGATGTGGATTGCGATCGCAGATTTTTTTCAATAGTGATGTTGTTCAAAATGGATGGCACTTGCCCTCTAGCGCTGGAGCATAGCCTCCATCCTGGCTCGACACGCTAACCTTCTCAGCCGTGTATCTCATCCGGCAATCTCGGGGCAATCTTCACCGAGCGAGGGTTGAATACCGAGCGAGATTGGCGATCGCTGGCGAGGTTATAGTTGATTAGGTCGGCTGTTTCCTGTCTCTACACACCACTTTCAGCGCCCTAGTACCGCTACGCGGAGTTTTGAGTTCTAAATTTTGAGTTCTGAGTGCCTGCAATACGGGAATCTTGGGGATTTTGAATGGGCATCTCATTGCCGCCGTCCTGTACTAAGCTTCGTCAACTCACTACTCCTAGACTGCGCTGATGACTGCTGACTATCCGCTCACCTCTGTCCTGGCGATCGCCCCCGTTCGCAACGAAGCGACTACGATTGCTGCTGTCATTCACGACCTGCGAGCACAAGGGCTTCAGCACATCCGCATTGTTGACAATGGCAGCACTGACGATAGTGCCGCGATCGCTCGAGCCGCTGGAGCCGAAGTCGTCAGCGAGCCACAACCTGGCTACGGTCAGGCTTGCTGGCGCGGCTTACAGGATTTACCCGACGAAATTGAGTGGATTCTATTCTGCGACGGCGATGGCAGCGATGATCTGCGCGAATTACCCCGCTTTTGGGCGGAGATGGCAAAATATGACCTAATCCTCGGTGATCGCAGTGCCAGCGCTGCGGGTCGGGCAGCGATGACACCAGTACAACACTTCGGCAACCAGCTTTCAGCCACGCTGATCCGCTGGGGTTGGGGACACCGCTACCACGACCTTGGCCCGCTGCGACTGATCCGGCGCTCGGCTTTGGCCGCTTTGGAGATGCGCGATCGCGGTTTTGGCTGGACAGTGGAAATGCAGGTGCGCGCCGTCGAGTGCAACCTGCGGAGCTGTGAACTGCCGGTCAGCTATCACCCGCGCCAAGGCGGCCGCTCAAAAATCTCCGGCACGGTCAGCGGCAGCCTCCGCGCGGGCTGGACGATCCTCGACACAATCGGACAACTCTACTGGCGACGCGAGCGCCCGGGACGGGATCGGCTTGTCCTAGCCGTGATCACCCTCCTCTACCTCAGTGGTTGCCTACTCCTCCACGCCAACGAGCGCGTGGGCGAGTTTAGGGATTTCGGCGATCCCAGTGTCTGGTGGCGATTCGGCCTCGGCGTCGGACTGCTGGGAACCGGGTTTATGCTGTCCTGGTGTTTGCCGCGTTTGCCGGGGCGGTGGTTTTGGCTGTTGGCGATCGCCACACGCGGCATTTTGCTCTTCAAATACCCCCACAGCGACCTCTGGCGCTACCTCTGGGAGGGACATATTCAAACCCTCGGCTTCAATCCCTATTGGCTGCCTCCCGATGCCATTGACCTCATCCCCTATCGCACATCCTGGTGGGAGCAGATCAATACCGATGATACCAGTGCCATTTACCCGCCACTGAGTCAGTTGATTTTTCGGGGGCTGGCGAGTCTCAGCCTCAGTGTGACCAACTTCAAACTCGCCTTCATTGTCGCCGATCTCGGCATCTGTTGGCTGCTAGTGCGCCTGCTCGGGACGAGTGCCGCCAGTCTCTACGCTTGGAATCCGCTTGTTCTGCATTCCATCGCCGCTGGTGGTCACTACGACAGCCTGTATCTGCTGCCCTTGGTCGCTGCCTGGTGGGTCTATGAGCGGCGATCGCCCCCGTTGCGCCAACGCACAACCCTCGCCGCATTATTGGTGGGATGCAGTATCGGCATCAAGTGGGTCTCGCTGCCCGTGCTGGGGTTCTTGGTCTGGGAGACTGGTCGCCGTCGCCGCTGGGGTCTAGCGCTGATGACAGGCCTAGTCGGACTGCTCCCGGTTGCCCTCGCCACCCTGCCCTACTGCACGCTTGATCGCTGCACCCTAGCACCAGTCGAATCCGGCTTTGTGCAATATTGGCGTGTTGCGGAGTTGGTTCCCTACCTGCTCTCGCAAGTGTGGGCGTTTGCGGCCGAAAACAATTGGATTTATGCGATCCCGCTGGCGATCGCTTGCTTGCTCTTAGCGATCGCCAGTCGCTCCTTCCTCCACTTCACGGCGCGTTATCACCTTGTCCTGCTGACCCTATCGCCGATTGTTCATGCCTGGTACTTCACTTGGCTAATGCCGTTTGCCGCCGGAACTGGCAACTGGGGCGGACGCTGGCTGAGCCTATCTGGCTTCGTCTATTTCACGATTCGGCATCGGATTGCCATGGGTTTGACTTGGCCAGATTGGCGGCTATCACCTGGAGAGCGGTTTTTGCTCTGGGCACCCTTGTTAATCGGTTGGTTTTGGAGCGAGTGGCGGGATCGCGATCGCTGGCTCAAATCCAGGGCTGAGCTTGATTCTGAGCCTCAGTTCCACAAGGGAATTGCGATCGCTGAGGATAAAAAATCTGCTTAGTTTTCCTGAAGAATGACGGGAGCGATCGCGTGTCCGGTGGCCGTGATAGGCTACGGGCAATTTGGTTTGCTCACTACTTTGTCACGGAGGTTATATCAATGAGTACATTAGTCGCGATTGGATTTGATGATCCTTACAAGGCCGATGAAGTCTTGCTGACACTTTCGAGATTGCAAAAGGAACACCTCATCGATCTCGAAGATGCTGCTGTTGTGGTCAAAGACAAAGAAGGCAAAGCCAAAGTCAAACAAGCCCAGGATCTGGTCACGGCTGGCGTACTCAGCGGCGGCTTCTGGGGTTTGCTTTTCGGCACCCTACTCTTTGCACCAGTATTGGGGCTGGCTGCTGGTGCGGCGGCCGGCGCTTTGGGCGGCAAATTCACTGACATCGGGATTAACGATGATTTCATGAAGGAACTGGGCGAAACATTGACACCCAATACCTCAGCACTGTTCGTTTTGGTTCGCAACGCTACCCCTGATAAAGTGATCGGAGAGCTAAAACCCTACCACGGCAAAATCCTCCGCACCTCACTCTCAGCCGACGACGAAGCGAAGCTAAAGGCGGCCATGGAAGACGAGTCGGTTTAATAATGGGATGACCGATTTTTGGGGAGTTGAACTCCTGGCGGTAGCCAGCCAGGACGCAGGGCTAGGTCTGGGTGATGCCATTTGGGGGGCGCTCAGATTGGATGTAGAAATCTTTCAGCGTGTGGAAGAGTTCGCTCCTGATCGCCGCCTGGGAATTTTGGTGACCCTGTTGGCAGGTCTCTCGCGCGGCATCGCTCAGGCCTTCATCCTATTTATCAATCGCGTGCAGCCGCTGCGGTTTGTCCTCAGCCTATTGTTGGAGGCGATTTTTTTCGTGGCTGGGTTTATCTTTTGGGCTGTGAGTACTGGGCTGGTGGCGCGCTTCGGATTTGGGGTCAGCTTGCCGGTTGATCTAGTCACTCGGGCCCTCGGTCTCGCGCACGCGCCGCAGCTTTTCAGCTTGCTCGGGGCGCTGCCCTATCTGGGGGTTCCCTGGCTCACCCTATTGTCCTTGTGGACGGCGCTCGCCTTCGTGACTGGAATGCGGGCGATCGCCGGACTCGATGTCTGGGGAGCGTTTTGGTGTATGGTGCTCGGTTGGCTGGTGTTGCAGGTGCTGCAACGTACGGCCGGTCAGCCGGTGATGAATTTTGGGCGCTGGCTGCGCGATTATGTGGCGGGTGTGGCGCTGGTGTCCAATCGGCAGCGTTTGCAGGAATTGTTGCAATCGGGGCAGGAGCATCAGGGGGGCGATCGCCGCGAATGAATAGCTGGATGCCGGGACGTTGGCGGCGCTGGTCGTTCTGGGTGGCGATCGCTTTGGTGGTGATTGTTGTCCTACCCGGAACCGGCTTGATGCTGCGTTTTGCTTACCTGACGCTGCGCGGCACCTTGGGTTTGGCGCTGGATTTGGCGGTGGTGGGGCTGATGATTTTTCTCGTCGCCGCTTTTCTCGCACCGCTGGAAGCCCTAGGTTGGTGGGCGGGCTGGTATGGTGATGCGGTCAAGACCACGCCAGTTGGTGAGTTAGCTGCGCCGGTAGCGGGCGATCGCCCACTCTCCCGCTTCGTGGTTTACCTCGACGGCATCGGACAGGCCTCTGACGAAGCTTTGCCGGAAGGGGAGGATTTTCTGCGGCGGTTGGCGGCGCATTTGCCCGATGACATTGCGATCCTACGCGGCATCATGCCCTACTCGGTGCTCAATCGCCCGATGACGGAAGGTCGCTGGCTGGCCGTGTTTTGGCGCTGGGCGGATCGCTTGCGCTTGCGGAATCCTCAAAATTTGCTCGGCCTAGCCATCAATCTTCGCAATGTCACTATTGTTGCTGTCTCTGCCGACCAGCGCTACGGGCCGATCTACAACCAGGGGATGGCGCAGGTCATCTACGATAGCTTGCAAGCCAATGGCTACCCGCTGGGCAGTGGAACGCCGGTGACGTTGCTAGGGTTCAGTGGCGGCGGGCAGATTTCGTTGGGGGCGCTGCCCTACTTGCGTCGCGCGCTGGGAGCCTCGATTGAGGTGATTTCGCTTGGCGGTGTGTTCAGTGGCAACAACCAGTTTCTGCAAGCGGAGCACGTTTATCATCTGGTGGGCGATCGCGATTCGGTGGAGCGTCTGGGGCCGATTGCCTTTCCACGTCGCTGGAAACTGGCATTTCTCTCTTACTGGAATCGGGCGCAGCGGCGCGGCAAAATCAGCCTGATTTCCCTAGGGCCGGTGGGACATGAGCTGCCAGGAGGAATTCTCGATGCTGAAGCGCAGTTGCCGGACGGCCGCACCCACATGCAGCAAACCGTGGATCTGGTAGTCGAAATTCTCACCGGTCAACGTTTGCCCGCCCCACCACCGCGCCAACAGGTCAACAACTACGAGCGTTACCAAGCCAATGATTGGCATCAACTGGCTTGTGCCCGCGACACGCAAGCCTTGCCAAATCCTCATTACTTTCGACCGCTGGCGGCTTGGCTGGGGCGGCTGATCTTGCCTACGGCTCCGGAGCGCGCGGCTGGTGTGCAGTTTGAAGTATTCACAGCTCCCCCCGCTTGGGCAGATTGGGTTGGGCGACGGCTACGCCTCATTTGGCAAGCACCGCTGCTGCAATCAGTGACCATGGATGTGCATTTCAGCGGCGAAACGGCCTACAGTCTGCGGCAAGGGGTGGTGCATCCGGCACGGCTGCATGGTTGGCGGCAGGTGACACCGCTGGAGTCGTTGGCGGGGTCGCGATCGCGCGATGACCAGTTGGTTGCCTTGCCGGAGCCGGTGGAAATTTTGACTGCTGGTGAGAGTGAAGAGCCTGGGTTGGTGATCGTCAGCGAGCCGATCCAGACCACAGGCGTTGCCCTGGCGCTGGTGCAATTCCAAGCCGCGTTGGGCAATGAGACTTGGCAGGCCCGCCATTTTGACCCGGTGGCGCGTGAGTTTCTCGGCCCAGAAGTGGTACTGCGTTTGCCGGAACCCGTCGCGAATGGCGAGGGAATTTTGCCCGCCACCGCGCGCCGCCTTGATCAGATGCCGCTGAATGCGCTGGGCTGGTATGTCAGCGGAGTGCCGGATGGGCTGGGTGGGTTTGTGGTGCAGTCACTTGCGCCGCGAGCACTGCTGCGTTGGCCGCCGCAACAGGTGATTACAGGGCAACGAGCGGCTTGGCGTTATGTTAAGCGCGAGGCTTGGCAGCAGACTACGCCGGGGACGGTGAGTTCGGTGCTGGTCAGCGAGCGGCGGTTGAGTGCGGCGGCTCTACTGTCGGAATGGCAGGTGGGCGATCGCCTGCTCGTCGTCCATGTCTATGGCGGCATCGGTGGCGAGCAACGGGAGCGGGCGGCGCAGGCAGGGCTGTTTTTTGGACATTTTGCCTATGGTGTCGCTGAGGTGATTCATGAACCGCTGGCGAATGAGTTGAGCCTGGCGATTCGCTATCAGCAGGTCTACGCGCACAATGTCGATGGCATCATCGCCGGGATGCAGGCTTGGTGGCGGTATATGGGCGATCGCCAAGTCGGCTGGCTGGGGACGCGCCCGGTGGCCGATATTCTCATCCGCTTTCCGCCGTTTACGGGCAGCTATACCCTTGGAGGCGAAACGCGATCGCCGCTCACCGGTTTCGGTCGCCAGCTTGAGGCGATGATGGCGCGCTACCGAGTCGGCGATGGCACGGGTGCAACCTTCGTCGGGCCAGCGAATAATTGCGCTCAGGACTCGAATCAAGCGCTTTACGATACGATTCAGCGGGTACTAGCGGCGGTGCAAGGGCCGGATCCGGCTGGGTTGCAAGCCTGGGAGCAGTGTGAACCGGAGCAGGCGCAGCGATTGCAGGCATTGCTGCGACTGGAGCGATCGCTGCGACGGCAGCTTCTGCCTCTGGGCAGCGTCCGCGCCGATTGGCAGGTGGAGAATGACTCAATGCTGGGCATCAGCCTCGAGGATCGCCCGCTCCGCAACCTGGCGCGTGGTTTAGTGAGCTGGCGGACGATGTTGCCACGCTTGGCAAGCGATACGGTGGTCAAAGTTTTTCTCGAGCACGGTGCATCGGCGCTCGTCCTTCGCACCAATCAGGTTGGCGGCGACCACCCTGAGATCGAGCCGGTTGTGCCGATGACGCTCTGAATCAATGGTTCAATCTCCCTAAAAAATCCGCCCCAGTCGTTCACGTAGCTCCGCGGCCGCTGCTTGCAAGTGTTCGGGCGTATGACCTGTGGTCTCAATTGTGACGGCGATGTGAGACTCGTCGCTGTCGTGGAGATGCAACCAGAGGGCTTTGCGACCGTCGTCCAGGTCTCGGGGCGAGCCTTTGACGTTATTTTTAGGCGCATTGAAGGCTTGGGAATCAAAGCGGACTAAATCGACCCAGGCCAGATCGCGGAGAATTTTCTCGACTTTGGGCCAGCTTTTGGGGCGGTGGTGACCTTTTTTGGCGGCTTGGACTTGAATCACGTCGTCGCGCGATCGCCCCGATGCTGGCAGATTACTTTGGGAGTAGCGCACAGGCTCCGGTTGCCCGCTAGTGTTGATATAGGGGAGATAAACCAGAGTTTTGTAGGCTTCATGCACATAGCAGACTGGCACCCCCAGCGCATTGCCGATCAGCCCCATAACCATTGTCTGTGCCTTGAACCCGCCGGTTGCAGCTAGAGTGACTGACCCGTGGGTTTGGGCTTGTTCGATGCGCTGCCGTAATAGCCGAGCCATCTGCTCCAATGGCGAGCCAAGCTCTTCTAGCTCGTAATTGATGTCGGGAATTGGCTCAATGTCAACCCGTCTCTGCCCGATGTGATCTCGAAAATACGCTTGCAAAACCTCAGCACATTCTTGCCCAGATTGCGTGGCAGAGTGGAGGAGGAGTAGGCGATCGCTTGGCTCCGGATCAAGCCGCCAAAAAGTATTGGTTTCGGCACTGATCAGCTCAAGCTCTGCTGTTTTCATCCAGCCTAGAGGTTCATCAATGCCACTGAAGATACGCTGACCTGGAAACCGATCATGGTGCTTCACCCAAGGACGCTGCTGCTCATTAGGTAGATCGCGATCGGAGTTGGTTCGTAGGGACGTACCGACAGTCATGATGATTGTTTGCATGAGAGGTTTCACTCACTGAAAGGAATCGATAGAATCCCCAAGATTTTTGGGAGTTCTTTGATGTAATACTCGCCGTTGTCGATGGCCAAATTGCTTCCTTCAAGTCGCAGAAAGCGCCAAACATTGCCTGTCGTCACGCAACCGTAGATGTGCAGGAATGATTGCTGTCGGCTCCCGTTGAAGATTTGAGCAGCAAGCATCGCGGCCGCGCATTGTCCGAGACCACCAATAATATTTTCGTTCTTGGCTTCGACAATAATCAGCACCGGGGCTTCAATGAATAGTTGCTCGCTGGAACGGCAGAGAATAAAGTCGCAAAAGCCAACTAAGCCCTGTACCGGATCAACATTAAACTCTTTCCCCGAAAACAGCGAGATCGGGGACATGATTTGGCGGCGTAGGTCACCGAGAATCGGGGCGAGAATAAACTCTGAGCGTGCTTTTTCGCTATTGATCGCGAGGGCGAGGGGCAAATAATCTTGTAGGGTTTGGCTGAGCAGTGAAGAGGGATGCAACTCTGGCGGCTCAGCATATAGCGAGCCGCCCTCCTGGATCGCCAGCCCAAAGTCGGTTTTGAGGCGATTTAGCGTGAATTGACTGTAGGACATGGCGATCGCCGCTCCCTCAAAATCATCACATCACCGCTTGGGCTTTGGCGGCTTGGGAGGTCTGGCAAGGACAGGATTTGGGTTTTCCCCGGCTGAGGACTTGTTTGCAGATGGGTTGCTGCGATGAGGGCGATCGCGTTTGCCAGACCGCTTTCGTGGTTTCTCGGGCTTGGGTTCAGTCAGGGAACTACCACCACCACCACCGCGATCGCCACCACCACCGCCATTGTCGCCGCTCTGACACTCCCAACCAATCACCTGTAGCGGCGTCGGCAGTACCGGGCGCTCGGCATACTCATTGGCAGTATCTTTACCCTTCTTGGGTTCCGCAATACATTTGGTTTTCTTAGGATCACACTCAATCTCTAAATAGCGAGTTTCCTCAGCAGGCGGAGCCTTGTCCCAACTCAGCATCGCTAGCAGCATCTTGATCCGTCGTACATCTTTCAACGAACGTACATCTTTCAACGGAGCCTCAGTTGCACCAATCTTACCACAAATATGCTGGTCGAAAGAATCGATATACGGCTGTGGAGAATTGGGCTCCGCCGCGTAACCTGTCAGCCAGTCGCTACCTTCCTTCTCAAAAAGTTGCTGATACCGCTGCTGGCGCTGATTCAGATACAACTGATGCTCAATCTTCACAGCACCCATTCCCAGCGGCTTCCCCATACCCAAAGAAAGCCGGTACTTCTCATCTTGCGCCAGATCTAACACCCAAAGCAGCGCACCTAGCTCAATATCACTCAGATTCTCAAACCGGATCGTAAACTTGAACTCCGCGCCGGATTCTATCAACTGAATCTCAGTATACTGAGATTTTGATTTGTGAAGCCTTCCGATGTCAGATTCCTTGATCTGATCAGTGATGATGCTATGTTTGTGCCAATAGAACTTGTGTCCACGTAAAATAGGCTTTGGGTTGCTAGCGTAATGCTTCAGAACTTTCTTGTTTAAATTAGGATTTCCAGTATTTCTAGCTTGAACAAGCTCTTCAGGCTGAACAAGATAATGTTGGAAAGTTGTAGGCTTCGGACTTCCTAGGATTTTAGGCTTGATTTTCTTTGTGGGGGTTTCACGAGTACAGATTGCGTCAGTAATGGATAGTCTACCTTTACTTACCTGGCTATCATCGGATTTTCGATCCCTCACATGACCGAAAAGAGATTCAGCCAAATCGACGTACTGAGGATCTGAGGTTTCGCTTTTCAGGTAATCGGGTAAAAATTCACGCAGCGAAGTCTCATAGGGCAAGCGAAACATCATTGCGTGACCAAAAAAAACAACCTTTCCATCTTCATCAAGTAAATAGAAAACTGGCTGCATATTTTGCAAAGCGCAATCATTACCAAGTAACTTCTTCTGATCATCAGTAATTTGTCTTTCATAGTCTTGTTTAAGATTATCAGGAATTGGAATGCCATCGTGCTGCTCATGTGGCATCCCAAACACAAATTCCCTACATTTTTTAGGAGCACTTCCTGTTTTAACTAAAACAGCGCTACAAGCGTTTTCTTGCTCACTAGATTGCGCCTTTGCATACCATTGATGGTCATGAAAGTCAGGTTGTTGAACTATGACTTTGATCTGATAAGAATTTTTGGAGCCATGCCATGTTGTCAGGGATGAGGTATCAAAATCATTCTTCTCGATACGAGCGAATGACTCATTGTCTCCAATAATTGGTTTGGCGGGCAAAATTTTCCATGTGGAGCCAAATTGCTTCATATACCCAGCTTTGACTAAAGGAGTATATCGATTATCCTCAGTCAAGATGAGGCGCTCTCGATAACTATTCCCTAACGAGCTTGTATCGCCTACTGCTCGATAGATAAGCTGTGAGTCAGCAACTTTATCCAGCTTCCCATAGCCAGCTACTTCCACTAGCATACGAAGCATTCCCCGAATGCTGCTTCCAGGCAGTACAGGTTTTTGAGTGGCAGGGTTGGTGAAGAAGTTTGTTCGTCTCGCTCTTTCCTCTGGAGAACAGTTATCTAAATCATTTAAGCTGTTAGATTTCTCCTGTATAAAATCTGAGGCTTGCAAGCCACATCGAATATATAGAGGAGACTCAGTTGTCAAAGTACATCTAATCTCCCCTGTATTGTGACTCGATGAATAAGAGTCATATTTAGGTAACGACTCCCTAGGCACAGTCACTGTTGTATCAGCCAATTCTATAAAATTATAGGGAGCATATGCAATGTTATTTTTCGGAACGCATCTGATATGCTTAGGATTCATGTTATTTGATTAACTCCAGAAAACTAACACTCAAGACAGAAAGTCTACATCTTTGTAGAACAGTTCAATTGGACAACTAAAATCGATACTTGTGAGTTGTACGAAGCTATTTTCGGTATGGGCGGATAGCTCCCACCGGCCGCGCTCATTCAGGCGAAACAGATCGATGCAGATGTTCTCAGGGCTGACTAGGGCAAACTCCTGCAAGCTTTCTAGATTGCGGTAATGGGCAAACTTAGCGCCGCGATCATAAGCCTCTGTACTAGGCAAAAGCACTTCAATAACCAGGCAAGGAAACTGTACGAACTGGAGAACCTGCTTG
>JAAUTY010000012.1 GCA_012031265.1 Spirulinaceae cyanobacterium SM2_1_0 | reverse complement strand
GCCGGTGTCCCGCGCGCACTTGCCTGCATCACACCTGCTTTAGCATCCAAATTTGACCTTAAGATCAGCAGGCAAATTCCGCATCGGGGCACCGGGCAGAGATCGACCCCCACATCGTATTCATCACTCGCCGTCGGTGCAATGCTGACAATGAGCGCCAACTGCTCAGTCGCACGACTAAGTTCCAGAACCTTGCCCCTGCGTACCCAGCGCGGCTTCGCCGCCGTGAAATTCCCACTGGGACGCTTCGCGACCGCCCCACTGCGAAAATTGAGTGCGAGTTCGTGAGCGGGCAGTGCCAAGTCCTCGAGCTGCTGCCAGCCCGCCGCGACCTTTCCCTGCAACCAAGCCGTCAGCCGCACCAGGCGCGGCTGGCTCAGATAGTCGAGCAATACCTCGGTTGCTTGCAGCTCACTAAGCGGGATCTCACCCGTGCCGCTCTCCTGGACAAAGCCAAGAATGGTGGCGTGGCGGAGGTCATGGTCAAACTGAACCGCGACGTAAGCAGCGCGATCGCCCCAGACCTCCGGCGGGATGCTCAAAATTGATGCGTCTGCTAGCACCGGCCGGCACTCCAGAACCCCCCAGTTGGTCACGCAGAGGTCAGCAACATCCGCCAGAGCCTGTTGGACGGGCTGCCAACTCGCCCCAGCCGCCAAGTCGGCGCTAAAACCAAAGTAATTCAAGTAATCAGCCACAGCTTGCACCGCCAGCGTATTGAGATACACCTGACGCGCTTTCGCCGCCGAGTTATGCCGCCCGGCAAACTGCTGCGCCTGCTGCCGCACCTGTAGCGTCATAGGTTGTTTGAAAATGGTGTCTTGAGCGATCGCCATGATGGTCTCCAGAGTTCATTGAGTTAAGTAATCGCGCAGCTTCGGGGCAAAACGTTTCTGATTGCGTTGATAAAAGCTACTCAGCGTCGGAACTGGAATATCCAGCTCGGCTGATAGTTCTCGCAACTTGTAACCGTCGAGAATACGACCGGCAATGAACTGAAAGCTGGCATCAGGACGATCGGCAATATGTGCACCCTGAAAGCATCCTTCGGGATCATCCCGCAGGTAAGCACGGATCTCATCAGTCGTACTCGGCCCGTCCTCGCTTGAGGCAGCGTGCAGTTGGTGGCTGGTCAGATCATCCAAGCTGAGCATCGTCCCAACCATCACCGTGACTTTGCCCGCATTCGCTCGATAGTGCGGGAAAACTTCGCGGCAGGCTTCGACAAAAAAGCGCCGTCGGAGTAAAAAGTTCACCCACTGCAAGACCGCCCGTTCAGGATCGTAGCGATCAATTTTTTCGCAAATGTAAACGAACAAACGCTGGGTGGCATCAGCGTAGATATCCTCATAGTAACCCCGAAACATACCCCGAAACGGGCGTACCAATCGGCCACAAAGTTGTAGCTCACGCAGCAGTCTCGCCAAAGCAATGCGCCGCGCTGTCGTCCCAGCTTGCTGGGCTTGGGCCGCAACCGCCAGTGTTTTCAAGTTTTGGTCAAGGGTTTGCATAGTTGCATTCATTAACCGTAGGTGAGGCCAACCTGGCACTCTACACAATACTCGTGGTTCAACGTCTAGTTTTATGCAAAGCGTCGCCAACCTTGAGCTGGGCTGACGGGCAGCAAGCCACGCAGCCGCATCGCCCCCATTGCCAAGTGGGATGAACCCAACCGCAGGCTGACCCAGATATCCTCACCGGTCAAAATTTTGGTTGGCTACATTGCCGCTCCGCCCAACCTCTAAACTAAAGGCGTCGTTGGTGGATTAAGCTGCTCATGCCTGAACCTGCTGAACTGTTGCAAAATCGCCTCGCCTATCGCGGCCGCAAGTTTGACTTCACGGTTGACCGCCTGCGACTGCCCAACGGTGCCGAAGGCGATTGGGAGTGTATCCGTCATCCAGGGGGGGCGCTGGCGGTTCCGGTGACGCGCGATGGCAAGCTGGTGCTCGTCTACCAATATCGCTTTGCGATCGCTGATCGCCTCCTAGAATTTCCCGCCGGCACGATTGAACCCGGTGAAGATCCCCAGACCACCATTGAGCGCGAGATTGAGGAGGAAACGGGCTACCGTGCCCAGACTTGGCAGGCGTTGGGCAAGTTTCCGCTCGCACCGGGCTACTCTGATGAGTACATCTATGCCTTTCTCGCCCGCGATCTCGACCAACTCGACACCCCGCCCCAACAAGACGACGACGAAGATCTAGCGGTGGTGTTGATGACCCCTGCCGATCTAGAAGCGGCGATTCAGCAAAAACCGGAGAGTATCGATGCCAAGTCCATTGCCAGCTATTTTTTGACCCGGCCCTACTTATAATCTCTCTAACCCCGACCCTGACAGCACGCGGCTGCAAGGTTTCTGCTACCGTGGGGACGGCGGGCTAAGTCAGGCTGTAGGGAGATTGCTGCTCATGACTGCACATATTCTCGTCATTGAGGATGAGGTCAAACTCGCTCAGTTCATCGAACTCGAACTGAAGTATGAGGGCTACGAGGTCACCGTCGCCAATGACGGCCTGGCGGGTCTCACCGCCGCCCGCGAGGGGAGTCCTGACCTCATCGTGCTGGACTGGATGATGCCGGGTATTTCTGGAGTCGAGATCTGCCGTCGCCTGCGCGATACCGGTGACAAGGTGCCGATCATTCTGCTCACCGCCAAGGATGAAGTGAGTGATCGCGTCGCCGGCCTTGACTCCGGTGCTGATGACTATATGGTCAAGCCTTTCAGCGTCGAAGAGCTGTTGGCTCGAGTCCGCGCCTCGCTACGCCGCAGCCAAGAGCAGGACAGTGAGTCACTGCAATTTGGCGATCTCAAACTCAATCGCAGCAGCCGTGAAGTCTATCGTGGTCAGCGTGCCATCGAGTTGACGGCTAAAGAATTTGACCTACTTGAATATTTAATCGCCCATCCGAAGCAAGTCCTCACGCGCGACCAAATCCTCGATCGTGTCTGGGGCTACGACTTCATGGGCGATTCTAATATAATTGAGGTTTACGTCCGCTACTTGCGCCTGAAGCTGGAAGCCGAGGGCGAGAGCCGCCTGATTCAAACGGTACGTGGCGTCGGTTATGTGTTGCGGGATTGAACGTCAAGATCCCTGGATGGGTGCTCCCCGTTCTCAAGTGCCAGCGATCGCCAATTAACCGTATGCAAGCAAGCAGGCATTGCTGCCATCACTTGCTCACCTCGCCCGCTGCAATACCAAAATTTAGGCAGAATTGCTGGTCAACCCACCGAGCAAAGAGACGCACTCTGAAGCTAAATTCGGCACCTAACTGTAGAGGAATTTGGCATTGACCCATGAACCGTATGGCCATACTTGGCAGCCTGCTGCTCGCCGCGCTGTTACTGATTACTACGTCTGATCTCGCATCCTCACCGATTCTAGAGCGCTGGCTGGAGCCAGCCGTCGAATTGGGGTGGCAAGAGATTCGACACTTTCTCATCGACACTGCGATCTATCTGCCGCTATTCGGTTGCGTGGGGTTCGTCATCTGGAATCGCATCCTACGCCATGAAGTTGCCCGCCGTCAGCTTGTTGAAGCGCGCCTGCAATCTTGTGAATCCCGCTTGAGGCTTGCTCTGGAAGCCTCAGCAATGGTCTGTTGGGAATATGATGTTGCAACGGAGCAAATCCACGGTTTCGGTCTGCATACAGCGCAAGGCTGGCAATCCCTAACTTGGCAGGCTTCCACCGCGCAAATGCAGGCTCGCATTCATCCTGATGACCGCGCGATGGTGTGGCGAGCGGCTGAGGCGGCAATGAACAGCGCGACCGATCTGAGGCTCGAACATCGCGTTCTCCTTGCCGAACAACAGACGCTCTGGGTGCAGGTGCTGGGACGGACGCTGACCGATGCCTCCGGTCAGTTGAGCCGCTTGGTGGGGATCGCTTTGAATATCAGCGATCGCAAACAAACCGAAACCCAACTACGCGAGAGCCAACAGCGCTATACCAAGCTCGTTGCTACCCTACCCGTAGGAGTTTTTCGTCACGACGCCGCCGGTCGTTGCCTCTATATCAATGAGCGCTGTACCCAAATCAGTGGCTTAACGCTGGCGGCGATCGCCAATCACGGCTGGGCGGAAGCAGTGCATCCAGATGACCGCGATCGCGTCGTCACAGCCTGGGAGCAATTCCTCCAAGCACAGATCCCCTTTCACTGCGAGTATCGCTTTCGGCATCCCGACGGTCGCGTGCGTTGGGTCGATACCCAATCTGTAGTTGAACGCGACAACACCGGACAAGTCATTGGTTACGTCGGGACGATCGCGGATGTCACCAGTCGCAAGTTGGCGGCAGCGACGATTCGACAAGAAAGTACCTTCCGCCAGCAAATCCTCGAGCACATGGCTGAAGGACTCTGTGTTTGCCACGCGATCGAACATTTTCCTTTTGTTCGCTTCACGGTTTGGAATCCGCAGGTCGAAGCGATTACCGGCTATACCTTAGCCGAGATCAATCGCCTCGGTTGGTACCAGAGTCTCTACCCTGATCCAGACATCCGCGAAAAAGCCATTGGACGGATGGCGAGAATGCGCCAGGGCGATAATCTAGTCGCTGAGGAATGGGACATTCAATGTCGAGATGGTCAACAACGAACAATCGCCCTCTCAACATCACTCTTGGCTAGTGATGATGGTCAACCCCATGTCCTGGCTCTGATCCAAGACATCACCGTCCGCAAACAGACCGAGCGCCAACTGACTACTAGCGAAAATCAGTTTCGCAGTATTTTTGACCGCGCCGCCGTAGGGATCGTCTACAGTCCTCTCCAGGATCAGCGCAACAAATTGCTAGCTTGTAATCCCCATTTTTGCAAAATGTTGGGTTACACCGCCGAGGAACTAGAAAACACTACCGTTGCTGAGATTACGCATCCAGATGATCGCGACAGTCTGGAGCTATCTCGCCTCATCGCTGGTGAGGTTTCGCATTTCTCGCGTGAGCAACGCTATTTGCACAAGGATGGGTCGGTTATTTGGACACACACTAGTATTTCACTGCTCCGTGATGAGGCGGGGTTGCCGCTCAATACAGTGGCTGTTGTGGAAAATATTAGCGATCGCAAGCAAGCCGAGATGGCCTTACGAGCCAGCGAAGAATGCCTGCGGCTTGTAACTGAAAATATGAGCGATCTCGTCTGTTTGCATAAACCCGACGGTCGGTATGAATATGTCACTCCCTCGAGCCGCGCCTTATTGGGCTACAGTCCTGAAGAATTAATCGGTCATGATCCCTACGATTTTTTTCACCCCGATGATGCTCAGCGTGTTCGTCAGGAGGCTCATGAGCTAGTTTTGCAGGGCATCAATATCCCGGTAGCCTATCGCATCCGCCAGAAATCTGGCGAATATATTTGGCTCGAAACGCTGGCGAAAACGATTCTCGATGATACGGGACAAGTGACCTATATCCAGACCACTTCGCGGGATGTGAGCGATCGCGTCAGAGCTGAAGAACAACTCCGCCACAAGGCACTTCACGATGGTTTGACCGATTTGCCAAACCGCAATCTACTCGTGGAGCGTCTGCATCTCGCCCTAAAACGCGCAAAACGCCACCCGGCTTTCCAGTTTGCGGTGCTCTTTCTTGACCTCGACAATTTCAAAATTGTCAATGACAGTGTTGGTCATCTGATCGGCGACAAACTGTTATTAAAGGTTGCTAATCTTCTGGATGATTTCATTCGCGGCACCGATCTGGCAACTCGCCTCGGCGGCGATGAGTTTGTGATCTTGCTGGAGGATATTGACGGAGTCGAAGGAGCCGTGCGGGTTGCGGAGCGGATTCTTGAAGCCTTGAGCCAACCGCTGCAAGTTGGCGATCGCGAAGTATTTACCAGTGCCAGTATCGGCATTACCCTTGGAACCACCGCCCACGAACGGGCTGAAGACCTGCTCCGCGATGCAGATTTGGCCATGTACCGCGCGAAGCAACGCGGGCGAAGCCAATACGCGATCTTCGATCCTGTCATGCACTCACAAGCTGTGCAACGGCTACAGCTCGAAAACGATCTACGGAAAGCAATTGAGCGCCAAGAATTTGTCATCTACTATCAACCAGTCGTTGACCTCGAGACATTCGTGATTTGCGGCTTTGAAGCCCTAATTCGCTGGCAACATCCGCAGCGAGGACTCGTCTCACCCGGAGAATTTATTCATGTCGCCGAAGAAACTGGTTTGATCGTCCCGATTGGGGCTTGGGTTTTACACAGCGCCTGCCAGCAGTTGGCGGCGTGGCGTGAGCAGTTTCCTGAGCATTCCCTACGGATTAGCGTAAATCTTTCGGTCAAACAACTGCAAGACCAGCTATTGCAGTACTTGATAGCGACTCTGGCAAAGTATCAGCTACCCGGTGATTGTTTGGTACTAGAAATTACCGAGAGTATGCTAATTCAAAATACTGATGTAACTCGTGATCTGTTGGATCGCATCCGAGCTGAGGGTATTCGTCTCAGTATTGATGATTTCGGAACGGGCTATTCTTCTCTCAGTTATTTGCATCAACTCCCAGTCGATGATCTCAAAATCGACCGATTTTTCGTCAGTGCCACAACCGACGATCCTCGCAACCAGGCGATTGCAGAGTCGATCGTTGCGCTCAGCAATCTGTTGGGGCTGAAAGCGATCGCCGAGGGAATCGAAACACCCCAGCAGTTGGCTTGGTTGCAAGCCCTGGGCTGCGAGTTGGGGCAAGGCGCACTGTTTTCTATGCCTATAGCCGCGTCGCGAGCCACCGCCCTGCTCGCACAGGTCGTGAGGTAAAGCCAAGAGGTCAAACGAAGCCTACATCGCCGGGGCCTAGTACGGGACGGCGGCAATGAGATCCCCATTCAAAATCTCCAAGATTCCCGTATTGCAGGCACTCAGAACTCAAAATTTAGAACTCAAAACTCCGCGTAGCGGTACTCGTACAATACGGCGTCAATAACGTCATCATTGTCGGGAGGGGCGAACCCATACTCAATCTGGTCTCTATCCCCCAGAAATCGAATCGCATCACCATTGATGCCGCCCTCTACTAGTACAAGGCGGCGGAAATGAGATCCCCATTCAGGATCGGTAGGATGCCTGTATTGTCTGCACTCATCACTCAAAACTCAGAACTCAAAATTCCGCGTAGCGGTACTAGCGCGATCGCAGCCAGCCCCAAGCTCCCAACATCCCAGCCAGTAGGCAGGCCAGGAGCAGACCCAGGAACCAGGACGGTATATAGGCGGCGAGCAGGGCGATCGCGGCGATCGCCCCCAGCAACAAGAGCGCGCGTCCCAGGCGCTGTAATTGTTGACGGAGTGGGGATTGTGGGGCGGGACTTTGGCGCTGGAGCCACCAATAGACCAACTGCAAGGCACGGTTGAGCACGCGATAGGTGAAGCTGCGCTGCCAACGACGTGAGGGGTCATTGGCGGCGAGCGAGTTGAGGATGTCGCGCAGCACGAGGAGCGCGCGCGCCCCCAAGGCTTTCAAAATTGCTGCGGGCAGATCGGTCAGCAACTGTTCACGACCGATGCGATAGTCTGTGGCGAAGAAGGTGGCTAAGCGATCATCCGGGGGCGACTCACTCGGCTGACTGGGTGTACCGAGCGCAGCGGCAGCCATCTGAGCGACCGCGATCGCACTCACCGTTTGATTGAAATAACCACCGACCGGCACATAGCGAGGCGTCTCGGCGACTTGTGCCACCTTCTGCTGTTGCCAAGCGATTTGCTCGGCGATTGAATCCTGTACCACGACCGGCAAATTCTCCTGGAGAATCTGGCGCTGTCCAGCTTGCACGAGTTGTTCGAGAAAGCGGTCGAATTCCGCTGGAGTGACACGAGCGGGTGCTTGTGCCAATTGCGTCAGCGTCGGCAATAGCTCAGCGCGCTCGGCAACGCTGGCGGCGGGCAAGGACTCAGTTAGGAGTCGTTCCAGATAGACGCTGATTGTCAACCCCTGGCGCTGTGTCTGTCGGGTGACAAAATGAGGAAAATGCTCAACGGCAGCCCGCGTCAGTAGCCCATCGGCTAAGCGATTCAGTCCATCCAGCCGCCCCCAGAGAATGTCGTTGGCGCGCCAGGATTTTAAAATGAACCCCCGAACGCTCGCAGCGAATCACCAGCCAACTTTTCCTCTACGCCTTTGCCGCGCCCAAAACCACGCTGAGCATCTTCGGGGCTGATCCGCACGGTGGCAATGAGTTGCTTTTCGCTGACGCCGGCCAAGTATTCAAACGGGTAGAGGGTGCGGTCGAGGGCGCGAAAGTCTTTGGCCGTGGCGATCGCCCACTGCCGCAACTCTGTGGGCAAGGCTGGTGTGTCCAGAATCGCCTGCAAGCTGCGGTCAACTTGAACCAGTAGATTGAGCGGCAACTGAGCGGGTGGCGGAAAATTCGCGTCCCCTTGTCGTAGAAATTGCGTTGTCGCGCCGTCTGCCAGGGTTGCCAGCCGTTGCCGACCGTCCTGGGCGATCGCGCTCAGCTCAGCTTGGGGTAACCAGTTCGTCACCGCCGCCGTCAGTTGCTCATAGTCCGGGGCTGCCAGTTGATGCGCGCGCTCCGGCAACTCCTCAAAGCGCTGCCACCAGTGCCAAGCTGGCGGCGGCTCGGCCTCGATCACCCGGTCAGGGCAGAGCCAGTACTGATGCAGCCGAATAAGTTGCCGGTGCAGGCGATCGCGCAGAGCCATGGCCGCCACCGAGCCATGCACCACAGTCTGGGCTGCTCTCGCCAAGTCGCAGTAATAAGCGACGACTTCCGGATGTACCAGCAGGGCATTCAGACCGGCGCGAAGAATTTCCAGCAGACGCAGTTGGCGGTTGAGGCGTTCAGCTAGCAATTGCAGTGTTTTCGCCGTCGCCGCTGTAATTTCCGGTGACTCAGCCCGCTGGCGCAACTTGCGGATGACGTAGAAGTGCTTGCGGAGCAGGTATTCCACATCCAGATCGAGTACTTGGAAACTGAGCTGACGCAAGTCATCGGCTGGGGCGATCGCCGCCTGGGGATTGGCCGCCGAGTCCTGACTGGGTGCATAGAGGAGTTGCGCGAGGGCGTTGAGGGCTGCGTGCCGTTGACTGCCCTCCTGCATCGCGATCCGGCTGTCGTCGAGGCCGAAGATCAGGGGTAAGGAGCGATCACGCAGACTCACCAAGCGGCTGAGCTGGTACAGCTCTTCCTGAGCGGTCAATTCGGCTGCGGATACCGTCGGCGGGCGGGTTTCGAGATCGCTGAGCAGGATGCGGTAGCGGTGAACCGTAGCATTGTGACGGGCGATCGCCGCTAGGTCATTGCTAATGCTCTCGTAGCTGGGCATTCCCACCAGAGACTCTTGCACCGCCTGCCAAATATTCGGGCGGGGCAGCTCCCGAAAGGTAGCACTGCCGGAGAAGCGATCCGGACTGGGATCGATATAGAACAGTTTGCGCTCAACCGGGCGGTTGGCGGTGCGGTAATAGATGGCTTCGATCGCGTAGCTGAAAGGGCGATTGTCCAAAACACCCCCATCGACAAAGTGCAGCCGATAGCCGCCGGCTGGCGGTTCGGCGGGTAGCCAGCGCTGGTCGAGGCTACCCCAGCGGGTCAGCAAGCGATCAGCGGCATCGGCCTGGTCGTCGATCTGTACCGTGACGACCGGGAAGGCGGCCGGAAAACAGGAGGTGATGCGGCAGAGCTTGCCCAGAGCCTGATAGGTTGCAGGCGCGGGGTGGAATGGTTCCTTGCGGCCGGGGCGGTGTTTGAGATGAAAGAGGGCACGATGGTCTTTGACTTCGATGGCTACCCCGGTGTCGTCAAGGGTGGTAGAGATGCGACCGATCGTGTCGGTACCGGTGACGAAGAGATCGAGTTCGCCGGCGGGCGATCGCCACTCAGCGGTCGGTGCTGCCGTCGGCTCAGCATTGTCCCGAAAGGCAGCCTCCAATTCGTCCTGGTAATACCCTTCGCCATCGAGCAGGGAGTCAATCGTAGTCTGCATTGCGCTCGGCTGGCGTAGCAGCCGCACGATGTCGCCGCTCTCGCGCCAGATGTCAGCAAAGTTGGCAAAGTCCACGACCTCGGTATCGCCACTGTTGCTCAGGGCATAGCTCAGCAGCACGCCATTGATACCGCCGGCCGAAGTGCCGGAGATAATGTCCACAACGATGTCGCTGTCAGTGAGGGCTTTAAAAAGTTTGTAGATACCGCGCCCGCGCGTCGCATCGTAAAATTCTCGGCAGACACCGTTCATGTAAACCGCGAGGGCGACTCCGCCATAGACGACGAGACCGAGGCGAGTTTCGCGTTGGAATTCCGGTTGCGGTAACGATTCAGCCGACACAACAACATCCCTGATGGCAATACCAATACTCATTGTGGCATTGCACCCGCCCGAAAACTGCACCCGTGTTTAACTAACGGCAGCCGGTTCGAGGCCGAGGTTAGCGAGGAAGCGCTGGGTATCGAAGTGTTTGGCGATCAATTCCTGCATACATTGCACCTTGATCGGTTCTTGCATCCGGACTTGACCAAAGGCGCGGTCGGCGATTTCGACCGTGCTGAGAGTGTCGAGATCGACCGAGAGGATCGGAACTTCTAAATCTTCAGCGCGGCTGAGGATGAAGTCTGGTGGGGGGGTATGCCCGGTGAGGATCAGACAATTGGTTGAAGTCTCCAGTGCCGCCATCTGTAGCTCGCTACGATCACCCCCGGTCACCACAGCCATGTTGCGCTCGCGGCGGAAGTACTCCAGCGCCGAGTTGACGTTCATTGCCCCGATCGTCAAGCTCTCAACCATCAGATCCAGACGGTCTTCGCGGCAGAGCACCTTCGCTTGCAGTTGCTTGGTCAGCTCGCGCACGCTGACGCTACGGAGCAGAGCATTGCGGGGCAGGAGACCAAAAACGGGAATGCCTTGACGCTCGAGGAAGGGCCGCAACTCGGTGTCGAGGATCGCCAGGTCGGGTTCGGGAACATCGTTGATCAGCACGCCGAAGAGGCGATCGCCAAACAGCAGACGAGCATCCAGCAAATCATCGACTAAGGCGATGTTGTCGTAACGCACCACGAGCAGCACAGCGGCATCAGCCGAGGTCGCCATTTGCTCAATGGACAAGTTAAACAGGCGGCCCTCTGTCAGCGTGCTGGGACCCTCGAGCAGGGCGAGGTCGGCGGCGATCGCCGCCGCGTAGTCATGCCAAACTTGGGTGTAGTCCGTAGGGCTACCGTCGCGCAGGTAAGCTCGCAGCGTCGCAGGGTCAAGGGCAAGGAAAGGCGCGTGGAGCTGGCTGTCTGGCAGTTGCAGTGTGTCAGCAACGAAGCGCAGATCGGCTTCAAATGGTTGACCGCCCGTGCCAGTTTCAAAGTAGGTGCCGAGGGGCTTACCGTAGGCGAGCTTGATGTGCTCGGCCTGAAGCTGATGACCCAGACCGAGAATCGTCGCTGACTTGCCGCTGCAAGCGGCGGTCGAGCCGATGAGTAATAGTTTTGGTTTAGCCACGCCGCACTCCTTGCGATAGAACCCAGTTGCGTTTACTCTTCAATCCGCAGTAGCTTGCGGTAAAATGCTCGCGAGAAATCAGCGATGCGTGTGCGTCGATAGCTCATGATCGCCTCAATGAGGTAATCCACGAACTCCGAGTTTTGCATATTCATCTCGTAGCTGAGTTCGGCATTGCCATCAAACTGTAAGCGGCAGAGGGTCAAATCTGCTGGTAACTTCGATACATACCAAGTCGCCACAAAGGGGATGCTTTCACCGCCTTCAATGCTGCGCTCGCCTTCGAGGGAGCCTTGCTGATAGAGACCGATCGCAATCGGCAGCAACTGCCGCTTCTGTCCCTGGAAATAGGGCACGTACATCATCGCATCAGCCTTGGCGGCGGGTTTGATTTGATCAAGGGACATAAGTGTTACGAAAGCAGGGATAGATAGCGCGCTGGCAGGGCGGCGGGGACAAGCGGAGCCTGGTTGACCATTCTGGGTTCACAGCGCTGGGCAAACGGTTTGCTAGATTAGCAAGACTTCGCCCCGCCGTTAAGCAGATACTGGCCAAATTATGCAACCTCCAGTGGCGGTCGGCAAGCGATCCATGCGACGATTGCCGTTTAGCGCTTGAACTTGCGGGATTTCGACGCTTTTAGGAGCGATTTGAAGTTGGTCGGCGCTTGGCGATCGCGCTGAGAACGACGCTCACGTTTTGGCGGCGGCGACACCGACAGACCCAGCTTCTGAGTGACATACGGCCAGTCGCCGACGAGCTGTAGAGACACCCAGCCACCAGCATAATCGTCTCAGCCGCTTCTGTAGCAGACAAATCCAGCAGCGTGGAGACGAGGAAGCCATTGAATTCCGGGTTTTCTGACCGGCCGTTGGCGAGTTGCGCTTGGCAGATCTGCACACATAGCGATCGCAGCTCCGGGTGTTTCCGCCCTAGACGGCTCAGAATCTCGGTATCACTGATGCGGCGCAGGCCATGCGGCGATTCAAACAGTTCAGACCAGCCATAGGTCAGAAGCTTGCTCACAGGCGGGGCGTAGCCAAAATCAGTCATCGTGCTGTCCGTTGCTAAACTGCAACCTTCTCAGAGTAACGAATACCCGCTTGCTGGATGCGCCGCAGGGCTTCGCCGAGGCGATCGCAATCGGCAATCAGGCTGATCCGCACATACCCCTCCCCGGCATCCCCGAAGGCATTCCCCGGCGTCACGACTACACCCGTTTGTTGCAACAGATCGAGGGCAAAGTCAGTGGAACTGGTCTCCGGCGGGCAGGGCACCCAGAGATACATCGTCGCTTTCGATCGTGGCACCTGCCAGCCTAGCTCGCCCAGACCGGCAATGAGAAAATCGCGTCGTTGCCGGTAGCGCTCTTGTACCTGCTGGACATAGAAGTGGGGCAACTGCAACGCAGTTTCAGCCGCCGCCTGCACGACTGAGAAGATGCCGTAATCCAAATTTGTTTTCAGCGTCCGCAGACCCTGAATCACTTGGGCATTGCCAACCACAAAGCCAACGCGCCAACCGGCCATGCTGTAGGTTTTCGACAGCGTGTGAAACTCAACGCCCAAGTCACGGGCACCAGGAATTTCCAACAGACTGGTGGGCTGGTAGCCGTCGAAGGCGAGTTCGGCATAGCAGAGGTCGTGAACCAGCAAAATCTCATAGTGCCGTGCGAAGGCGACAGCTTCTTCAAAGAACTCGCGCGGCGCGGTAGCGGTGGTGGGATTGTTGGGATAGTTGAAGTAGAGGATTTTGGCGCGGCGGGTGATCGCCTCCGGAATCGCACTGAAATCGATCAGCCAGTCCTGGGCCGCACTCAAGTGCAGGTGGTAGAGTTCGCCGCCGGCGATCAGGGGGCCGCGAAAGTGGGCTGGATAGGAGGGACTGGGAACGAGCACCAGATCGCCCGGATTGACGTAGGCCAAGGCCAAGTGCGTCAAGCCTTCCTTTGATCCCAGGAGTGGCAAGGCCTCGCTGTCCGGATCGAGGCAGACATTGTAGCAGCGCTCATACCAGGCGGCGATCGCCTGACGAAAACTTGCCGTGCCCTCAAAGGGCGGATAGCCGTGGTTGCGGGGCACCTCGAAGGCGGCGATCGCCGCCTCGACAACCGGCAGCGGCGCCGTACCATCAGGGTTGCCCATGCCGAGGTCGATGAGATCGAGACCTTGCTCGCGGGCACGGGCCTTTAGCTCGTCTAGGCGGGCGAAGACGTAGGGAGGAAGGGCGCGCAGGCGCTCAGCGGGAACCAGCCAATTGTGAATCATAACCAGGCAGCAGATTGTGGCGGGGGTGCAGGCGGCTGGCAACCATCCGGCCCACAGCAAGCTGTGAGGTCACCAGACTGCGATTGCCGATAATGGCACATTTTTACCATTTTCACCAGCGCGATCGCCCGGCTCCGGACACTTCCAACCCCGAGCGATATACGCCGCAACGCCTTGCCCCGCCAAGAATTTGATCATTCAATATAACAATCCGAGCTGCCGAGCCAATGCGTGCTGGGCGACCGCCAAGCGCCACACAGCTTGATACACTGATTGCTTGGAGTACCGAATCTGGACATTGCCCATGACTACCCACACCGAGGGGATTGCACCGCATGGCGGTCACCTAGTCCAACGCATTGCTTCCGACGCCGAACGTCAAGAATTTCTCGCCCAAGCCGAGCAACTACCTCGGGTGCCACTCGACGAGCGCGCCTTCTCCGATCTCGTCATGATCGCCATCGGTGGCTTCAGCCCCCTGATTGGCTTTTTGGAACAGTCCGATTACGAACCCGTAGTGACAGAGATGCGCCTGGCCAATGGCCTGCCTTGGGCGATCCCGGTCACGCTGTCGGTGAGTGAGGAGATCGCCGCGCCGCTGCAAGAAGGCAGTTGGGTGCGTCTCGATGACTCGACGGGTCGCTTTGTTGGCGTCTTGGAACTCACCCAGAAATATCGCTACAACAAAGCGCACGAAGTCACCAACGTCTACCGCACCGACGAAACCAAGCATCCCGGTGTCAAAGTCGTCTACGACCAAGGCGCAATCAACCTCGCGGGGCCGGTATGGCTGCTGGAACGTGACCCGCATCCACTCTTTCCAAAATATCAAATCGATCCGGCCGCGTCACGTCACCTGTTCGTGGAGCGTGGCTGGCAGACGGTGGTAGGTTTCCAGACTCGCAACCCGATTCACCGCGCTCACGAGTACATCCAAAAATGCGCCCTCGAAACGGTGGATGGCCTGTTTCTGCATCCGCTGGTCGGGGCAACTAAGAGTGATGACATTCCAGCAGACGTGCGGATGCGCTGCTACGAGATCATGATGGCGCACTACTTCCCGCAGGATCGCGTCATTCTGGCGATTAATCCCTCCGCGATGCGCTACGCCGGACCTCGAGAAGCTATTTTCCACGCCCTCGTGCGGAAGAACTACGGTTGCACCCACTTCATCGTCGGTCGCGATCACGCCGGTGTCGGGGACTACTACGGTACCTATGATGCCCAACACATTTTCGACGAGTTTGCGCCGGGCGAGTTGGGCATTCTGCCGATGAAGTTCGAGCACGCCTTCTACTGCAAGCGCACTGGGCAGATGGCGACGACGAAAACGAGTCCGAGTGGCCCCGAAGATCGCCTGCATCTTTCGGGCACCAAGGTGCGCGAAATGCTGCGACGCGGCGAACTGCCGCCGCCGGAGTTTTCGCGGCCGGAAGTGGCGGCAGAATTGGCAAAAGCCATGCACCAATAGCCCGAAGTTACGACCCGGAGTCGAGGGGCGATCGCCCCTCGCCCCTCTCAGACACCCTGACACCGACACCGACTCGACCGCCCAAGTCGTTGCCAGGGCGGCTAGAAAACCTGATACGCTGGTAGCGGACAGAGGGACTGAGCGGCTATGGGACTGGATCGGCGGACGTTCTTGCAGCGTGCGGGACTAGGTGCCTTGACACTCGGGGTCGGTGCAGCGGCTCAGGCTTGGGGAAGTCAGGAGAGTTGGGCGGCTTCATCGTTTGATCGGTACTGGCAGGCCCTCGCTCAGCCAGCGTCGCGTAAACTGGCGCTGCTCGTGGGGATCAATCAGTACCCTTACACCCCCAGCCTCAACGGCTGTCTGACCGATGTTGAGCTACAGCGCGAGTTGCTGATCCACCGCTTCGGCTTCCAGCCTGGTGACGTTTTAGCGCTGACGGATCGTGAGGCCTCACGCGACAATATCGAGACGGCCTTTATCGCGCACCTGACTGAGCAGGCTCGCGAAGGCGATGTCGTCGTCTTTCACTTCAGCGGCTACGGCGGCCAGGTTGCTTGGGAACCGCTGGAGGGCGAGATAGGTGAAGTGCGCTTGGTTCGCAGTCTGCTACCAGGAGATAGCGTCTTGCCCAGCAAGGGCAAGCCAGCAGGCAATGATTTGCTAGAAGCGACCTTGGTTTTACTGGCGCGATCGCTGGCAACGCGGAAACTGACAATGGTGCTGGACACCAGCTCGACGCTGAGCGGGCGATCGCTCCAGGGAAATCTGCGCTCCCGCTCCAGCCCAGCCCCCGCTGCCGAGCGCCCAGCCCCAGGAGAACTCGCCTTTCAAGAAAAGCTCTTGCAGCGACCCAAGGTGCGGTCAAAGCTCGAACGCCGTCGCCTCGATCGCGATCAGATCCCGGGAACAGTCTTCACAGCCGCTGGGGCGAGCCAAGTGGCGTTGGAAGCCAAATGGGGGGGCTTCAGCGCGGGTCTATTCACCTATGCCCTCACCCAGTACCTCTGGCAGGCTGTTCCGGCCAGCACGATCCTCACCAGTCTGACGCGCACAGCGGAAACTGTGGAGCCGCTGGTGTCGCAACAGCCCCAGTTGGCGGGTCAGCCGACGGCGGAACAACCGCTCCTCACTTACTACCTACTCCCCCCAGCCCGACAAGGGGCGGAGGGCGTGGTGATCGCCATTGAGGAAGACGGCACGGCGGCACGGGTGCAACTCGCGGGACTGCCGGCCCCAGTTTTGGAATACTACAGCATCAACTCCCGCTTTTTGGTGGGTGCAGCCGACAGCGGCGACGCTAATGCCCTGGCGCTCGACTGCCCGCAGGTTCAGTTTCGCGGTCGCGACGGGCTGGTAGCGCGCGTGCGCTTGGCTGCGGACACGCCAGCCGACTCCCGCCTCACCCCAGGCTGTCTCGTCCAGGAACTGGTGCGAGTTCTGCCACGCCAGGTCGGCCTCGTGGTCGCCCTCGATGCTGCCCTCGGACGGATCGAGCGCGTTGATGCCACCAGCGCTTTTGCCAATGTCGAGGCTGTTGACTCGGTGGCGACCGCGGGCGAGCAAAATGCGGACTGTCTCTTCGGCCGCGCGACGACCGAAGACAATGAGATCCTGAGCGGCTATGGCCTCTTCTCGGTGGGACGGCTCAACTTGCCCAGTACGCTGGGTGCGGCTGATGAAGCGATCAAATCGGCCGTGACCCGCCTCGCCCCCCGCCTGGAGACGCTGCGCGCTGTCAAGCTGCTACGCCTCACCCTGAATGAAGGGTCGTCGCGCTTGGGTGCCCGTATTTCGTTGCTCTCGACCAAGCCGCAGCCTAAACTACTGATTCAGCGCGCGCCAAGCCGAGCGCTCGCCTCGCCTTGGACGGCGGCTGCCGAGCCGCTGGAGCGTCCTTCAAGTCGCAAAGATCCCAGGGTCAATTCTGTAGTCCGGATTCCCTTGGGTACACAAGTCCGCTACCAAATCGACAATGCGAGTGATCGCCCCCTCTACGTTTTGCTGGTCGGTTTGGATGCCATTGGTGCGGCGATCGCCCTCCACACGCCTTTGGAGGCTAGTACGGGCGAAAGCCGCCGTACCTTGCAATCGATTCGCGTCGAACCTCAGAGCGGCCTAGGCCTGCCGCGTGTCAACAATCTCAGTTGGCTCGTATCCGGCAGTCCCGGATTTGTGGAAATCCTGGCAATTTGCAGTATCGCCCCTTTTCAACGTGCTCTGGAAACCCTCGCCATCAACACGGATCGTAAGAATAGTGGCGATCGCCTCATCGAAATCGCCAACCCCCCCGAGTTTGCCCGCGCCGTGCTCGCTGATCTTCAAGCTGCGAGCCGCCGTAACGCTGAGAATGCGAATACTAGCCCCGATACCTACACCCTCGATGTTCGCAGTTGGGTAACCCTACAACTCGTCTACCAAGTCGTCTGAAGATGGCAGCACGCTGAGGACAGCCAATCAGACGCTCCAAACAACCGCAGATTCAGGGATTGCTGGCCAGTGGCTCGCTCACAGCCACAGATTTGAGTATGATGGGCACTAGGCATAAAAGCTGCATCGTCAAGATTAGGTGAGAGTTTGCAACCATGAGCGCCCTGAGAAAACCAGCGATTTCCGCCGACGCTTCCTTCAACGGCCGCGTTTTGCCACTGCCACGCCCGTCGGCTCGTCAGCACAATCACGGTGCGATCGCCCTTGAAACGCTGTTGAAGCTGGCTGTGAATGCTGGGTTGTCAGCGGCGGCAGTGGTTGCGCTCGTGAATTTGCTGCCCTACCACTGGACGCAACAGGAGCGGTTGAGCGAGGTTCGCACCGAGGTACAACAAACCGAGGAGCACGTCTCGGAGTTGCGCGACGGTTTTAGCCGTAGCCTCGACTCCAGCCAAACGCATAACGTCATGCAAGACCAAACAGGCATGACCCTGCCGAGTCAGCAGCGCATCGTCTTTGTCAATCCCCCCACGACGACTCCCTAGTACAAGAGGGCGGAAATGAGATGCCTATTCAAAATCCCCAGGATTCCCGGATTGCAGGCACTCAAAACTCAAAACCCAGAACTCAAAATTCCGCGTAGCGGTACTAGGCTAATGTCAAGAGATCCCGGCTCGCCGCACCGCCAATCAGGATGATGCCGCCTCAGAGCGCTAGCGAGGCTCGCCCGCACCTGATCCCTGGAGCCGCTCTCTGGGCTTGGCAGCAGCAGGCTCAGCAGGCGGCGCTGACCGCTGGGATCGAGCCACAGGAACTCACTTGGCTTTTACGCGCTCTGACTGACCTCGCGCCCCTGCACCTCCGCCTCGGCGACTACCGCACGACGGCAGCGATTCCTTCAGCACTTTCCCTGGTTGAGTTGGCGCAACTCTGGCAGCGTCGCCTCCAAGAGCGCGTCCCAGTACAGCATCTTGTCGGCTACACGACTTGGCGACAGTTCCAGCTCCAAGTTTCACCAGCCGCCCTGATCCCGCGCCCTGAAACCGAGTTATTCATTGATCTAGCACTGGCCGCTTGCCAAGCGCAACCGGAGCTGGCAAAAGGCGCGTGGGTTGATCTGGGTACCGGCAGCGGCGCGATCGCCCTCGCACTGGCCAACGAGCTTCCTGAAGCGACCATTCATGCGGTCGATTGCAGCCCCGCCGCCCTCGAATTGGCTCGCACTAATGCCGCGCAACTGCACCGCACATCACGCCTGCATTTCTGGTTGGGGTCTTGGTGGCAGCCGCTAGCCGCACTAGCTGGACAAGTGAGCGGCGCGATCGCCAATCCGCCCTACATTCCCAGCGACCAAATTGCCCAACTCCAGCCCGAAGTCGCCTGCCATGAACCCCGCCTCGCCCTCGACGGCGGCGCTGACGGCTTGCAGGCGGTTCGCCAGCTAATCGACACCACACCCACTTATCTACAACCGGGCGGTTTTTGGGCGGTGGAACTCATGGTCGGTCAAGCGCCACTCGTGGCGGAACTGATGACTAACCAGGGTGACTACGAACAAATCACCATTCATCGCGATCTCGCGGGGCGCGATCGCTTCGTCAGCGCCCGACGGCGTTAGTCTAGAAACGGCGACTGGCTATTCCCCAACGATTCATGACGAAATCTCCAGCAACCCCTCCTGCACCGCGCCTCTGGGACTACAAGCCCTGGTGGTGTCAGCCCTGGTCAATCCTGCTCACCGGCACCCTCCTGGTAGCGGGCGTCTGGTGGTTGACGCGATCGCTCTGGTTGACTCTGCCCGTTAGCGGTGCGATCGCCCTCTGGTGGCTTGTCTTTCTGATCCTCGTCCCGCGCCAGTTCCGCCAAGCCCAAGAATCGCCGCCAACCTGACCGGGAGCATCCCAATTTGGCAACTTCAAATTCCTACAGAACAGGCTGATGTCTTCGACAAACGCCTTCGCCGCTTCAGGCTCTAACGTTTTTAAGACTCTCACAAGTTCCAAAATGGTCTCCTCGGATGGGTCGCTTTTCGCATTCACCCATCGGTCAACGCTATTGCGCTCAATGCTCAATATTGAGAGCCGCCGCAAGGCTACATTGGCTCACCTCATACTCTGCAAGCACCTGTCTAAGAACCCCTCCCGCTTTTCCCATGCCTTCATGGTGTCAGAGGAACTTGACCGGGTAAACAACAAGTCTGTTGATGTCAACAAGTTCATTGACATCAATGGCTGTCATCCAAGTTGATGACGCTTTGCGAGTAATCACCGTGCCAACTCAAGCCTTTCTCCTCACCTCTTCTCAATCCGCTGAAACCGCCAATGTTGAACTCCACTTCAAGCTCTGTGCCTACCCCAAACCCGATCGCGAACCGGTCAAAATTCTTGTCATTAGCTCCAAAGCCGCTATCACCGCCATCGTCCACAGTCTCCACTCCCACCGCTTCGCCGAAGTCTTCGAGTGGACAGATTTTCTGCCTGCACCGACAGACACTACTCCTCTGCAAACCCGCTCTGGCGAAATCATGAAAGCTTTGGACAAATTTCAGCCCAACCTGCCTACAAACTCGGCTACAGCCGTGGTAAATTCCGCTGTTGACTCGTAGGGCAAGACATTACGGCCGGGTAATTGCTGTACTTGTACCTGGGGCCAATGCTGTTGATAGCTGGCGATTCGCTCACTGGGAGTCTCAGCGCGGCTGGAGCGGCTGATGCTCGAGGCGCTCTCGCCGACGAGCACGAGGGTCGGGATCGCGAGCTGGGCGATCGCCTCCCGGTAGTCCTGTCGCCAAAAACCGGCGAGGAAGGAGAAGACGGCATGGCGAGTGGCAGGCGATCGCGCCCCCGCGTCCAGCATCGCCAACCATTCCTCATCCACCGCCGCTGGCTCATCAAAGAGCTGCCGCTCGGAAAAGGAGCGCAAAAACTGGCGGCGGCGCACATAACGGTACAGACCCCAGCCCAGCGGCGAATCGAAGAGATTCCACGCCAACCGCTGCTGGCGTGATGCGGCTTCAGTGCTGAGCAACGACAGTGCGGGCGGCCCCGCCAATACCAGCGCCTTGACCTGGGCGGGGCACTGCTCAGCGGCGCGAATGGCGACAGGGAGCAGCGCCCCTTGCACAACCCAGACGGCGGGCTGACCCAGCTTCTGTGTGGCTAAGTGGCAGAGCTGGGCGGCCCAATCTTCCGGGTAGTAGGCGGCGCGGGGCAGATCACTCTCGCCGCAGCCGAGTAAGTCGGGATTGTAGAGGGGGGAGAGTCCGGGGCGTGCCAGCCAAGCGGCTACGAAGCGCTGCCAAAACTGGCGGGACAGGCCGACACCGATGGGGTGGATGAGTAACAACGGCGGTAAGTCTCCCGTCGTTTCAGGAGCATGGTGGTCGTAGGCGCAACGATAGCGGCTCCAGGTGTAGAACTGGGTCATAATATCCTTTTGCGGCGGCGCAATGGTGAATGATGCTGCCCTCGATATTACGGTCTAGTTGGCCCTCACGCTGACCTCAGGCTGCTGGCGACCGCAGATTGGTCACAGCCGCGATCGCCACACGCAAGACTTCACAAAAAGACAGAAAATTTTGCCAAAATTCAAACAATTCGTAATGCCGCTTCACGCCTAAAATTCAAGCAGTGCATTGAAGAATAAGAGTCTACTTCGAGGCCGGTTTCTAAACTGCTGTGTAAGGAGACAAACAGGTTATGACGGACGAGCAACCGCGCCAAGGTTTCGCCAGCTACGAAAATGTCGATGCTGAATATCTGGCGCAGCGACAACTGCAACGCAAAGCCGGTTGGGTGCTGCTCTGGGCACTGGGCGTCGGCGCTGTGATTTCGGGTGACTTCTTTGGTTGGAATTTCGGGCTAGCGGCGGGGGGATTTTGGGGACTGGCGATCGCCACCCTACTCATGGCGATCATGTACCTCTGCCTCGTTTTTTGCATTGCGGAACTCTCGGCGGCACTACCGCACGCGGGCGGCTCCTATGCCTTCACCCGCAATGCCTTCGGGCCGGTCGGCGGCTACCTCAATGGCGTCACCGATGCGATCGAATATGTCGTGACGGCGGCGGTGATCGTCGTCGGCATCGGCGGTTATATGGGCGAACTGGTTCCCGCCGTGCCTGCGCCAGTCTGGTGGGCGATCGCCTACACCATCTTCGTCGGCATCAACATTCTCGGCGTCGAACTCACCCTCAAAGTCGGCTTGGTGATCACCGGCTTAGCGATGGCGGTGCTAGTGATTTTCTACATTGGCGCATTGACGAGTGGCGCTTTTGATCCAGCACTCCTGTTCAATATGGCACCCGATCCGGGCCAGTCGGCACTCTTGCCCAAAGGCCTGACCGGTATTTTTGCGGCGTTGCCCTTTGCGATCTGGTTCTATCTCGCCATTGAACAACTGCCCCTGGCGGCGGAAGAAACCCACGATGTCCCCAAATCCCTGCCCAAAGCAATCATTCTCGGCATCGTCACGCTGCTATTGCTCTCCCTGTTTACCCTGATTCTCAACTCTGGCGTCGGCGGCGGTGTGGCCGTGATTGGCACTTCGGATGCTCCCCTCGGCGAAGGTTTCAAAGCCGTCTTTGGCGACGGTGGCTTCATCACCATCGCGCTGACGCTGATCGCGCTCACGGGACTGATTGCCAGCTTCCACACGATTATCTATGCCTACGGTCGCGTCCTTTTTGCCCTATCACGGGCAGGCTACTTTCCGCGCTGGATCTCGGTCACCGGCCGCTACCACACACCTGCCCGTGCGTTGATCCTGGGCGCAGTCATCGGCTATCTCTGCGCGCTGCTGATCGACCTGCTGAGTGCGACCGTCGGTGCCGCGCTGCTGAATATGGCGGTGT
Organism: Spirulinaceae cyanobacterium SM2_1_0; assembly: GCA_012031265.1. Taxonomy (GTDB): domain Bacteria; phylum Cyanobacteriota; class Cyanobacteriia; order Cyanobacteriales; family Spirulinaceae; genus JAAUTY01. The sequence goes on along the minus strand of JAAUTY010000012.1, from coordinate 59,369 downwards.
TTGGCGCGACGATCACCTATACGCTGATTTTCCTGACCTACATCAAGCTCAAGGTCTCGCGCCCCGAACTGGAGCGCCCCTATCTCAGCCCGTTGGGGATGCCGGGGGCGATTGTCGGCACGGTGCTCTCGCTGATCGCCCTGCTCGCCTGTTTCTCGATCCCGGACTACCGGCCGGGGGTCTGGGGCACCGCGATCGTGCTGGTGATTAGCGTGCTCTACTTCGTGCTCCACAGCCGCCACCGGCTCGTCGCCCAAGCGCCGGAAGAGGAGGACGCGCTGGTGGGTCGCGCGCTCGAGAGCATCGAACCCATGGGAGAATGAGGTTAGCCCAGAGTTTAGAACCGTCTGGTGACGGCTAATTCATGACTGAATCTCATCCGCCCGTGCGTGGCTTGCTCAATGTGACCTCGCTGAAGCGGGCGATCGCCGATGACCAGATCGAAACCGTGCTCGCCGTGATCCCCGACCTCTACGGCCGCCTCTTGGGCAAACGCATCACGGGCGACTTCTTTCTCCATGATGTTCTCGACGGTAGCCTGCACGCTTGCAATTACCTCCTCGCCTGCGACATGGAGATGGATCCTGTCCCCGGCTATCAGTACGCCAGTTGGGCGAGCGGCTATGGCGATTTTCGGATGATCCCTGACCTGCACACGCTGCGGGTAGCGGACTGGCTGGACAAGACGGCGCTGGTTTTCTGTGACGTGTATGCGGAAGAGAAAGACGAATTGGTCGCGATCGCGCCGCGCTCGATCCTGCGCCAACAAGTTGCCCGTGCCGCCGATCAGGGCTATCAGGTCAAATGTGCCTCGGAGCTGGAACTTTATGTCTTTCGTGACAGCTACGAGCGCGCCCGCCAGAAGCACTATGTCGATCTGACGACGGCGGGCAATTACATCGAGGACTACCACATCTTCCAGGGCACGAAGGAGGAGGACATCATCGGCGCGATCCGTCGCCACGTCGATCGCTCCGGCGTGCCGGTGGAATTTTCTAAGGGCGAGTGGGGGCCGGGGCAGCAGGAAATCAACCTGCGCTACGCCGAGGCGCTAGAGATGGCCGACCGCCATGTGCTCTACAAGCACGCGGCAAAGGAAATCGCGTGGCAGCGGCAGGCGGCCGTCACCTTCATGGCGAAGTGGGACGAGCGCTTTGCCGGTTCCAGCTTTCACCTCCACGCCAGCCTCTGGGATCGCGACGGCCGCGAGCCGCTGTTCGCGGGTGCGGAAACCCTGGAGTCGATCCGCTGCTCATCGCTGTTCCGCTGGTTCTTGGGCGGCTGGATGGCACACGCGCGCGAGATTTTTGCCTTCTATGCCCCCTATCCCACGTCGTACAAACGCTACGTCGCCAGTTCCTTTGCCCCAACCGGCCTCGCCTGGTCCTATGACAATCGCACGGCTGGTTTCCGGATCGTCGGGCAGGGGCCGTCGCTGCGGATCGAGTGCCGCGCCCCTGGCGCTGATGCCAACCCCTATCTTGCCTTTGCCGTGACGCTGGCGGCGGGTCTCGACGGCATCGCCAACCAGATCGAGCCGCCGCCGATGTTTAGTGGCGATGTCTATGCGGCGGCTGAGCTGAGCCAGGTGCCGCACTCGCTACCAGAGGCGATCGCCGCTCTCGAGCAAAGCACCTGGGCACGCCAAGTTTTGAGCGCTGCGGTGGTTGACCACTACCTCCATTTCTTCCGCACTGAGCAACGCAAGTTTGATGAGGTGGTGACGAGCTGGGAGCGATCGCGCTATTTCGAGCAAGCTTAGCCCGCCGCTGGCGGCGAAAACTACCCAAGCCGGGGGAGAAAAATTACAATCCAGAGGGGGCAGCTAATTACGGCTCGGCGGTGTGACCCGAAGTTCTACCCGCCCGCCTCTATCCACATCAGGGTCAGCGCCTCGGGGGCGATCGCCAGCCTATGACATCTACAAACTCCAAAATCCCGCTCGCGATGCATCAGCGACATTTCTACAGCAGCGGCAGTGCCTGGGAGCCGATCGTTGGCTACTCTCGGGCGGTGCGCGTCGGCAATCTCATCTACATCGCTGGCACCACCGCCACGGACGAACATGGTCAACTGGTCGGCGTGGGGGATCCCTATCGCCAGGCGGTGCAGGCCTTACGCAATATCGAGAAGGCGCTGCGCTATGTGAATAGTCGGCTCGATGACGTGGTGCGGACGCGCATCTACGTGACCGACGCTGAGATTTGGGATGCGGTGGGGCGCGCCATGGTGAGTTTTTTGGGGCGATCCGACCGGCGGCGACGATGGTGCAAGTGAGCCGTCTGATCGACCCGGAGATGCTGGTCGAAATCGAAGCCGAGGCCGTGGTGACGCGGGAACTGCCAGAATTTTAGGTCAGGCGCTCGAGTTGCTGCTGACCCAGAGCGCGCCGACGCTCGCTCTCCGGCATAATGGGACAGTAGCAATACGACGGAGAGCAGCAAGCGATCGCGATGGCTAAACAGCGCGTCCTTTCCGGTATCCAACCCACTGGCAATCTCCACCTCGGCAATTATTTGGGCGCCATCCGGAATTGGGTCGCCACCCAGGAGCAATACGACAACTACTTTTGTGTCGTTGATCTGCACGCGATCACAGTTCCTTATGAGCCGGGAGCCTTGGCCGCGAACACCTACGAGGTCGCCGCCCTGTATCTTGCCTGTGGCATCGATCTGGCTTATTCAACCATCTTCGTCCAATCGCACATCCCTGCCCACACTGAACTGGCTTGGCTGCTCAACTGCATCACGCCGCTGAATTGGCTGGAGAGAATGATCCAGTTCAAGGAAAAGGCGGTCAAGCAAGGGGAAAATGTCAGCGTCGGTCTACTGGACTACCCGGTGCTGATGGCGGCGGATATCCTGCTCTATGACGCTGATCTTGTTCCGGTCGGTGAGGATCAAAAGCAGCACGTCGAGCTGACCCGCGATATTGTCCTCCGCATCAATGACCAATTTGGTAAAAAGGGCAAGCCGGTGCTGAAGCTGCCGGAGCCACTGATTCGTCGTGAGGGCGCGCGGGTGATGAGCTTGACCGACGGCACGAAAAAAATGTCTAAGTCTGATCCCTCAGAACTCAGCCGCATTTCCTTGCTGGATCCGCCGGAGGCGATCGCCAAAAAAATCAAACGGTGCAAAACCGATCCCGAACGCGGCTTGGAATTTGACAATCCTGATCGGCCGGAGTGTCACAATCTGCTGACGCTCTACATGCTATTAGCCGACAAGACCCAGGTGGCGGTGGCAGCGGAATGCCAGGACATGGGCTGGGGCCAGTTCAAGCCGCTGCTGACGGAGACGGCGATCGCCGCCCTCGAGCCACTGCAAGCCAAATACCGGGAGCTGCGCGCTGACCCGGATTACCTCGAGTCGATCCTGCGTGAGGGGCGCGACAAAGCTGCCGCGAGCGCCGAGAGCGTCCTCGCCCGGGTCAAGAACGCCTTGGGCTTTTCCAAAGCGCTTTGAAATGGCGGCGAGGGGGCTGAGCTGCTCGGTTATGATGAGAGCTTAACAATTTCACGCCCACAAGTCGCATGAGTCGTTTCCGTCGTGCCTGTCGTCATCGCGAATTTCTCGTCACCGCCGAAGTGATGCCGCCCAAGGGGGGTGATCCCAGCCGGATGCTGGCGATGGCGGCGGGCTTGCGCGATCGCGTTCATGCCGTGAATGTCACCGATAGCAGCCGCGCCGTGCTGCGGATGTCGGCGCTGGCGGCGGCGACCTGCTTGCACCAGCAGGGCATCGAGCCGATCTTGCAAGTGGCTTGCCGCGATCGCAATGTGATCGCCCTACAAGCCGATCTGATGGGCGCACAGGCCTTGGGCCTGGAAAATGTGCTGGCGCTGACCGGCGACCCGGTGCAGGCCGGGGATCACAAACAAGCTCGGGCGGTCTTTGAACTCGAATCCGTGCGCCTATTGCAACTCATCGGGCAGCTCAATCGGGGCTGCGATCGCCAGGAAAAATCCCTGCCCGACGGCCCCCTCGACTTATTTGCCGGGGCGGCGATCGACCCGCAGCATCCCAGTTGGAGCGGATTACAACGCCGCTTCGAGCGCAAGCTAGCGGCTGGCGCTCAGTTTTTTCAGAGCCAGTTGGTCAGCGACTTCGAGCGGCTCGACAAGTTCATGCACCAGATTGCAGCGGGCTGTGAGCGACCGATCTTGGCGGGGATCTTTCTGCTCAAGTCGGCGAAAAATGCCGTGTTTATCAACCATCATGTGCCGGGGGTCGAGATTCCCCAGGCGACGATCGACCGTCTCGCCGCCGCTCCGGAGCCGTTGCAAGAGGGCGTGGCGATCGCCGCCGAGCAAATCCAGCTCGCCCGCCAGCTTTGTCAAGGCGTTCATGTCATGGCGGTGCGCCGTGAGGACTTGATCCCAGAAATCCTCGATCGCGCCGGTATCGCGCCGCTAACCCAAGGCGGCGGCAATGAGATGCCCATTCAGGAGCTGTAGGATGCCCGTATTGTCTGCACTCATCACTCAAAACTCAGAACTCAAAATTCCGCGTAGCGGCACTAAAGCTGACTGAGTAGCCAGTAAGTCTTCATTGGGCCGCAGCCTTTGACCTCGATCGTACCCCGCTCTTCAAAACGGTAATGATCGGCCAGCCGCTCATAGGTAGCAGCAGTCACCTGGATGCGGTCGGTTTCTCCCTGGGTTTCCATGCGTGAGGCGATATTCACGGTATCGCCCCAGAGGTCATAGATGAACTTCTTCGTTCCAATCACCCCAGCCACGACTGAGCCGGTATGAATGCCAATGCGGATGCGGAAGGCTTCACCATCATTGCGGCGAAATTGACCAATCACCGACTGCATCGCCAGCGCCATCGTAGCGATCGCCTCAGCATGATCCTCCTTCGGCGTCGGCAAGCCACCCGCGACCATGTAGGCATCGCCGATGGTTTTGATTTTTTCCAGCCCGTACTGCTCTGCCAGTCGGTCGAAGGCCGAGAAAATCTGGTTGAGCATACTCACTAGCTCCAGCGGTGAGACATTGGCGGCGAAGGGCGTGAAATTCACAATGTCGGCAAACATCACCGTCGCCGACTCAAAGCGTTCGGCGAGCGCGCCCTGATACTCCTTCAGTTGCTGAGCGATCGCCTGGGGCAAGATATTCAACAACAGACGCTCCGACTTCTCCTGTTCCGCCCGGAGCGCTTCCTCCGTCTGCTTGCGCTGGCTGATGTCGTCCACCGTACCCTCGTGATAGAGTAGGCGACCCTGTTCGTCGCGCACGGCCCGCACATTTTCCGAAACCCAGAGCGATTGACCCTCCCGACGCCGCACCAAGGCTTCAAAGTGCGAGACCGCTCCGTACTCGTCCAGCGCGGCGATTAAATCCCCATAGCGGCTGGGATCTTCATAGAGTTGGGCGCGCAAGCGGGGTTGATTAAGGAGTTCGGCTTCGCTCGCGTAGCCATACATCGCCACCAGCGCCGGATTAACACTGAGAAATTGTCCATCCGGCGTCGCTTGGAAGATCCCTTCCGCCGCATTTTCAAAAATACTCCGGTACTTGGCCTCAGCCCGCCGGAGCGCATCCTGAACCCGCTTGCGCTCGGTGACATTGCGCGCCACCCAGATGACGCAGTTGTTGGGCATAGGCGAGACGCTCGCCGAGAACCAGATCTCGCGATCGCCTTGTTGTGAACGGCGGCGCTGATGCGTGACCTCAACGGGCAGACTGTATTCAAAAGTCATGGTTTGCCCCAAATTCAAGACGCGCTGAATATGGGTGACAAACAGCTCCGCTTGCTTGGCGGGCAGTACCTCGTAGACACTCTTGCCAATCCGTTCTGCGGTCGGGCTGTAGACCACCTCCGAGTTGGTGGTGACGACCTTGACATAGCGCCCCTCGGCATCAAAGACAGTGATGATGTCAGTCATCGCCGCAAATAGGGCTTTTAGCTCTGCTTCTGAGGCGCGCAGCGCCTGCTCAGCGCGGCGGCGCTCGGCGATCTCGCGGATCAGTTGGTGGTTGGCTTCGCGGAGGGCGGCGGTACGCTCCTCAACCCGCAGCTCCAGGTGTTCGTTGGCACTCTGGAGGGCGGCTTCGGCACGTTTGCGATCGCTGATGTCCTCAATCGTGCCCTCGTAGTAAAGAACATCTCCCTGCTCATTACGCACAACGCGAGCGTTTTCCGAGATCCAGGTAATGCTGCCGTCGCGGCGATAGACCTGCATCTCAAAACCGACGACTGACCCCGACACCGCCAACTGACGCAGAAACTCAGCGCGCTGCTCCGGATTGACGTGCATCTGCAAGCCCATGCTGGTCATGTCGTCCAGAAGATCCTTCGGCGTGTCATAACCGAGGATACGCGCCAATGCCGGGTTGACACTTAGAAAGTGACCGTCTGGCGTCGCCTGGAAGATGCCTTCGATGGCATTTTCAAAAATGCTGCGATAATTGGTCTCGGCTTCTTTGAGTCCAGCCTCAGCGCGCTTGCGCTCAGTGAAGTCAATGCCGACAAAAAAAGCCGCCTGACCATCATCATACTTTTGCGCCACGATCAGATAGGTGCGTTCGCTACCGCTGACCTTAGCCGTCACTTCTTGATAGGCTTCATGCACGGGGCTACTGAAGAAGCGGCGGGCAAAGTCATTGAATTCAGCGCCTGCGCCAAGAAAGCCGATGTCCTGACCGACAAAAGCTTCGGGCGGCATATTGAAGTTGCGTGCTAGGTGGCGGTTGACGCCGAGGTAGCGCAGATCGGCGTCGATCCAGGAGACAATACCGGGGACAGCATCCAGAATTGCCTGAAGCTGCGTCTTCGCAGTTTGCAGTTCCAGTTCTGTCTGGCGGCGCTCGGTGATATCGATGCCGACCGTAAACGCGGCTTGGTCTTGGGCGTATTTTTGGGCGACGACGAGATAGCTGCGGAGGCGATCTTCCACCAATAAGTTAATGCTGCGGCAAGACTCCCGCGCATTGCTCGCGAAGAAGTCCCGGACGAATTCACTAAATTCCGCACTAGCACCGAGGAAGCCGATATTCTGGCCAATAAATTCCTCCGGTTTAGCGTCGAAGGCGCGGGCGAAATGTTGATTGACGCCGAGGTAGCGCAGATCGGCACTGACGCAGGAGACGATGCCCGGAACCGTATCGAGAATTGCCTTCAGTTGGGTGCGGGCAGCACTCAATTCTTCCAGGCTGCGTTGATACTTGACAACTTCGACGACCAGGATGTCGTTGGACTCTTGCAGCGCGGCGGTGCGTTCTTCGACGGTGCGCTCGAGCTCGGCGGCGATCGCTTTGCGCTCGCTGATGTCGATGGTGTTGCCCTCGTAGTAGAGAATCTTGCCGTCCTGATCGCAAACGACCCGGGCATTGTCCGACACCCAGACGGTTGAGCCGTCCTTGCGGTAAGCCTGGTACTCAAATTCTTTGACCGCGCCCAGCTCGGTAAGGAGATGCTCAAAGTCATCGCGATCGCAAGGATCGACATAGATCTGTCGGCGCGCGTCCTGGATCTGTTCGGTCATCTCCAGCGGTGAGTTATAACCGAAGATCCGCGCCATCGCATAGTTGACGACCAGATAGCGGCCGTCAGGAGTGGTCTGAAAGAAGCCCGCGACGGCGTTGTCGAGAATATTGCGGTAGAGCTGTTCGGCTTCGCTCAGGGTGCGCTCCGCGGCGAGGCGGTCATGATTGAGGCCTTCAAGTTCGGTGACCCGCTGGCGTGTAGCCGTCAGCTCTGCGATCAGTTGCTCCTTGGTTTTATCAGCGTCTCGCATAGGTTTGGAGAGTTTTCCTGGCTCTAGTCTCTGTTTACCCACAGCGTTCAAGGCGACGAATCCTGGCGAATGATTAACTGATGATCGCCAACTTAGGTCAGCCGCATTCAGCAGTACAGCACGCCGGCACGACTTGCCAGGCCAGCCGTTGCAGACGGTTAGATAGGCTTGCTAGACGATTAATTTGACAAAGACTGTATTCTGAGCGGGTTGAATGCAGTCTTGTTGAATTGTAGCGATCCCCTGATCTTGAGTAATAGTCCAATGTTAAAAGCTAGAGACTCATTCAGCATAGCAGCAATGGCTCAGTTAGTGTTAAGAAAATGCCGCTGATGCAGATGGCTAGATAGGGTGGCAATCGGCGTCAATCATCCTTATTTTTATCCGTATAAAGGAAATTACGGGGGGCGCTCCTTAAAGTTAAGGACATACTTGAATACTGTTCAATGCGAACCTGAATGGTCATGTCCATCCCCTAGTTCTGCCAGCTTTTAGAACTTTCTAGGTAGGTTAGTTTCTCTAGTGTTTAATTCCTAAGCTAAGGTGACGACCGGCCCGCGCGGGCACATCCCACAGTGGCGATGTGCGACCCATTCCACCACATCTCCACGGGTTCAGACCAACTGACCGCCAACAGTCCCAGGGCAGCCGGGGGGATCGCGCATCAGGTCGAGCCAGAGCAATAGACGGCGGTGAACCCCTTCCTGGTCGGGTACTACACCGAGGCTGAGAATTGCTACAGTGGAATGCTCCCAGCCCGCGCCAACGGATTTCTCAGCCGCTGAGCGGACGCGACCGGTGAGTCGGCGCACCGACAACCCCATCTCCTAGTAAAAGGCGGCGGAAATGAGATGCCCATTCAGGATCCGTAGGATGCCCGTATTGTCCGCACTCATCACTCAAAACTCAGAACTCAAAATTCCGCGTAGCGGTACTAGTCTGGCAATATTGTGTCAGAGCCGACGCTGGCTTGTGCAGCAACAGCGATTCTCGCCGTACACTAGCAGGGCAACTGATTGTCGGTCAGCCATGCTGGTGGAAAACTCGGTATAACTGATGACGAAGCCGCATCTAAACTACGCCGCTGGCACTTGCCGATGCTGACTGCGCGGCCAACCGTCTTGCTATGACGCTCCATCAGCTGATCATCTGGATTGTTTGCTTTTCCTGCCTCTCGCTGTTGGCGCGAACCTTGCTCTCGCGCCATAATCGCGGTTGGAGTGCGATCGCCGGTTTGGTGTTGGCTGTTGCCGTCAGTACATTCTACGTTGATCCCTACCTCGCCAGCGTTCTGGGCGGTGGCTTGTGGTTCATGCTGCTCATGGTGCCGCTGCTGGGATTTGCCCGGGTCAATGCCTTGATTTACCAGGAACGCTATCGCGAGGCCCGCCAGATCGCCACTTATCTGCGCTGGCTACATCCGATCGATGGTTGGTTTGAGCAGCCTAAGATCTTGCGCGCCCTCGAACTGGGTCAACGGGGGTCGGCGCATGTGGCGATCGCCAATCTGCGCGTTGCAGAGCCACTCGCCTCGCCACTCGGCCGCAATGCGACGGCGCTCCTCCTGCTCATGGACGCGCGCTGGGGGGAACTGCTGGACTGGATTCAACAACATGTGCCGGAGAATGCGTTGCACCGCGATCCACACCTAGCGCTGTACTATCTCCGCGCCCTCGGCGAGGTTGGCGACCTCAATGGTTTGCTCTGGGCACTGGAGCGATCGCAGCCCGCCCTGACCCGTCGCGCCAGCCCCGATGCTCTCAACCTCGCCCGCCTCTTTGCCCTCGCCTTTTGTGGGCAGACGGAGGAGGTGTGCCGCTTGCTAGCGGGGCCACTGGCAACCCAGCCGCCCGCGATGCAGAGCTTCTGGCGCATCACAGCGCAACTGGTCGCACAACCTGATCGTCGCCTACACAATCACCTGCGACGCTTGCGGGCGAGTAGCAACAGCGTCATCTTGCAGAATGCGATTACCTGGCGACTTGCTCAACCCCCGGCAAATCCGCGCCTAACCCTAACCACAAGCTCACGGCAGATGTTGCTGCGGCTCAAGGCGGAGTTGCAGCAAGAAGCCCGCTACGGTGGCGTGCTGACGTTGCGCCCCAAAAAAGCTTACGGAACCTACGGTCTCATCGCCCTGAATCTCTTCGCCTTTGCGGCGGAGCTGCTGCGCGGCGGCAGCCAGAATGCCAGTACGCTCATTGCCTTGGGCGCGCTCCTACCTGAGCAGGTTTGGTATGGCGGTGAGTGGTGGCGCTTGCTCAGCGCCAATTTTCTCCACTACGGCTGGGTTCATTTGTTGACCAATATGGTCGGTCTTTATATTCTCGGCCCGTTCGTCGAGGTGCGTCTAGGCACTTGGCGCTATTTAGCGGTCTATTTAGCCACTGGCGTGCTGTCGATGCTGGCATTTGTGGCGATCGCCATCGTCACGGTTCAAACGCAACAACTCCTCGTCGGGGCATCAGCCGCGATCGTCGGCATAGTCGGCGTCTTGCTCGCCATGTTGGTCTATGGCTGGCTCCGCGAAAAAAGTCACTTGGCAGCTAAACGACTGCGACTGTTGCTCGCCGTCGTCGCCCTGCAAACCCTGTTCGATGTCCTCGTGCCCCAGGTCAGTGTCCTGGCGCATCTGCTCGGTTTAACGATTGGTTTTCTGGTCGGCAATCTGCTATTACTCAGCTGGCCCCGCCGCGATTAGACACTGATACTCGCTGCTTCATTCTGAATCCTTGAACTAAAAACATGGACAGATTTCAGCTCGAACGGCTCGCCGCGACTCCCTATCCCCAACAAACAGTTTGGGCGGCGATGCACCAAGATTATTCTGAAGATTTTGTCTGGGACAAGCGCGATCGCTTTCCCAGCGAAACTGAGGCTGGCGAGTTGATTGTTAAGTATTTGTTGGCGGGCGATCGCGGTCATTTTGGCCCGCTCGAACATCCGCAAATCGTCGTCAATGTCGGCTATTTTCCCCACTCAATGATGCAGCAATTGCGGACGCATCGCGTGGGTGTCAGCTTTGACGTACAGAGCTTCCGATATTCTGGAAAGCGCATCATCGACGTGGCAACGGGCGATCGCGATCTCGAAGATGTTTTCTACCTCCGACCAGTGGGAAAGTATACAAACCGCCAAGGCAAGCGCTATGAATATACCCCCGAGCAGCGACAAGCCGATTGTGATTGGTGCCGGGCGGCTGCCGAGCGCTACCAGCAGCGGATAGCCGAAGGGCTGTCGGAAGAGCACGCGCGCAGCCTGATTCCTTTCGATACCCGTCAGCACTTTGTACTCAGTTGCAATGCCCGCTCGCTCATGCACTTGCTCGATCTGCGCTGGAAAAAGGATGCCCAGCTCGAGATCCAAAAATTTTCCGAACTACTGTTCGTGCAGTTTGCAGACTGGATGCCGGCGATCGCCACCTGGTACGCTGAGAACCGTGCCAAGAAAGCGAAATTATCACCTTGAGGCGAAATTTTCCGGAGCGATGACTCAAGCTTCGGGGTCGCTAGTCGGCTGCGATTCGCGCTCAATTTCCGCTTGCAGCTCAGCCAGTTCTTCCGGACTCATTGCATCGAGACGCTTCTGCAAAACGGCTTCTTCGTAGTCCTTTAACTGCTGGTTATAGGTCATCGTTTGCGTTGACACGCGGAACAGATAAGTTCCTAACCAGGCGATGACGACGCCGACCAAAAGCAACTGACTCCATACGCCCGCGTCCAAGCTATCTAGCCCCCCGACGCGAAGCAACAGGTAACTCGCGCCACCAGCGAGAAATAAGCCAAAGACAATGGCGATCGCATCAATGCGGCGCATATTGCTCAAGCCTCAAGCTTGCGTCGTCGCGGCCGAAAGTTGAGGAATGGGCTAAGCAGTAACAAGCCGGGAAATAGGAAGAAGACGAAGAAGTAAAGCAGCGTCCGTTCGATAGAACCAGCTACATACCAGCGCCAGTTGAGATAGGCATACAACAAAGCTGGTAACACCACAAGGTAAATGCCAGCCAGGGCGATATAGAGCAGCAGCGCGATCCCATCTTCACTGTTCAGGATCTGTGCGACGATTTCACTCATGAGTTCTCAATGCCTCAGCTATCCAGCCAATTAACTCCCAGGTCACATAGTACCGCCTGTCTGGGGCAAACTGGTTTGTCCGCCGCGATCTTCACTCTCAAGGCAGAGTGATGTGATTGAGGTATTGGCGATCGCCTCTCTCCACCGCAAAATTTTTGATATAGTGAAAGCTTGTCTTATTGCACCCTGGGGGTGTGGCGGAATGGTAGACGCTGCGGACTTAAAATCCGCTGAGCCTGATAAGCTCGTGGGGGTTCGAGCCCCCCCACCCCCATTAACTGATCGCTTTCTCTCGTAGATTGGGTTAGCGATCGCCCCACCCAACCACACCTTGGCTGAGGTTAGGCTGCGTAGTCTCAACCCAACCGACACCAAAAAGAGTTGTCGGGCACTCAAAGTCAAAGCGCCAACGAACAATGACATACTGGGGATGACTGGCTTGTGCTGGATGCTTCCAGTGATCTGCCGCAAACCACGCCAAACCAATCTCTAGTACAAGACGGCGGAAATGAGATGCCCATTCAGGATCCGTAGGATGCCCGTATTGTCTGCACTCAGAACTCAAAACTCAGAACTCAAAATTCCGCGTAGCGGTACTAGTCTCCAATCCCTGCTTCAGACCGCCACCTGCCACACCGCATGGCTGGCGATGCCCAAACCGATACAGGTGATCAGCCCCGCACTCAGCAGCGAGAGCCAGCGGGCAAACTTCAGTTGTCCTGGAACTCGCTCAAATAGTTGCTTGGCTCCGATCATGAGCAGGCCGAGCGTCGTCAAGACCAGCGCCAAGCCCAGACTGAATGCTGACACCAGCACCAGGCCAAACAGAGCGCGCCCGACGGCAATAGTCGTCAGCAACAAAATCAGCGCCGCCGGACAGGGCGCGAGGCCGCCGGAAACACCGAGCGTCAAGACATTGCGCCAGGTGTCGAATTCGGCCTCTGGTTCGTGATGGTGGTGATGATGGGAGTGAGTATGAGCGTGATTGTGGTCATGGGCGACGAGTTTGTGCCAGCGCTGCCGCAACAACTTCATGCCGATGCCGATGACCAGCAAGCCAGAGGCAAGGCTGAGCCAGGGGAACAGTTGCTCCGGCAGGATGTACTGCGAGGCGAGCAGCGCAATTAACCCGAGTGCGAAAACAATTACCGTGTGAGCGATCGCCGTCGTCAGTCCCAACAAGATCGCGTGCCAGGGTGTCGCCCGCGTCCCGACTAGGTAAGCGCCGATCGTCGTTTTGCCGTGGCCCGGCGAGAGGGCGTGTGCCCCCCCCCCAGAGAAACGCCATCGGCAGCGCGATCGCCCACCCCATCGCCAGCAAATTGTCCGCCGCATTGTTGGCTAAGTCCAACTCGTGCTCCGAATTGTTGCGATCTAGCAGCAACGTCTCCACCTCATCGCCGTACTGTACCGTGGCGAGGCAGTGGGCAATGGGCATCTCATCGTCGAAAAGCTGGTAGTCGATGGTCAAGCGCTGCACCGGTTCGAGCCAGCGGTAGGTGATCGCCAGGGTGGCGTGCGATCGCGCCGCCTGATCACCCCCAGCGGACACGATGTCGCGATGCGTGTAAGCGACCTCGATTGCGGGCGACTTGTCCCCATTGGCGGTGAGTGCGAAGCGATCGCCAATAAATTCCTCAAGCTCCTCCCGTTGCCGACGAATCTCCCGCCGCGAGAGCGTGCCATCCTCGTTCGTATCCAATTCAGCCACCAGGCGGGTAGGAAAGGTCAGGATGACATCGGCCTCATTTTCGGCGATCGCAATCTCCGCCACACTGAGATCAGCAAAATCGGCCTCGCTCCGCTCCGCCAGCAACGCTGACCACCCCAATGCCAACAGCAGCGCCAGCAACCCCAAGCCCAGACAACGAGCAATCCGGTTCATATCTTTCCTCTGCCGCCCATCGCGGCGCAGCAAACACTTTACAATCGATGACGGTAATTGTTTCGGCGCGGCCCCTGCAGGTGCTCCGAGTCAGTTGCCGGACTGACGCCTACGAGGAGAGCCAATGCGAATTTTGATCATGGGCGGCACGCGCTTCATCGGCGTGAACCTGACCCAGATTTTAGTCGAACAAGGGCACGAAGTTGTCTTGTTCAATCGCGGCAATCGACCCGCGCCCGTGGACGGGATCCAGGAGATTCATGGCGATCGCCAAGACGCCGCTGACCTGAAAGCCAAGCTGGGCAACGAGCGCTTCGATGCTGTTTTTGACAACAACGGTCGTGAGCAAAGCGATACCCAGCCGCTCGCCGAACTGTTCGCGGGTCAAATCCAACATTTCATCTATGTCAGTTCCGCCGGGGTTTACCAAAAATCCGCACAAATGCCCCATGTCGAGGGTGATGCCGTCGATCCCCAGAGCCGCCACAAGGGCAAGTACGAGACCGAGACTTACCTCGCCGCCCAGGGTTTGCCCTGGACGGCGGTGCGGCCGGTCTACATCTACGGCCCGCAGAACTACAATGATCTCGAAGCTTGGTTCTTTGACCGCATTGCCCGCGATCGCCCAGTTCCCATCCCCAGCAACGGCGCATACCTGACCCAGCTCGGCCACGTCCGCGATCTTGCCCAGGCGATGACCGCCATACTCGGCAATGAGCGAGCAAACGGGCAGATTTACAACATCTCGGGCGATCGCTCTGTCAGCTTCACCGGCCTCGCCCAGGCCTGCGCCGAGGCCGCCGGTCGCGATCCCAGCAGTTTGCCACTGGTTTACTACGACCCCAAACAATTCGACTTCGGCAAGCGCAAGGCCTTTCCGCTGCGCGTACAGCACTTTTTCACCGACATTCATAAAGCCAAAACTGAGCTGGCTTGGCAACCCCAATTCGATCTCGTCAGCGGTCTCCAGGACTCCTGGCAAAATGACTATCTGGCAGCGGGGCGCGATCGCGCTGACATCGACTTCAGCCTCGATGACCAGATCCTCGCCGCCACAACCTCCTAGTACCGCTACGCGGAATTTTGAGTTCTGAGTTTTGAGTGATGAGTGCAGACAATACGGGAATCTTGGGGATTTTGAATGGGCATCTCATTTCCGCCTAGGGTGCATCCCACTTTGGCGTTACGGTTGCCCACTCTGCGAGAAGTTGCTGCGCGTCTACATCCCCCGGCCCCTTACATCAAAAGTTTTGAGGCATTCCCGAGAAACACATGATTGAACTCAAATGTTGCGCTGGTGACTGGATGCAGCTCAGGCTTTGGCCGATTGACGGCTATTGAACTGGCAAAGTCTGGATTTAGAACCTTTGCCACTATGCGCGAGAGTGAGGCACGAAACCGGCCTGCAGCTGATGCACTACGTGATCTGGCTTCCAATCATCAACTGCCGCTAACGGTGATCGAGCTGGATGTACGTACACCTGAAAGCGTCAAGCAAGGTGTAGAGGCAGCAGCAGCAGCGGGGCATCTAGCGGTCGTTGTCAACAATGCCGGGATTAGCATTCCTGGATCAATTGAGTTACACACTGAGGAGCAGGTGCGTGCTCAGCTCGAAACCAATCTCCTTGGGTATCATCGTGTGGCTCGTGCTGTTTTACCCCAGATGCGGGAACGTCAGCAAGGCTTGATTGTGCAGGTAAGTTCTGGTTTGGGACGGATTGTTTTTCCGACCCAGGGTTGGTATGCCGCTATGAAATTCGCTGTTGAAGGGATGTCCGAAGCGCTGGCATACGAATTGGCCCCTTTTGGGGTTGAGCTCACGATCGTTCAGCCAACGCAGTACCCTACTCAGTTTCTTGCCAACGCTCGCCGCTACTTTGCAGCGATGCTCTCGGAAGCAGACGATGCCCGCAAAAGAGACTATGAGGCGCAGATTAGCCTGACTCAGTTTGGGCTTCAGGACGAACCAGGAGCCGATCCTCGAGATGTGGCCTTAGCAATCCGGGAGCTTGCGCTCATGCGTGTGGGAACTCGGCCCTTGCGTCGGGTGGTTTCTCCAAATCCGGAAGCGTTGCAGGGCATCAATACAGATCTGGGTGCTGTGCAGGATGATGTATTCAACGGCACTCCATTTGCGGAATGGCGTGCTGCTGTTACTGACTGAGTCTTAGACAAAATCCGTAGCGTGAACTCCAAAAACTGCAACATCGGGAGGGTTTGAAATCCTCCCTGAGTTCGCGCAATACTGGCATTCTGTGGGTTTTGAATGGGTCGCTCATGGTTGCCATCTTGTTGTCGAGGCATTGGTGGCTGAGCTTGCAGACTGTGAATGCGAAGGTGTGGCGCTGGTCGGGCGATCGCCCCCGACGTTCCGACCCGCTTACGCTACATTAAAAATTAAGCTATGTAACGCCTGCCCAGACCTTATGAGCGTCCAAGTCGAATTCTTGCCCGATGGCGTCACGGTCGAAGCCGAAGTCGGTGAGCCGATGTTGACCGTGGCAGCGCGCGCCGGGATCACGATCCCCACCGGCTGCCTGATGGGATCTTGCCATGCCTGCGAAGTCGAACTCGCCGATGGCACTTCGCTCTGCGCCTGCATCAGCAGCATTCCTGCCGGTCAAGCCCAGGTCAGCATCAACCTCTACTCCGACCCCGTGTGGTGAGGATTGGCTGGTGTTGGCTGGCGATCGCCCTGCTCTGGCTCAGCCAGACCGATGCCGCCTGGGCTGAGGCACTGAGCCAACGCCTCAGCCATTTTCCCGACTGGCTCCACGCGCCCAGCTTGCCCGCCGCCACCGACGACCTAGTGTATCCCGACTGGTTCGCGGGCACATGGACGGTGACCAGCACCCTCATTGAGCAGTTCGCACCGCTGGCTCCTGAGGTCGTCGTGCCCGGTTTTGAGCAGAGCCGCGATCGCCGCCACCAACCCTTACAATTCCCTGTCCGTTTCCGGCACCGCGCCATTGTGCGTGCCAACGGCTTGCCGCAGTTGCAGCGCCAGATTCCTGTCGTTGCTGACCGCGAATTCAACACCCGCGCCATCGTTGCCGCTACGATCGGGGAAGCCGCGCTTCAGTCCATCGTCAGCGAACCTGATCGGCCGAATCAACAGGTGATCGCCCTCACTGACGGTAGCGAATGGCGCTTGCAAATTACCGGTCGCGATCGCGCCCAGCCCGACCCCGACCACTTCCTGGTCAGCGAACTCAACCAGCAAATTTTTCGCAGCCCCCGCCGCATCTACAGCAATCAGGTCGAGATCATCACCGACTACCAGCGGGTCACGGCCGACCGCCTCCGCGCTGATCAAGTCACTGCCACCTACCTTTCGCCCCAAGACCCCGACTATTTTCGTGCGGGCGATCGCCCAGTGGCGCTCTACCGCTATCGCTTGGAGCTAGTACCGCTACGCGGAATTTTGAGTTCTGAGTTTTGAGTGATGAGTGCAGACAATACAGGCATCCTACGGCTCCTGAATGGGCATCTCATTTCCGCCGCCTTGTGCTAGTGCGAGCGACAGCACCCCGGCCCTGACGAGCCACCAGCGCTTGTTGACGGTGATGGAGCGAATTTGTTAGCTTAAGCGTAGTCGATATGACTTCGTTTTATTTCCTCAAGGATTGCAATCATGGTTAAAATCATCGGTCTCAATGGCAGCCTGCGCGCCAACTCCTACAGCGCGGTCGCCCTGCAACACGCCGCCCAGCGCGTGACTGCACTCGGTGCTGAGTTCGAGCTACTCGATATTCGCGAGCTCAATTTGCCGTTTTGTAACGGCGATCGCCAGGACTACCCCGACTACCCCGATGTCGCCCGCCTCCGCAACGCCTTCAAGCAGGCTGATGGTTGCATTTTGGCAACGCCGGAATACCATGGTGGTGTCAGTGGCTTGCTCAAAAACGCGCTCGATCTGATGAGTTTTGAGCATCTCGAAGGCAAAGTCGCAGGACTGATCAGCGTGCTCGGCGGGCGCGATAACAGCAATGCCCTCAACGATCTGCGCTTGATCATGCGCTGGGTCCACGCCTGGGTGATTCCCGAGCAGATTGCGATTGGGCAAGTCTGGCAAGCCTTCACCGACGACGGCAAAATTGGCGATGCCAAGTTGGCGCAACGGTTTGACGGCTTTGCTCAGAGCCTGGTCAGCAATACCGCCCGCCTCCAGCCCTCAGCGTGAGTGGCGAGGTCGTCGGCGATCGCGAGTCACCCAATGATCATCGGACAACCACAGCCATGCAACACCAACTTCTCAACCCCGGTGCATTGCATGGAACCTTGCACATGGTCACAGTCTGCATGAGTGAGAACATCGCGATGTCTTATGAATGGATCGGGACAGAAGATTACATCTGGTTTATCAATTTCTTGCCAGAGTCGGCCTGTGTTTGATCCCAAGTAGGGGTGGGTTTCTATTAATGCCTCTCCGTCATTGATTTCGCTCCCGCTTGCTCGTACCAACGCTCGATGCCGTCTGCGAGGGCGATCGCCAGTCGCCGTTGTTCGCGAGCATTAGTAATCCACTCGAACTCGACCGGATTGATCATAAATCCCAGCTCGAGGAGAATTGACGGCGCGGTCTGCGGGCGCGTCAGGGCAAGATTATTCCAGAAAACGCCGTAGGAAGGGCGATCGAGGGCTTCAACCAGGTAATTATGCAGAAATACGGCGAGATCGTGGGCTTGGGCGTGATACCAAAACATCCCGATGCCAGCCGTATTGATCGCGTCGCCATTGTCCGGCAGCGCGTTGTAGTGGATCGAGAGCGCCACATCCGGCCGCCAGCGGGCAATCTCATCCATGCGTTCCCGCAAACCCACCGCTACATCGGTCTCGCGCGTCAAGTACACCGTCGCGCCCCGCCGCTGTAGCTCGTCGCGCAGCAGCCGCGTTACGGTCAAATTCACCGCCTTCTCCGGCGTGCCATCCGGCCCGCGTGCTCCCAGCTCGGCACCGCCATGACCCGGATCGAGCAGAATGCGTGCTCCTTGCAGATTGTCCCGATTCCGCAGCTCCGGCGGGTGACGCAGGGTGAGGATCAAGCTCGACCCTTCGTAACGCAAATCGTAGCCCCACTGCTGCTCGGACTTGAAGTTGAAGGTGTAGGTGACGCGACCGGGTTCAGGCTGCTGCCAGTCGAGGCGCTCGATCAGCGGGTCATCGTCGAGCCAGATCGTATCGGTTTCAGCGGTGGTGTTGTAGAGCGTCAGGGTGAGCGATCGCGCCTGCTGGTCAACGGCCAGCGGCACCGGCACATCCAGCGGCAAAATGATCTCCGTCGCGCCTTTGATCTGCCGCGCTCGCAGGCTACGAACGGTGGCTTGGGGGGGGACCGCACCGGGGAGCGATCGCGTCTCCCCCTCCTGAATCCAGCCGCCATAGTCCAGGCGGAGCCAGTCGCCTTCCTGACCCGTCACAGCCGCGCGTGTGCCCTGCGGCAGCGGCGTCAGTCGCGAATGATTGGTGCTCGGCCCGGTGCGAGCGACGCCCTCTGCCGCGATCACTTCGACGACGGGCAGTTCCAGCGGCGAGAGCACGGTAATTGCACCGGGGCCGGTCTCAGCCACCGTCTGTCCTTGATAGCGCAAGTTAAAGGTCGGTTGCCCCAGCGCGGCCGCCGCTTGCGCCTCCGCACAGGCGGCGAAAACGGTGACAGCCGCAACTTCAGTCGGAGCATTATTCGCGGTCAGGACAGCGGCGTTCGTCGGAAGCTGCACGAGCGGGGGTTGCGGTGCGAGCGGCAGCGTCAGTCCGGCTAGCTCGACACTCACCTCGGCGGCGGCGGGGGCGATCGCCTGAAAACATAGCGGCTCAGCTACCAGGCGAGTGATGTCGCGTGCTGGTTGCAGCGAACCGACGGCGAATTGCGCGCCGGTCGGCGGCTGGGGTTGTGCGGCGCGGCGCGTGATCGTCAGAGTTTGGGTGGTTTCGCCAGACTGGAGGGTGAAGCGATTGACGCCCAGGCGTAGGGGAAAACTGGGAGCAAAGTGACCAGCGGGACTACGGGCGATCGCCTGCCCATTGACCATCACCGCCAGCTCCGGCGGCGCGGTGCCGATCAGGAAAATCTGGGCGGCGCGCGTCTCGTGACCATCGGGCGGGTAGACCACCTGAAGCATCTCAGCGGCCTGAAGCATCTCAGCGGCACAGGCTGGCACCGATACACTCAAAATCGGGATCGCGACCAGCAGGGTGGCTCCCAATCCCAACCGATGCAGGGCAACACTCATGGGCAAACTCGTCTCGCAAGCAGGCTGCTGGCTACTGTAGCACTGACTGGGGCTTGTCTTCCGCTGTTGGGGAGCAGCCGTCAGTCGGCATGACTCGCATCAAATGCGGCTTGCTCGCCGAGGCAGTGTGCAGAGGGCGCAGCCGTGTCGCTGGGAGTCTCGGAGCGTTTCAGGGCCTGACGATGGCGATCGCGAATCCGGGTGGCGAGTGAGACCTCGGCCTGCTGGCGCTTGTCGGCGATCGCCCAGGACAGGATCGCCGAAATCGCAATCAGACTGAAAAACATGGCGATGATGATTTCGGTCAAGGCGAGACCGCGCGCCAATTCCGAAGCGGGGTGAATATCGCCATAGCCGACGGTGGAGAAGGTGACGATCGCAAAATAAATTGCTAGAAATCCATCTTGCAAGCCTTGGAAATGCGCCGGATTTTGGCGCAGCAGCTCGGTGTAGAGGCTAGCGAACCCGAAAATAATCGTCAGGAACCCCAGCACCAGCAGCACCAAAACGAAGGTGAGCCGATTCAGCGAAGGGATGAAGCGGTACTCCTCCCAGGTCACGGTGCCGCGCCGCAGGGTAACGGCGACATCTAGCCCCGCGCCCCGAAAAACCTCGGAGACCAAGAGCGCGATCAGGCTGACGCCGGTGATGACGGTGAGACCAGCCGCAGCGAAGCCGAGACCAGTGAGCGGCAGGCGACGCAGCCAGGGTTCAAAGGTGTTGGCGATCGCCCCGATCATCAACACCAACGCCAAGCCACTGACGACCTGCCGCATACGAATCAACGCTGAGTAGCGCGGGTAGGGGTAGTGGGCGACGACTTCGGCATCATGGCGAGCAGTCATCGCCGGTTGGCGCAACTGTTCGGCAAGGATCTGCGCCACAGCACGGGCAAACTCCTCATCTTGCAGTGCGTCGCGGAGGGAGCGGTCGGCATCGGGCATGGTCGCTCAGCCCAGGGGGGGATGGTTTTTATCCTAGTCCGGATTGTCAGGGAATGCTCGCCCTACTCCGTGCGCCCCGAGGGATGGCGTTCGCGCCCAATCGTGCTTTCCATCGCCCCGAGCACCGCCTGTTCCGCTGCGAGAATGTCCCGCTCCTCACCGCCTAGATAGAGGCGACCAAAGCTGCCCACGGCTGAGATTTGCAAAATATTGATCGAAGCGGCCTTCTCGGCCTCGTTGGCTGCGAGGGCCGCATAGGCCGCCGGTTCAACCTCAAAGACATAGAGCGTCTGCCCCGCGAGCAACATTTGACCGCGCCGGGTGCGGTTGATCAATTGGACGTGGTGGGCGTCCATGTTGCGGATGACTTGGCTGGAGATGACGCGCGGCTTCAGGCAGTCGCGGCGCTCGACACCGAGGGCGGCGAGGATGGCCTGGCCGGCGGCGCGCGTGTCACCCTGGCGGCTGGAGTGGATCTCGAGCAAGCCATACAGGCGCTCAACCATCAAGACGCCGGGGCGGACAATCGTGGATTTGAGAGCGACATCGGTGACGCGATTGATCTCGATGCCGGGTGAAATCTCGATCCAGAGCGAGGTATCGCCAGGGAGCGGCAAGAAGCCGATCGAGACCGTGCCCATGTAAGCCGCGTGTTGCGGTTGCAAGCTATCCAAAAAAACATAGCTGCGTACTCGATGCCCAAATTACTTGTGCCCTCGCGGCGTGGTTCGGCGTTGATCTCTGTGAATGCTATCCCAGCAGGTGACCGTGAGACAAGCTGGCGCGGCAATCTGGGGATGATGACCGGGGGGCGATCGCCATTCCACGGGTCTCAGTCGGGTCAACTCCAAAACTCATCGAGATTAAGGTTCCGCCTGGTAGTAGACGATCGACTCGTTGAGCGGCTGGATTTGGGTACCGGGGTAGTAGAAGTTGAGAATCCGGTCGTAGCGCCAGCCTTGTTGTGCCAGCGTGTAGGCTCCGAACTGGCTCAGCCCAGCGCCGTGCCCAAAGCCGCCGCCGACGAAGCGGTAGCCGGTCAGTTGTTGATTGGCGTTGAGTACGGGGTCAATGTAAAACAGGGTGCTTCGGGGTGGGCCGAAGGCACTGCGGGCTTCGTTTTTCTCCAACTCCACGACGCCGCGATCGGTTTCTACCGCAAGTACGAGGACGCGACCGGAGCGCGATCGCGCCGTCACCTCCATCCGCACGATGCGGGTGAAATTCGCCAGGGGATGCTGGCGACGGGTCAGGTAGCGCTTGAAATGCGCCGTTGATTCACTCAGGCTCTCGGTCTTCTGCCAGCGAAACAGGGCGCTCTGGGTGCCATTGAATCCTTGCTGCTGAGCGAGAAAGCGGCGGATCGCCGTCTCATTGTTGAGGGGTTGCTGATCGAGATTCCAGAGATTGGCGATCGCATCGACACGCGGCTGCAAATAGGGTCGTTCTTCGCCATCCCAGGTGTCGGTAAACGCCGACGTGATCCCACCCGAAGAAGAGGAATAGAGCGCATCCACCAACTCATTGTTGTAAGTCAGCACCAAGCCGCGTGTCGCCCGAATTGCCGTATCCGCCCGCTCCACCGTTCCCGACAGGCCCTTGTAGACCTGGCAGTGAACCGTCGCACATAATTCGTAGCCATCAGCCTGGAAGCGGCGCAGATTTCGCAGCGCGTAGGTGCGGGCGATCACCGTCTGGGCTTCGACGGCATTGTAGGGGGCGCTGGGGCCGATCTCGTGGGGCACGACACCGCGTAGGTAGGTTTCTATCGGCACTTCGTTGATCAGCGTGAAATCGCCGTAGGCATTGCCCTGGACGCGCAGGTCACCGCCGTAGAGTCGTGTGCCCTCGCTGTCCTGAACCCGGATGCGGCGGTTGCGGCTGGTGATGCGGAGCGACTCGCGGTTGTAGCGGTAGCCCGCGACCACAAAGGAGAGGCGCGGCAAGGCTCGCAGCACCTGCGACTGCAAGCGCGGGCCGGTTTCGCCTTGCTCAGTCAGATTATCCAGGAGCAGGCGGCGCAAGACAGGTGTATTGTAAACGTCGCGCTTCGCCCAGACCTGCCAGCGCTCCGGTTGGGTGACTTCCGTTTCGATGCCCTTGGCTTGCCACGCCAGCGCGCTGGCTTCGGCGGTCTCGAAGGTAGCGTGGTCGCTGAGCACGACCCATTCTTGCAAAATCGGCTCGCCTTGGGGCTGGGCGATGCTATCGATCTGGACGCTACTCGCCGTGACGGTCTGGGGCTGGCCGTCACCGCCGAGAAATTCCAGAGTCAGGCTGTCGCCGGAGAGACTGGCGAGCGTCAGGCGCTCACCGGTGCGATCGCCAAACCGTTGCACAATGCCCACATCAATTTCCACCGCCGCTCGTGCGGGGGGAGCCGCGAGGGGGCTGAGCAAGCTGGCGGTGAGGGGAAGGAAGAGGGCGATCGCAGACTTCATGAGCGCAAAACCAGGACGCAGCAACGTTTCACCTGTCAGTATAGACACGCGGCGCTCCGGCCGCCTGGGCCCGTGCCACAATGAACGAGGTTTAGTATTTGTCCTGACAACCCATGGCTACCCTGACTCGGATCCCCGCTCGCCTGTCGGCCGACGAACCGCCGCGTTGGTATAGGGCGAGTTGGGCAGATTACCTTGCGGCTTGTGAAACGGCTGAGCGCGAGCAACCGGATCACTTTCAAATTTTTTTCAACCAAGGCCGTCTCTTCATCGACATGGGTAGCGAAGGCATTGAGCACGCTCGTTTTCGCGAGCTACTGACGATGATTATCTTTGCTTGGTTCAGTCGCCATCCGGTCGATGACTTCAACTGTCTCGGTGGCAGCATCATCGAAAAACCCGAACAACGGGCGGCGTCGCCGGATCAAGTCCTCTACATCGGTGCTGATTGCCCCCGCTGGCGGCAGGGCGAGGCGCGTCGCATCAACTTGCGGCAGTGGCGGGTGCCGGATCTCGTCTGCGAGGTGGGAGACACAACGATCGCCACCGATCTCGATGAGAAAAAGCAGATCTATCTGGGGCTGGAAATTCCCGAATATTGGGTGATCGACGTGCGGGCGGCGCGGGTGCTGGCATTTCGGTTGCAGGCCGAGGGCTACTATGAGCAATGCGAGCAGTCCGGGGCGTTGGCAGGATTGGCGATCACCCTAGTCGCACAAACCCTACAGCGACTGCTGCGTGACGGCAACGGCAAAACAGCGCTGTGGTTTAATCAACAACTCGCGGCTAGTTAGGGCGGCGGAAACCTAAATTTCTGCCACCACAGACTGCTATCTGGCTTCGAGCTGGAGGATCAGGTCAATGGAGCGATGAACATCTTTGAGGCGCTGGCTCCAGGTCGTTGGCTCAACCGGGATGCCGTAGCGAGGGAAATCTTCTTGGGGGTGCTGCCAGCGTAGCCAAAGCTGACGGCCCAATTGCTGCTGCACAATCAACCAACCCCGATAGTGGAGCGAATGAACTTCAGTGTTAGCAGTCGTTTCAATGTGATCGATTGCAGAGGATTTAGCCATTGATCCCTGTTTGAGTAAGACGCTGACAAATGTTCCCGAGCTGCACCCTCTCGATTATAAGCATAAAGAAATTTGCTGCTCGGTGCGTGCGGGAAAATCCCCATTTTTGCGTCGGTTGCTAGGGGCTGGCTTCCCACTGCTGCTCAGCACGCCAAAAAAGGCGATCGCATTGAACAAAAGGGTATCCAGAGGAATGCTGACGGCATTTGAGCTTGCCACTTTGACCAGCCAAGTGCGATCGCGTAGGGAAGGTCACGCCAAAAATGAAGGTGCTGAGGGGCACGTGACCCAACAGTGGCAGCGGGATCAACCAAGCGGGCGTGGTGGTGAAATTGACCACGAGCACCGCTCACGGAGCCGCAAATTGCAACGCCTGCCCCCGAACTTCGGTATGAAGCTGACCGCGCTCATAGGCCACCTGACCGCCAACCAGGGTGTACTGCGGCCAACCCGTCAACTGCCAGCCCTCAAAGGGACTCCAGCCGCACTTCGAGACGACATCCTCACGACGCACCGGCTGCTCGCGCTCCAGATCAACCAGCACCAAGTCAGCATCATAGTCGGGCAGCAGCTTGCCTTTATTCGCGATGCCATAGGCGGCGGCGGGAGCGGCGGCGAGCCAGTGGGCAACCTGAGCGTAGGAGCAACGTCCCTGCTGAGCCTGAGTCAGCATCAGCGGCAGTAAGGTTTCGACCCCTGGCATACCCGAGGGCGTTTGGGGATAGCCCTTCGCTTTTTCGGTCAAGGTATGCGGTGCGTGGTCGGTGGCGATGAAGTCGATGACGCCATCAAGCAGCGCTTGCCAAAGCACGGCATTGTCGTGGGGCGATCGCAAGGGTGGATTCATCTGCGCCAGGGTGCCAATTTCGGCGTAAGCGCTGGTATTGAGTAGCAGGTGTTGCGGCGTCACCTCCGCTGTCACCCAGGGCGGTTTCTCTTGCCGCAGATACTCGGCTTCGATCGCGGTCGAAAGGTGCAAGATATGCAGGCGGCGCTGATATTTTTTCGACAATTTCATCGCCAACTGGGTCGCATTCAGCGCCGCCTGGTCGTCCTGGATCTGCGAGTGAATCGCCGGATCAGTCTGCCCCTGGAATTGCCGACGACGCTCATTGATCCGCGCCTGGTCTTCGGCATGGACGGCGATCAGCCGCCGACCGCTGGCAAAAATTGGCTCCAGCTCGGCCTCACGACTCACCAGCAAGGCCCCATGCGCTGACCCCATGAAAATCTTGATGCCGCAGGTTGGGTTCGCTGTATTGAGATCAGGCAGATTTTCGGGCGTCGCGCCGATGAAAAAGCCGTAGTTGACCAGACACTTACTCGCAGCCCGCTGCAACTTGTCGTCCAGAGCGGCTTGCGTGGTCGTCAGGGGCTTCGTATTCGGCATCTCCAGAAACGAGGTAACACCGCCCCGCGCACAGGCACAGGTGGCGGTAAAGAGATCTTCCTTGTGTTCTAGTCCGGGTTCCCGAAAGTGGACTTGCGGGTCAATGACACCCGGGAGTAGGCTCAACCCAGTCGCATCGATTTCGTTCGCGCTAGGTTCGAGATTAGGGGCGATCGCCGCGATTTTGCCCTGACGCAGGAGCACGTCGTTTTCCTGAAATGAGCCGTCCGGTTGCAGCACACGGGCGCGGCGAATGAGTCGTTCTTCGCTGTTGGCAGTAGACATCCGCAGTAGTAGGCTAACGATACTGTTGTCTACAATAAAAGCTTGCGGACTATTGCTCGACGTCAATAGCCCGTCTGTTACTCACGTTCCATCCTCCAGATTGCATGACTCAACCGTCTAGTCCCTGGCTTGAGGCCTTTAAAACCGTGGCAATGGCTGGCGTGTTGGCGATCGGCATCCGCCAATTCGTCGCTGAGGCGCGCTACATTCCCTCAGAATCAATGCTGCCGACTTTGGAAGTCAATGACCGCCTAATGATCGAAAAACTCAGCTATCGCTTCCGCCCCCCCGGTCGCGGCGATGTCATTGTCTTCCAGCCCACCGATACCCTGGCCGCTCAGAACTTCCATGATGCCTTTATCAAGCGCGTCGTTGCCCTGCCAGGGGAAACCGTCGATTTGCGCGATGGCCGCGTCTACATCGACGGCACACCCCTCTCAGAAGACTATGTGGCGGAAGCCGATGTGACCGAAGTTGGCATCTGCGACCTGCAACCCGAAATCCCCTATCTCGCTGGGAAAGTCACGATCCCGCCAGATTCTTACCTCGTGCTCGGCGACAACCGCCAGAATAGCTATGACAGCCGCTGTTGGGGCATCGTCCCGGCGGAGAAGATTATTGGTCGGGCGGCAGTGCGTTTTTGGCCGCTGAGCCGTCTGGGTGGGATCGAGATGGATGCGCTTGAGAATTGAGTGGCCCGCCGCCGGGAGGTTGCCTAGTCAGAGGTCAAGGCGGAGCGAGCATTTGTGAATAAGCCCCTGTCTGTGCTCCCCAAGTCCCTTTGGCTGCCGCTCATCCTCGGCTGCGGTGGACTGCTCCGCTACGGGCAACTGACGAGCAAACCGCTCTGGGTGGATGAGGTGATCACCGCCATCTTTGCGCTAGGGCGGAATTTTGAGCAGGTGCCGCTGGAGCGCCTCCTCGCGGTCACCGAGGTAGCTGCCTTCTTCCAACTGCAATCCGAGGGGGGCTGTGCGGCGATCGCCCAGGCCCTGGCCACTGAATCAACCCATCCACCGTTGTTCTTTTGTCTGCTGCACGGCTGGCTGGTAGCATTGCAGGCTAGCAACTTGGCACTGGTATGGCAACTGCGGGCGCTCCCGGCGCTGTTTGGCATCGGCGCGATCGCCGCCGTCTATTGGTTGAATGCCACGGGCTTCTCCCGGCGCGCCGGTTGGGTCGGGGCGGGGGCGATCGCGGTGTCCCCCTTTGCTGTCTACCTTTCCCAAGAAGCGCGCCACTACACCCTGCCGCTGCTGCTGGTCACGCTCAGCTTGGCCGCTTTGGTCAAAATGCAGCAAGACTGGCAACGGCAGGTTTTTCGCCCTGGGCTGTGGTGTCTCTGGGGTCTGTTGAATGTCACCAGCCTCTACGCTCATTACTTCTGTGGACTGGCGATCGCCGCGCAGGGGTTGACGCTCCTGACCGCGACTTGGCGGCGTCGCTCGCAGCAACATGGGCGGCAACTGGCGCTTGCTTATGCGGCTGGTAGCGCCCCGCTGCTGCTTTTTCTCCCTTGGCTGCCCATCTTTATCCAACATTTCACCAGCCCCAAGACTGGCTGGTTGTCGGAGCCACAGACGGTCTTGCCGTTGCTCCAAACCGTGGCCAGCTGGCTGCTGATGGCGATCGCGCTGCCGATCGAGGGGCAACCGTTGTTTGTGCAGGTGCCGCTGGTGACCTTGATGCTGGTGTTTGGGCTGTGGCTCGTCTGGCGCGGCGGACAGGGTTACCGACAACTGCTACGACAACCCCGGACACGGGTGGCAGCGCTGACGCTGGGCAGTTTTGTCCTGTGGGTTTTGCTGGGATTTTTCGCGCTCATCTATGGGTTGGGCAAGGATATTAGCATCGCGCCGCGCTATCACTTCGTCTACTACCCGGCGATCGCCGCACTCCTGGGGGCCACACTGAGCGTATCGTTGCCAACTGGCGATCGCCGGGGCGACTGGCGACGCGCGACCGCTCTCCTGCTGGTCGTCGGCTGCTTGAGCAGTCTGGTTACTATTTTCAACGGCGCATTCCAGAAGCCCTATCACCCGACGCGGGTCGCGCAGCAATTTGACCAGTCAGGCGGGGCGGTGCTGGCTGTCATGGCCTACGGCAACACCCTTGAGATTGCGGTAGGGCTGAGCTATGCGCTGGCGCTGGCTACGCAGCGAGAGGGTGCAACGACACGGACGCAGTTTGCGTTGCTGCCGACGCAGGTGAGCTATGAGGTGGTTTGGGAGGCGATCGCCACGTTTCCTTGCGTGGATAATCTCTGGGTCATTGCCCCTGGCTACATCCGTGAGTCCTACCCACCACAGCTAACGATGCGCGGCGGGCTGTGCCATATTGACCCCGATGACTACCACCGCATTGGTTTTCCCTATCAGCGCTACCGCTGCGAGTCGTGACCTGCACGACTTCAGGGTCGGGAGGGTGCCGACTGACCGCGCTCCTCGTGCCAGGGTCTCGGGAGCGAGCCCGAGTTCCTGTCGTTTCGCCGTCAGGCGTTCCTGCTGCGATCGCGCTGCTGTTTGCGGCGATCGCGGTCGTTCTACTGTTGGCAGCGCAATTCTGCATTAATCGACACAGTATGCCAGTCGGATCTGACTAGACTAGAGAGTTCGGTTGCTACGGCTGGTTCAACGCCGGGGCGAGGCAACCGGCGAGCACAAAAACTGTCAGGAGTGAATTCATCGCCATGACCCAAGAACCGGAGCCAATCACGCCCGCTGCCGTCGAGACGACTGCTGCGGGTGGCATGAGTGGCGCGATCGCCTGTTTTTTCAACTTTGAAGCACTAAGTACCAACCTCCGCACCGAAACCCTCGCCGGGGTCACGACCTTCGTGACCATGGCTTATATCCTGATCGTCAACCCCGACATTCTCTCCAACGCCATCTTTCTCAATGAACCGCGCGATCTCTTCGGGGAACTAGTGATTGCGACCGGTCTTTCGGCGGCGATCGCCACCTTGATCATGGCCCTCTACGCCAAACTGCCCTTTGCCCTCGCCCCCGGCATGGGCATCAATGCCTACTTTGCCTTCACCGTCGTCCTGGGGGCGGGTGTATCCTGGCCGGTCGCCCTCGCCGCCGTCTTCATCGAAGGCATGATCTTCATCCTGCTGACCGTCACCAATGTCCGCAGCCAGATCGTCGCCGCGATTCCCGACTGTATCAAACACGCCACCACGGCTGGGATTGGTCTATTTATCGCTTACATCGCCCTCAAAAACGCTGGCGTGATTGTGCCCTCGGAAGCGACCCTGACCACCCTCGGCAACCTCAAGCAACCGGCCACAGCCGTCACGGTGCTCGGCATCCTCATCACCTCGGCGCTGATTGCGCGTCGCATCACCGGAGCCTTACTCTGGGGCATTTTTGGCACGGCGCTCTTGGCGTGGCTCTTCAATGTCGCCCCCTGGCCCCAAGGTCTCTTTGCCCTACCGCAGATGCCCGTTGATCTCGTCGGTCAAGCCTTCGTCGGTTTGGGGACGCTCTTCCAGGGCAACCTCTGGGAAATGGTTGGCATCATCTTTGTGTTTCTATTCGTGGATCTGTTTGACACCATCGGCACGCTGACCGGTTTGGGCGCAAAAGCGGGCTACATCGATGCCAACGGCGAATTTCCGGGTGTTGAAAAGGCCTTCATGGCGGACGCGGTGGGCACGACGGCGGGGGCGGCGCTGGGCACATCTACAGTCACCACCTATATCGAATCAGCCTCGGGCATCTCGGAGGGCGGTCGCAGCGGTTTCACGGCCTTGGTCGCTGCCGCCTTGTTTCTCCTTTCTGTGCTCATGATCCCGTTTTTGGAGGGAATCCCCAGCTTTGCCACCGCGCCCGCACTGGTGATCGTCGGCGTGCTGATGATGTCGGGCGCGCGGGAGATCGACTGGAGCGATCCGGGGGAGTCGATTCCCAGCTTCCTGACGATTCTGATGATGCCGCTGGCGTTTTCGATCGCCGAGGGTCTGGCGATGGGTCTGATCGCCTACCCGCTGGTCAGAACCTTCCAGGGACGGGCGGGTGAGCTGAAGATCGGCATGTGGATTCTCGCGGCTGTGTTTGTCCTGCGCTACCTGCTGGGTGAGCCGTAGCTCCCGGCTTGGCGTAAACTGGCGGGGGAGCGATCGCGCTCCCTGCTGGGAGCATCCCAGTTTCGTAGCCCTCACCCTAAATCCCTCTCCCTAAGGAGGGAAAGGGACTTTGAATCCGGCTCCCCGGCTCCCTTTTTGGGCGAAGGGGCTGGGGGATGTAGACGCGCAGCGGCTGCTCGCAGAGTGGGCCATGAATTTGTGGAAGTGGGATGCACCCTCCCCGCTTGCGTTTTTCAGCCTGTCTAGACTTAATCATGACCTCGGTTTCTGCCTGCTTCCAGACTCTCCGCGCCCAATCTCAATGTGCGCTGATTCCCTTCATCACGGCAGGCGATCCTGATCTCGATACCACGGCGGCAGCTCTGAAGACGCTGGATCAGGCGGGGGCTGACCTGATCGAGCTGGGCGTGCCCTATGCTGATCCTCTCGCCGACGGCCCGACGATTCAAGCCGCCGCGATGCGGGCCTTGCAGCGGGGCACACGTCTGGAAGCCGTACTGGAGATGGTGCAGGCGACGGTCGGTGAAATCAGCGCACCGATCATCCTGTTTACCTACTTCAACCCGATCTTCCATCGTGGCATCGAGACCTTCCTCGACCAAGCGGCGGCAGCAGGAGTGAAAGGGATGGTGATCCCGGACTTGCCCCTCGAAGAAGCAGAGGCGGTACTCGTTCCCGCTGCGGCCCGAGGTGTTGAGGTGACGCTGCTGGTTGCGCCGACGAGTCCGACGGAGCGGATTCGGGCGATCGCCCAGCAATCCCAAGGCTTCATCTACCTTGTTAGCGTCACCGGCGTCACCGGCACCCGTACCACCGTCGCTAGCCGGGTCAAGGACTTGCTGCCGCAATTGCGTGCCGTGACCGATAAGCCAATTGGGGTCGGTTTCGGCATCTCACAACCTGAACAAGCGAGTCAAGTCAAAGCCTGGGGAGCGGATGCGGCGATCGTTGGCAGCGCCATTGTTCAACGTCTCGCCAGTGGCTCCCCTGCCGAGGGTCTCAGTGCCATTGACCAGTTCTGTCGCCAGCTCAAAGCCGCATTGTGAGCGTGTAGCCAGGACATTCTGCAAGACAAGTGTGCCGTTGGAATGGCTCCGCAGTAACTGCTGCTCTGACCCCAATACCCCCGTTTCCCGGCACTTCGCACCCATCGCTGAACCCATTTCAACGGCATGAAACCCAGTCTCTGACTGAATCCTGATTTTAATTGATGATGCGACCGAGCCAGCCGCTCCATTACAAACGCCGCCGTTTTCATAAGGCTACGTGCTACGGCTGAAGGCGATCGCCGCCAGCAGGATCAAACCCAGCAGCGCCAGTGGCACCCAAAGATCGAGCCAGTGAATCATCGGTCTATATCGGGATCTACAATTGAGACAGCCAGCAGCGGTGCGAGCTTATGACCAGCATCACCGAGCGGGTGACATGGTTGCAAGAGCGCTCAGCCCTGAACTTTCTGTCACCAGACAGCCTCGCCGCGATCGCCCCAGCCCTGATGGAGCGACGATTGCCAGCGGGGACGACGCTTAGCCACGAGGGTGATCCCGCCGAAGGTCTCTATATCTTGATTGCCGGTCAGGCCGAGAGCGATCGCCCGCCGGAGCGTCCGCAACTGCGCCAGACCGTCAGCCTGCTCCCCGGCACGGTTCTCAACCTGCAAGCTCTGGTTCTCGACCAGCCAGCGGCCCAGACCGTCACTTGTCGCCGTGACTGCCAATTTTGGTATGTGCCAGCGGCGGCATTTCAGGCGATCGCCGCCACCAACCCGAGATTGCCCAGAGCCTCAGCCAGCAACTCGCCGCCACCGTCGCGCAACTCGCCTCGCAACTGCAATTTGAACAAGCGCGCCAGACCGCCCTGCGTCCCTACCTCGTGACCAAAGCGCGGCGCGGCATCATCGGGCGCAGCCGCTACGCCGTGCGCTCCGTCGGCAAATTAAACAGGCTTCTGAAGATCGGCAATCGGTGCTTATTTTCGGTGAGCCGGGTCTGGAAAAAGACAACATTGCGGCGCTGATCCACTACAGCTCACCCAGCCGCCGCGAGCCAATCATCCGCATCGATTGCAACACGCTCCAAGCGAGCGGTGCGGAACTCTTTGGGCGCGCAGGCGGCAAACCCGGCTTGTTGGCCGCCTTGGGCACGGGCACGCTGATTTTGAACAATGTCCAGGAGTTGCCGCCGGAATTGGTGCAGCCGGTCGCCGAGCTGTTCCGTCATCGCACCTATCGCCCCGTCAGTCGCGATGGCGAGACGCCGCTGGTGACTACCGAAGCGCGTTTGATCGCCATCTCGGAGCGTGCCTTGCCGGATTTGAATCCCTGTTGCGATCGCCGGATCAAGGTTCCCCCGCTGCGTATCCGCAAAGCTGACATCGAAGATCTGGTCAATTATTATGTCAGCCTGATCTGTCGCGCCCAAGGTATCCCCCGCCCCGGCCTCAGCCCCGAAGCTTTGCGTCGCCTGCAAGCCTACGACTTCCCCAGCAATTTGCGCGAACTCGATAGCCTCGTACAACGGGCGCTCGTGCAACTGGATGGCGGCTCAGAATTGACGGAAGAAATCATCTGGCCCTCCCAAAGCAAGAAAAAACAGTTTCGACTCAATCTGCTCAATGCCTACCCAAGCTTGCGCCGTTTCCTACGCAGTGCCTGGTGGCCCGACCGGATTAACTACAGCTTTACCTTGGCGGCGTTTGCGGCCGTCGTGATCATTTTGTTCATTGGGCCGCAGACGCGCGATCGCAACTTCGCGCTCAATCTCTTCTGGGCCTGGTGGTGGCCGCTGATTTTGCTGGGCTTTCCGCTGGTGGGTCGGATATGGTGCGCCGTGTGCCCGTTCATGATCTACGGCGAACTGGTACAAAATCTCTCGCTGAAACTTTGGCCGCGTCAGCTCAAACCCTGGCCGCGTCAAGCGGCGGAGCGCTGGGGTGGTTGGTTTCTCTTCGGCTTGTTCACCCTGATTCTGCTCTGGGAGGAATTGTGGCAGCTTGAAAATACCGCTTATCTCTCATCTTGCTTGCTGCTGTTGATCACGGCCGGAGCAGTTATTTTTAGCACCATTTTCGAGCGCCGCTTCTGGTGTCGCTATCTCTGCCCGATCGGTGGCATGAATGGCCTATTTGCTAAACTTTCGATCACCGAATTGCGCGCTCAGCAAGGCATTTGTTCGGCAGAATGCACGACTTATCAATGCTACAAAGGCGGACCGCAGAAAGGGGAAGGACTGGAAACAGATGGCTGTCCCCTTTATTCACACCCCGCCCAACTAGAGGACAATCGGGATTGCGTCCTGTGCATGACTTGCCTCAAGGCATGTCCCCATCGTTCCGTGGAGGTGAATCTGCGGCCGCCAGGGATTGAACTCTGGACAACCCACGTCCCGCGCCTCTATGAAGTCGCACTGTTGCTCTTATTGTTGGATGTGGTTTTTCTACACTGCTTGCCGGTGATCAATGCTGAGTTGGGTTTGGGTTTTGAACTTGAACGGTTTGGTCAACACGCACTGTTGGCGATCGCTGCCCTCAGCCTACCGGCGCTGCTGCCCTTGCTCGCCCAAGCGATTCTGCGATTGAACTATCGTTTGGCGCGATCGCTGAAACCCCGCCGCTTTGTCGAACTCGCCTACGGTTATTTACCACTGGTTCTAGCCGCCAACCTCGCTTACTATCTACCGCTGGGATTGGGCGAGGCGGGGCAAATCCTGCCCGTTGGCTTGGCGACTTTTGGGTTAACCGGCATCAGTTTGCCAATCCTGGTGGCGCACCCAGCGGCGATCGCCTTTTTGCAAGGTGCAGTCTTGCTCGTTGGCAGCCTCCTGGCGATCGTCCTGACCCAAAAAATTGCCCGACAACCCTTCGCTTGGTTGCTGCCGCAACATGGCGCGATCGCCCTCCTCGCCATGAGTTTCTGGGCGATCCTGCTTTAATGCCGAGGGATTGGGCCTGATGCCGACGGCGGTTATGCTAGAGAGCAGCTCGGCTCACTTTTGACGTTGATTGCTCAGCTTTTGCACAAGGAGTTTACTGATGTCGCTCGCCACTGAATCGCCAGCCCCAAAAAAAGTCTGGACAGACTCAGAATTTATGGCGCTCCCCGAAGATGGGCATCGCTATGAAATTGTGGCCGGAGAACTCATCGATATGGGTAATTCAGGGGCCTTGCATGGCTATGTCTGTAGTCTGCTGCTGACTGCTTTGACGAGCGATGTCTTACCCAGAAAACTGGGCGTCGTGCTCGACTCGAGCACCGCTTTCACGATGAAGAATGGCAATCGGCGCTCGCCGGATATTTCCTTCTTTGCCAAGGAGCGGTTACAAGGCATCACAGAATTACCCACCAGGTTCCTCGAAGGTGCGCCGGATCTCGCCGTGGAAGTTCTTTCTCCGGGCAACACGATCGAGGAACTCGACCAAAAAATCGCAGAATATTTTGCCAATCAAGCTCGACTGGTCTGGATCGTCAGCCCGACGCAACGCTACGTCTTGGTCTATCGCTCCAGCCAAGAACCAGACCGTCTGCTGAAGTCAACTGACTTTCTGGCCGGCGAAGCCGTCATCCCTGACTTTAGGTTTCCGGTTGCCGAACTTTTTCAGAGCCTCTCATTCTGAATTCAAAGGCGTGCAAGCATTCAACGGAGAGGGAGGGATTCGAACCCTCGACTGAGTTGCCCCAGTAACGGTTTTCGAGACCGTCGCATTCAACCACTCTGCCACCTCTCCAGGGGAGTTGGGTTTGAACTGTTATTCTAGCGAGCCGCTGGTCAGCTTGGCTAGTCGTGAGAGGGCGGCTACTCAGCTCGGCGCTCATCGGTTGTGCGAAATCCCCGGCCAGGTCGCCACTGGAGCGCGGCTTGACCGGTCAGGTAGGTCTGCACTTGGTGTTGCTGGAGTTGGGCCTGAACGGTGGGGGCGATCGCGTTGCCCGTGGCGATCGCCACCGTCGGCTTCACCGTCTGCAACCACTCAGCCGGAAGCGCCTCACCTGACCAGAGTAAGGTGGTTGGGGGCAGAGGTGGCGGTACCACGCGCACCGGCGGATTCCCTAGCAGCAGCCAGACTTGGTCGTGGAACTGGAGTTGTAGGATCGTTGGTTCGAGGCTGAGGACGCTGACTGTCAACGCGCCAAGTTGCACCTGCTGGTTGGCGGCGAGGGCCTGTACCTGCGTCGCGGGCAGGGTCGGCGGCGTTTGCTCGGGGGCGAGCGGCGCGTGCAACAATTGGTTGGCGCTGAGTTGCGCGGCCAGTTCTGACCAGCCGCTGGGTCGATCCGGTGGCTCATCCAGGGCGATCGCCCAGTCCAGCCGCCGAATGCCCGCTTGGCGAAGAAACGGCGCAATCGTGTAACGAGCCGTGTCCGGTGTCCCCGCGCCGATCAGCGTCGTGCGACCCTGCTCCTGGACGACGACGACTGGCTGATCGGGACTATCCAACACAACCATTTGCACCCGGGTTTGCTGCTGATAGAGCAACGGCAGGGCGATCGCCGCTAAAGCGAGCAACCCGATCCACCACCCCCAGCGGCGCAGCAACGGCCAGACCCAAATACCCACCATGACCGCATAGGCGAGGACAAGCTGCCAGAGCGCTAGGCGACCGAGGGTCAGGGTGCTACCCGGTAAGTCATTGACCCATTCTGCAAGCCAGAGCAGTGAGCGGGTGGGGTAGCCGAGTGACCAGGCGAGCGCGCTGCCCGCGATGGGAACGAGCAGGGCGATCGCCGCGCTCAAAATCCCGCCTAGACTCACTAGGGCAATCAGCGGTGTAGCGGCAACATTCAACAGCACGCCGTAGAGCGCGACGGTGTTGAATGTGTAGGCGAGGAGGGGCAGCGTCCAGAGCGCCGCCGCGAGGGGCACGGCGATCGCGGTCGCTAGGGTCGGCGGCAGCCAGTCCAGACGTTGGCTGAGCGGCGGTACCGTGACCAGCAAGCCGAGGGTCGCGAGAAAGCTGAGCTGGAAGCCAAGATTCCAGATCCAGAGCGGATTGTAGAGCAGCAAGCCCGTCGCCGCCACCAGCCAGAGGCCGAGCGGATTGCGCTGTCGGGCTGTCGCGAGACCGAGGAGTGCGCCGCTGCCCATGATTGCCGCACGCAAGACGGAGGGTTGTCCACCCGTCAAGGCGGCGTAGAAGATCAGCGTGACGAGACCGATGCTGATTTGGGCGCGACTTCCCAAGTTTGCCGTCAGGGCAATGACGACGCCGAGCAACAGGGAAACGTGGAAACCGGAGGCAGCGAGGGTGTGGGCGAGGCCAGCTTGGGTGAAGCGATCGCGAATCTCGACGGGCAAATCGACCGCTCGCCGCCCCAGGGCAATCGAACTCAGCAGCGGACCGACAGGGCTACCGAGCCAGCGAGTCTGGGCGCGGGCAACGCGCTGGCGTAGCTGCCATAAGCCGGAGGGTTGCTCGGCTGGCTCAGCGGCCAAGCGACCGCTGAGACCGGCAAAGATCCCTTGGCGAGCGAGATAGGCGCGAAAATCGAAGCTACCGGGACTGGCCGCCGCCTGGGGTTCGTAGAGGCGGCCGCGAACTTGGATGACTTGCCCAGGCACGAGACCGGTGCCGTGCAGCAGCGGCAGTGTGACATAGAGTTTGCCGGTGACGGGCGCGCCCTGGTTGAGTTGCTGTGCGGCGAGAATGAGTCGCACCCGCTGCTCGCGATTACGGCTGGGCGGCTCAACGATGCGGCCCGCGACCACCACGTCGCGGCCGACATAGCGGCTGACATCACTGTCAGCGGGTTGGGGTTGGCGGAGTTGGCAGTAGACCACGGCAATGGCTGCCAAGATGCCCCCGGCCAGCCAGAGCGACCAACTCGGCCCCCGACGCCAGCGGTGCGGGATGATCACGGCCAGCAAACCACTTAACGCCACCAAACTTAGGGCGATCGCCGCAATTGGCAGACGCGCCTCAAAGCCACTAGCGAGTAGACCGATGATGTAAGCGAGGCAAAGAAATGCCCAACTCGCGGTGGTCATTACAGACTCAGCCCAAGCTGGAGACCGAGGAGAGCGTGAACTGCCAATAACATTAAGGCCGCACTGCCGAGGTAGGCGTGCAAGTTCCGCACCGTCGTCTTGTCGCCGAAGAATCCCGACAGCGACAGGACGCCATTCAGACCCAACACCGCTACAGCGACGGAACCCGTCCAGAAATGTGGACTTTGCAACAGCGGCTTTTCTTGGATGGCGAGCGAGAGGACGCCACCGATGTAGCCCAGGGCAATGAAGACGAAGAGCCAGGGCGCGAGTTGGCGGTGATCCTGGCGGGGTTTCAGGGCCGCCTCGCCACCAGTGGCGGCGAGGATGCGTCCGCGCCAGCCCGCCC
Organism: Spirulinaceae cyanobacterium SM2_1_0; assembly: GCA_012031265.1. GTDB lineage: Bacteria > Cyanobacteriota > Cyanobacteriia > Cyanobacteriales > Spirulinaceae > JAAUTY01. Next base: position 21,883 of record JAAUTY010000012.1, on the reverse strand, counting down.
AGCCGACAAAGCTACCCATCACGAAAATGACGATGCTCATCATCAGCGGGTGACCCCACTGCACGATCGGTTCGGGGGTGCCGAGCTGCCGAAACCAAGCGGCGACGGGTTCAAGCAGGGGACGAATCTGGCTCATGAGCAGCAAGTGGGGCGCGAAATTTCTCCGTTATTGTAATCCTGATTGGGGCAATCAAATTCTAGGAGCGATTATATCCCCCAAAAAAATGGAGACAGCGTTGGCTGTCTCCAGAAAGAACTTAGATTAATTTGCCCGTTGCCTTACAGTTGCGGCACGAACTGCTCCTTCTCCGGAACCTCGGTGTACTCAGCAACGATTTGCCGGAACTCCTCGCCATCGATCGTTTCCTTCTCGATCAGCAAATCGACGAGGCGGTCGATCACGGCGCGATTGTCACGGATGATCTGGCGGGCAATCTGGTGGCCGTGCTCGGCGAGCGCCCGGACTTGCGCGTCAATTTTGGTGGCGATCGCCTCGGAATACTCCGCCCGCGACATCAAGCCGCCGCCCAAAAAGACTTCGCCGGTCTGCCCAGCCAGTGAAAGCGGGCCGAGGTCGCTCATGCCAAAGCGCGTCACCATCTGCCGTGCCATGCCGGTCACCTGTTGCAGGTCACCGCCCGCACCCGTAGTCACCTCAGCATCCCCGAAGACTTCTTCTTCAGCAGCGCGACCGCCCATCGCCCCGGCAATCCGCGCCATCAATTGCGCGCGGGTGGTCAAACCCTGCTCCTCGTTGGGCGTAAACCAGGTCAAGCCCTGGGCCTGACCACGCGGAACCAAGGTCACCTTTTGCACCGGGTCATGGTCTTTGACCAGTGTGCCAACGATGGCGTGACCAACTTCGTGGTAAGCAATCAAGCGCTTGCTCTTGCTATCCACCAGCGGCGTGCCTTCCATCCCCGCCACAACGCGATCCACCGCGTCGTTGATTTCCAGCATCGTCATCGCTTCCTTGCGTCGCCGCGCGGTGAGAATCGCCGCCTCGTTAAGCAAGTTCGCCAGGTCAGCGCCAGTAAAGCCGGGAGTGCGACGGGCGATTGTTTCGATCGAAATCTCCGGCGCAATCTTCTTGTTGCGGGCGTGGACTTCCAAAATCCGCAGACGACCCTTGAGATCAGGAGCATCAACGGTGACCTGCCGGTCGAAGCGGCCGGGGCGCAGCAGCGCCGAATCCAGGACATCGGGGCGGTTCGTCGCCGCGATGATGATGATGCCGGTATTGCCTTCAAAGCCGTCCATTTCGGTCAGCAACTGGTTGAGCGTCTGTTCACGCTCGTCGTTGCCACCGCCGATGCCCGCGCCGCGCTGTCGGCCGACGGCATCAATCTCGTCGATGAAGATCAAGCAGGGAGCATTCTCCTTCGCTTTCTTGAATAGGTCGCGGACGCGCGAAGCACCGACACCGACGAACATTTCCACGAACTCCGAGCCGGAGATGCTGAAAAAGGGTACACCGGCTTCACCCGCGATCGCCTTCGCCAACAAGGTCTTACCCGTTCCCGGCGGACCGACAAGCAGGACACCCTTGGGGATGCGCGCGCCGACCGCCGTGAAGCGCTCGGGCTGCTTCAGGAAGGTGACGACCTCTTGTAGCTCTTCTTTGGCTTCATCCACACCCGCGACATCGTCAAAGACGACGCCGGTTTTGCTTCCATTTGGAAGCGTGCCCGCGACTTGCCAAAGCTCATGGCTTGACCCGGCCCGCCAGGGATGTTGCTGGAGCGGCGGAAGAGCAGGAAGAGCGCACCAATCAGCAGGATGGGAAAAATCAGGTTGCCAAGGAAACCCCAGAGCGCGCCATCGTTGCGGGTCGGGTGCGAATCGAGGGTGATGCCTTCTTGACGCAATTCCGCCACCAGATCCGGAGCATTCGCCGGTAAATCGACGCGGTAGCGCTGCAAGCGGTTGTCCAGTTGCGGGTCGATGGCTTGCACAATGGCAGTACGACCGCCTTCGTACAGATCGACGCTGGTGACGCGATGGGCGTCGAGGTACTCCAGAAAGCGCCCGTAGGTCATGCGCGTACTTGCCGCATTGTTGCCTAGTCCGTTATCAGCAGTGGCAAATGCGCCTTGCCAGATGAAGAAGCCCACAATCAGGGCGGGTAATGTCCAAAGTAATACAACTCGCCAGGAAAATTTCATCTCTTATAAAATCTCTGAGATCTAGCTTCAGCTGCGATCGCCCGACAAGCAGCAATGCCACCACCACTTACCTAGCGAGCGCAATTAATGCCAATGTTCTTAAACAAATTTAACGTCATTCTCAGGTTTGCCGCAACTAACGTGGCTGAGCCTGCGGGCAATCAGCGTGACCCAGCGCGGCTTTGATGCGGAAGACAAAGCGCCTGAAGGGTAAGCCCAACAAGTCAGACCGCCATTCAGACGCTTCCACAGGATCATTACGGCTAGCAGCAGAGCAGCCAAACAATCACGCCGCTCACTCTAATAAACTTCAACGTGCCAGCGATCTTCTTTCTTCATCTGCTTGCGGAACTCTTCCCAGTCCATGTCCCGCTCTTCGGCTTCCTTGGTGAAGGTTTCCGAGATCGGCGGCTCCATGCCCTTCAGTCCGCACATATAGACGTGGGTGTTCGGTTTCTGCATCAGCTCGAATAGCTCGTCGGCATACTCGCTAACCCGATTCTGCACATACATCTTGCTGCCGTCGGCGGCTTGTTGCTCACGACTAATGGCGTAGGTGAGGCGGAAGTGATCGGAGTACTCCGCCGCCATCTTCTCAAGGTCATCCTTATAAAGAATATTGGCCGTGTAGGGGATCCCGAAGATCAGCCACGCCAGACCCTTGAACTTGTAGTCGGGGTTGAGCTGTTGTTCTTGAGAATCGAACATCCGCTGCAAGAAGGCGCGGAATGGGGCGATCCCAGTACCCGTTGCCAACATCACAATCGTGGCATCTTCATCGTCGGGGAGCAGCATCTCTTTGCCGACTGGGCCGGTGATGCTGATATCGGCACCTTCTTCTAAACCGCAGAGGTAACTAGAGCAGACACCATAGACAGTTTCGCCAGTTTCCGGGTGTTGATACTCCAGCTTACGCACGCAGAGCGAGACGGTGCTGTCGTTGCCGTGATCGCCATGGCGGGTCGAGGCAATCGAGTATAGGCGCAGCTTGTGCGGCTTGCCGCGCTCGTCAGTCCCCGGCGGGATGATGCCAATGCTTTGACCCTCGAGATAGTGCAGGTCGCCGCCGGACAGATCGAAGGTAAGGTGACGAACGGTGCCACTGCCCCCTTCACGAACCAGCTCGCGATTTTCCAGGCATTTGCCAACAAAAGGATTCTTGGGCTTGTAGATATTGACCGGGACTTTGGATTTTTCTTTAGCCTGAGTCATCGATTTTTTCTCCGGTTGCTCGACCTTGCCTGGGACTGACACTGGTGTGCCATTACGAGCGGCCTCATTCAGTGGCTCGATCTTGACAATCTGACCGCCAAGCCGCAGAATGCGCCGCATTTCCTCATTCATGCGGTTGTAGGGCACCGTGATAAAGGTGCTGCCACTGCGCCGCACGGGATAGTTGAGGCGATCAGCCTGGCCGTTTTGGCGCAAGCCAACCACTTCATAAATATATAGGCGACTACCGTACTCGGTGCTCCCCCTCGATGTGGCATTCGACAAATACATGACGGTTACGAATCTCCCAACTTAGACCGAAAACTAGATACCTTATAACGTTGGTGCAGCCGAACATACTGTCAGTTCGCGCTTCTAGATGCCGGCAAGCTACGCTATGCCGCCGCAACCAACAATTGCATTCTATCCAGCCTATCATCGTGCTAGACCCAGCTCGGTCTACAAAGAGTCGGTCAGTGGGACAGTCGCGATCGCCAATCGAAGGCTAGCCGCAATGTCAAATCAGTTCGCGCTCAGACTACCGATGTCTGGTCGGAATCGCTGTAACGTTGGTGTCATTTTAATTTTTTCTTTAGCCAAAAGGCCCGCGCTACCTTAGCATAAGTACTGGGCATACTTTGCGGCTGCACTACCATCGATCTTGTGATGGTAGACCCGTTCTGGTAGAATCTACACCAAGACTTCCGGTATAAATACCTAGTGCTTGCCCAGCAATTCTAGGCTTAAGCTGGCGTTAAGGTTGGGAACTGGACGCTCGAAGTAGGCGCGACACTACATTTGTCCAGTGGATGACCGAGCCTGGCTAGGTTCACGGTGATCGCGGTTCGGGTGAGAGCGATTTACTTTATTTAAAAGCGGTTTTGCATTAGAGGGACGCTATGGTTGCACAATCCGATTGCATTTTAATTGCTGTTGCTGGCGATTCAGGCTGCGGCAAGTCAACGTTCTTACGGCGCTTGATTGACTTGTTCGGAAAGGAGTTTATGACCGTGATTTGTCTTGACGACTATCACAGTCTCGACCGCAAAGGCAGAAAAGCAGCTGGCGTAACGGCGCTGAATCCGAAGGCTAACAATTTCGATTTGATGGCGGAGCAGATTGCGACGCTGAAAAGTGGCGAACCAATCGACAAGCCGATTTACAACCACGAAACAGGTGAACTGGATCCTCCCGAACGCATCGTTCCCAACAAGGTCATCGTGATCGAAGGCTTACATCCGCTCTTCGACGAGCGGGTGCGTGAGCTGGTCGATTTCGGTGTCTATCTTGACATCAGCGATGAAGTCAAGATCAACTGGAAGATTCAGCGCGATATGGCTGAGCGCGGTCACACTTACGAAGACATTCTGGCGTCGATCAATGCCCGGAAGCCGGACTTCAGCGCCTATATCGAGCCGCAGAAAGAGTTCGCCGATGTTGTGATTCAAGTGCTGCCGACCCAGTTGATCGATGACAAGGAGAGCCGGTATCTGCGGGTTCGCCTGATCCAGAAAGAAGGCATCCCGAACTTTGAACCAGTCTATCTCTTCGATGAGGGGTCAACGATTGATTGGCGGCCTTGTGGGCGCAAGCTGACCTGTAATTACCCCGGCATCAAGATGTACTACGGGCCGGACGCCTTCATGGGTCACGAAGTCTCGATTCTTGAGGTCGATGGTAAGTTTGATAACCTCGAGGAGATGATTTACGTCGAGAGCCATCTCAGCAACACATCCACCCGCCATTACGGTGAGATGACGGAGTTGCTCCTGCAACACAAGGACTATCCTGGCTCAGAGAATGGCACGGGTCTGTTTCAGGTCTTGGTCGGCCTGAAGATGCGCGAAGTCTACGAAAAGACCGTGGTCGCGACCAAAGAGCAGACCAAGGTTGCTGCTCAGGTTTAGGGGCGCGGTGACCGGCTGGTACGAAATCTGGATCGTGAACTCCAAAAATTGCAATATCGGGAGGGTTTGAAACCCTCCCCTACCGTGTATGGCATTTTTGGGGCAAAAAATTCGGGCTTGGTTATGATGGCTCGTCTGGGTCAGGCTTGAATGATGGCGATGTAGCGCGCTGCGTCTCTCGGTGCGTTAGGGTCAGTTCTGGATTAGGATGCTAAAAACTTCTCGGGCGGGTTGGGTAGCTCATTGTGCAAGTTTGGCTGGTTAGTTTTGGTTTGATCTTTGCGGTTGTGGAGTTGTGTCAGTGGTTTCGTCAGGTGATGCTGCCGCTGCCACTGGCGATCGCTGCTGGGGGGCTACTGGCACTGGTGTCCAATGCCGAGAGCTGGCCGCGCGATTGGTTGCCACCGCTGTTGCTGCCCGATCTCGACGCGCCCGCTCTACCGCCACTTCCTTCACCGAGCGATCAAGATTCAAGCCCACCGACCTAACGCTCGGCTGGCTACTCGCGACCCATTTCGCGCTTCAGGGTCGCAATTTCGTCGTCCATCTCCCATTGCTGGAACTGGGCTTCGAGCGGATCGGCTCCAGCCGCCTGTCGGCTGCTGGGACTCGCCCAAGGATTGGTTGTTGCGGTCGTTTGGGTGTTGTGCGGCTGGCTGGCGCGCGCCACTTTGGCTTTTTCCTGCACGGCGGCTAGGCGCTCCTCCACTTGTGCCAATAGCGTCTGGGCTTGGCTTCGTCGTTGCTTGACGCCTTGCATCTGACCCCAGCGTTGATTGCCCTCGCGCAAGAGACCGGCTTCGCGATCGCGCGCGGCGGCGGCTAAATCATTCCGCCCAGCGGCGGTCGCCTTATCAATCCGCTGATGCCAGAGTTTCACGTCTTGGGCAAGCTTGAGGATGTCATTCTGCAACTGCTGCTGCTGGGCTTCGAGGCTGGTGATCAGGCGGCGGGTGTCGGCGACCTGCTCACGCAACTGCTCCTCTAGGGCTTGCAACTCCAGATGCGGGTTCGCCCGCAGAAATTCATCCAGGCGTGTTTCGAGAAATTGGTTGAGGTCGTCGAAGATGCCCATAAACGTGGCGATCGCGTCCAGACTACAGTTTCTACGCTAGCACCGACCCGCGCGGCTGTTAACGGGTCGCTACGGGTTCGCGCCGCCGCCGCACTTCCAGATAGATCAGCAGCGCATTGATGTCGGCTGGATTCACGCCGCCGATGCGCGTGGCTTGGCCGACCGTCAGTGGCCGCACCCGCTGCAACTTTTCGCGCGCCTCCATCGACAGTGTTTCGATGCTCAGGTAGTCGAGATCGGGGGGGAGCGATCGCCCCGCTTGGCGCGCGATCTGGTCAATCTGGTGCTGCTGGCGCTGGATATAGCCAGAATATTTGACATCAATCTCCGCGACCTCCTGCTCCACCGGACTCAGCGCCGTGCTGCCCAGCCCATAGTGGGTCAGATCGGCGTAGTGAAATTTCGGTCGGCGCAGCAACTCGGCTAGTGTCACCGATCCTTTGATCCGTTGCTGCGTGTCGGCGGCGATTTGCTCACCCAATTGCTCGCGCTCCTTGACGCGCGTATTTTGCAAACGCGCTTGCTCGGCGGCAATCCGAGCATACTTCTGCTCAAACAATTGCCAACGGCGGTCGTCGATCAACCCCAGTTCCCGACCCAGCGGCGTCAACCGTGCATCGGCATTGTCCGAGCGCAGGACGAGGCGATACTCCGACCGCGAGGTCAGCATCCGGTAGGGTTCACGCAATTCCTTGGTGCAAAGATCGTCAATCAGCGTGCCCAGATAGCTCTGCTCGCGCGGAAACACGACCAGCTCCTGCCCACACGCCCAACGCGCCCCATTGATCCCGGCAACCAGACCTTGAGCCGCTGCTTCTTCATAGCCAGTGGTGCCATTGATCTGCCCGGCGGCAAAGAGACCGGCGAGCTGCTTGGTCATTAGTGTTGGGTAACACTGGGTTGCGGGGAGGTAGTCGTATTCCACCGCGTAGGCTGGTCGCAGCATCGTGCATTGCTCCAGGCCGGGGAGCGATCGCAACATCGCCAGTTGCAGATTCTCTGGCAGCCCGGTCGAGAATCCCTGAATATAGAGTTCGGGAATCTCACGCCCCTCCGGCTCAATGAAAATCTGGTGCGAGTCCTTGTCGGCAAACCGGACGATCTTGTCCTCGATGCTGGGGCAGTAGCGCGGCCCCTTGGCGTCGATAAAACCGCCATAAACCGGCGAGAGGTGCAGATTGTCGCGGATCAACTGGTGTGTCGTCGCCGTCGTGCGCGTCAAGTAACAGTTCATCTGCTCACGCTCGACCCAGACCGCCGGGTCAAAGCTGAACCACCGCACTTCCTCATCCGGCGGCTGCGGTTCCAGGCGGCTGTAGTCCACCGAACGCTTGTCTACCCGCGCCGGGGTGCCCGTCTTGAGGCGGTCGGTTTCAAAGCCCAAGCGATTCAGGGTCTCCGTCAGCCCCACGGCGGCAAATTCGCCCGCCCGTCCGGCTGGCATCGATTTGTTGCCCACCCAAATGCGGCCGCCGAGGAAGGTGCCGGTCGTCAGCACCACCGCCTTGGCCGCAAAACAAGCGCCGAAGTAGGTTTCGACCCCCAGGACTTCATCATTGGTGCCCAAAATCAAATCGGTTGCCATGCCCTCGCGGATGACCAAATTGGGCTGATTTTCAACCACCCCCTTCATGACGCGGGCATATTCGCGCTTGTCCGTCTGCGCTCGCAAGGCCCAGACGGCGGGCCCGCGTGAGCGATTCAGCACCCGCTTTTGCAAATAAGTGCGATCGGCCATCTTGCCAATCTCGCCGCCGAGGGCATCGACCTCGTGGGTCAACTGCGACTTGGCCGGGCCACCCACCGCAGGATTACAGGGCTGCCAGGCGATCCGATCGAGGTTTAAGGTCAGCATCAAGGTACGACAGCCGAGCCGCGCGGCCGCCAGCGCCGCTTCGCAGCCAGAATGCCCGGCACCGATGACAATGACTTCAAACTCGTCTTGATAGTCTCTGGGGATTTTGGCCGTCATTGCTTCAGTCGCCACCGCTCTCGTTGTGTGGATCTAACTCTATTGGGTCTGTCTATTGTAGCGGCTGGATCGAAGTGGCCGTCCTGGCTACGCTCACGGGAGACTGACAGTCTGTCCAGTTGCGTCCGGTGATGGATGTGTAGGATGTTAAGGATGCTACCGGGTTTCGTCCCGGCTGCCCCGGTTGTGAAAATCGTGATGCCTACTGCTCAGAAACGTCGTCCGGGCTGGCTGCGACGCCAGGCGAGTGCGGCGATCGCCATCGGTCTCGCCACGGCACTCCTCGTCCTTGGCATCCAACAACTGGGCGGCTGGCAACCCCTCGAACTCGCCCTCTACGATCGCCTCGTCCGTCAACAACCGGCGCGATCGCCCGACCCCCGCCTATTGCTGGTGACGATCACCGAGCCAGATGTCCGAGACCACGGTCGCTGGCCGCTGAGCGATCGCCTCCTCGCCGAGTTGCTCACCGCGCTGCAACAGTACCAACCCCGCACCATCGGGCTGGATCTCGTGCGCGATATCGCCTATCCGCCCGGTCACAGTGAACTGGTTGAGCAGTTGCAGGCCCCGAACGTGATTGGCATTCAGTTCCTGAGCCAGGAGCCAGCGCGCCGCATCGCGCCGCCGCCGAGTCTGCCCGCTGAGCAGGTTGGTTTTAGCAATGTCATCCTCGATCCCGACGGCCGCGTGCGCCGCCACCTCTTGTTCAATCGCCAGGATGACCAAGTTTATCTCGCCTTTAGCCTGCAACTGGCGCTGCACTATCTCGCGGCTGAAGACATTGCCCCCACCCTCTCGCCAACTGATGACTATCAGCTCGGTGAGACGCCCCTACCGCGTTTGCCGCCCACCGCTGGCGGGTATCAAACCATTGATGTCCCGAACTATCAGGTTTTGCTGGACTACCGCGCGCCGGAGCAGGTGGCGCGAACGGTGAGTCTAGCGCAAGTGCTGGCGGATGAGGTGCCGACGGACTGGATTCAGGATCGCATTGTGCTCATCGGCCCGGAGCTGCCCAGCGTCAAAGACAGCTTTTTTACGCCCTACAGTGGGGCCTTTGTTAATCAGCGTGAGATGCCCGGCCTGCGCTTGCAAGCCCAGATGCTCAGCCAGTTGCTAGACGTGGCGTTGCTGGGGCGATCGCCCCTTAGCTTCTGGCCGGATTGGCTGGAAGCCCTTTGGATCGTGGCTTGGGCCTTAGCCGGTAGCGTCATCGCTTGGCGCTGTTGGCAGCCCTGGGCGCTGGTGGGAGCCTTGGGGGCAGCGATCGCCCTGCTCATCGGTATCCATCTCATCGCATTCCGCTCCCAGGTTTGGCTGCCGGGCGGCGCACCGCTGGTCGCTTTGATCGCAAGTAGCATTGCCATGTCCCTGTATGCCGAGCAGGCGACGCGTCGCCAGTTTGAGACCGTGCGCCGTCTGCTGGGCCAGCAAACTTCTCCGGCGATCGCCGATGCCCTCTGGCAAGCCCGCGACCAACTACTGGTCTCCGGGCAACTCGCCGGCTGCACGATGACAGCAACGGTGATGTTTGCCGATATTCGCAACTTCAGCACCGTCGCTGAGCAGCAGACGGCAGCCGTACTGCTCAACTGGCTCAATACCTACCTAGACGCGATGACGGCAGCGGTTATTGATCATGGCGGCTTGGTGAACAAGTTCACGGGTGACGGCATCATGGCCCTGTTTGGCGTGCCGGTACCACGCCAGAGCTGGGCCGAGATTACCACCGATGCCGAGAATGCGGTGCAATGTGCGATCGCCATTGGCCAACGCCTGCAACAACTCAACGCCGACTGGCAACAGCAGGGCTGGCAGCCGGTACAGTTGCGAATCGGCCTCTACACCGGGCCGGTGGCAGTGGGTAGCCTCGGCGGCAAGCAACGGCTTGAGTACGGCGCGATCGGCGACAGTGTGAACATCGCGGCGCGCGTTCAGAATTGCGAAAAAGACCGCCAACCCGATGACTGCCGCATCCTGATCACCCGCGAGACCCTCTGCTACCTCGGCGAGCAAGTGGCTGTCGAACCCTGGGGCACACTCCCACTGCGTGGCCGCAAGCATTCAGTGGAGCTGTTCCGGGTGTTGCCCAAACCGAAGCCATCATTGCATAGCTGCTCTTAAACCCGGATTGCAGACCCCAAGAATTTAGAATTTCAAGCAGAGAGAGCCATTGGGTGTGGTGGCAGGCGGTGGACACAGACAAAGGTGGACACAGACAAACGGGTCAAATGCTCAGCAAGAATCGGGTGCGGGGTTCACTTAGAGTAGCCCAATGAAATAAGCATCCATCAGCTTGCTGGGTGAAGGAACCCAGTGAGTCGTGATCCCCCCTGCACCGCATGAAAAGGCTATCCATTAGCCAAAAGACGAGAAAAGCAAAGTCTAGTACAAGGCGGCGGAAATGAGATGCCCATTCAGGAGCCGTAGGATGCCCGTATTATCTGCACTCAAAACTCAGAACTCAAAATTCCGCGTAGCGGTACTAGTCTGGTTTTCAGAGGAAGCTTGCCATAACAATAGAACCGAAGCTGGGAGCAAGAAGCTGGAAGCCCTCTCCCAGGCTGGGAGAGGGCTGGGAGTTTGGGGGTATAGACAATCTAGAATCGGGGCAACGGTGCTTTCTTTGCCGCTACTGGAATGTGCGTTGGTAGATGGCGTCGAGTTCTTTGACATCGGTTGTGGCACCGATGCGCCGTAGCTGGCGCAGGCGATTTTCGACCAGCAGGCGTGCTCCCGAACGCCCCATCGGCTCGAAGGTGAACCCTTCCGGATTGGCAATCACCAGGAAAAAGAGCCGCTGTGCATAGAGAGTCGTGAACAGTTCTTGACTGTCCTCAAGTGGACAAACCCGGAAGAGCAAGCCAAAAGTGGGGTGATTAATGTAGGTTTCGTTATTCTGCATTGATGCTGGCACCAAACCTAAATCGCTATCTGTTGGCGCGCAACCAGCAATATGGCTGCTGGCGAACCATCCACTCTAGATTCCAACGCTTAACCCCAACCTTGCTCAGTCAATGCCGCAATCACGCCTTGGCTTAACCGATGATAGCTTGCTCGGGCGCCGACTCAAAAGCCTGGCGACGGGTTTCTCGGCGATCGCTCAGAATCAAGCCTTCAAGCCACCTGACCCCAGGCTAGTCGCGCCCACCAAAACAGTACCAGCATTCCCAGAGCGACCCCATCGCTGCGCTGGAGGCGGAGTTGGTGCCACTCGACGCGGTGGCGATCGGGGCTAGTGAAGCCGCGCACGTGCATGGCGATCGCGATCTGTTCAGCGCGGAGCAACAAGTTTTCTAACAGGCGCTCGACGACGATCAGCCAGATTTTCAGGCTCTGACGCAGGCCGAGTTTGTTCCAGGCGATCGCCCGGGTACGGATCGAGCGCACCAGGTTCTGTACTTCTTCGAGTACCAGCGGAATGAAGCGTAGCGATAGGGTCAGAGTCAGCATGATCTCGGCGATCGGCAGCTTGAAGCGGCGGAGCGGTTGCAGCAACATTTCCAAACCAGTTGTGATCTCTTCTGGGGCTGTGGTCAACAGATAGAGTGTCGTGCTGTAGATCAGGGTGAAGACGATGGTGCTCAAGCGCAGGGCGAGATCAAACGAGCGCCGAGTCACCTTGAGGCGGCCAAAATCGATCAGGATGTAGCGGTAGTCGGTGGGCTGCGGCAGGTCAACCAAATCGGGTGTGGGGAGGCGCGGTTGGTAGCTGAGCGCGAGGCCGTCATTCATGATACAGGCGATCGCGAAGGCCAAGACAGCAATCGTCAGCAGCCAGCCCATCTGTTGCCGCCAGACCCGCAGCGGGATCCGCGCCAGGAGCGTCAGGCCGATCAGAACCCCGACCAAACCGACGCGCCAGAGCGCATTCGCCAGGAGTGGCGCGAGCAGGAAGCTCATCAACCAAAAGAGCTTGACGCGCGGGTCGAGGCGGTGCAGCCAAGTGTAGGGTTGTTCGAGGTACAGCCCGATGGGGAGCGATCGCAGCAGATCCATGCGCGCAAAATGACAGGCTCGCAGCCCGAAGCAACAACCGGCTCAATCTTAAACCTTACCCGCTCAAACCTTCACGGCGCGATTCATAGTGCGCTCGACATCGCGCGTCTTCCTGCCGCGCCAGAGCAGACGCAGCGGCGTACCCGCAAACTCCAGTTGCTCCCGAAACTGCCGCTCGATGTAGCGCCGGTAGCCGTCCTTGAAGCGCTGCGGGTCGTTGACAAACAGAGCGATGGTTGGTGGCTGGCTGCTGACCTGGGTGCCGTAGTAGAGCTTGCCCTGCTTGCCTTGGCGGCTGGTCGGCGGCGAGTGCCAGCGCACCGCCTCCTCGATCACTTCGTTGATGACGGCCGTACTGACGCGGCGACGGTGCGCGGCCGCCGCGCGGTCGATGCAGCCGAGGAGCTTGTTGACACGCTGACCAGTCTGGGCGCTGATAAAGGTGGTTTCGGCCCAATCGAGAAAGTAGAAGCGATCCTTGATGTGGCGCTGGTATTCATAGATCGTGTGCGCGTCCTTTTCGACGGCATCCCATTTATTGATGGCGATCGCCAGTGCCCGCCCCTCCTCGATCGCCCGATCCGCGAGCTTCTGGTCTTGCTCAGTAATACCATCGACAGCATCAATGACCAGTAAAACGACATCGCAGCGGCGAATCGCCTTGAAAGCGCGATTAATGCTGAAAAACTCGACGCCGTAATCGACCTGCTTCTTGCGGCGAATCCCGGCGGTGTCGATGAGGCGGTAGACCTTGCCCTCGCACTCGAAACGGGTGTCGATGCTGTCGCGCGTCGTCCCGGCGACCGGACTGACGATGGCGCGCGGCTCCCCGACCAAGGCATTCAAGAGCGTCGATTTCCCCACGTTCGGTCGCCCGACGATCGCCACCCGCGTCTCCTCTTCAACGGTGATCGTGTCCACGGGCGGCAGATGCGGCAGTACCGCGTCGAGCAAATCCCCAGTGCCGCTACCGTGGATCGACGAGATCGGGTAGGGTTCTCCTAGGCTCAGCGACCAAAATTCCGCCGCTTGGGCTAAACCTTGCTCTAGGGACTCGCATTTATTCACCGCCAGCAGCACCGGTACTGGCTGTTGGCGCAACCACTGGGCGATCGCTTCGTCAGCCGCCGTCACCCCCAACTGACCATCGGTGACCATGATCGCCGCGCTCGCCTCTTGGAGTGCGGTCAGGGCCTGCTCGCGGATGAAGGGTAAAAATTCTGTATCGTCGTCGAAGACTAAACCGCCGGTATCGACAACCAGAAAATCGCGATCGCGCCAGAAAGAGGGCTGATAGGTGCGATCGCGGGTGATCCCCGGCTCGTCATGCACGATCGCCTCGCGACTCGCCCCCAAGCGATTCACCAGTGTTGATTTGCCCACATTCGGGCGACCAATAACCGCAACAATCGGTAAAGCCATGACTCCATCCTCAGCGTGACCGGGCAGGCACGAAATTGCGGCATTCCCGGCGAAATATTCTAAAAGCGGCGAGTCAGTAGGCGCATTGAGGCGCGCAGCGGGCTACTGAACCAGCCATCCAAACTCAGCAAATTCTATTGTAACGATTTTTCCCGGCGATCATGGTGCTAACTGCTAGCGCTCTGGCACACGCTTCAGTATGCTAGGGGCAAGGCAGTTCCGAGCACTCTGTCCGGATACAACCCCAACGATGGCGAAGGGAAGAGAGCAATCACCAACCCAATGGCGCATCAGCCAGTATTCGGGAGAATTTTTGGTGATCACGCCTCTCAAATCCCCTATCTTGATAGAATTCAGTTTGACTTTGCAGCCCACCCCACCCGAGAGACATGGTTGACAACACCGGAGATATCGAAAGACTGCTGGAAACGAAGAAATGCCAAGGCGGCGACCTTAGTCACGCCAACCTGAGCAATTTCGATTTGAGCGGTGCCGATCTGAGTGGCGCACACCTCTATTGCACCAACCTCAGTGGTGCCAACCTCAGTGGTGCCAACCTCAGTGGTGCTGACCTCAGCTATGCCAACTTTGTCAATGCCGATCTCACACGGTCAAATATCCGTGGTGCCGACGGGCGGGGCGTCAACTTCTTTGATGCTCAGTTGAGCGGGGCAAACTTCAGCGGCACTGACCTCACGTTTGCGCTCTTGGTCAATGCCAACCTCAGCGAAGCAAACTTGCGCGCTGTCAAACTGGTGGGAGCTAACTTGATCGGGGCGAAACTCAACAGCGCTAATCTCAGCAGCGCTGACCTCGGTGGGGCAAACCTCAGCACAGCCAACTTGATCTCGGCGAAGTTACTGAGCACCGACCTTAGTGAAGCGAAGCTGGTGCGGGCTGATCTCAGCGATGCCAATCTGATCGGGGCCAACCTGACGGATGCCAATCTCTCCAATGCCAATCTCCTCAACACCAATCTGTCGAGCGCGCTACTGATCGGAGCATTTTTGGTCGGGGCGAATCTGATTGGGACGCAACTGGACAGCGCCAAGCTTGACAGCGCGATCGGGATTACGACGGAAGGGCAGTTGGTGGTTGGCTAGGTGCAGAATGTCATCCAGGCTGAGCCGGTACACGGGTGATCGCAGTGGCTAACCCTGTCCCCTCAGCAACAAGGGTTATGGTGGAATTGGCACTATCACAGCGGGTGTCCCTCGCGGAGGATGTCCTTTTGCAAGAGCTGGCTGGCGAAGCGGTGTTGCTCAACCTCGACACTGAATCCTATTTTGGCTTGGATGAAGTGGGCACAAGTATGCTACAAGCTCTAGCGGCTGCACCCTCGATTGCGGCTGCTCAGCAGCAGTTGCTCAACGAGTACGAGGTGACCCCAGAGGCGTTGCAGCGGGATTTATTGGCGTTGATCGAACAGTTAGTGGCACATGGATTGGTGCGGGTTACTGCGGCGTAAGCTGCGGACGCTCCGGCAATTGACCGCAGGTGATCGTACGAGGTTGGCGATCGCCTTCCTCAGTTTGCCCATCATTGCCTTACTACTGCCCAGCCTCGGTCTGAAACGAACGCAAGCCTGGCTCGCTCATTGCTCCCCCCACACACTCCACCCACCCACAGCAACACAACAGCAACAAGCCCAGCATCTCGCTCACCTGGTCAGACGTGCCGCCCGCTACTACGGCTGCACCTGCCTCCGCCAGGCGCTCATCGTTTGGTGGCTGTTGCGCTGGCAGAGGGTAGCCTGCGAACTGCGACTGGGCGTGCGGCGTCACGAGTCACAATTATTGGCGGCTCATGCTTGGGTCGAATGTGGCGCGATCGCCCTCGGCGAACCGGACGATCCACACCACAGCTACACCCCCTTCCTTCCCCACCCGTCTGATGGCTGAGGTCAGCCAACATTCGCTCCCATCGCCTTGCCCACTGCCGTCTAGGTTCTGCAAATTCTTTTGTGTCAACCTTCACACTGGCACCCGCATAGCGATGCTAACCCGGAGCAGCCGTTTAGACTGGAGATAGAATCCAACTGAGTTAACGTCATCGCGATCTGGTTTCTAGACGGCAGGTTTGCCAATCACGCTCATGATCTCCCCGACTTGGAGTTCACAGTGGCACATTCTCACGGTAGAGCCTTGGCAGCAAAGAGTGCCAAATTATTTCCAAGCTGGCGTTAGTTTGGCTGAGATCAAGTCAGGGTAAAGTTTCTTGGAGGCACTATGGCACGACGCAATCGCTTTTATGGCTTGCTGCTGAGCTTGCTGCTCGGAAGTGCAGCCCTGCCCGCACTGGCGCAACAAGCCAACTTTGACTCGCTACAGCTTGCTGGCGGCTTCAGTCGCTCGGATGCGACCGTCAGCGGCAATACCGGTGGCAGCTTTTCCCTAGATCGTATTGCCGCGCACGACAGCCACGGCCAGCGCTGCATGGGCTTTGGCTCCGAGCGTCCTGACCACATCATGACGCTGACTGAAGATTTGGGCGCGATGAGCCTCGCGGTTCACAGCGGTGGCAATGATACGACGCTGATTGTGCAAGGACCGGGCAATCTGCTGCTGTGTGGCGATGACGGTCATCATGGTCAGGATGCGCATGTGCAAGCGAGTCAGTGGCCGCGGGGCACTTATCGCGTCTGGGTTGGCTCGCTACAACCGGGCGAGCGCTGGCGCTACCGGCTGACAGCGCAGCAATAGTTTCGGATTTAGTGTCTTCGTCTCAAAACGCTAAGTAGCCCAGGGTAGAAAAGAAGAGCTAAATTAAGATCTATGAAGGGAGAAAACTTTACCTCCCTGTTCGGAGATGAATCCGCTTGAGCTTGAATGGCAGCACATCAAACGAGACGAGTTGGCGGGTCAGATGTTCGAGTTGGAGCAGGAACTCGCCTGCCACGCTCTTAACATTCTGTTGCATAATTCGCTTTTTCTTCCCTGGGCTGCTTAAAAGTCGGAAGTATGGATAATACCCAGTCCGAATTTTTGCCCCAAAAATGAAATACACAGTAGGGAAGGGTTTGAAACCCTCCCGATGTTGCAATTTTTGGGGTTCACGATCCGGATTCAGTATGAGGGGGCAAGTTCTGAGTCATGAGTCAACCCGACGTGATCGTCATCGGCAGCGGTATCGGCGGCTTGAGTTGTGCAGCACTGCTCGCCTACTATGGCCGCGAGGTGCTGGTCTGCGAGAGCCATAGCATTCCTGGCGGCGCGGCCCACAGTTTTGAGCGGAGTGGCTATGTGTTCGACTCTGGACCCTCGTTGCACGCTGGCATCAGTCACTGGCCGTCGTCAAATCCCTTGCAGCACGTCCTGCAATTGCTCGATGAACCCGTGCCCTGTATCCCCTACCACGGTTGGGATTGCTACTTGCCGGAGGGGGACTTCACTGCTGAGGTGGGGGCGGAGGCGTTTTACCCGCTGCTGCGATCGCTCCGGGGTGAATCCGCCGTAGAAGAATGGCGCGCCTTGCAGCAGGTCATGGCTCCTCTCGGTCGGGCGGCAACGGCGCTACCACCGGCGGGCTGGCGCTGGGACTGGGCTGGGCCACTGGCGATCGCCCGTTATGCCCCTCGCCTGCTCGCCCACGCGGGCGCGCTGGCGCAACTCGGCGGCCCCTTCAGCGACATTCTCGATGCTCATGTCCACGATCCCTTCATTCGCAACTGGCTCGATCTGCTCTGCTTTCTGCTCTCCGGACTCCCGGCACGGGGAACCAGCGCGGCGGAAATGGCCTTCATGTTTGCTGACTGGTATCAACCCGGTGTGGTGCTGGATTACCCCCAGGGTGGCGGCGGCGCGATCATTGCCGCTTTGATACGAGGCATTGAAAAACACGGCGGCGAGGTGCGCTGCAATGCCCATATTGAAAGCGTCTTGCTAGAATCAGGTCGCGCTGCCGGCCTGCGCTTGCGCGGGGGCGAGGTGGTGCGATCGCGCCAAGCCATCGTCTCCAATGCCTCCGCCTGGGACACGGTGAAACTGATTCCTGACCCGCAACTCCAGAAAAAATTTACCCGGCCGCCCGCCTGCGATAGCTTTTTGCACCTGCATCTCGGCTTTGATGCCACTGGTTTAGACCATCTCGCCTGCCATCATCTGATGCTGGACGACTGGCAGCGCGGCCTCACCGCGCCGCAAAATGCCGTGCTCGTCTCGATTCCTTCGGTGCTCGATCCCAGTCTCGCGCCGCCCGGTCAGCACGCCCTCCACGCCTACACCCCGGCGACCGAACCCTACGCGATCTGGGCCGGACTCGATCGCCGCAGTCCCGAATATCAAGCCCGCAAGCAAGAGCGGCTCGAACCCGTCTGGCAGGCGCTGGAGCGGGCAATTCCTGACTTGCGATCGCGCTGTCAACTCATCCTCGCAGGCACACCACTGACCCACGCCCGCTTTTTGCGGCGCGATCGCGGTTCCTACGGACCGGCGATTTCAGCCAGTGACGGCCTGTTTCCAGGGGCGCGATCGCCCGTTCCCGGTCTGCTCTGCTGCGGCGATGCCACATTTCCCGGCATCGGCGTGCCAGCGGTGGCGGCCAGCGGGATGTTGGCGGCGAATACCTTGGTTTCGGTGTTTGAGCAGTGGCGGATGCTCGAACACCTAGAGTCGCTGCCGCCTTACGACAACAACGCCAGGGTCACCGCCGATCAGCAACCTCCCTCAGCCGGTGAGACGGCGGCGTGATTCAGAATGCTGGCGCGGCTAACGACTGACCGCAAGGGTGACTCGTTATAAATTATTCAACAAGCGCCAAAGACCGGCGAGCAGCAGCAGGCTGACGACAGTGCTGGCGATGACGATCAGCGCGATCGCCCCCAACAACAACACCACAAACCCGGTATCAGCGCGATCGCGTTCCTGGGGATCAGCGGCGTGGGCTTCGAGGAGCGCAGCATTGCGGGCATTGGCTTTCCAGGCGACATCGAAGAGGTCACCAGCGATCGGGATCGTGCCCGCGAAGGCATCCCAAGCCACATTGGCAACCATCCGTGTCAGAGTCTTCTTGGAAGCTCCGAGCTGCGCCGCTTCCCAAATGATGTAAGCCGACATTCCCGCCGTCAGATAGTCACCGGCGGCAGGAATTATGCCGATCAGCGGGTCGAGGCCGACGCGGTAGTCCGTGCCGGGGATGGCGATCGCATTATCCAGCAGGCGACTCAGTTGGCGAATCCGCGTGAGACTACGACTGGGTTTTGGGCTTGGCTCAGTAGCAGCGGGCTGGGAATTCATGCGGGTTTGGCGAATGGCGACTTCCCCCAGTCTAATAAGACCAGTGCTGCTGCGAGTCAGATCGAGGCTAGTACCGCTACGCGGAATTTTGAGTTCTGGGTTTTGAGTGATGAGTGCAGACAATACGGGCGTCCTACGGATCCTGAATGGGCATCTCATTTCCGCCGCCTTGTACTAGTTTGCTCGGATCTCGCCAGAGTCTCAAGGCCTGGTAGGGTCGCGGTCAAGCCGAAGCTGATGTCAGTGGTCTAAACCCCCAAAAACCCAGGCGACCGCCTAACGGCAAGACAGCAAGTCCCAAACAGTCAGTGCCATGCTAGACGAGCTGCTCGCCGACTGCGATCCCCCTGAAAAAATGGGATCCTCCCACTTTGGCATTCTCCAGGCCTTGTAAATTCGAGATCCCCCCAACCCTTTTAGATGAGAAGATTTTGGCGCTCTACGCCTCAGGCCTGAGCCGCCGCGACATCAGTGCTTTCTATCCCATTGTCGGCAAGAATCTCGCGCGCCCACTCTGCCAGCGTTGGCTTGACAAAATTGTGCGCGAACTGGGTGAGATTCGCGGCTAGGAGTGGGAGATTTGCAAGATTTCCCATCATGTGACCGCCATTTGTGACGCTGATATTGCCGCCTTGTGTGCCGCTGGTTAGCCTGTGACTACATCCATCAATCCACTCGCTTGGGCAACCACTCAAGCATTGCGTCATGCAGTATCAACCCATCGAAGACTACGGCATCATCGGCAATATGTACACCACAGCCCTGGTCGGACTGAACGGTTCGATCGATTGGTTGTGTTTTCCCCATCATGATTCACCCAGTGTCTTCGCCGCGATTCTTGACCACGAAAAAGGAGGGCACTTTCATATCCAACCCGCCCCGAATCAAAAGGGTCAATCGCACGTCAAACTCACGCATAGACAGTTGTATTGGCCGGAGACAAATGTTCTCATCACCCGCTTTCTCGCCCCGGAAGGGGTGGGTGAGGTGGTTGACTTCATGCCTGTGGGTCTGTCCGCCGATGCGCTGGGCTACCACTCGCTCATCCGTCAGGTGCGGGTCGTGCGGGGTGAGATGACGTTTGCGATCGCCTGTCAACCCCGATTCAACTACGCTCGGGATACCCACGAGCTTGACGTCACCCCCAAGGGAGCCTGCTTCTACTCATCCAGCCTCAACCTCGGTCTCGCAACCGATATCCCGCTCCACCGCGATGGCGATGGCGTCGCTGCTGAATTTACCCTCCAAGAAGGCGATACTAGCGTGTTTGTGCTGCAAGCGGTTGCAGCGGGTGCGGGTTGTGGTCTGCCAATTGCCCCTTCACGAGCCACGGAGTTGTTTAAACACACCGTTTCGTACTGGCGCGACTGGCTGGCACAATGTACCTATCGCGGCCGCTGGCGTGAAATGGTCGAGCGTTCGGCCTTGATTTTAAAGTTACTAACCTTTGAACCGACGGGTGCAATTATTGCCGCCCCGACGTGCAGCTTACCTGAACAAATTGGTGGCGGGCGCAACTGGGACTATCGCTACACCTGGATTCGTGATGCCTCCTTTACACTCTATGGCTTGCTTCGGATTGGCTTCACCCAAGAAGCCGCACAGTTTATGAACTGGATCGAGGCCCGCTGTCGCGACCTCAATCCTGATGGCTCATTGCAAATCATGTATGGCATCGACGGCCGCCGCGTCAGTAGCGAGGAACTTCTCGACCATTTTTCCGGTTATTGTCATTCCCAGCCAGTGCGAATCGGCAATGAAGCCCATGCCCAGTTGCAGTTGGATATTTATGGCGAATTGATGGATTCTGTTTACCTCCACAACAAGTATGGTGCGCCCATCTCCTATGACTTTTGGCAGCATCTGCGCCGCTTGCTGAATTGGGTCTGCGATCACTGGCAAGAAAAAGATGAGGGCATCTGGGAAGTCCGCAGCGGTCGCCAGCATTTTGTCTATTCCAAACTGATGTGTTGGGTAGCCCTCGACCGCGGCCTGCGGCTAGCGGATAAACGCTCGTTTCCGGCTGATCGAAATCGCTGGTTGGAGGTGCGCGATCGCATCTACGAAGAAATCATGGACTGCGGCTGGAATCCCGACCGCCAAGCCTTTGTGCAGCACTACAGCAGCGATTCGCTCGACGCCAGCAATTTGATCATGCCGCTCGTCCTCTTCCTCGCTCCCAATGATCCCCGGATGCTGAAAACCCTGGAGGCGGTGCGGCGATCGCCCAACCAAGGCGGTCTCGTCGCCAATAGCCTCGTCTATCGTTACAACACCGCCGAATCTGATGACGGTCTGGCGGGTGAAGAAGGCACGTTCAATATGTGTACATTTTGGCTCGTCGAAGCGCTGACACGCGCCGGTCAGGTCACCCCTCATTATCTTGATGATGCCCGCTTGCTGTTTGAAGAAATGCTAGGTTATGCCAATCCGCTCGGACTCTATGCTGAAGAAACCGGCTACAGCGGCGAAGCTCTCGGCAACTTTCCCCAAGCCTTCACGCACCTCTCGCTGATCAGCGCTGCTTGGAATCTCAACAAAGCATTGGGAGAGGCGTAGTGGGCAAGACGCAGCCTAAGGTGCAATGGTATAGCTCACTGCCGCCGCTCGCCCCCGAGGCTACGGCTGTGGGATTGCTGAGCGAGGCCGAGTGGTCGCGCGATCGCCCGGATGCCCACGGCTGGCTGACCGAAAATGGCTGCCTGCTGGGACGCTGCTCGCTCTGGTGGCGACAGACACCGACATGGGCAGGCGCACCCCTAGGCTATATCGGTCACTGGGCCGCCTCAGCCGCCGCCCCGGAACTGCTGGCACAGGCTGGCGATCACCTTGCGGCTCAGGGTTGTCAGCAGGCGATCGCCCCCTTAATGGCAGCACCTGGAGCGACTATCGCG
>JAAUTY010000050.1 GCA_012031265.1 Spirulinaceae cyanobacterium SM2_1_0 | reverse complement strand
AGTTAGATGGAGATACAGTGATTTGGTTTTGGGTGGGTTCTCACGCAGAATACGACAGGTTATTGGAGCAGTTGTAGCAGCACGGCATAACAACCCCAATGCACCCGACCGTCGAGGTCTGTGAGTGAGTGCTCAGAGGTTATTTGCGGCGGGTGATTGGGAACGTTAGGTAGCTGAGGTGTAAAGTGTGTTGTGGCTGAAATAGACTTATTTGGGTGGGTTACTTTAGATGTGTAAGTGGAAAAAGTTTTTAAGACAGCATAGGATCAGTAAAGTAGGATCTAGGGCTTGAGGCACGGTGGCAAATAAAATTCCCATAAATCCATCAGTATTAGCATGGGCAAGAGAAACCTCTGGCTTTGCTTTAAATGAGATGGCTAAAGTTAAGCAATTTGCCAATTTGGAGAAATGGGAAACAGGGGAAGAAAGTCCGACATATTCTCAACTCGAAAAGTTGGCAGAGAAATATCATCGTCCCATAGCTATTTTCTTCTTCCCTAACCCTCCGCAAGAAGAAGCTATTGAGAGGTCATTGAGGGCTTTATCAGAGGAAGATCTAGCAACTGTTACTCCTATAGTACGTTTCCTCTTTAGGAAGGCAAAAGCATTTCAATTAAGTTTAAAAGAGTTGTTTGAAGATCAATATGATCTTCAAGAACGAAAATTATTTTGGATGAAGGCACTAAGCGATGCTCCAATTCCTGAAATAACCAAACAGGTGAGAGAGAGAATAAATGTGTCCGTAGGAGAACAGGAATCCTGGAAGGATAGTGATGAAGCTTTGAGAAATTGGCGAGATTTACTAGCCGAAAATGGGATTTACGTGTTTAAGGATGCCTTTAAAAATCCTAATATTTCTGGATTCTGTATTTATGACGAGCTGTTTCCAGTCATTTATGTAAATAATTCCCACTCAAAAAATCGTCAAATATTCACTATATTCCATGAAGTTGCTCACTTAATTTTCAAGCAAAGTTATTTAGATATTTTCAATGAAGACTTTTGGGAGCTTGAACTTAAAAATCCCAATCATGAAGAAGTGAAATGTAATGCCTTCGCAGCAGAATTTTTGGTTCCAAGTTCTGACTTTCAAGTGAGAATTGAAGGCATAGATACTAATGATGATAGGAATATATATGAGCTTGCAAATACATACCATGTCAGTCGGGAGGTAATATTACGAAGGCTGCTAGATCAGAATCTTATAGCTCAGAACTCATACGGTGAAAAAATTGAGGAATGGCATAGAACATCTGAAGTTTCTAACACAGATCAGAAGAAGGGCGGGGGTAATTATTACAACACTAAAGCGGTATATCTTGGCAATGCTTATATTTCTCTAGTTCTTAGAAAATATTATCAGGGACGCATTGATGTTGAACAAGCGTCCGAGTATTTAGATATTAAATCTAAGTCTTTTGCTGGAATTGAAGAGGGCTTCTTGAAGCAGGGAGGCAGTAATGTACGTATTTGACACCTCTTCATTCAGGGAATTATTTCATTTTTATCCCGGACGCTTTCCGACATTATGGCAAGCTTTTCACGCTCTTATTGAAAATGAGCGTATTTTATCAGTTAAAGAAGTACTTCAAGAGATGAGTGTTGGAGGTGGTGAGCATCCAGATACAAAATGGGCTAAAAGCCACAAGAAAATCTTCAAAGAACCGACTGTAGAAGAGGCGCAATTTATAGCAGAAATTTTTAAGGTAGAGCATTTCCAGCAATCTTTGGAGCAGAAAAAACTCCTGAAGGGAGGCTATTTTGCAGATCCATTTATCATAGCCAGTGCCAAAATAAACTCCGCAATCGTGGTAACTCAAGAAAGATCCAAACAAAATGGAACAAAAATACCTAATATATGTGACAGATTTGGAGTTCCATGCACCAATCTAGAGGGGTTTATGGAGATGGAGAAATGGGAATTTTAGGCATACTGAAGATTGTACGTTGTCAAACGCCACCTAACAATTCGCTTGGAGCGGACTGCCGAAAATCTTGGTGCATTGCGAGAGTTTCTTGCAGCCGCTCAAGCGAACCGTTATGTGCTTTGGAGTAGGAGCTAGCGATCGGTGATCACCGAAATTCACATGGACGCAGTGGCGAGCTTTAAGCATGCTACTTCGCTGGCAACAGATAAGAAGATAAATGTTGTCTACGGCCTGAACGGCACCGGCAAGTCAACAGTTTCCAATGGGAGCATCCCAGTTTGGAAACTCTGCATTCTTGTGGAGCAGGCTCCGCCAACACCCTCAATCCCTCTCTCAAGCTGGGAGAAGCCGCTGCGCGTCTACATCTTGGGCAAGGATGAAGTTGAGATTAACCGGTGTCAATTGTGACCGTGCTGGCTGGTTGCGAGGCACTTCCAGGGTGATGTTGAGGGCGCGTAACTTTAGGGTGGCTTGGCGAACAGGTCGTTCGGGATGGCGTTGTCCCGCTACGGTTGGCTCGCCGAGCACGGCCGCTTGCTCAACGCTAGGAATAAAGCAAAATCCACTTTCTGCCCACAGTGAGCTGCAACGATTGATTGGTCGGTGATTCCGCCACATCAACCCCGACCCCAGAAACAATTCGTTATAGTAGAGGGCGCGATTGAATTCAGGAGCTGTCTACCTTGGCTATTGCGGTCGAAACCCTACTCACACCCGACATCAGCCGCCCGGCCCGCTACCTCGGTAACGAACTCGGCTCCGTTCGTAAGCCCTGGGACAGTGCTGGCGTGCGCTGGGTGCTGACCTATCCGGAAGTTTACGAAGTCGGCGCATCCAATCTGGGGCACATCATCCTCTACAACGTGCTCAATGCCCAACCGCAGCAACTGTGCGATCGCGCCTACCTCCCCGCCCCCGACCTCGCCGCAAAGCTACGGGAAACCCAAACCCCCCTCTTCGCTCTGGAAGCCCGCCGCCCCCTCAGCGACTTCGACCTCCTCGGCTTCAGCCTCAGCTACGAGCTGGGCGCGACGAATATTTTGGAAATGCTCGACCTCGCCGGGATTCCGCTCACCTGGCCGGAACGAGCCGAGACAGACGCACCGCTGATCTTCGCGGGTGGTCAGACCGCCACTTCCAATCCAGAACCCTACGCCGACTTCTTCGACTTCATCGCCCTCGGAGATGGCGAGGAATTGTTGCCCGAAATCGGCTTGGTGATCGCCGAAGGCAAAGCGGCGGGCTTGTCGCGAGAAGATTTACTCCTGGATCTTGCCCAAGTCCCCGGCGTCTATGTGCCGCGCTTCTATGATTTAACTGAAGACGGCTCGGTCAAGCCCAACCGCCCCGATGTCCCGGCTCGCATCCTGCGCCGTGTCGCGCCGCCGATGCCGGAGTATTCCATCGGCTTGGTTCCCTTCATTGAAACCGTCCACGATCGCTTGACCGTGGAAATTCGGCGCGGCTGCACTCGCGGCTGCCGCTTCTGCCAACCGGGAATGCTGACCCGACCGGCCCGCGATGTCGAGCCGGAAAAGGTGGTGGACGCAATTGAAAAAGGAATGCGCGAGACCGGCTACAACGAATTTTCCCTGCTCTCGCTTAGTTGCTCCGACTATCTCTCGCTGCCCGCCGTCGGTATGGAGGTGAAAAATCGCCTCAAGGACGAGAATATCGCCCTGTCATTGCCTAGCCAGCGGGTCGATCGGTTCGATGAAAACATCGCCAATATCATTGGCGGCACTCGCCAGACCGGCCTTACCTTCGCGCCAGAAGCAGGCACGCAGCGTATGCGGGATGTGATCAACAAGGGCTTAACGAACGAAGAGCTGCTGCGGGGCATCAAAACCGCCGTCGAGCAGGGCTGGGATAAGGTCAAGCTTTACTTCATGATCGGCTTGCCGGGAGAGACCGATGCCGATGTGCTGGGGATTGCGGAAACCCTGCGCTGGCTGCGCCGCGAGTGTGCGGTGCAGGGGCGCAAGCGCTTAAATTTCAACGTTACGATCTCCAACTTCACGCCGAAGCCCCATACTCCCTTCCAATGGCACTCGGTTTCGACCTCAGAGTTTCAGCGCAAGCAGGAGTTGCTCAAAGCTGAACTCCGCACGCTGCGCGGCGTCAAGGCTAATTTCACCGACACGCGCATCTCGGCGATGGAGGACTTTCTCGGTCGGGGCGATCGCCGTCTCAGCCCGGTTATCCGCCGCGCTTGGGAGCTGGGCGCGGGGATGGATGCTTGGTGGGAGAGTTTGGAAAAAGCCTTCGATGCCTGGGAGCAGGCGATCGCCGACTCTGATCTGACCTGGATGTACCGCCGCATCGATGCCGGTGAGTGGAACATCATGGAGTCGCAAAATGAACGTCTCGACAGCGATCGCAAACGTCCCCGCTACAGTTGGGACGAGCGGTTGAATGCGCCGCTGCCCTGGGATCATCTCGATACCGGCATTGACAAAGAATGGTTGAAGGCGGACTTGCAACGGGCGCTGGAAGCGGCAACGGTTCCGGACTGTGCCTTTGAGGGTTGCTCCCAGTGCGGCATCTGTGGCGTCGATTTTGGGCACAATGTTGTCTTCGAGCCGCCGCCAATCCCAGAATTTCAGGGTCAATTTCAACCCGACCAAACCCGCGCCCAACGCTGGCGTATCCGTTTCGGCAAGCAGGGCGAGCTGCGCCTGCTCGGTCACCTGGACATGGTGCGCCTGTTCGAGCGGGTGGCGCGGCGGGCGTCGCTGCCGCTCTCGTTCAATGGCGGCTATCACCCGATGCCCCGCATCTCGATCGCCAGTGCTCTGTCGCTGGGGATGACCAGCAGCGGCGAGATTATTGACTTTGAGTTTAAGGAAGTGATGGCATTGGCGGAGTTGCGCGATCGCCTCACCTCCTGTTTACCGGCCGATATTCCCATCTACGACATCACCGAAATTCCCGTAGACTCGCTGGCGGCGAATCGGCGCTTGCGGCAGGCGGAATATTTACTCGAAATCACGGCGGCGGCCAGTTGGGAGCAATGGCAGGACTGGTGCGATCGCCTCTTGGCTCGTGAAGAAGTTTGGTTTGAAAAAACAACGAAATCGGGCAAGAAGCGGCAAATTAATCTGCGTGAGCGCCTCTTCAGCCTCGAATTTGTACAATCGACGCCGGAGTTCGCCCAGATCCGCTACATCGGCAGTTGCACCAACGACGGCACGGTCTTGCAACCGGATCACCTCATTTTCATGCTGTCGGAAGTTTCCGGTCAATCCCTGGAACTGCGCCACGCCCACCGGGAGCAATTGATCTTGACGACGGACTAAAGTGTTGACGAATGCAACCAACTCTAGATCAATCGGCTGAACCAGAGTCTCGCACCTGTCCCTCGCGATCAACGCTAGTTGTAAAGACGTCACCCCCGGCCTCCACGCGCAGACTGCCCGTGCGCCAACCGAGCGAGACTGGCAGCCGCCCCGGCACCGAATCGTAGAGTGCGAAGTGCGATCGCCAATCAAACCGCACCCCATTGCGTTCCAGGCTGGGCAAGTGATTACTGGAGTTGTGAGTCAGCATCAGGCGATCGCCCTGGCTGCCGCGCAGCGTCACCGTCCCGGCCGCCAGTTGACTCAGATCCAGCGCCCCCGCGCGTCGAACCTGACGCTTAAAGTTCTCATAGGTCTCATGGGTTGCCGGTTCACCGACTTCGAGCGCGAAACCAGCATAGCTCCCTGCCGTCATCGCCGCCTGCAAAGCCTGCTCGGCCTCGTAGCCTCGCGCATAGCCATGGTCGGGCCAAGGCACCGACTGATAAGCAGCCAAATTGATCGGGCGCACCGCTAACCAGGTCTGTTCGAGACGAAAGAACCAGATGCCATCGACGATCTCGGCTACGGCTGTCTGGGGAATCTGGAAGCCGAACAGGCGACCATCACCGGGGCGCAGCCAAATGGCTAAATTCTCAAACTGCCCGATCTGGTCGCCCGGATGCTTGCCACGCGAATTGAGCGGCTCGCCGGTATTGGCGATGAAATAGTCCACGCCGCGCGCCGTATTCGTCGCCAACAGCTTGAATGGCCCAACATCGCCATCCGGACGCGGGCTGGCGACACTGCCCAGTTGATAGGTCTGCCCAAAATACTGTGTTTCCCAATACCCCGGCTGCTCATCCGCATCGGGCTTCCAGTTTTCATACACCGGCTTCGTCGCCAGGATCTCTACCGGGCGTTCAAATTGGCGACGGGCGAGAGCGACAGCGGCTAACGGCGGACGGTAGCGACTGGTGATCGCGTGCAGAACATCGCGCTCCGGGCGCGGATTCGGCTGCACCGTGTCGCCAAAGTAGAGCCAGAAGAAGCGGGCGGCGGGCGCACCGTAAACCACATTACTGCTGCCCTTGTCGCGCTTGACCGGGCCTGCCCAGCCACCGCGATAGTACTTCACAGCGGCTGAAACCGAGAGCCAATCGAGGGCGGCTTTGGCGATCGCTTTCACCTCGGGATCGCGCGCAAAATCGTAGAGATTCAAATAGGGTGCAAAAGTGTGACCGTGATAGGTCTCCGAATCCCACTCCCCCATGCCGATGTGGTAGAGCGCCCAAACATAGCGCTGGAGCTTTTGTTTGTAGAGTTGCCGTGTTGCCTCGTTGCCAGTTTCCTCAGCCATCAGGTAGACCGCCACCTCGCGCATCGCCCGTAGGTTATCCGTGTTGCGCGAATCCACCCAGCGACCGCGCCGCCGAATATCCCAGTCGCTACCGCTACCGTCCCCCATGCCATAGACCGGATGTGGGCGACGATTGGGATCTTCCGCCGTCCAAGCCTTGGCTCCGGCATACATCCGCTGGCGGTAGTCGGGGTCAAGTTCCGCACCGAGGAGGAAATATTTGCGGATCTGATGTTTCAGGGTGAACGAGTAGTAGTAGTCGATGCCCTCGGTATGGGCGTGAACCTCCGCCTCTACATCCTCGGCTTGCAGAAAGTTGAGGGCGCGATCGCGATTCCCCGCCAAAAAATCCAGCATGGCGATCGCATAAGACCGCTTCTCATTCTCGCTATGGGTATTGCCGTAGTCTGTGTCGGCGTAGTGGGCGATCGCCTGCTCCGCTCGCTGGCGAAATTCCGCTTCGAGCGCCGGTGGCCAAGCATTGCTCAGCGCCGGATCATCGGGGGGAAGCGTGACCGCCAACCAGTTGCTGGCATCCGGCAGCGGTTCGGGGCGCGGACTCTGGGCGATCGCCGGGGTGGCGAGGCGAGCCGTCGGCGACTCGAGTCCGACTGGGGCACTACAACCCAGCAAAACCAGCGACAAACCCGCCGCGAAGGTGCGATGATGCAGAGCAGACATAGACCCGCCAATCAACAGCAGCAACCTCCCCAGTATAATTGGGGGTCAGTCAGGGACAGACTTAGATAACGGGCAGCAGTTCGAGCGACCAAGACAGTCAGCAAGTTGCGGATGTCGCATTATTCCTACAGTCGGCGACCACGAGAGCGAGCGGGACAAGGACGCTGGCAAGCTTGGTGCAGCGCGATCATCATAACGATCTGCCTACTGAGTGGGGCGGGGTGGGCGATCGCCCAAACCCCCACCCCACCAGAACCATCCATGGGCGTAGAGCTGCTGGAGGGCTGGCAACAAGACATTGAGCGCGAGCAGTGGCAGAGCGATCAAGAGAGCGATCGCCTCAGTGCCGTCGAACAGGCAGCAGACGGTTACCTGCGCGGTCTCCGCCACGACGTGCAGGTGATGGACTTGCAGCTCAATTATTTTGAAGACGAGCTGAAGACCGCCAATCAAGAGTTGGCCAAACTGGAACAACAACTCGCCCGTGAGCGCCAAACTTACGCACCGCAGCTCGACGCCGCCGTTGCTCGCCTGCGATTTTTACAACAACAGTCCTTTGCGAACCAAGGCTGGAGTGTCCTGCTCCGCAGCCAGAATCTCAGCGAGCTATTCGACCGCCGCGCCCGCCTCAAACAGGTCTACGCAGTTGACCGCCAACGTCTGCTTGGCTTACAACAAACGGCTGTGAAGTTGAAGGCTGAGAAAATTACCATTGAGGAGCAGAAAAATGAGATTGCGTTACTCCAACAGCAAATCCTGGCTCAAAAAGCCGATTTTGAAGCGCAGCTAACCGTACAGCAAGATTTAATCAATCGGCTCAATGCCGACCGTGAAACCCTGGCGGCCGCGCAGTTGCGGCTCGCGAAAGATTCTGAAGGCATTCGCGATCTGATCCAGACACGGGTTGCGGCAGGCGGACGGCGATCGCTTGGGGGAACCCGTCGCTACCTGACTCCTCATGGCGGTCGCCTTTCGAGTGGCTTCGGTTGGCGCTGGCATCCAAAGCTAGGTGGGCGGCGTTTTCACGGCGGTATCGATTTCGCGGGTGAGGTCGGCAGCCCAATTTTCGCTGCTGATACCGGTGTGGTCATTTTCGCCGGTTGGTATGGCGGCTACGGCAAGACTGTGATTATTGACCACGGCGAGGGAGTTTCCACCCTCTACGGCCATAACAGCAAGACACTGGTCACTGAAGGGCAGCCCGTAGAGCGTGGGGTCACGATCGCCGAACTAGGCTCAAGCGGCCTCTCGACCGGACCACACCTCCATTTTGAGATTCGCCACGCAGGCAAACCCGTCAACCCGCTGAAGTATCTCACCGTGCGCGATCGCCGCCAGGATTTGAGCCTCCGGGGTTAGGAGACCTCAGCCATTTAGTCGAGAACCCAGTCAAAACCGTGTATTTATTTTTGGGGCAAAAAATACGAACTGGGTATGACTTCTAGATGCTGAATCCGGACTTTTTCGCCTAGCGGCATCATCTCAAACCCGCCGCGCCCGGATTTGTTGCATACCCCGAAACACCAAAAGCGGATCGACTCGCAGGCGTGAAGCGAGGTCGGCATCGGCCTGACCCAGGTAATCCGCAAGCTGGGGCGCATCGCCACCGGTCAGGATCACTGGACTACCTGGAAACTGTCGCCACCAATCGGTCAGAAATAGCATGATCGTCGCGAGGAGACCATGGACTGTCCCCGCTGCGATCGCTGCCCCTGTTTCTTGAGACCAGAGTGAGGGGAGATCTTTAGGCAGAGCGATCGCGCCTAAAGCGGCTGTTTCTTGCGCCAGCGATCGCAGTTGCAAGCCCAGACCCGGCAAAATTGCCCCTCCGACCAGATTGCCCCCGCGATCGCCACCCGTAAACGTGAGAGCTGTCCCTGCATCAATCACCAACACCGGCCAACCGTGAATTTGACCGGCTCCGTAGAGTGCCAGAGCGCGATCAATTCCCAAACCGGGATAGCTTTGGCCAAGTGGAATGTCCGCCAAAGTTAACGCCGTTAGATTGGGGTAAGTCTGCCAAAGAGCAGTCTGAGCAGGAACCACCGAGCCGAGGTAGACCGGAGGGGCTTCGCGGTGGTCGCGCCAGCTCGCAAGGCGGAGATCGGCCGGCAGGCGATCGCCAACCCACTCTGTCCGCTGGGGTCGTTCCCAAGTAGTCAGCAATCGTGTGCCTGCGAAGGCCGCACAATGCCAGCGTGAATTACCAATCATCACCGCCAGCCAAGGTTCAGCCTCAAATCGAGCCGTCATCTAACTAATTGGTTTTGTTTAGCAATCCTCAACCGTTGCATAAGTTTCTTAATCAAAATTCATAAAGATTGCGTGTCACAATGTAAAGCAAGCCACAGAATTTGCAGGCCCGCGCGGTCAGGAGGCGGCAGATGGTAGCAGTAGCCGAACCAAAGCAGAAACGATTGACCACTCAAACCGGCGCAATTGCCGCCGATACTACCGCGATTCGTGCCCTGGATTGGGATCGCGATCGCTTCGATATCGAATTTGGTCTTCAGAATGGCACAACTTACAACTCCTTCCTGATTCGGGGTGACCAGGTCGCACTCGTCGATACCGCTCACGAAAAATTCCGCCACCGCTATCTGGATGTCCTCAAGGGCCTGATCGATCCGACCACGATTGATTATCTAATCATTAGCCACACCGAACCCGACCACAGCGGTCTCGTGCGCGAGGTGCTACAACTGGCCCCCCAAACAGTTGTTGTGGGTTCTAAAGTCGCGATCCAGTTTCTCGAAGGCTTTGTCCACCAACCTTTTGAGCGTCAGATTGTGAAAAATGGCGACCAACTCGATCTCGGTCAGGGACACGTTTTGGAATTTGTCAACGCCCCAAATTTACACTGGCCGGACACGATTCTCACCTACGATTGGGGCACGCAGACTCTCTTCACCTGCGATGTTTTCGGAATGCACTATTGCTCCGACGCCCTCTGGGATGAGGATTTAGCTGCGATCGAACCTGACTATCGCTTCTATTACGACTGCCTGATGGGGCCGAATGCGCGTTCGGTACTTTCGGCACTCAAGCGGATGGGTCAACTGGGCGAAGTGCAGGCGGTTGCCAATGGTCACGGCCCGCTACTGCGCCACAATGCCCATGAACTAATCGAGCGCTACCGCACCTGGAGTCAAGATCAGACGAAGGGTGATCGCCTGGTTGCGGTTTTCTACGTCTCTGGCTACGGCTACAGTGATCGCCTCTCGCAGGCGATCGCCCGGGGCGTCACCAAGGCTGGCATCGAAGTTGAGATGATGGATCTCGTCGGCAGCGATCTCCAGGATCTGCGCGAACTGGTCGAACACGCCTCGGCGTTGGTGATCGGGATGCCACCCGCGACGGGCGATCGCGCCCAGGAAGCAAGCACAGCCCTAGCGACCGTCCTTGCTTCCGCCAACGACAAACAGTTTGTAGGTTTCTTTGAGTCCTACGGTGGTGATGACGAGCCGATTGATCCGCAATTGACGCAGTTCCGCAATCTGGGTGTCACCCAGGCTTTCCCGAGCATCCGCATCAAAGAAACCCCCCACGACAATACCTACCAACTCTGCGAAGAAGCCGGAACCGACCTCGGCCAAGCCCTAAGTCGCAAAGAAACGATCAAGCAACGCAAGTCGATGGATAGCGACTTGGACAAGGCGATCGGGCGGATCAGTGGCGGTCTCTACATCATCACCGCCCAGCAAGGTGAACTCAAAGGGGCGATGCTGGCTTCTTGGGTCAGTCAGGCGAGCTTTGAACCCCTGGGAGTCAGCATTGCTGTCGCAAAAGATCGGGCGATTGAGTCGCTGATGCAGGTGGGCGATCAGTTTGTGCTCAATGTCCTTGAAGAAGGCAATTATCAAGCGTTAATGAAACATTTTCTCAAGCGCTTTCCCCCCGGTGCCGATCGTTTTGCGGGCATCGAAATCCGCCAAGCGAATAACGGCTCGCCGATTTTAGCCGCCGCCCTCGCTTACCTGGAATGCGAGGTGGTCAGCCGTATGGAATGCAATGATCACTGGATTGTCTACAGCCAAGTCACCAACGGTCGCGTCTCGAAGCCCGACGCCCTGACAGCCGTTCATCACCGCAAGGTTGGGAACTACTATTAAGCGGCTGAGGTGATGGCTCTACCCAAGCCATGTAGGCTAGATCAGGTAGAGCCGATCCCTGTGAGCACCGATTTTGCCAACAGACGACCAAATGCGAGTCTACTTCATCCTGAGTTGTTGGTTGAGCCAACTTTTTGTGCCCATCAACTTAGTTAGACTTGACGAAAGAACCAGTAGTATTTATGTGTTGGCTGGTGAAGACATCCAAGTTTCGATTCCTCCCAGTGGTGACTGGTCATTCCTATGACAAACCAGCCTGATTTTTCCACGATGGATCGTCAAGCGCTACGGGCCTATGTACTGACTCATCGTGATGATTCGGAAGCCTTCCACACTTATGTGGATCGGATCACCGCAGAGTCAAATAAGCCCTCTTACCCACCACCACAATCGCTGGATGATTTTGCTTGGTTCGCAAATTTGCTGACTGAGCATGGCTTCAATATGCATCAGGTTCTACCTTCAGCACCCGAAGCTTTGGATTTCCAGAAATTGCTAGCACAGCTAAGGTATCTTCCTCGCACTGAGAAGCTTGCTGTTGTGCAGTTTTTGATTGCCGAATTGGTTCAGGAAGAGCGGCAGAATAGCGAGCACTGAAATCTTGAGTCGAAATCTACTGGAGGTTCTCGGTTATGGAAAAACAAGTCTTGGTGACGATTAACCATATCCAACATCAGGAGTTTGATGATGGTTGCTAAAACGAAACCGCGTGATGTGCAAGTGCTGCCGATTGCGGAGGCGACAACGGTGTTGCGATCGCGCACTTGGGAGCGTCTCAAGTTTGAAATTGAATATGCCCTCCAACGGGGAACCACGGCGAATTCTTACCTGATCCAAGCTGAGCAATTTGCGCTTATCGATCCGCCTGGGGAGTCGTTTACGGAGAGCTTTCTGACCGCTCTGCAAGCTCGCACTGATCTTCAGACGCTCGACTACATTATTTTGGGGCACGTCAATCCCAATCGCGGTGTGACCCTGAAGGCTTTGTTGGCGATCGCCCCCCAAATCACCTTCATTTGCTCCAATCCGGCTGCCATTTCCCTGCGAAAAATTCTTGCTGAAGAAGAATTAAAAATCCAAGTAGTCAAAGGCGGTGACACCCTCGATCTTGGTCAGGGCCATGTTCTGGAATTTGTCCCTACCCCCAGCCCCCGCTGGCCCGATCGCCTCTGTACCTACGACCCAAAAACGCAGATCCTCTACACCGATAAACTGTTTGGTGCGCACGTCTGCGGTGACCAGATTTTTGATGAAGGTTGGGCGATTTATCAAGAAGACCGCCGCTACTATTTCGATTGTTTGATGGCTCCGACTACCCAGGTGGAAACCGCCTTGGAACGATTGGCGACCAAGCCAGCGACGCTCTATGCAACTGGGCACGGGCCGTTGGTGCGCTATGGTTTGCAGGCGCTGACCGGCGCTTATCGCGATTGGATACAGCAGCAGAAAGCCCGTGCGAGTCGGGTAGCTGTGATCTATGCCTCGGCTTATGGCAATACCGCGACCGTTGCCCAGGCGATCGCCCGGGGCATCACCAAGGCCGGTGTGGCGGTGACTGCGATCAACTGCGAGTCGGTAGAACCGGAAGAGATCCGCGCTACTGTGCAGCAGTCAGCCGGGTTCATCCTTGGGTCGCCAACGCTGGGTGGGCACGCGCCGACGCAGATGCAGACGGCCCTGGGCGTCGTGCTCGCAGCCGCTGACAAGACACAACTCACCGGGGTCTTCGGTTCCTACGGCTGGAGTGGCGAGGCTATTGATATGCTGGCGACGAAGTTGCGTGATGCCGGTTATCGCTCCGGCTTCGAGCCGATCCGCGTTAAATTTAAGCCCACGGATGCGGTGTTGAAATATTGCGAAGAGGCAGGAACCGACTTCGCGCAACGACTCAAGCGCCAGCAGAAAAAGCTGAAGCCTAAGGCTTCGGTCAACGAAACGCAGTCGGCGCGCATTGAGCAGGCGGTCGGTCGCGTGGTCGGCTCGCTCTGTGTGGTGACCGCGCAGAAGGGTGAGCTAGAAGGGGCGATGCTGGCTTCCTGGGTCTCGCAGGCGACCTTTAATCCGCCCGGATTTACCGTTGCGGTCGCCAAGGAGCGGGCGATTGAGTCGTTGCTGTATCCCGGCGATCGCTTCGTCCTCAACATTCTCACTGAGGGCAAACAACTGCGCCGCCATTTCATGAAGAACTACGATCCGGGTCAAGATCGCTTTGCGGGGATTGCGATCCATCCGGCCGCGAATGGCAGCGTCATTCTCGATGAGGCGCTCGCCTATCTCGAATGCCGCGCGGAAAAACGCATGGAGTGCGGTGACCATTGGTTGGTCTACGCGATCGCTGAGAGTGGCAAAGTCCTCAACGAAAGCGCCGCAACCGCCGTTCACCACCGCACCTCCGGCAGCCACTACTAGTAACGCTACGCGGAGTTTTGAGTTCTAAATTTTGAGTTCTGAGTGCCTGCAATCCGGGAATTCTGGGGGTTTTGAATGGGCATCTTATTGCCGCCGTCCTGTACTAGTCGGCCAATTGGCTGAGCGCGATACCCCTCCGCCCTTATTCTGGAGGAGTCTGCACTGCCTGACCCGGGAGGCTGTTCGATTTTGATTTGGCTGCTACTGGTGATCGCCAGCTTCCTGCTCAGCCTGCTGTTGGTCGGCCTGGTCAAAACCTGGCTGAGCGCGCAACTCCTCGACATCCCCAACGAACGCAGCTCTCACCAGCAGCCGACGCCGCGTGGGGGCGGCCTGGGTTTCCTGGTCGCCTTTGGCCTGACCGCTGGCGCTGCGTTGATCATCAGCCAGGTCGCGCCGACGCTCTTGCCCCCGGCGCAACTCCAGCCTCACCCCTGGCGCTTAGTTTTGCCACTGTTGCCGCTAGCGATCGCGGGCTACCTGGATGACCGCGATGGCCTGCCCGCGCGCCGGCGCTATGGTGTGCAACTGGGGGCGGCAGCCTTGGCGATCGCCAGCTTCGGCCCGCTCCCTGGCACAGAAACCTTACTGCCTGTGGCTCGGGTCACGATGATTGGGCTGACGGCGATCGCGATCACCGCCGCGATCAACTTCTACAACTTCATGGACGGCCTCGATGGTCTCGTCGCCAGTAGCACCGCCATCCAGCTCGCCTGCTTTGCCCTGCTGCTGAATCAGCCGCTTTGGTGGTTGCTGGCGGCGGCCTTAGCCGGTTTCCTCTACTGGAACTGGTCACCCGCCAAGATTTTTATGGGTGATGCCGGGAGTACAATCTTGGGCGCGAGTGTGGCGATCGCGATCCTCAATGCCGATACGCTCGTGACGGCCGGGAGCGCCGCCCTGACAACGCTGCCGCTGATTGGTGATGCCGTTTTTACCCTGACTCGCCGCCTGCTAGCACGGGAAAATATTTTTCAGGCGCATCGCACGCATCTTTACCAACGACTGCAACAGTCGGGTTGGTCGCACGCTAAGGTTGCCACACTTTATATGATGCTAACGGCATTGAGTTGCCAACTGGCGATTTTGGTGGCGCGTCGCTACGCGGTTGCAGCACTCTAAACCTCGGGCCTGGATGCGGCAAAATACTTGCCAAATGCCGCGGATTGTAGGTTTTCTGCTAGCGATGGCAATGGTTATAACGTTACGTGGGCTACAGCGTTGACCGATACTAGGAAGCGTGGTGCAATGTTGAGATTGTAATCTCAGCCTGCTTCAGGCAGCCGGATTGCCTGAAATCTCGTCAGGATGACGGGCGATCGCCCACTCATACCAAATCTGTATCGTGAACCCCAAAATTACGACATCGGGAGGTTTTGAAACCCTCTCCTACCGCGTATTTCATTCTTGGGGCAAAAAATTTGGACTTGGTATCGCATCGGCTCAAAGCCTCTGACCTACCCTTTGTCCGCTCATGCGCCGCTTCTTGCCCAAAATCTCGGTCTACCGTCTGGGTCACCTGATCCTCGACGGCACAATCGCCTGGCTAGCTGGCACGTTGGCCTTTTGGCTGCGTTTTGAAGGGTCACTGCCGCCGGAATATCGAGCGATGGCGCTCTGGCTACCGCTACTGGCGATCCCCAGTCGGCTGCTGGTGCAGTCTGGCTTTGGCCTCTACCAACAGATCTGGCGACTCTTCGGCATCAAAGACACGATCATGGTGGTCTGCGCCGTTAGCGTCTATTCCTTGCTCCTGCTCGCGGTGACCGATCTCGCCCTGCCCTTGCGCGTTCCCATCGGGGTAGTTGCCCTTGACTGGAGCTTCTGTCTCATGGAGATGGTCGCCATGCGCTATGCCCGCCGCTGGTCGATGCGGCGCAGCAAGTATAGTGCCTACAGCTACCGGTTGCCCCAGTCGGAGCGCCGCCGGGTGCTGCTCATCGGCGCGGGGATTGCGGGCGGGCAACTGGTGCAGGAGATTCGCCAAAATCGCCAACTCAACCTGGAAATTGTTGGTTTTGTAGACGATGACCAAACCAAGATCGGTCGCCGCGTCGAGGGGATCAAGGTTTTGGGCAAGACTAGTGAATGTGTGGCGATCGCCAACCATCACGAGGCCGATGAAGTTTTTATCTGTATGCCCTCGGCGCGCGCCAGCCAAATCCGCAAGCTGGTGAATCTGCTGCGGGGAACTCCCCTGAAGCTTAAGGTACTGCCTAGCCAAGCCGAGCTGCTGCGCGATCGCTCACTCGCCCCCCAAGTCCGCGACATCCAGATCCAGGACATTCTCGGCCGCGCCGAGATCCACCTCGACTTCGAGCGGTCGTTTAGCCGAGGCGTGCCCAGCGCCCGGGCGCAGGTGCGCGATCGCGTCGTGCTCGTGACCGGTGCGGGCGGCACGATCGGGGCCGAGATCTGCCGCCAGCTTGCGCCCCTACAACCCCGGCAATTGTTGCTGCTCGGTCGCGGCGAAAACAGCATTTTCAATATCGATCAGGAGCTACGTCGCCGCTTTCCTGATCTGGCGCTCACACCGCTGATCGCCGACATTCGCCACCGACTCCGTTTGCAGCACCTCTTCACGACCTACCAGCCGGAACTGATTTTTCACGCCGCTGCTCACAAACACGTGCCGCTGATGGAGGGCAATCCTACAGAAGCGCTGGAGAACAATGCGATCGCCACCGCCCAGCTCGCCCAACTCGCCGCGCAATGCGGCGTGACCACCTTCGTCGCCATTTCTACCGACAAAGCCGTTGATCCCTGCAACTTTATGGGTTTGAGCAAGCGCCTCGCCGAACTTTTCGTGCGTGCCAATGCCGATGACAGTGCAACCCGCTTCCTTGTCGTCCGCTTCGGTAATGTCCTCGGTAGTCGTGGCAGCGTCGTGCCCATTTTCAAAGACCAGATCGCCCGGGGTGGCCCAGTCACAGTCACCGATCGCCGCGTTAGTCGCTACTTCATGACCACCCCGGAAGCCTCGCAATTGGTGATTCAAAGTTTGGCGGTCGGTGAATCGGGGCAAACCTTAATTCTGGACATGGGTGATCCGGTCAATATCTACGACCTCGCGGAGCAGATGATCCACCTCGCCGGTTTCCATCCCGAAGTTGAGATTCCGATCGCGGTCACGGGGTTGCGACCGGGCGAGAAACTCCACGAAGCACTGATCGCCACCAGCGAGACGACGATCCCCACAACCCATCCGCAAATTCTGGCAGTGCAGAGCCTATCCCCAAGCCGCGACTGGTCTCAGCAGACGTTGGCGCAACTGACTGCTGCGATTGACCAGGCGACTGAGCCAACGCAGCTTTGGGCGATCGCCCAGAACTGCGTGCGGCAGTTTGAGGTGAACCCCGATTTAACCCCGGAGTGAACCGGTGAATCGAAAAATTTGAATGCCATCTTGCTCGAAAACCAGCTCAAAATCCTGGGGCGATCGCCGCACCCAAGCCAGTAATTTCGGGGCATACACTCGCTGGCTGTTGGCATAGTCAGCGGGCCAATGCCGACTCGTTTTCCCCAGCCAACTCGCAACCGACTTTCGAGGTCGATGAATAACTACATAGCAGACTTGAAATTCCTGCAAGCGGTCACGAAACTGGGGATAGGTTAAGTTCTGCACTGACGCAACGGTAAACCCCAAGGGCGGTGATTCATAGGCACCGCGATCGCCATTCCGATTGGTAGTGGTATGAAAGTAGCCAGTATTCAGCAAATAGGTATTGACGTAGGGATCGCTGAGCACATAAGTCCGAATCGGCTGTAATTGGGGGGTGAATTCAGCGAAGGGATCGACACAATTTTTGGGGGCGTGCGATCGCAAATAACGAATCGCTGGCTGCAAATTAGTGCCGTCTAGTTGTGGCTTGACTCGATGCCAGACATGGGCAAATTTTCCATAAAATGGATTTCTCGGTAGCCAGGATAAACCAACTAAACCCAAACCAATCAACAGCACCCAAAATCGCTCGATTTGTACTGCTCCCCGATGGTTTATGGGAAGTTTTTCACGGTGCAAAACCCATCGCAGTCGGAGTTGGCGGCTGTCTTGCAGAATGGCTTGCAAACAGACAACTAGAAATATCCAATACAGGCTGCCATAAAATAGCCGATGCAGCAACTCCACCGCCAAGAGCCGCATCAAAACGCTCACCAACAGCGGATTGAGCAGCACGAATAACGGCCAAATCGCCACCATCGCACTCAGGTCAAGTTTGCGATCAGGGCGACGATAGCAAAGTACCAGCAATGCTGCGAGTAGCGTCAACCAACCGACTAGTCCTAGTACCTCGCTCAAGGGTGTATAGCGACTCAGCCAGACCTCATGTTCTATCGCTGAGGCAAGGTTGAAAATGTGCAGGTCACGATAGACAAAATCGAGATTTTTGGTCATGATCGGTCGCCAAAGTAGACATAGTGGCAGGCTCAGACTCAGACCCACTAACACGACTAAGCGACGGCGAAAGGCACGGGTCAATGTCCCATAGCGGAAGAGAAGTGAGAGGGTCGCGCAACCGACTAGGGCATTGAGTTGAAACAACACAGCTTGCAGATGGGAATCGGCGGCAAGGGTGAGGAGTGGGATCAGGAGTAGAGTGTATCGCCAGCGCTCGGTGAGGAAAACTGCGAAGATGACGAGCAATGCTTCTAGATAAACAATCTGTGCCAGCATTGCACCGGCAAAAGTAGAGTAGCGATAAAAACTAATCGCGTTATAGCCAAAGTATCCCAGCGATAGAACCCCAGCCAGCCAGCCCCAACGCCAACTATGAGTCAGGACTTTGGCGAGCCGAATAGATTCCCAAAATAATAGTCCTTGCCAGAGTGCAGAAAGGATGTTCACGGCAGTGCGATCGCCCTGGTCAACCCCAGAAGGTTTCAGGAGCCAGTGATTGCTGAAACTGGCAAATGTCGCATACTGACCGAGGCCGCCATAGTTGAGCCAACGCGCTTTTTCCCAAGCTTGGATGCGATAGAAGTAATCGACTGGATCGCTGGGGAACTCGAGATAGGGGCCGACAGCGATCGCCCCCGTGACGAATAGACCCACCAGTAGGACAGTGAGCAGTTCATCGCGCGGGGGTAACCTGGGTTTGCGATGGCGGCGGGTCTGCCAAGCCCACCGTAGTAAGGCAATGCCAGCGATGCTGAAGGCGATCGCGGTGTAGAGCGACCGTCCCCACGCCACTGATAGGCCGAACTGTCGGCCGACTAGGTAGATAAAAAAATAAACAACCCAGCCCCAACTCCAAGCGGGTAAATAGCGGCCATCTAGCTTCAGCCAACGACTGAGTGCTTGATTGCTCCAACGACTGAGCGCCAGCAGTGAAATGAGGTAGACCGCGAGTTGCAGTAGAAAGAAGAAAGACATCCTAAAATTTCAACCCTCGGCACCGGTTCTTGCCCTTGATTTGGGCTAGTTCATTTGGCTACTTTCGAGATAGTGGGCGATCGCCTCCTCCGGCTCACCCAAAAACCCGACTCTTCCTTTATGCAGCCAGAGAATCCGCTCGCAGGACTGTTTCATAAATTCGAGATCATGCGAGACCACCAAAATCGTCGTATTGCTCTGCCAAAAACTCTCGATGCGCTGCTTGCATTTCTGCTTGAAGCGCTCATCCCCGACCGACAAGACCTCATCCAAAATCAAAATATCGGGTTGTACATCCGTTGCGACGGCGAACCCTAGCCGCGCGACCATTCCCGACGACAGCCCCTTTACCGGCAAGAGCGCACAGTCTTCTAATTCGGCGAAGGCGAGAATTTTCATCGCGTGCCGTCGCATCTCTCGCCGCGAAAAGCCGAGGAGCACGCCGTAGAGAATGATGTTATCGAGTACCGAAATTTCTGGGTCGAAGCCAGCACCGAGTTCTAGCAAGGGAGCGACATTGCCACGGACTCGGACACGGCCACTCGTCGGCAATAAAATCCCACAAATTACTTTGAGCAGTGTCGATTTACCAGAACCATTCGCCCCCACGATGCCGATTTTTTCGTGGGCATTGACGGCCAAATCGACACGCTCCAATACGCATTTTTTAATCGGCTGGCGATACTTGCCCTCAAAAATTGACAGCACCGTCCGCTTCAGGTCATAGGAAAATTCCTCCTGCGTGCGTCGCCACAATGATACTTGGTCAAGTCGAATCAGTTCCATGAATGCGCTAGAGAAGATCCATAAACTCCGAGCGCCAGCTCCGGAAAAATAGCCAACCGATGGTAGCAATCAATAGCCCGTTGAGCAATGCGTGGGCGACGAGATAGAATTCTGGCATTTCACCAGAGAGGACAATTTGTCGCAGGCTTTCTAGAATTGGATAGAGCGGGTTGAATACCAGGATTCGCTTGATATTGTCCGGTACGATGGCAGCGGGATAGAAAATTGGTGTGCTTAAGCCGAGGACGAACACGACTACCTCGTAGAAATAGTGGAGGTCACGGAAGAAAACGTATAACGCACTGACGAAAAAAGCGACTCCCAAGCAGACCA
This sequence comes from Spirulinaceae cyanobacterium SM2_1_0, assembly GCA_012031265.1. GTDB lineage: Bacteria > Cyanobacteriota > Cyanobacteriia > Cyanobacteriales > Spirulinaceae > JAAUTY01. Next base: position 15,153 of record JAAUTY010000050.1, on the reverse strand, counting down.
AAATTAGGGAGAGGATGGGGAAAGCTAGCAAGATGACATTCAGCGGATTGTGCGAGATGAGGAGTGTGACGAGGGCGAGGAGTGGAAAAACGCCGACCGAAAACTGAAAGACATTGGCTGCCACCATCGAGAGGGGAAAGACGCTGACGGGCAGGCGAATCTTGTTTAAAAGTGCGCCACTCCAAACCACCATGATCACCGATTGCGTTGTTGCTGCCGCATAAAAATTCAGTACCACCAAGCCAGTGAAGGCGGCGAGCACATAATTTAAAACCGAGTTGTCATAATAGGATGCAAAGACTGAACCAAAAATCGCGGTGTAGAGTCCGGTCATGATCAGCGGATTCAGCAGCGACCAGTAGATCCCGAGAAACGAGCCACGATAACGCACCTTGAGGTGGCGTGCAGCGAGGACGTAGAGCAAGTCCCAGTAGCGTCGTATGCCAGGCCAGTCAATGCCCTGCCTTGAGGCAATAGTCATAGGGATCGCGGATAACGGGGTGACATCAGGCAAATCTACCGCATTTTTGCTCGCAACTCAGTTTTGGTTCTCGCGATCGCCCGCTCTGAGCGTGAGCGAACGTAGCGGTCTGCTACAATTGGGGGTCAATGTTCAGGCTATCCCTAACCATAACGCCTGCGGGGAACTGAACCTAGCGCTGATTGACTGACGTCCCGCTGCGCTGCTCACGACTGCCGCTATGGATCGCACCAAAACCTACTTCCGGCAACAGGCGGCGACGGCTGCTGCGCTCGACGGCAACCATAGCCTGAAAAGGATTCTCAACCTTGTGGGTCGCGATCGCCATGTCCTGGATGCCGGTTGTGCGACTGGCTATTTGGCCAATCTCTTGCAACAACAGGGTTGCGAAGTGACAGGGATTGAGCTAAATCCCGATGCGGCTTGCGAAGCTGAGTCCTACTGCAATCACGTCCATGTCGCCGATCTCGACATCACCCCGCTATCCGAGTTACTGGCGGCGCAACGCTTCGATGCCATCATTTGTGGCGATGTCCTAGAGCACCTGCGACAACCGGCGCAATTCCTCAATGCGGCGCGCCAGCATCTTGCCTCGGGCGGCCGGGTGATCGCCTCGCTGCCGAATGTTGCCCACGGCGCGGTACGGCTGATGCTGTGGCAAGGCGCGTTCAACTACACGCCCTACGGCATCCTTGACAACACCCATCTCCGCTTTTTCACGCGCGCCACGGCGATCGCCCTGTTTGAGGAAACGGGCTACGAAATCGCCAGCCTCGAGACCACGCAGTTGCCCATTCTTGCCTACTCTGATCTGCTGCCCGACTTTGACCGCGAGGCGATTCCGGCGGGCGGGCTGGCGCAACTCCAACAAGATCCCGATGCTGAAACCGTACAATTTATCATCTGCGCGACGCCGCTAGACAGCGAAAGCCACTGCCAGCACTTGCAAACGCAACTCCAGACTACGCGCGCTGAATTGGCCCAGACTCGTAAGGATCTCGCGGCGCTCCAGGCTAGCCGCTGGTGGCAATGGCGCGATCGCCTGCGTCGTTTCTTGGGCAAGGCTTAAACTGAGTGCGCCCTCAGCGCATTACCTGCAACTGCTGCTCGCGGCGCTGGAGGCTGTCGCAGAGCACGCGGATGATGTAGCCCTCGAGCCGACTCGCCAGCTCGGGCTGCTCCCGCTGTAGCCGCACGAAGGCGGCAGGCGTCAGCTCGTAGAGTTCGCTGTCTGTGTCAGTCACCACTTGCGTCGAGAGGGGGGACTTGCCGTAGAAGCGCATTTCGCCGAGTAACCCCCCGGCGATCACGGTTTGCAGGCGTTTTGTCCCGGCTGTGGCAAGTTCCAGCAGCACGCTCACCTGTCCCGAGGCGACGAAGTGCAGGCTATGGCTGTGGGCAGCCGGGGCAAAGATCTCGCAGTCAGCGGCAACGGTGCGGGGTTGTAGATAGGTCATGAATGTGGCAGCTTCTTGGCGATCGCCCAAAAACTGGCTCTGTAAATGCTCCGCTAGGGCGAATCTAGCAGGAGCAGCAACAGTCGCTGACTGCAAAATCTGTTGCTCGCACCACTCCAGACCGCGATCCATATCCGCAAACTGGTAGCAAACTGTCTCGGGTGCCAGCGAGCAGGCGGCATCTAGCAGATCGACGCCTTCCCCCTGCTGGAGTTGGGCGCGGAACTTGTCGGACAGATTGGTAAAGACCAGTTTGAGCTGGCGGCGGCGAGCGATCTTGAGGATCTTGTTGCAACTAGACACGGCCGAGGAGTCCAAGCCGGTGACTTGGCGAAAATCGAGCAGGATGAAGCGCGGTGTCGGGTGCGGCCCCTCGACGCGATCGCGCACCTGATTCAGCAAATAATTCGCGGTGCCAAAGAAGAGAAAGCCGCGCAGCTCGAGGATGAAAACCTGGTCGCCCTGAGCCTGCAATACCTGCCGTTCGGCGGGCGATCGCTCAACATTGCTGCGGGTGGTTTGGCCGGTCAGCACTTCCTGGGCGACATCGACCTGGCTGTAGCGGTACATGAACCAAAACACGCTGAGCGCGAAGCCGAGGAGGATGCCAGTGAGAAAACCGCGTGTGGCGATCGCCACTAAAATCACCACCACAATCGCGTAGTCCACGCGCGGCAGCTTAAACCAAGCCCGATAGAGCCACTGCACCAGCAGCGTCGTGCCGAGATAGAGCAGCAATGCCCCCAAGACGGGCTTCGGGAAATAGGCAAGGAACTGCGCGCCGAGGATGAGCACCGCCAGCGCCGGTAGGGCGGCAAATAGACCGGTCAAGCGGCTGCGACCGCCAATTTCATGCACCAGCAGCGTGCTGGGCAGCGCTTGACTGCCGGGCATCCCGCTGCCGAAGCCGGAGATCAGGCTTGCCAATCCGACGGCTTGCAGCTCCTGATCCAAACCGAGGTCACGCCCCACGACTAGCTCGATAGCGCTATTGCTCAGCACCAACGAGAGGAGACTAATCGCCATCACGGCGATGATGCTGCTGGTCTGGGGGGCGATCGCCGACCACTGCACCAGCGAGAGATCGGTCAAGTTCAGGGGGTGCCACAGTCCCCCCGCTGGAAACGGCCCCAGCAGCCACCCCTGTTCGCGCGCCATGTCCAGCGGCATTCCCAGCGCCAGCAGCACAGCGTAGAAGAGGGCTATGAGTCCCAGTAGCGTCCCGGGCATGACCAGATAGTGTTTGAAATAGTGAGCGACGGTCAACAGCGTGGCCGTGAAGCCCAGGCCGATGCCCCAATGCTCGACGGCTGACCCTTGCAGGAGTAAAGGCAGATTCGCCCGCGTCAGCGTTAGATCGCTGGTGACCTGGAAGAAGCCATCCAGGAGCAGCCAGCCGGTTCCCGCCATGAAGCCCCCGACCACCGGGTAGGGAATGAAGCGAATCGCCTTGCCCAGATGCAGACGACCGAGGCTGAATAGCAGTAAGCCAGTGAGCAGCGAGCTGAGGGCGATCGCCACGATGACGGTGACTAAAACGGCGTCCGGTGCTGCTGTGCTCATATTCCCGGCGATGCCAGCCGCCATCATCGCCAAGATTGCCGTCGGTGCGGCGAGCGGTGTGACGATCATGCCCGGTAGCCCGCTGGCCAGCCCGGCGACGGCACAGGTCAAGCCAGTGCTGAAGACGGTCAAGCCGACCCCCGTGGCGAGATGTACGGACAAGCTGCCCGAAAAAATCAGCGCCGCATAGGAGATGGCGCGCAGGGTGCCAATGATCCCCGTTACCAAACCGGCGGTCAGACTGGGGAGGAGCAAACGGGGGCGCAAGTCGTCAGCAAACTGGGCGATCGCCCCCGGCAGTCCCGAACGGAACGTGGCATCTTGGGTCATGGTGTCGGCAGTGAGGAGTCATCACCAAGTCCGAGTTTGTGACCCCAGAAATGAAATACGCGGTAGGGGAGGGTTTCAAACCCTCCCCTCGCTGCCAGTTTCGGGGTTCACGATGCAGACTCAGCATCAGCCGCTTGGCGGCTGTAGGGTCAGCCTACAATAAGCCTAATCCTTCGCTGTTGTATCGACCGCCGCAAAACCACATGGCGATCCCCACGCCGCAAAAAATCCTTCTCGATACCGATCCCGGTGGTGACGACTGCTTTGCGCTGCTCTGGTTGCTCAGCTTGGTGCGGCAGGAGCGGGCGGCACTGGTCGCGGTGACGGCAGCGGCGGGGAATGTCAGTGCTGAGTTGACCTTCCGAGCCGCTTGTCAGGTGTTGGAGTTGGTCGGGATGACTGACATCCCGGTCGGCCTGGGGGTGCCCGTGCCCGAGGCGGAAATTACTGATGCGGCCCACATCCACGGCGCGGATGGTATAGGTAACTTGTCGCAAACCTTGCCAGTATCGGCGCGATCGCCCGAACAAGCCCCGGCGGCCGATGACCTGTTGATCGCAACGCTGACGGCGGCTCCGGGCGAGATTACCGTCATCGCCATCGGCCCACTCAACAACTTAGCCGCAGCCGAAACCAAACAGCCGGGAATTCTGCGGCTGGCCCGCGAGATCGTCGTCATGGGCGGCGCGTTCGCGGTTCCTGGCAATGTCACGCCCCAAGCGGAATTCAATATCGCCTTCAACCCCGTCGCCGCTTGCACCGTCTTCGCCTCGGGTGCGAATCTGGTAATTCTGCCCCTCGACATTACCCACCAAATCATCTGTACCTCGGCGCAGATGGCGCGTCTCACTGCGCCGCAGCCGGATTGTGCCCTGACCCGATTTGTCACGGCGCTCGCCGATTTTTTGACCCAGACCTCACGCCGCTATCGCGAGACGGGCGGCGATCGCGGTTTTCTCGTCCACGATGCCGTCACGATTGCCTACTGCTTCTACCCAGAAGTCCTGCGCTTTCGCCGCGCCCGCGTCCAGGTGGAAACCCGTGGCGAACTCACCGCCGGTCAAACCCTGATCGACCGCCGCCACCGCCCCAAAGCGGCCGCGAATGCCTGGGTCGCTCACGAGGTTGATGCCGCCCAGTTATTCGCTTGCTTCGTGGAGGATCTGCGATCGCTGATCGCGTCGCCAATGGTGAAGAATCCTGCGACTGACGGCTAGCAAAAGACGGCAGCAATGAGACACCCATTCAAAATTCCCAAGATTCCCGTACTGCCGGCACTCAAAACCCAAAACTCAAAACCCCACGTAGCGGCACTAGCGACACAGTTGCCAGCGGTCATTGAAGAACTGGCGACCGACGCCGCGAGCGGTGAGCAAAACGGAGACGAGTTCCGCAAAAGCGACCATGAACATGATCAGGATTTGATACAACGCCGCATCCAGGGGATCGACGCCGCTGAGGACTTGGCCGGTGAGCATTCCCGGCAGCGAGACGAGGCCGACGATCGTCATGCGATTGATCAGGGGCAGTAAACCGGCGCGAATCGCCTCGCGCCGATAACTGGCGATCGCCTGCACCGGCGTTGCCCCCAAGCTCAAGTGGGTCTCGATTTCGCGCTGGCTGTGGGTGATCGTGCTGGCGAGGCGTTCGCCGGTCAGGGTGGCGGCGTTCATGGCGTTGCCGAGGACGATGCCCGCCAGCGGAATCAGATACTGGGGCGAATACCAGGTGGGCGGCTGGACGATGACAGCGATGACGTAGCCCACAGTCAGCGTCGTGCTCGTGAACAGTGCTCCCGCGACCGTCCAGGGCAGTCCCGGCAGGCGTTTGCTAATGCGGTTGCGGGTGGCGGCAGTGGCGATCGCCAACATGACCCCCAACACCGCCAACACTGCCAGCGGTTGATCCAGAGCGAAAACAGCGGCGAGAATGTAGCCCGCCACGAGTAATTGCAGAATCGTGCGGCCGGCGGCGATCGCCAAGGGCACGGCGAGATCGAGGCGCTGCCAGCGCGACAGGGCGATCGCCACGCCGACCATGACCAGGGCGAGAGCCAAGTCAAACAGATCCAGACGAATCAGCTCAGTCATAATTGAGATTCTGCCAGTTCGTGGCCGCGACCGGCTGCGAGCGGTGACAAAGGCAGCAAAATTTGATTCTATGAGAAAAAATCTTCCCCCACCCCCAGAGCCAGTGAATAGGATTCCCCCTCTCGATCTCGCCCGCCAGTATCGCCAAATTGATGCCGAGGCGAGTGCTGCGGCGCTGGAAGTTTTACGGTCGGGTCGCTACATCGGCGGTGCCGCGGTCAGCGATTTTGAGCAAGCGTTTGCGCGTCATGTCGGCACGGCGCATTGTGTCGCCTGCAACTCTGGCACCGATGCGCTCTACCTGGCGTTGCGCGCCCTCGACATCGGGCCGGGGGATGAAGTGATTGTGCCCCCCTTCACCTTCATCGCCACGGCCGAGGTGGTCAGTGAGGTCGGGGCGAAACCGGTTTTTGCGGATATTGAATTGGCGACGTTCAACCTTGACCTGGCGCAAGTCGAGCGGGCGATCACGCCGCGCACGAAGGCGATTATCCCGGTTCACCTCTTCGGGCGGCCGCTGGACATGGCGGCGCTGCAAGAGTTGGCGGCGGCGCATAACGTGGCGATGATTGAAGATTGTGCCCAGGCCACTGGGGCAAAGTGGGGCGATCGCCGCGTCGGCAGTTTCGGGCAAGTCGGCTGCTTCAGCTTCTTCCCGACCAAAAATCTCGGCGCTTGCGGCGACGGCGGCGCGATGACGACTGACGATGCAGAGTTAGCCGCGAAGCTGCGGATGCTGCGCGAGCATGGGCAAAAAGAGCGCTATCGCCACGATGTGGTCGGGGTCAATAGCCGCCTCGATACCCTGCAAGCGGTGCTGTTGAGCGTCAAGCTGCGCTACCTCGACCCATGGAACGAACAGCGCGATCGCGCCGCCCAGCGTTATCGAGAATTGCTCGCGCCCTTGCCCAAAATCGCCCTCCCGACTTCACCGGCCGGGGGGCAAGCGGTTTGGAATCAGTACACGATTCGGCTGGTGGAGGCGACGAGTGAGCAGCGCGATCGCCTGCGGGCTGACCTGCAAGCCCAGGGCGTCAGCTCAGCGGTCTACTATCCGCTGCCCCTGCATCTCCAGCCGGTTTACCAGAACCTAAACTATCCAGCCGGTAGCCTGCCCGCCGCCGAGCGCGCCTGCCAGGAAGTGCTCTCGCTGCCGATGTTCCCCGAGCTCCAGCCCGAGGAACAGGAGCAAGTCGCCTACGCGCTGAAGGACTGCTTATAAGCCGGTTGCGCCAGTGCATCCACCAGGCTGCGAACGGCGGCGACCATCGCCACTTCGCTCTCCAGCCGGTTGACGGCGCTGCCGACGCCGACACCGGCGGCACCGGCGGCGATCGCCATCGGTACCGTGACAGCGGAAAGGCCCGACGCACAGAGCACGGGCACGTCCACGGCACGAGCAATGCTGTGAGCCGCCGCCAGGGTCGGGGCGGCTTTTTCGATCAAGCCCAGTACGCCGGGACTGTGGGGGGTGCTGCTGGTGCCGCCTTCGGTTTGAATCAGGTCGGCTCCGGCGGCGACCAACTCCAATGCCAAGTCCACCTGCTGATCGAGGCTGAGGATGTGCGGCACGGTGACCGAAAGCGTCGTGGTCGGTAGCAGGGCGCGGGTCTGGCGGGTCAAGTCCAGGACTTCCGGCGCTTCAAAGCGGCGACCTTGGGCATAGAAGCTGTCAAAATTCCCAATCTCTACCAGGTCAGCTCCGGCGGCTACAGCCATCGCCAGCCGCTCGGCTGTCACAGCCGAGACACAAATGGGCAGAGATGTCTGCTGACGGGCGGCGCGGATCAGGTCGGCGTCGGCGGCGATGTCGATCAGCGTCGCCCCGCCTGCCGTGGCGGCGCGGACGACAGCCAGCACGCGATCGCGGTCAAAATTTTGCAGGCCGCTGATCACTTTCAGGGCGCGGCGCTGCGCGCAGGCACGGTTTAGGTCGCGGTTCGCAATCATTCGGTTTAAACCTCTCGCTCAAAGAATTCTCAATCGCCCTCGGGGGCTGGCCCATTATGCCGCCAATCGGCTCCAGCCGTCGGGTTGCGCACGGCTGTGTCGGGTTCCTGTCCCCCATTGTGGGAAGCGACGGCGCGATTGTTAGCCGGATCAGCCGGGAATGATGACGTACCCAGTTGTAGCTTTTGGCTAGCCACGAACTGGCAAAAGTTTGCTTAGAATTGAAAGCGAGGGGCTGCGCTTGCGATACTCTGACTCCAACCCGACCCGTCCTATGCCTTTTCCACCGGCTAACCTGTCTCAGTTTCATAACGACGTGTTCAGCGAAACATTGCTTGGGCAGCTTTGCGGTAAGAAGGAACTGTTTCGCGATCGCTACCTCGTGTTGCGAATGCTCGGTCGCGGCGGTTTCGGCGTGACCTTTCTCGCTCAGGACTTCCAACTGCCTGGCCGCCCGCTCTGCGTGATCAAGCAGCTCTGCCCGCGAGTCAGCGATCAGAAGGCGCTTGACACCGCGCGTCTACGCTTTAAGCGCGAGGCGAAAACTCTGGCGGCGTTGGGTAGCCATTCCCAGATCCCGCTGCTCTTGGACTATTTCACGCTGGATGGGGATTTCTACCTCGTCCAGGAGTATGTGCGCGGCATGACCCTGGCGCGCCTAGTGCGGCGGCAGGGCTGCCAGCCGGAGCGGGTGGTGAAGCGGATTCTGCGTGAGCTGGTGTTGCTGCTGGACTACATTCACGAGCGTGGCGTCATCCACCGCGATGTCAAGCCCCAGAATGTCATTCTTTGTCAGGATGGACGCCTAGTACTCATCGACTTTGGGGCGGTGAAGGAGCAACTGTTGCGTCTGTCGGAGAATACGACCCGCGTGGCGACGACCCATTTTGTCGGTACGGTCGGTTTTGCGCCGCCGGAGCAGTTCAGCTTGCGGCCGGTCTATGCCAGCGATTTGTATGCCTTGGGTGTGACTTGCCTCTACTTGCTCACTGGCAAAGCGCCGCTCGACTTTCAGGGCGATCGCCGCACGGGTGAGTTGCAGTGGCGCGATCGCGTCGAGGTGAGTGCGTCCTTCGCGGCGGTGCTCAGCAAAATGTTGAAGCCCTCGCTCCAGGATCGCTACAGCACAGCGGCTGAAATCTGCCAGGCTTTGGATCGCGTGACTCCTCAAGATAATCTCGCTCAGTGCATGGCGCAGCCGACGCAGCCGACGCAGCCAACCCGCGAGCCGGAGACCCAGGTAACTGAGCCAGAGCCAGCACCACGCCACCGCTCGCAGGTGGTGCAGACGGCACGGGCGATCCGTGACTGGAAAGCGCGCCGCACCCAGGTTAGGCTCCAGCGCAGCACACCGCGCGAACTGCTGCCAAGTTCAGGTTGAGGGGGTGATGAGGATGGCAAGAATGATCCCGGCGAAGCTGATTCCTAAGGTCGCCGCTAAACTGAAGGGGAGAGCGTGCGTGCGAGGCAAGTCAGCGTGAAACAGACGGACGAGCGCCAAATATCGGATGATTCTCTGAGCAAGGTGAGTCTGGGCAGCTTAACGACGCTATCCGTTCATCCCTATCAGGGCGAGCTTGGCTCTGAAGAAGGCGGCGGCTCGGAACTGCTCGCGGTGGGTCACCAGCATTACGAGGCGGGCGAGTTTGCAGCGGCAGCGGCAGCGTTGATGGCGGCACAGGTCGCCTATGAGACGGAAGCCAATGATCTGGGACGGGTTCGTGCTCTGTACCAGTTAAGCCTTGCCCTCTATGCCCAAGGCGATTATGAGCAGGCCGTGGTGACGGCACAGGCGGCGCTGGAGCTGGCGGTGTCGCTGGCGGAGCCGCAACTGACGGCGCAATTGCTCGGCCACTTGGGCAATGCTTACCGCCACCAGGACAACTACGACGCGGCGATCACGGTTCAGCAGCAGAGTTTGCAAAGCTTCCGCAACTTGCAAGACAGTGCTGGTGTCGTGGCGGCGCTCAATAATCTCGGTCTTGCCTACCGCGCTAAGGGCGATCTGCGCTACGCCATTGAGATGCAGCAGCAGGCCCTCAGAATCGCCAAGCAGGCGGGCGATCGCTACACTGAGAGCCAGATTCTTAAAAATATTGGCAATGCCTACTACGGCCTCGGTGAGTACGACAAGGCGATGAAGTACTACGAGCAACGGTTGGTGGCGAGCCGCGAACTGGGTGACCAACGCGGCGAAGCCCAGATTTTACGCAACCTCTGCAATGCAGCGCGGGCAGCTGGCGAGCGGGAGCTGGCGATCACCTATAGCCAACAACGGCTAGCGATCGCCCGTGAATTGGGCGATCACCGGGCTGAGGAACAGGCACTGGCGAGCTTGGGTGTAGCTTACGATGCCCTTGGCGATTACCAAGCGGCAGTTAATTATTACGAGCAGCGCTTGAGTGCCGCCCGCACCCTGGCGGATCCGCGCCTGGAGCAACAAGCCCTCAGCAGCTTACGGGTCGCCTGCTATGCGCTCGGCGACTACGCTCGTATGGCTCAGTACGAAGAAGCTTAAGCAGCCTGTGGCGGGCGTTCGTCACCCTTGTCGCGGAGCGGAACGAGCTGAGGTATGATTCAAATTCTGACGGCGTCCGCCAGCGTTCAATCCTCAGATGCGTCTGATAAGATGAGCGGAAGTTGGTCAGGCTTGCCCGCATGGCGGCGCGATTCGACTGAACATCCACATTTTGCTATTTGACGAGGGGTAGAAACGTATGGATCCAAACGTTCAATCAACTGAAGCTGAGCAAACTTCAACCCAGTTAAGTACTGGAACCTCCGGGGCGATCGCGCCGGCCAGTGCCCCAGCGTCCGATCAGCCCTGGCAAGAGTGGCTGGAGCCGGTCTCTGAGTTTCTGGCAAAACTGCCAGATTTCGTGGGCAAGTTTTTCTCTGACTACCAGCAACCACTGATTAGTGTCGGCTTGATCGTAGCGGGCATCATCACGGTGAAATTGACACTGGCGCTCCTGTCAGCGATCAATGATGTCCCGCTTCTCGCGCCCATGTTTGAGCTGATTGGCATCGGCTACACGATCTGGTTCGTCTACCGCTACTTGCTGCAATCGAAAACTCGTCAAGAGTTAACGACTGAGTTCTCATCACTCAAGTCCTCGATTTTCGGCCGGGAATCGCAGGAAATCTAGACCGAACCCAATCGGCTTCGGTCTGAACGCCAGCGGGCAATCATTTGCCCGCTTCGTCTTGGCCGCACGCGATCCGCAGACCCTAGGGTTCAAACGCTTGGTCGCTATGCAGCGCCGGACATCGCGCTCACCCCTCCCCAATGATAAGCAGGCGTACCCAGAGCCATCGACATCCTCAAGCACTGCGGAGGGCTTGAGCGGACTGATATAGCTTGCCCCACTCCGCCATGACCTGCGATTTCTTCAGCGCCAGTTCGTGGGCGATCGCCTCGATCGTCCGGCCCGCTTTGAGCTGACCGATGACCTGCTGCTGGAGCGGCGTCAAATCTTGCCAAAACTGCTCCCACTGGCTCGGAGTGAGACCGAGGTTGTGTTCCTGGAGCGACGCTTGTAGCCAGTTGGCGACCAGTTCTGGTTGGCCTTTGAGCGCAAAAATTTTGATCGCGTGGTAGCCGACCTTCTCGCGCAATCGATAAATTTGCTTAATCGGTACGCCGAGTTCCCGAGCGATCGCCTCTTGGGTATGACCCTGGAGGTATAGCCGCAGCCACTGCGCCGCCGATTCGTCAAGATTTTCGGCGAGATAGGCTTCAAACTCCCGCTGCACGGTCGCCCGCAAGTTTTGCTGCGCCGCGAGCGCTTGTTGTTCGGCGTAGAGGCTGGCGGCCTCGGCATCGAAGAGGCTGACCGGGGCATCGTCGTTGTCGAGCACCAACTCCTCGGAGAGCGTGCGGATGCGCTCCTGCTGGGGTACCTGGGTCATGCCGCTACGCTGGGCACGCCGCAGGTAGTTGACGAAACGGTAGACCAGCAGGGGCTGATTACGGATTGGGCGTAGGCAATATTCTTCGAGGCTGGTGAGCATCAGCGCGTTGCGTAGGCGGCTGCTGGGGGTGCATTGCTCGATCCAGCGCATGGCGCTTTGCAGATAGCGATCGCTGTGGAGCATCTCTTGCAGGACTTCCTGGATGACATCAGCGACGGCACGATGGCGATCGCGGCTCAGCGAGACCCAGGTGCGGATTTTGTTCCGCAGCACCGCCAGGGAGCCGAGCCGTTGGATGAGGTTGCGATAGGCCTGGTTGGGGCCGACACCGAGGTAGCGCTGGCAGAGGATGCGGTAGCGATATTCCATCGCTTGTTTGGCGATCGCCAACTGGCGCTCATCCATCTCCTCGAAGCGTTCGGGGCGATCGCCGAGCAGCCAAGTGACGATACTCCGGCGGACGGCCTCACTTTGCGTAGGGCAGTCATCTGCCAGTCGAATCTGCCACTCCTGCGCCCACGCCACAGCCAACTGAGTCATGCTCGCGCTCTCCAAGAGCTCCCGGTCTAAAGTCTGCACACTCATTCTATTGCCTTGCCTCGTGAAAACCTCATGGCGTTGCTTAGTTGCATCGCGTTGTAACCTATTGGACTACGAATGCCGTTGGCGCTCAGCGATCCAGGTAACGGCTGAGTGGCGTTCCTAGTCACGCGGTCGGCCCGTCCGAGATCCTACGGAGGGTCTGATAAGTGTCAGGAGACGATGGGGATGGCGATCGCGGTCGGCTGTGTCGGCGATCGCTGAGGAGGCGATCGCGCCGCTCCGGATAATTATCGATAAGCATTGCCTATGCTCGCTCCGCACTGACTCACGATCTAGTTGCAATCTCTGAGTAAGTTGTTTAAACTGCGGTGTATCGCTGCTCGCAGGCACTCTAGCTAATTTGATCCCAACTGTCTCTTGACAGTTTTTAGTAAGACTCTCTAACATCTACTCCAGGCAGTTGGATTTTTCGACTCCGCGACTGGTTGGCTGTGTGGCCTCATGCGTGGTAGCGAGTCTGGCTGATCTGTTCTAGCAGGTGGATTGCTCTTTGTAGTGCAACGGCGGTACCCTCAAGCGTATACTTACTGTGCTGAGTGTCCTGTCCTTCCCCGTAATTCTCTGGTTAAGTGTGAGGAAGTACTGATGTCTAAGATTCTGAGAAAAGCTTTGGTCGCAGCGCCAGTGGCTCTAGGTGCAGTACTCGCTGCATCTGGCGACGCGGTCGCAAGCGATTTTGAAACGTCCACCAGCGATTTGCTCCAGCAGATCGAGAGCTACAGTGCCGAAGGCAATGGCTCGCTGGGTCAAGATTTCCCTGGTGCTTCACAGTTCAGCGATGTCTCACCGAGCGACTGGGCATTCCAAGCTCTGGATGACCTCGTGCGTCGCTACGACTGCCTGAAGGGCTACCCCGACGGCACCTATCGCGGCAACCGCTCCTTGAGTCGCTACGAGTTCGCCGCTGGTCTCAATGCCTGCTTGCAACAGATCGAGCGCCTGATCGCGGAAACAACGGCTGAGTTCGTCACTCGCGACGACCTGGAAGTCCTCCGCCGCCTCCTCCAAGAATTCGAGGCTGAGCTAGCCACCCTCGGTACCCGCGTTGACAACCTCGAAGGTCGCGTTGCCTTCCTGGAGGACAACCAGTTCTCCACCACCACCAAGCTCCAAGGCGAAATCATCGCTGAGCTGAACGGTGTCCTGATGGATGAGCGTGCCTTCCAGATTCCTGGCTTCAATAGCAGCATTTTCAATGCCCACGTGAATAACACGCTTGGCGGTGCTCTTGTTGGTCAGCTGGATGATATCAATCAGTTTGCTGATTTGTTAGATAGCGGTCTTGGATTAACCCCCTTGTTTGAAGGGGTTGGCGTTGTTGATTCTGTAACTCTTGGTCAGTATCTGGATCCTGCTAATCCTGGTGCTGATCCTAACAACCTAGGTGATGCCCAAGCTTTGGCAGAGGCAATTATTGCCCTTGAGGGGCTTGACCGTGACCCTGATGACAATCTTGTCTTCGGCTATCGCGCCCGCCTGAACTTTGATACCAGCTTCTTTGGCACAGACCGCCTGCGGACACGCCTCCAGGCTGCGAACATGAATAGTCTTCTAGGCAATGACCTAGGGACTACTCAAGCGGTGCGTAACCTCGGCGACGATACCGGCAATAACGTTGAGCTGAACGACTTGGCTTATCGCTTCATGGTCACTGACCGCGTTCGTGCCCACATCATCCCTCGCGGTGCTTCGATTGATGATGTCCTAGATTCTGGAACTACAGCCCCCTTCTCTGGTGACAATCTGGCACTAGCGAATAGCTACAACACCCTTTTCTACGAATCTGGTGGTGATGACCAAGCCTTTGGTCTCAACGTAGCAGTCAGTGACTTCTTCAGCTTTGACATTGCCTATATGGCGGATGGTGGCGAAGATGCTGCACTGGGTATATTCGGTGGCGAGTATGTCATTCCGGTTCAGTTGAACTTTGACATCAGTGACCGCTTCAAGCTTGCTCTCGGTTACTCGTATTCGTACCTGCGGGGTGCTGCACCTGGTGATGATACATCCAGCTTCCTGGGTCAAAACCCCTTCCTGTTTGTCAACAATGCAGGTAACGGTTTTGACCTGAACGGTCCTTTGACAGCGAGCACTTATGCTTTGAATGCAAGCTGGGATCCTCTGGACTGGATGAATATCAGCGGTTATGTCGGTTACTCGGTCGCAACTTCAGAGGACGACAGCGGTCCGCGCTTTGGAGACAATGCAACCTACACATCCTGGGGATTCAACCTTGGTTTCCCTGACATCGCCAAGGAGGGTGATGTGGTTGTGGCTGGCTTTGGTCAGCTTCCTACTGTCACGGTTGATAACGGCCCTGATGATTCAGACGCGACCTATATTGCCAACTTGGAGTATCGTTTCCCACTGACCGAAAATATCGAGTTGGCTCCTGGTGTGTATGCCATTCTCAACCCGAATGGCAACGCAGCCAACGACACGATCTTTGTGGGTATGTTCCGCACGAAGCTGACCTTCTAGTTCAATTCTGAACTAGCCTTAGAGTTGTAGAGGATGTCATCAGACATCCTCTTTTTGCATTTCTGTTGTTTCATTTGTCTTCGATATTCAGCGAGTCTCCCAAACCCGTTTCAACGGGTTTGCGCTCTCAGCCTGGGATTTGAATCCCAGGTCTTATCGGAGAGCACTCGCAACCCACCAAGCATTAAAATGCCTGGCTAATAGCGAAAGCCTGCTCAAGCAGGCTAAGATCAAACTGCTTAATTCCGAACCGTTTCAACGGGTTTAGCTATTAGCCTGGGAT
>JAAUTY010000111.1 GCA_012031265.1 Spirulinaceae cyanobacterium SM2_1_0 | reverse complement strand
CCAGTCGCCGGATGCCTTCGCGGTTCATGGTCAACTGGGTGGCGCGGGCGGTGGGAATCACCCGCCAGCCTTCGGTTTCCAGAGCCACCAGGGTATCGGTGGCGATCGCCTCCACCTCCGGCACAATCAGGCTGGGCTGCTCCTGGGTAATGACCTGTCGTAGCTGGTCGCCATCCAGCATATTGATGACATGGCGGCGATGGGCCACGGTCATGGCTGGGGCATGGTCGTAGCGGTCTACCGCAATCACCTCCAACCCCAGGCGCACGGCTTCCAGAGCCACCTCGCGACCCAACTCCCCAGAGCCCAGAAAGCAACAGACGGCTAGCCTGCGGCGTTAACGGTGTACCCAGGGGAGCCGCCAACCCCCTGACCGACGGAGATAGGGTCATAAATTCTCAACACCAGCGATTTCTTTTCAATATTACGTGTTCAGTTTTCTCAAATGCCGCTAACATCGCTGATAAAGCCAAGCGGTTTGAACCAGATTCGGAGTTGAATCCGGTTCAGGGTTTGGGGTTCTGCCGCAAGTCAGCGTCGGAGCACAGTCGGATAACGCTGCATCAGGGTAAGCCATCAGCTCCCCCATATAATCACCCCTAAACCGTGACCAGGTTGGGGGTAAGAAAGGGTTGGGGCATTGTTTTGGTATGTCATCGCCGGATAATTTCAGGTTCTTGGGCGCAGATTTTGTCCCTTCCAATCCACGGCGATAATGCTCGATTAATTTCCGTTCTTGTCCACCAATAAAAAGTGGAAATTCTCAAATAAATTGTGTACCATTCGTTAGCACATTTTGGTCAGGGCAGCTTGCTTCCTCGGTAGACTCGCTGAAACAGCTATGTTTGGCGGGTTTTGAGAAGCCATCAAGCCACGCTGGCAATGGCCCCCACATTGCCAATGCCCTGGGTTAATGGGGCAAATGCTAGTTATATTACCCACTTTGCGGATACTGCTGTGGATAGCTTGAAAGCCATTTTTAATCGCAAGCCTCGGGGCGTTGGCATTGAGCTAACCCCTGAAAAAGTGAACCTGGCTCAACTAAGGAAACAGGGCACTAGTCTGAAACTAGAAACACTAGCTTCGGTAGAGATCGGGGAGGGAATTTACGAAGAAGGGCAAATTCTCGATACGGCGGCCATGGCTGATGCCATCCAAACCGTGCTGACCGAAAGTAAGGTGAAGGTGAAGCAGGCCACCACAGCAATTCCTGGACGAGCGATCGCCAAAATTATTCCGGTGCCCGCCGAGTTAGATGACGCTGAACTGCGAGAAATGGTGCTCAACCAGGAGGCCAGCCTCTATCTCCCCTTCCCGCGCGAAGAGGCCGATGTGGACTACCAGAAGTTGGGCTACTTCGTAGACGAAGACGGCATCGAAAAGGTCAAGGTGCTCCTGGTCGGCGTTCGCAAAGACATCACAGACCCCTACATTGAGGTTTTCCAGCAGGCTGGGTTGGCCTTAAACGTTCTGGAAACCTCCAGTTTTGCGCTGATTCGCACCATTCGAGAGCAACTCCGGCAGTTTACCCCCCAGGAAGCCGCCGCTGTGGTGGACATTGAGTTTGAAAACACCGAAATCTCCATTGTGGTAGACGGGGTGCCGCATTTTTCCCGCACTGTGCCGACGGGTACCTTTCAAATTCAGAGTGCGCTGAGTCGGGCTATGAACCTGCCGCCTTCGCGCAATACCGACCTGCTGCAAGGCATGACCGTGCCGGTGCAGACGATGGATACGGTGGGCGCGATGCAGGTAGGGGGTGGTACCAACCCCGGCACCACCGCTATGCTGCGAGTGCTGGGCGAACTCTCGGATGAACTGCGCCGCTCCATAGACTTTTATTTGAACCAGGAAGAGGACATGGAGGTGGCTCAGCTGTTGCTGGCTGGGCCGGGGGCATCCATCGGCAACTGGACGAGTTCTTGGCCCAGCGGCTGAGCATCCCCACCAGCCAAATTGACCCGATTTCAGCCCTGTCCCTCGATCTAGAGGAGGACATTCCAGACAGCCAGCGGCCAGGGCTGGCTACAGTACTTGGGTTGGGCTTGCGGGAGGTGTAGCCATGTATAGTCTTGACGTTAACTTCTTAAAAGACCGCGAAGTCAGGGTTTTTGAGGCCAAGCCCCGGCCCAGAGGCACGGGTGATCCTGCGATCGCAAACCGCTGGTGTACGGGCTGATCGGTGCGCTGGTGCCGGTTCTGCTAGTGGGGGGCTACTGGCTCTACACGCGCAATCAGATCCGGCAGCTTGAGGCCAGAAATGCGGAGCTAGATACAGAGCTGGCCCAAATTCAAAGCCAGATTCAAGAAATCAACGCTATTCAAGGCCAGATCGACGTAGTTAAGGCTGAAAATGCCGCCTTTGTGTCGGTATTTAATGAAATTGTGCCCTGGTCAGCGCTCTTACAGGATATCCGAGACCGCACCCCCGCCCGCGTACAGATCACCACCATTACCCAGGATGCTGGCATCACCCCCGCCAGTGACCCAGAGGCCACCCCACCCAAGGCTGGCGGCATTGCCATTGAGGGTGTAGCCTGCGCCTTTGACGACATCAACGATTTTTCTCTAGTGCTGCAACGGTCTCCCCTGCTAGAGTCTTCCACCGTGTCGATTGAGCGAGCCGAGCGCCAAACCAATCTGCTTGATCCATCCGTAGATGGGCGATGCCCTAACACCCCAGTGAACACCCCCAGTTTTCTGGTGGACTACACCATTCGGGCCAACATTACCGACACCCCCTCCTCCCAATTGGTTGATGAGTTTGAGCGTAAGGGAGCTGTAGGTTTGGCCTCTCGTCTCCGTGCCCTCAGAGAAACAGGAGTGATCGAATAATGACAGCGACTGGTGATTTCCTCTCCCCTGAGGAGCAAAATCTACAGCAGGTTGGCCCTACCTATCCAACGGCGTTTGGCGTAGAGCTAACGCCCAGGATCCAGGCTATTGCCCTGGTGCTCCTGGGGTTGCTAGGCGCTTACCTGCTCTACAACTTCCTGGTGAAGCCGGTGCAGGAGCAGAAGACGACGCTGGAGGCTGAGGTTTCCCAGAAAGAGGCCCAGGTTGAGCAGCAAAAGGCCAGTATTCAAAACATCGCTGAGCTTCAGGCTGAACTGGACGCCACGATTCAGCAGCGGGTTGGGGTGTATGGCCTGCTGGGTGATCCCCAAAGCCTGGATACGCTACTGCTTGACATTAATCAGCAAATTCAGAACAGTAATGCCGCCATTGCCGATGTGCTGCGGGCCGACTTTGACCGCACTGGGCAGGCTCAATTGGCGGCTCTGGGGCTAAACCAGGCCCAAATTCAGCGGGTGCGGTCTCAGTTTGCGGGCGACCCGGTTACCCAAAAGCTGCTGTATACCTCAGAGCTGGGGCAGTTTACGCCCCACCGCCCCGGCCCCCTTGACCGATGGGCCACCGGAACTGGCGAATAAGCTCAACCGCCAAACCGTAGAAGTCTCCATGCAGGCGCTCTTTCCCCAAACGCTTAACATTCTCCGCAATATTGAGCGTTTGGAGCCGCTCATCATCATCCGCGACGTGCAGCAGGAAATTGCTTCGCCGCCGGAGGGGGTCAGTGAAGAGCAGCTGGCTGGCCTCACCCGCTTGCTAAATACTAGCGTCACGCTGGAAGTGCTGGTCGGGGATCGCCGTATCGCCTTCAACGATGACCACGGCACGGATGAACCCGATCTGCTGGCAACGGATGCGGTTATCGAGGGCCTGGAAGTAGAGGGGCCCATCACGATTCGGGTCAACAGCTTCAACGGCGTCAGCGAAGGGGAAGTCGCGGTCACCGTCGATACGCGCCCGGCAGTCCCCGCCTGTCAGCCGGAGCAGATAGTAGCGCCGCGCTATGTCTGCATGGTGCAAGGCGGTCAGACGGTCAGCATCACTGCGCGTGATGAGTCCGGCGGGCTCGTGTCCCCTGCTGGTGGTGCGTGACGCTGAAGAGGCAGCGGAAACAGCAGTTGATGAGCACCGCAGCCAGAAACAGTATGTGCATGGGGTGGGGACTCTCTTCGTGGCCAAAACCCGCAATAGCTCGCAGTATGTGTCTTGGAACGAGGTGCAGGATCGTCCCTCTATTGCCGATATCGATATCGATCCTTCGGACTGGGAGATCGACGCATCCCAAATAACAACCGGCACAATCAAGATCAATCGCCTGCCAATTGCTGATGCAGGCGAGATCAACGAGTTCAAGATGTTCGCGCGAACGACCCGCGCCTGCATCAGCAGCAGTTCTCGATGATTGCAGGATTGCCTATCCAGGCGGGAGACTGGGTCTCTTCCGACGGCGGCGGGAAGCTGCGACCGGCGGATGCCAGCACGCCTGCAACTGCGGCTATCGGATTTGCCGCCGAATCAGCGGGCGTGGGGGGCAACGTGACTGTCTTTCCAGTCGGCCTGAACGAGCTCGCATTCATCCCTGGCATCTCGCCACGATATCGGTCGGACTGTTTTTGAGCACGACCCGGGAAATGCAGCCACAGCCCGCCAGCAGCGGCGGGGCAATTATTGCAGCCGATTGGACAAATAGTGGGGATTTCGAGCTCCACTATTGCGCGCGTGCTTGTAAGATACGAATTTCGATTTATCCTCTAACAGACAAGGAGGCAACCTATGTCAGGGACGTTTTTGGACGTCAATACGACGACCGGATCAATTGAGCGAAAGACCGCCATAAGTACATCGGTCGGTGCGGCGGATGGCGGCAAAATTCCGCGTACAGGCACAGACGGCAAGCTAGACGCAAGCCTGATGCCCGCCGCCGGAGCGGCTCTGCTGAGACCATCCAGGCAAGTGAAAACCTGGCCGCCGGAGACTGGATCAACATCCATAACGTGAGCGGATCGCGTCGCGTACGCAAAGCACTCGCAACGGATGACCACGAAGCCAGCAGCACGGCTATGTGACAGCTGCGGTTAATTCCGGCGCCCGGCGACAGTCTACACAAACGGAATAAATGGCGTCATTGCCATTTCTGGATTTGTAGCGGCAGACGTCGGGAGCCCTGTTTTTCTCTCAGCAGGCACTGGCGGCGGCTCGACAAAAACACCGCCTGGCGCGACCGGGAACATTGTCCAGCGCCTGGGATATGTGGTGGAGGTGGCGTCGGAAGTGCGCGCTCAAATGGACACGGCCTACATTGTAAAATTATGAGATTGTGAAGGAGGAAGCGATGGCTCGGAAAGTCATTGAGCTTTATGACGGGAAATTACAGCAAACGCCGACAGAAGTAATTGAAGCTAGCGAAGCCTCAATCATTCCGACAGCAAACGGTATTCTTCGGGCAGATTTGAATGGCGAGATCGCGGCGGGGTGGATACCAGACTCCGTGCGCACCGTGAACATCGAAGAAGCAGACGGCGTGCCCGCTCTGACGAATATCCTGACGCTAGTCGTCGGGGCCAACCTGACACTCACGAATCTAGGAGCAGGCTCGGCACAAATCGACGCCGACGAGCAAGGTGGCTCCGGCGTGAGCCTGACGGTCGAAGAGGCCGATGGGTCGCCCTCGGTCGCCAACGTCAGTAAGATTATTGTCGGCAATGGCGACCTGATCGATAACGGTAGCGGCGTGGTCAGAGTCAAGACGGCCGCTGATGCGTCAGGCGGCTCTGGCGGGGGTGATGGCACCGGGGGGCTGCTCTACTTGTATCACAATACCATCTAGGAGGAAGCTATGGCAGCAGCGCCAGTCTTTACGGCAACACCGAACGTCACCGGGACAGCATTCGCAAATGCCGACAGTACCAACTACAAGACCATTTTTACGCCGGGCGCGTCAGGGTCACGGGTACACGCGATTTTGGTCACATCGAACGACCCGGTTGAACACTATATGACCTTCGCCATTGAGCAGTCCAGTGTTCAATATGTGCTCGGCACAGCGTATGTCGCCGCGAAGCCGAGCAGTGTTTTTTCGCACACCAGTGCCAATATCTTAGACCCGGCCGTCTGGACATGGCTGAACATCAATGACATTGCTATCGTGCTGCCAGCCGGAACATTGCTCAAGCTCAAGATGGATGTTGCGGTGTCGGCGGCGAAGGCTGCGGATATCGTGGCTCTGGGAGGCGATTACTGATGAATAACGGACTTCTAGGGTTCCCCGGACCGCAGACATGGATCGACCCGCGCGGCCGCAGTTTCTCGATGGACAGTCCGCCCATCTGGACAAACGTATCTGTCTGGCTTGCTCCGGCCCAGGAATGCTATTCGGCCCTTGGTGGAGGAGGCGAGCGGGTCGTTGCGGACGGTGGACAGTTTGGCTCGATCCTCAATCTGAAAGACAAATCCCAGCTCTTCAACGCCAACAACTCGGCCACTCGCCCGCTGACCCTGCAGACCTTCCAGACCTCCAAGGCGCTGTATAACAATTATTCGTACGTATCGAACACCGGAGGAATGACCAGCAACGTCTCGACGCTGGCCGGGTCAGAGTATTTTGCCGCCATAGCCTTCCCGGCGACAACGTATGCCGACTACGGAGCCGTGTTGTCTACCATCCACGGGAGCTATGTGTTGTTGTTCCAACCCGGTACTGCCGGGGTTTATCACACATCCCCGTTGCTTTCCGAGCGAAACGGAGTAACGGCTTCGGTGTTAGCTCCGCTGAACGAGTGGTTTTTGTTGCGCTACCGTCTTCCTCCTGCCACGTCGTCGATGCGCTTGTGGTCGGACGGACGCTCCGACCGGGGTTTGGAACGAAGATGTACATAGGACACGTGGTTGCCTATGACCGCACACTGACCGACGGCGAGGCCGACCTGGTGGAAGCCTGGTTTGGGCTCAGGTATCCGTCGATCAGCATTGCCTAACAGAGACACCCCCTGAACACCGGAAGAGGCGTTGGACGAGCGGCATACCGCAGTGTTACTTGGCACTGTGCGGCAAAAATTGCCAGAAGTGGTCAGGCGCGCAATCGGAGCAACAACCAACAACGCTCGCTTTTCGATTTGATGTAATGTTGCGGAATGGTCAGAGAGCGAGGTGGCAGCGCTTGGCATTCTTGCTCTATGAGTGCTGCTGGCGAGCAGGAAGGTGTGCTATAATATTGCTATTCGGGCACACTGTGAGTGTGTCCGAACGAACCCGTTTCAACGTAGGATATATATTGCTTCTCGCAGCACAATCCGGCATCCTCGAAATCGCAACCGCGCGGTTGCTCGATTATGGTCTGCTTGGCATCCTGGCCCTCATTGTGTTGCTGGCGATGGCGGTTGGCCTGCTGCTGACCAACCAGGCCAAGATGCAGGCGAAGCGCTAGGAGTGGGTCTGTGGCCCAACGCCGCAAATACAGTGATCAGGAGAAGGCAGGGGCGCTGGCGGTGCTTGACGCCAATAGCGGAGATGTGCGAAAAACAGCGCGCATACTTGGCATTCCGTACACAACACTGCGGGAATGGTGCATCACAGGGCCGCACAATGACGTTGCGGAACTCCGTAAACATAAAAAAATCGACCTCGCCCAGCGCCTTGAGCAGATTGCTCGCGAACTGACTTATGCCTTGCCTTACAAAATCAAGGCAGCCAATTTGCAGCAGACCGCAACCTCGATGGCGATTGCGATTGACAAAATGCAGTTGCTCCGGGGCCAGCCAACGAGCATCGCTGACATTGCCGTGGCACAGATAGCCGACCGCATTGAGAGGATGACCGACGATGAACGCAGCGCCCTCGCTCGCCAGCTTAGCGCAGATCATTCAGGGGTCGAGGCGGAATAATTTCGCCGCCTGGCTCAACCGCGTCACAGCCCACATACCTCTGGGACTGGGCGCACCTGCGCTACATCCGCGAGCACCTGTCGCGCGTGACGCGAGGCGAGTGCAAGCGGCTGATGTTGTTCGTGCCGCCGAGACACGGCAAGAGCGAGATGACGACCGTGCGTTATCCGGTTTATCGGCTGGAGTGCGACCCCTGCCTGCGGGTGATTGTTGGCGCCTACAACCAGACCCTGGCAAACATGTTCAGCCGCAAGGCGCGGCGGATTGCGAAGGAGCGACTGACGCTGTCCGGAGATCGCAGTGCCGTGGAGCAGTGGGAAACGATTCAGGGCGGCGGTCTGAGGGCAGTCGGCGTGGGCGCGGGCATTACCGGCCAAGGCGGGAACCTGATCATCATCGACGACCCGGTCAAGAGCCGCGAGGAGGCCGACAGCCAGGCATACCGGGATCGTGTGTGGGACTGGTACAGGGACGACCTGTACACCCGCCTGGAGCCGGGCGGCAAGATTATCCTGATCCAGACGCGCTGGCACGAGGATGATCTTGCCGGGCGCATCCTCGGCAGCGACACAGCCGCTGACTGGCAGGTCGTAAGCCTGCCCGCGCTGGCCGAGATCGACGATCCTCTGGGCCGGGAGCCGGGCGCGGCGCTGTGTCCGGAGCGCTACAACGAGGCGGCACTGGCCGATTTGCGGGCGACGCTGGGGAGCTACGGTTTTGCGGCGCTCTATCAGCAGAGCCCCAGCCCGGTGGAGGGGGGCATGCTCCAGCGCGGCTGGTGGCGACGGTATGAGCACGCGCCAGCGCGCTTTGACGACCTGGTGCAATCGTGGGATATGACATTTAAGGACACAGCAGGCACTGACTATGTGGTCGGCCAGGTGTGGGGTCGTGTAGGCGCGGACTGCTACCTGCTCGACCAGGTGCGGGCGCGGATGGATTTTCGGCGACGGTGCGGGCAGTGCGCGACATGTGCGCAGCTTGGCCGCAAGTGCGAGCGAAACTGATCGAGGACAAAGCCAACGGCCCAGCGGTGATTGCTACATTGCAACGCGAGATCAGCGGCCTGATCGCCGTGGAGCCCCAGGGCGGCAAACAGGCGCGGGCAGCGGCAGTGTCGCCCGTCATCGAGGCGGGCAACGTGTGGCTGCCGCAGGGGCCAGCCTGGGCCGACGATTTTATCGAGGAGTGCGCCGTGTTTCCGAACGG
>JAAUTY010000049.1 GCA_012031265.1 Spirulinaceae cyanobacterium SM2_1_0 | reverse complement strand
TTTGCGAATTCAAGCGGTGGAAGGTGGGATCGTTATAATCGAGGCGTTGAGGTAGATGAAGTTGGTCGGTTGGGTAAGGTCTAACAATTCGGTTGCAACGGACGGACGAAAGCCGCTCGTGGGGAGGCGAAGTTTAGTTTGCCGCCGCTGAACCGAGCCGTTATCTTGTGCCTCATCAGGGTGAAAGAGTGACAGCAAGCTCTTTGACGTCATTGACAATATTGATAATCATCACTTTGCAAAAGCCTTTTGACAGGAATAGAATGACCCCGGGATATCGTCTCCACCAATTACAATGAGTATATTGGCGTCAAATGCAATAAAGTTGGCGCTCTGTGCAATTATGAGATATTGTTTTGTCCTCTAAGCTGGGTTTATACCACTTTAGAAACAGCAGAATTAGAGAAACGCTATGACCAACCCATCTGCCAAAGTTGCTCTGGTAACTGGCGCTTCCTCCGGTATCGGTAAAGCTATTGCTGAACGACTGATTGAAGATGGCATCACCGTCATCGTTGCGGCCCGTAGCTATGACAAAATGGCTGATTTAGAGACTAGAGGTGCCCATCGCCTGCACCTGGATGTAACCAACGAGGAGAGCATTCAGAACGCTGTCAGTGAAATCCTGACTACCTATGGTGTTGTGGATGTACTGGTCAACAATGCCGGGTTTGGCTGCTACGGTGCCGTTGAAGATGTCACCCTTGACGATGCCCGCTACCAGTTTGAGGTCAACCTGTTCGGGCTGGCTCGTCTTACCCAACTGCTGCTGCCCAAAATGCGCGAAAAAGGGGCGGGCAAAATTATCAATATGTCCTCCATGGGTGGCAAAGTCTATGCGCCTTTGGGAGCGTGGTATCATGCCTCGAAACACGCTCTGGAAGGGTGGTCAGACTGTTTGAGGCTAGAAGTCTCTCAGTTTGGCATTAATGTGGTGATTATTGAACCGGGTGTGATCAAAACTGAGTTTGACGATGTCCTGTCCGGGCCAATGCTGAAGCGGTCTGGTGCTGGAGCCTACGGCAAGATGACCCAAATTCTGGCCAAGGCCACCGAAGAAAACTATGCCGCAGGGAATGCTTCGCCACCGTCGGTCATTGCGGATGTGGTATCTAAGGCGGTTAAAGCGAGTCAGCCCAGAACCCGCTACGCTGCGGGGAAACTCGCCAAACCCCTGATCTTCATTCGCACCTGGTTAGGAGACCGATTCTTCGATCGCATCGTCATGAGTATGTTGAAATGAACCCGGTTAGCCAGAAATTCACCCTGAATCCAGCCACACAGATTATTTTGAAAGATCTGGGCTTATCACCCCAGGATGTGCTGCGCCGTGCCCGTCTACCTCTGGATCTGTTTAGCCACCCAACGCCTCAGATCTCAACTGCCGAATATTTTCGCCTCTGGCAGGAGTTGGAAACGCTGCTCTCCAGCGACCCGGTCTTTCCGTTACGGGTCGGCCAGTCCATCTCGGTAGAGTCTTTCAGTCCGCCCATTTTTGCCTGCTTTTGTAGCGAGAATGGAAACTTGGCATTCAAGCGTCTGGCTCAATATAAGCCCCTGATTGGTCCATTACGGCTAGAGGTCACGGCAACCGATAAACAAACCACGATCGCCCTGAGAGAACTGCCAGGAAAACCACCTCTGCCCGCTGCTTTAATTGCGGCGGAACTGGTGTTTTTCGTTCACATGATTCGTTTAGCTACCCGAGAGCACATCGTTCCCCTGGCAATCACAACTACCCTACCGCTGCCAGCAACAGAGCAATTTACGGAGTTCTTTGGCATCCCGATCAATATCGGTGAATTTAATGGCGTTGTCTTTGCGGCAGTTGATGTCCAGAAGCCTTTTTTGACATCGAATGTTGGGATGTGGTCTATCTTTGAACCAGAACTAAACCAGCAGATGAAGCATCTGGGCGTACAGGCTCGGTTTCGCGATCGCGTCCGAGCCTGTCTGATGGAAGTTCTCGCCAGTGGTCAGTGTTCTATGGCAGATGTCGCTCAACGCCTTAACATTAGCACGCGCACCCTACAGCGACGGTTGCGAGAAGAAGAAACCAGCTTCCAACAAGAATTGAGTGCTTTACGGGCAGAATTAGCCAATCATTATCTCGTTAACACGCCCTATTCCAGTGCAGAAATTTCTTTCCTGTTGGGCTACAACGACCCAAGTTCTTTCTTTCGAGCCTTTCACATATGGACTGGGAATACTCCAGACGGTATCCGTGAGATGTCCCGACTATCATGAATAGCAGTTTCACCCCACAAGATATTGCAAGATAACAAATCGATGGAACCGACTGCCGAAAGATTATGTGTTGGATATTCTAGGTTATCTGCGGCGGCCCATCTCAAACGTTATGTGTACATGGTAGCCTAAGCGGGGAGAAGGGGAGTTGGCAGTCCATCTCCTGCTCTGGAAGAGGGATTTAGGGTGTTGGCGGAGCCTGTTCCGTAAGAATGCAGGGTTCCCAAACTGGGATGCTACCTTTTGATCACTTTCCAAGTCGTGATCGATTGGCAATCGAGGGCGCGCACTAGTACCGCTACGCGGAATTTTGAGTTCTGAGTTTTGAGTGATGAGTGCAGACAATACAGGCATCCTACGGATCCTGAATGGGGATCTCATTTCCGCCGCCTTGTACTAGTGGCGTCGCAGGACGAGTAGCGAGCGATCGCAACAAGCAATCTCACTCGCACCTGTGTAAGTCACCCCGTGTTCAATAAAGTGCGGCTTCTGAGTATCAATGACAATTTGCCATGACCAGCCCTGCAACGGTTCGGGCAACGCAAAGTCCAGCGGCTCATGATGGCTGTTGAAGCAGAGCAGGAAACTATCGCTCTGGGGGCGGGCTTGGCTGCCGCTGGCTGGTAGCTCATCACCATTGAGGAAAATGGCGATCGCCTCGATCGATGCCTCCTCCCATTGCTCCTCCGTCATTTCGGAGCCATCGGGGGCAAACCAGGCAATATCTTCCACTTGTGAGCCGTGAATCGCTCGACCCTGGAACCAGTGGCGGCGCTGAAAAACCGGATTTTGTTGGCGAAAGGCGATCAGTTGGCGGGTGAACTCGAGCAGATCCTTGCTGTCAGACGATAAACTCCAGTCAAACCAGGCAATCTCGCTGTCCTGGCAGTAGGCATTATTATTGCCCTGCTGCGTGCGCCCTAGCTCGTCGCCGCCGAGGAGCATCGGTACTCCCTGGGAAAGGAAGAGGGTGGTAAGTAAGTTGCGGCGCTGGCGGTGGCGTAATTTCAGGACTTCCGGATCATCTGTCTCGCCTTCTTCACCACAATTCCAGGAGCGGTTGTAGTCTTCGCCATCGCGGTTGTCTTCGCCGTTCGCTTCGTTGTGTTTCTCGTTGTAGCTGACCAGATCGTTGAGCGTGAAACCGTCGTGACAAGTGATGAAGTTGATGCTGGCGGCTGGTTTGCGGCCGTTGGATTCGTAGAGATCGGAGCTGCCGGTGAAGCGATAGCCAAATTCTGACAAGTTACTATCCAAACCGACCCAGAAATCGCGCATCCGGTCGCGGTACTTGCCATTCCACTCTGACCAGAGCAGTGGGAAGTTGCCGACTTGGTAGCCGCCTTCACCAATATCCCAGGGTTCTGCAATCAGCTTGACCGTGGACAAGACGGGGTCTTGGTGAATGATGTTGAAGAAGGCTGATAACTGGTTGACGTCGTACAGTTCACGGGCGAGAGCCGAGGCGAGGTCAAAACGGAAGCCATCGACGTGCATTTCTTGCACCCAGTAGCGGAGGCTGTCGGCAATTAGTTTCAAGACTTGGGGATGCAGGACATTCAGCGAGTTGCCGCAGCCCGTGAAGTCCATGTAGTAGCGCTCGTTGTCCTCAACCAGGCGGTAGTAGGAGGCGTTGTCGATGCCGCGCAGGGAAAGGGTTGGGCCGAGTTCGTTGCCTTCGCCCGTGTGGTTGTAGACGACATCGAGGATGACTTCGATGCCGGCCTGATGCAGGCTCTTGACCATTTGCTTAAATTCGGTCACCTGTTCGCCGTAGTAGCCGCTGGAACTATAGCTGGCGTGGGGGGCGAAGTAGTTGAGCGAGTCGTAGCCCCAGTAGTTTTTCAGCCCTTTGGTCACGAGATGACCGATCTGGGTGAAAAAGTGGTGGACGGGGAGGAGTTCGACGGCGGTGATGCCGAGGGATTTGAGGTGGGCGATCGCCGCCGGATGCGCCAGCCCTGCATAGGTTCCTCGCAGCGATTCAGGAATATCGGGATGCTGCTGCGTGAAGCCGCGCACATGGATTTCGTAAATAACCGACTCGTGCATGGGCACGCGCAACAAGCGATCGCCCTGCCAGTCAAATTGTTCATCGACGACGATACATTTGGGGATCGCGCTGGCGTCGTTGAGGTACGAGAGGGCGAGGTCTTTTTGTTTGCCCGTCCAGGGGTAACCGAAGATCGCCTCGCCATGTTGCACATCGCCAGCGATCGCCCGTGCGTAGGGGTCAATCAGGAGTTTATTCGGGTTGAAGCGCTGACCTTCGGCGGGTAGATACGATCCCCAACACCGATAGGCATAGCGTTGACCCGGCCCAACCCCCGGCAGGTAGGCGTGCCAGACAAAGTGCTCGCATTCTTTGAGGGGGACGCGCGTCTCGCGTTCTTGGTCGTCGAACAAGCAGAGTTCAACGCCGGTCGCATTTTCACTAAATAGGGCAAAGTTGGTGCCTTGACCATCCCAGGTCGCGCCCAGGGGATAGGATTGACCGGGTTGCGTGGGGATCGACATCGCCGCTTGCCAAGCTCTACGACTCCCAATCCTAGCTCGTTTTGTCATCGGTGTTGACGGTGCGACGGATGACCGGCACACCATACTGTAGCGGTGCCAGGGGGGATGGCAATTGGGCAGGGCGGCGGTTGTGGTCAGGCTGTGGGGGGCAGGAGGCCGCTATGGTGCTCGGCGATCACTGAGTCTTGAGAACGCAGTGTAGCCGGGGAACCCTGTCCGTTCGTGGTGCAGTCTGCCGAGCCGATGCCTGTAAAATGAGGGCAGACTTCGGTGCAGCGGCTGCGAGGATACACCGCGTTGCGGTATATATTGGGGTTGCTTTGACCTTGCCAGCTTCGAGCGTCAGTGGCTCGTCGGCCCGTAGGGAATGGCTGGTGCAGCGGTTTTGCTTTTCCTTTCCCGACCTGAAGCGTACAGATTATTTACAAATTATTTAAGAGCATGGCGATCGCGGACAAAGAAGTCGCTGAACCCAACACAATGTCCTTCGATTTGACCGCCTACTTGCGGCAGCAGAAGGAAGCTATTGAAGCAGCCCTAGACTGCTCATTGCCGCTTGCTGCCCCGACCCGAATTTATGAATCGATGCGCTATTCACTGCTGGCGGGTGGCAAGCGCCTGCGACCGATTCTCTGCATTGCGACTTGTGAATTATTGGGGGGGACGCAGGCGATGGCGATGCCAACAGCCTGTGCGCTAGAAATGGTTCACACCATGTCGCTGGTTCATGACGATCTGCCTGCCATGGACAATGACGACTATCGGCGTGGCCAGCTCACCAACCACAAGGTCTATGGCGATGACATTGCGATCCTGGCGGGCGATGGGCTGTTGGCTTATGCCTTTGAGCACATGGCGACGCAGACGCAGGGGGTGGCTCCAGAACGACTCTTGCTGGCGATCGCCCGTCTCGGTCGTGCCACAGGCGCAGCCGGGTTAGTGGGCGGCCAAGTTGTCGATCTGGAGTCCGAAGGTCAGCCCGACATCACCCTAGAAACGCTTAATTTTATCCACACCCATAAGACGGGGGCGCTCCTAGAAGCTTGCGTCGTTTGCGGGGCAATTCTGGCGGCGGCGCCGACGGTGGATGTAGAGCGACTATCTCGCTACGCCCAGCACATCGGGCTTGCATTTCAGATTGTTGATGACATCCTCGATATCACTGCCACGCCAGAAGAACTGGGCAAGACGGCGGGGAAAGACGTGCAGGCTCAGAAGGCAACTTATCCGAGTTTTTGGGGTCTAGAGGCGTCGCGGGCTGAGGCGAAGCGCTTGATTGAGGCGGCGATCGCTGAACTCTCGGTCTACGATGAAAAAGCCGAACCGCTCCGGGCGATCGCCCGCTTCATTGTGGCGCGCAAGTGCTGAGCATTGAAATCTGCTGGATTTGGGAGGGAAATCGTGCAGGACTTTAGCGATATTTTAGGCAATCAGGTCTTGCTGGTGGCGATCGCCGCCTGTCTGCTCGCCCAAGGTTTGAAGCTCGTGACCGGCTTGGTGATGGACGGCAAAATCAGCTACCGGACGCTCTTCAGCACTGGGGGCATGCCGAGTGCCCATTCAGCGCTGGTCACCGCGCTGGCGACCGGCGTGGGGCAAACAATGGGGTGGGCGAGTACCGAGTTTGCGATCGCCTGCCTCTTCGCCGTCATCGTCATGTACGACGCCGCCGGTGTTCGCCAAGCGGTAGGAATGCAGGCGAAGGTGCTCAATCAGATCGTCGATGAAATCTTTCAGGACGACAAAGAGTTCAACGAAGAACGCCTCAAAGAACTGTTAGGTCATACGCCGTTTCAGGTGATTGTCGGTCTGTCGCTAGGGATTGGCATCGCCCTCATCGCTGACATAATGTGGAATGCCTAGCATCGGTAGTCAGTGACCAGAGTTACAAATCCAACGTGACCGGCACTTGGGGCTTGCCGACGCACACCAGCACCGTGCCTGGCTCCGCTTCGCCCAGTGGCGGCTCGTCATAGATCACCTCACCACTGTCGAGGCGGCACATACAAGTGAGGCAAATGCCCTGGCGGCAACTGTAGGGTGCCTCAATACCATTGGCTTCGGCTAGCTCCAGGAGAGTTCCAGCGGCTGGTGTCCAGGCTGCCGTCTTGCCAGAGCGGGCGAAAGTGACCGCGATCGCCTCGCCCTCGCTCTCAATCGCTGCGGTTGCCACTGATTTCGCGGCCGGTTTGCTAAAGGATTCAAAGTAGATCCGCTCCGGCGGCACCCCCAGCGCCGCCAAACCCTGACGCAGGCTGTCCATGAAGGGCGGCGAACCGCAGAGAAAATAATCAGCCGTGCGATGACCGGTCAACTGCTCAAGCTGGGGCAAGACGCTCGCCTCGATCAGCGCCGCGTCGAGATAACCCGTGTCCTGATACTGCCCCGCATCTTCTGGCGTGGGACGGCTGTAGCGATAGTGGACGTGCAGAGCGGGATACTGCTGCGCAAGCGTATTGATTTCCTCAGCCAGGGCATGAAACTTGCCGCTGCGGGCACCGTGTAGGAACCAAACCGGGCGATCGCTCCCCTGAATCGCCACCGCCTTCGCCATCGCGATCATCGGCGTGATGCCGACACCATTGCTGATCAGTACCGCTGGTGTCGAGACGGCGAGATCGAGCGCAAACTTGCCCACGGGCGGCTTAGCCGGAATCACCGTCCCCACTTGGACGTGATCGTGCATGAAGCTGGATGCAAGACCAGGCGGGACATCCTGATCGCGCGGGGCCGCCTCTCGCTTGATCGAGAGGCGATAGTGGCGGGGTTGGGTGGCGTAGTCCGAGAGTGAGTAGGTGCGAATGACCGGGCGGGGCTGGTCGGGGATCGGGAGCTGAATGGTGAGAAACTGACCGGGCTGATAGCTGGGGAGTTCGCCCTGATCAACCGGTTCGAGGTAGAACGAGGTGATCTCTTCACTTTCCGGGACTTGCGGGTGACCACGAAGTCACGCCAGCCCTGCCAGCCACTTTTGGGCAGCGGTGGCATGGCTGTAGCGGTGGGCTTACCCCCGACAGTTAGCCCAACGACCCCGCCAACCACACCACCCGCCAGGATGGCGTAGAGACCGTTGCGGTGGGCGATGTCATCGCGATCCGTCAGGTCAGCGATCGCCCAGCTCGTGATCCCGGCCACGGCTGCCGCTGTCGCGGTTCCGACCATCAGGGCGCGGGTGAGGGGATTGGCGATCGCGCGCAATTCTTTCAACATCGTGGTTCTGTCCAGCCAGCCATTTGCCACAATTATGGTACGAGATGTCCGCCAGCACTGGTTGCCTGGATCACCTTTCACCCCTTGACGCACTTGTCTGCTCCTGTCCCCAACCCCGCACTCCTCAAGATCGGCGAACTGCAAACCCAAAGCGGTGTACCGATCAAAACGATTCGCTACTACGAAGAGCGGGGTCTCATCCACCCAGTCAGTCGCACGGCAGGCGGCTTTCGGCTCTTTCACCCCCAGACATTGGTGCGATTGGCGTTTATTCGGCGATCGCAGTGCCTCGGCCTCAGCCTCCAAGAGATCAGCGAGTTGCTCGCGATCCATGATCGCGGCCAGCAACCTTGCACGGAAGTCCGCCAGAAGTTCCGCGCTAAGGTGGCCGCGATCGAGCAGCAAATCACGGAACTGCAACACCTCAAAGCCGAACTGCTCGCCCTCGCGGCGGAACCAGCCACAGCCGCAGATGTGGACACCATTTGCCCGATTATTCAAAAGGGGGGAGTGCCCAAGCGAGAAAATGATTAGCCGGACGGTTTTTTCTCGCCAGCCCCCACCGCCAACCGCTTACAGTGTTTAACGACCCAAGTTTTGTGACTCGCGCTCCCGTGACTGCCCTCCACCACATCCCTGTCCTCAGTCAGCCGCTGCTCGCCGGTCTCGCGGTGCGGCCGGGAGGATGGTACCTGGACGCGACCGTGGGGGGGGGCGGGCACAGCGAGCAGATTTTGGCGGCGGCAGACGTACATTTGGTCGCGATCGATCGGGATGCAGACGCCTTGACCGCCGCGAGAGCGCGCCTGGGCAGCGATCGCGTCACCTACTGGCACGGCAACTTCGCTGACTATGAACCGCCATCAGGTGTGAAATTTGCCGGGGCGATCGCCGACCTCGGCGTCAACTCCAGCCAATTGGATCGGGCGGAACGCGGCTTCAGCTTCCAGCAGACGGCACCCCTGGATATGCGCCTCGACCTGCGCCAGGACTTGACCGCCGCCGAGATTGTCAACCACTGGGACGAAAAAGCGCTGGCCGACCTGATCTACCAATACGGCGAGGAGCGGCTGTCGCGTCGCATCGCGCGCCGGATTGTCAGCCAACGCCCCTTTGGCACAACGACGGCTCTGGCCGGGGCGATCGCCGCCGCCGTCCCGGCCACCTATCGCCACGGCCGCATCCATCCCGCCACCCGCAGCTTCCAAGCCTTACGAATTGCGGTCAATGGCGAGCTAGCAGCCCTTGATCGCTTCCTGGCTCGGGCACCGGACTGGTTGCAAGCAGGCGGCAAACTCGGCATCATTAGCTTTCACAGTCTAGAAGATCGCCGTGTGAAATATGCGTTTCGCGACGACGACCGTTTGCAGGTTTTGACCAAAAAGCCGCTCGTCGCTGCTGAAACTGAGCAGCGAGCCAATCCGCGCTCGCGCTCGGCAAAACTGCGGCTAGCGGAGCGCTGTGCCTAGACCCAGCAGCAAATCCCCAACCTTCGCGAGAGAATGGAGGGATGGGTGCGATCACCGCGATTGATGCCAGCGCGGCCGCTGGACTCACCCCACTCACCACCGACTGAGAGATTGACGAAATCATGGTTGCTCAACTTTCTAAAACTGACTACGAACCGCAAACCCAAGCGATCGCCCGTGAATTGATTGCGGCGACGCGCGAAAAACGCTCCTTTTTGGCACAAGTGCGCGATCAAATGCGCTTGGACGACAAGTTGATGGACTGGGCAATGTCCAACCCTGGTTTGCGTTATCAACTCTTCAGCTTCATCGATTGCTTGCCGGCGTTGCGGAGCAAGGCGGAAATTGCCCGTCATTTTCAGGAATACATGGGCGCTGAGTCGGTCGAGTTGCCAGAGCCGCTGAAGAAGTTGCTCAACTTCGCCGACGCCAGCTCACCCCCAGCACAATTGGCCGCGACTACGGTTGAGCAGGCGGTTAAAACGCTGGCGTACAAGTACATTGCTGGCGAGACGATTCCCAAAGTCGTGAAAACGATCGAGCGTCTACGCAAGGATAAGCTTGCTTTTACGATCGATCTCCTCGGTGAAGCCGTGATTACCGAGGTCGAAGCTCAGGCTTATTTGCAGGGCTACATGAACCTGATCGAACAGTTGAGCACTGCCGCCCAGTCCTGGTCACCGGTTCCAGAAATCGACACCGCCGAGGGTGAAATGCTGCCAAAAGTGCAGGTTTCGGTCAAGTTGACCGCTTTTTACTCCCAGTTTGATCCCCTCGATCCAGAGGGCAGCAAAGCCAAGGTCTGTGAGCGCATCCGTCCCCTGCTCCGTCGTGCTCAAGAACTAGGTGCTGCGATCCATTTTGATATGGAGCAATACGCCTACAAGGACATGACCTTAGCGATTCTCAAGGCGTTGTTGCTGGAGGATGAGTTTCGCGATCGCACCGACATCGGCCTGACGATCCAAGGCTATCTGCGAGACTCCGAGCGTGACCTCCAAGGCTTAATTACCTGGGCAAAAGAACGAGGCAAGCCAGTGACGATCCGCTTGATCAAAGGCGCTTATTGGGATCAGGAAACGATTCATGCGATCCAAAACCACTGGCCGCAGCAGGTCTACAACCAAAAGGTCGCCACAGATCAAAACTACGAGCAATTGATGCAACTTCTGCTCGAAAATCATCAGCACGTCTATGCGGCAATTGGCTCGCACAATGTGCGGACTCAGGCGCGGGCGATCGCCATCGCGGAGACGTTGCAAATTCCTCGCCGCCGTTTTGAACTCCAGGTGCTCTACGGCATGGGCGATCGCCTCGCCAAAGCCCTGATGCAGCGGGGGCACCGCGTCCGCGTCTACGCGCCCTACGGTGACCTATTGCCAGGGATGTCCTACCTGATCCGCCGCCTGCTCGAAAACACAGCGAATAGCTCCTTTTTGCGCCAAAACCAGGAGGGACAGCCGATCGACGCCCTGATCGCACCGCCGAAGCTGGCGACGGAAAATCCTTTGGTCGCGAAATCGGCCTGGCCGAATGCCGCGAATACCGACTACGCCGATGCCAAACTGCGGACGGCGGCGCAGCAAGGGCTGGCACAGGTCAAGGCGGAACTTGGGAAAACCTATCTGCCGCTGCTCAACGGCGAATATGTGCAAACCGAGACGCAACTGGACTCCGTGAATCCCTGCGACCCCAGCCAGGTGATCGGTCAGGTCGGGCAGATTTCGCCGGCGCAGGCGGCAGAGGCGATCGCAGCGGCAAAAGCAGCCTTCCCAGCCTGGCGGGCGACACCGGTGCGCGAGCGAGCGGGCGTCTTGCGGAAGGCGGCTGATCTCATGGAGGCGCGTCGCCACGATCTCAATGCCTGGATCTGTCTGGAAGTGGGTAAGATTTTGCCACAGGCGGATGCCGAGGTCTCAGAAGCCATCGACTTCTGCCGCTACTACGCCGACGAAATGGAACGGCTCGATCAGGGTTGTCAATACGATCTGGCGGGCGAGACCAACCGCTACCACTACCAGCCGCGCGGCATCGCGGTGGTGATTTCGCCCTGGAACTTCCCGATGGCGATCGCCACCGGCATGACCGTAGCGACACTGGTGACGGGCAACTGCACACTGCTGAAACCAGCGGCCCCGGCATCAGTGATCGCGGCGAAGATCTGCGAAATTCTGGTTGAGGCCGGTGTACCGAATGGGGTCTTCCAGTATGTGCCCGGACAAGGCTCGACGGTCGGCAACTATCTGGTGGCACATCCAGACGTGCATCTAATCGCCTTCACCGGCTCGCGCGAAGTCGGCTGTCACATCTTCCAGGAGGCGGCGAAGCTGCACCCCGGTCAGAAACACCTGAAACGCACAATCGCCGAGATGGGCGGCAAAAACGCGATCATCGTCGATGAAAGCGCTGATCTCGACCAGGCGGTCGCCGGGGTGATTTCGTCGGCATTTGGCTACACGGGTCAGAAGTGCTCCGCTTGTTCGCGGGCGATCGTGCTCGCGCCGGTCTACGCGGCGTTTGTGCAACGCTTGTGCGCGGCGGCCGAGTCGCTCAATGTCGGGCCGACGGACTTACCGAGCACGACGGTCGGGCCCGTAGTGAGTGCCGAGGCACAGACCAGTATTCTCGCTTACATTCAAACCGGCAAGCAGGAGGCAACGCTGGCGCTGCAAGTGCCGGTTCCGGAGCGGGGCTATTTTGTGCCGCCGACGATTTTTACCGACGTGAAACCTGATGCGGTGATTGCTCAAGAGGAAATCTTTGGGCCGGTACTAGCAGTGTTGCCGGCTGAGAGCTTTGATCAGGCGTTGGCGATCGCCAACAACACCGATTACGCGCTCACGGGCGGCCTCTACTCGCGCACGCCATCGCACATTCAGCAAGCGAAGCAGGCGTTTGAGGTCGGCAATCTCTACATCAACCGCAACATCACCGGTGCGGTCGTCGCCCGACAGCCCTTCGGCGGCTTCAAGCTGTCAGGCGTCGGCTCAAAGGCAGGCGGCCCGGACTATCTGCTGCAATTCCTAGAGCCACGCGCGATCACCGAGAATATCCAGCGCCAGGGCTTCGCACCGATCGAAGGAGCGGAGTAGGTTGCCCCCAGTGTCGTTTTACACTCTTAGAAACCCGGTTTTTTAGAAAAGTCGGGTTTCTACTGCTTCTATCATGGCAGAAGACAGAGCATACCAAATCTGAGGCATTCCACTGCGGTAATGTGTGACCGCTCCCACCACACAGCAACTGAGTCAGGGAAACCGCACCCAAAAACTCCTCCCTTTTTAAGCGATCCATTACCCAGAAGTAGTTGACCCCCTTGCTGAGCCTGGGATTTGAACCCTAGGCTCAGCATTCAAACCCGTTAAAATGGGTGCGGAGTGCCGGGAACCGGGAGTCTTGAGACCAGAACTGCGTTAGCCCGACCTCTGGATAGAGGATAATATTTCAATTGGAGGAGCACAAATTTAAAAGGTCTAGAGCTGACTGACCGATACAGCTCGAGCGTAGGTTAGGTTGAGCCTAGTATCGCTACGCGGAATTTTGAGTTCTGGGTTTTGAGTTTTGAGTGCCTGCAATCCGGGAATCCTGGGGATTTTGAATAGGCGTCTCATTTCCGCCCTCTTGTACTAGCGAAATCCAACCTAAGGATTGTCAAGAGTTTCGGGCGTTTTGTCGGTCAGTCAGCCCCCTTCCCCACAAGGCTGACAGCCTCCATCATCGGCTGACAGGTCAGTGCCCGGTCTCTACTGTGAATGAGCACAATGTTTTCAGTAATTTCATGTAGAAAATTGAGGAATTTGCGCTCAATAACACAGTCGATAGCAGTGGATTCGACGAGCGCCCACAGGCAATTTTAAGCATTAGTAAATTACGTATGTATTTCAGCTTAAGTGTGTTGCTTGCTACAGGCTTGAAGTTTGGTTGAAAACTTCAAGCACCTAGCCACGAACTTTACTGGAATCTAATAAAAATCCTCTGACAATAGTAAATACAAACAGTCAAAGTACTGGATTTCAGTCCACTCGGGTAGGATTCCGATCAAGGTTCATTAACTTGAGGTGCAATCAAGTTGAGAGAGCGGTGGCGAACAATTTGCATAAACAAGCTGTCGGGAGCATCCCAGTTTCGTAGCCCTGCGTTCCTGCGGCACAGGCTCCGCCAACACCCTAAATCCCTCTCCCAAGGAGGGAGAGAGACTTTGAATCCGGCTCCTTTTCTCCCTTTTTGGGAGAAGGGGCTGAGGGATGTAGGCGCGCAGTGGCTGCTCGCAGAGTGGGCTGTGAATTTGCGAAAGTGGGATGCACCCCAAGCCGTCATTGTTCAGAGGGGAGGGTACTGTTGCGGCTCGCATCTTGTCGGCGTTGGCGTTTTTTCTAGAGCGCGATCGCGCCGTCATATTTTGAGACCGGCGAGTCGCTACAAGTGAATAGAGTAACCGGTGTGAAGAACCTGCTTGTTTCGTTGGCTGTTAGCGGTATTGTCAAACCCAGGTCATGGCTTCATCCGACTTCCAATCGCTCCGTACACAACTTCAGCACCAGGCTTTACTAATCCTGTTGGGCACGCTGGTGATCAACACAGTGTTGGCAACCGTGCTGCACTATTTTTCGGCCGTCGCTCAGCCTTTTGATCTTGCTTTCAATTCTGTAGCGAGTTGCGTGTGGCTAGTTTTTTTTATTCGGTTGTGGCGTTTTCCGAATAGTCTCACCCGCATTCGCATCCCCTTTTTGCTGACGGCATTAGTAGTAGTGCTGGCACCGACTTGGTTGACGGTCACCGCCGCCATCACCATGCCGCAAGTCACGTTGGTCGAGACCCTGCCCTCAGTCCCCGCTGCCCTGTTTCGATTGGCGATCGCGCTGCCAATCCTATTACCCCCTGCGCGGCTGGCGTGGCTATTGGCGGGAGTCTGGAGTGCGATCGCCATTCCCGTCCTGGGCTATCTGCTCGCTCACCCCGCCGAGCTACAGACCCCACGAGGCACAGATTTCGTGCTCGCTCTGGGGCCGGGCTTCGGCATCGCGCTCGCCATAGTCATATTCTATGCACACTTGCAAGCTGCGATCGAACGCTTGCACGCCGAGCGGCAGCACTGGCAGCGACGTTCGGAGCAGGATGCCCTCACCGGACTCTACAATCGCGGCACAGGCGAACAGCGCTTGCAACAGTTGTGGGCACAGGCGGAGCAGCCGCTGGTGGCGATTATTTTTGACCTCGATCATTTCAAAGCGGTGAATGATACCTTGGGGCATCCGATGGGCGATCGCGTCTTGCGGGAAGTCGCTCAGCGCTGCTTGCAGCATCTGCGCGCCGATGATTTGTTTGCGCGCTGGGGTGGCGAGGAATTTTTGGTGGCGCGGCTGGGAGCGAGCGCGATCGCGGGCGACCAACTCGCGGAGGAGCTACGCCAAATCATCGCTGATCAGCCCTTTCCGGGGGTTGGAACCGTCACGGCGTCTTTTGGGATCGCAGCCCGCAGCTCGCGTGACGACTCCTGGGTAGCGGCGCTGGTGCGTGCTGATCGCGCCCTCTACGATGCCAAACGTGCTGGTCGCAATCGGGTCGTACGTCGGGAGGGGTAGCCTGCCGTCACAAAATAGAATTGGGCAGCACTCAGTTCTGTATAATTTGCTGCAAAGTGATGAGTTGATTCTGATGTTGAGCGAATGAGAATGATGCTTGCAGAAAGCG
Organism: Spirulinaceae cyanobacterium SM2_1_0; assembly: GCA_012031265.1. GTDB lineage: Bacteria > Cyanobacteriota > Cyanobacteriia > Cyanobacteriales > Spirulinaceae > JAAUTY01. Next base: position 20,526 of record JAAUTY010000049.1, on the reverse strand, counting down.
GTTTACATTACTTCGTCTTACTCAAAGAAACGAGACTAAATCTTGATTGAACAATACCCCAATTGCTTAACTTAATAATTCGTAAACATTGCCACTGAATTGTTGAATAAATCTAAATTTGTCGCTCTGTCCTGATAACCCGTTCGACAATAGAGCCAGACAGCAGACCAAATCTCCACGTTTTGCCGCTGTTACATCGAGCCGAGCAATTGTATGACTGCGCGCTGTTTTGCCTAGTCAAGCGCACCGCTCGTGGGGATTGGGTCGCGTCGGCTTGCGCTTGCGCGTGGAGCGATCTGTCACGTTGTCCAGAGAGGAATTTGCTTATGCCAGCTACTGCCGCTACCGATACCGCCACAGCGAAATCCACCGACGCCAACCCAAAAGTAGACAAGCGGCTAAAAGTGATCGACGTGACGATGAAGCGCAACCACTATCGCCAAGATGCGCTGATCGAAGTGTTGCACAAAGCTCAGGAAGCATTTGGTTACTTGGAGCCAGAAATTCTTGAATATGTTGCCCGTCACCTCAAGCTGCCCCTGAGCCGTGTCTACGGCGTCGCGACGTTCTATCACCTGTTTTCGCTCAAGCCGAGTGGCGAGCATACTTGCGTGGTTTGCATGGGCACCGCTTGCTATGTCAAGGGTGCTGGCAAAATCCTTGACCAGTTACAAGCCGAGTTGGGGATTGCGGTGGGCGAGACAACGCCCGACGGACAGATCTCCCTCGCTGCCGCACGCTGTATTGGGGCTTGTGGGATTGCCCCAGCCTTGGTCTTTGATGGCGCTGTCGCTGGCAAACTCGATACTGAGGAAACACTGGCGCGCGTCAAGGCTTGGCAGCCTTGAATCTGTCCCAATTCTAGTGGCGAGTCTCGCCGAGAGGCTGGCTCGCTTTCGCTTGCTGACTTTCGTTATTTTCTCCCGGTAGACCTATGGATTTGCAAGACCTTCACGATATGGCTGCGGCCGAACGCGATCGCCAAAAACCCATCCGCGTGCTCTGTTGCACCTCAACCGGCTGCCAAGCCGCGAACTCCCTGGGTGTCAAGCGTAACCTTGACAGCGCCATCAAGAGGGGTGGGCTGAGCGATCGCGTCGAAGCGATCGGCGTCGGCTGCATGGGCTTCTGTGGCCGCGGCCCCTTGGTTGAGGTTCACTCTGCTGACACGACCGAAATCACCCTCTATGAAGAAGTGACCCCCGAAGATTCCGCCAGCATTATTGAAGCCCTTGATGGCGGCTCTACAACTTGCTTAAAAGGCGATCCCAATCACCCCTTCTTCAGTCGCCAGGTGCGGATCGTGCGCGAGAACAGCGGTTTGATCAACCCCGAACGCATCGAAGAATACATCGCGGTCGGCGGCTACGAAGCCCTCTACAAAGCGCTCTATGAAATGTCGCCGGAAGATGTGGTGCAAGAAATGACCACCAGTGGCATTCGTGGACGGGGCGGTGGCGGTTACCCGACGGGGCTGAAGTGGGCGACGGTGGCCAAGATGCCAGGGGATCAGAAATACGTCATCTGCAACGGCGATGAAGGCGATCCGGGCGCGTTTATGGATCGCAGTGTGCTCGAGAGCGATCCCCATCTCGTTCTGGAGGGCATGGCGATCGCCGGGTATGCGGTCGGAGCCAACCACGGCTATATCTACGTGCGGGCTGAGTACCCGCTGGCGATCGCCCGCCTGCAAAAAGCGATCCAGCAAGCCAAACAGCGCAGCCTATTGGGCAGCCAGATTCTTGGCTCACCCTTCGACTTCAAAGTTGATATCCGCATCGGTGCGGGGGCCTTCGTCTGCGGTGAAGAAACCGGGTTGATTCAGTCGATCGAAGGTCGGCGCGGCAACCCGATTCCCCGCCCACCCTACCCGGCACAGAAGGGTCTCTGGGGCTGCCCGACATTGATCAATAATGTCGAGACGCTCGCCAACATCACGGCAATCGTCCGCCGGGGCGGCGCTGGTATGCCCAGATCGGCACCGAGAAGAGCAAAGGCACCAAAATCTTCGCGCTCACCGGCCAGATCCGCAACAACGGTCTGATCGAAGTGCCTATGGGCATTACCCTGCGCGAGATCGTGGAAGAGATGGGCGGCGGCGTGCCCGAGGGCGAGGTCAAAGCAGTGCAGACTGGCGGCCCCTCCGGCGGCTGCATTCCGGCTTCGATGTTGGACACCCCGGTAGACTACGACTCCTTGAAGACGGTCGGCTCGATGATGGGTTCCGGCGGCATGGTGGTGATGGATACCGAAACCAGCATGGTCGAGGTGGCGCAGTTCTATATGGAGTTCTGTCGCGGCGAAACCTGCGGCAAGTGCGTCCCCTGCCGTACTGGCACGGTGCAGCTCTATGCGCTGCTGTCCAAAATCCTGGCGGGGCAGGCGACGGAGGCCGATCTGACAGTTATGGAAGATCTTTGCCACGTTGTCTGTGAGACGAGCTTGTGCGGCCTCGGCATGACTGCACCGAACCCGGTGTTGAGCACGCTGCGCTATTTCAAGCACGAGTACACCGACTTGCTGAAGCGTGTCCCCGTCAGCGCCAATGGTCGCGGGCATTAGCGATCGCGCTCAGATGCCCAATGCCAAATCAAGTTGACGTTTCCCCAGCACCGATCTGTTGATATTCCGAGGTAATGTCCGATGTCCGTTGTCACCCTAAAAATCAACGACCAAGAACTCGCCACCGAAACGGGTAAAACCATCCTCGAAGCCGCCCAAGACGCGGGGATTCGTATTCCGACGCTCTGCCATTTGGATGGCATTACTGACGTGGGGGCTTGCCGCCTCTGTCTGATCGAACTCAAGGGTGGTCGCAAGCTGCTGCCGGCCTGTGTGACCGAGGTGGCCGAAGGCATGGAAGTGGAGACCCACACCGAAAAACTGCAAGACTATCGGCGCATGATCGTTGAATTGCTTTTCTCAGAAGGCAATCACGTCTGTGCGATCTGCGTCGCGAACGAAAATTGCGAACTGCAAGATGTCGCGGTTGAAGTGGGGATGGATCACACCCGTTTCCGGTACCGCTTCCCCGACCGCCACATCGACCTGTCGCACCCACAATTTGGCATCGACCACAATCGCTGCATTCTCTGCACCCGCTGCGTGCGCGTCTGCGACGAGATCGAGGGCGCACACGTCTGGGATGTTGCCCAGCGTGGGGCCGCCGAATATATCGTCTCGGGCTTGAGCCAGCCCTGGGGTGAGGTGGATGCTTGCACCGCCTGCGGCAAATGTGTGGATGCCTGCCCGACGGGATCGATTTTCCGCAAGGGCACGACGACCGCCGAGAAAGTGGGCGATCGCGACAAACTGCAATTCCTGGTCACGGCGCGTCAAGAACGGCAGTGGACGCGTTAGATTCAAGTGCAAAGTTGAGAAGTCTCACAAACAGGGCAAGAAATCATGGCAAAGATTCGGTTGGCAACAGTTTGGTTAGCGGGTTGTTCAGGCTGCCATATGTCATTCCTCGACATGGATGAGTGGCTGATTGAGTTGGCTGAGCAGGTCGAAGTCGTCTTCAGTCCGGTCGGGTCCGATCTCAAGGAATACCCAGAAAATGTCGATGTCTGTTTGGTCGAAGGCGGTGTTGCCAACGAAGAAAACCTCGAGTTAGCACTGGAACTGCGCGATCGCACCAAAACCGTCATCTCCTTCGGCGACTGTGCCGTGACGGCCAACGTCCCCGGGATGCGGAATATGCTCGGTGGCGCTGAACCTGTCCTCAAGCGGGCTTACCTCGAGCTCGGAGACAAGACGCCGCAGTTGCCCCATGCTCCGGGCATCGTGCCGGAGTTATTGGAGAAAGTACAACCGCTGCACAGCGTCATTCCTGTAGACATCTTCATGCCCGGTTGCCCGCCCTCCGCCGAGCGCATCCGTGCCACCCTCGAACCGCTCCTGCGTGGCGAGCAGCCCGAGATGGTCGGGCGCGAAATGATCAAATTTGGCTAAGTCAAGTAATCTAACGTTGGCTCGCTGGCGACGCGCACCCAGCCGCGATGCTTCCCGACACCCTGATTGGGATCCATCGCTACTACGTCATCTCCGACGCAATGACTGAACACTATTCACCGATCACTGAGTAATCATGGCTAGCACTATCGTTATCGATCCCGTTACTCGCATTGAGGGGCACGCCAAGATCTCGATCTACTTAAACGACGCGGGAGAAGTCGATGACGCTCGTTTTCATGTGGTCGAATATCGTGGCTTTGAGAAATTCTGCGAAGGTCGCCCCTTTACGGAAATGGCTGGCATCACCGCTCGCATCTGTGGCATTTGTCCAGTGAGCCACTTGCTCGCGGCCGCGAAAACGGGTGACAAGATTCTCGCGGTCAAAGTCCCGGTAGCAGCCGAAAAATTGCGGCGCTTGATGAACTTGGGGCAGATTACCCAGTCACACGCTCTCTCCTTTTTTCACCTCAGCAGCCCCGATTTCCTGCTTGGCTGGGACAGCGATCCCGCGCAGCGCAATGTCTTTGGGCTGATTGCTGCTGATCCGGATCTGGCACGAGCCGGCATTCGCCTGCGCCAGTTTGGACAGACTGTGATCGAAAAGCTGGGCGCGCGCAAGATTCATGCTGCCTGGACGGTGCCGGGTGGGGTGCGATCGCCCCTCTCTGAGGAAGGTCGCACTTGGATTCGCGATCGCCTCCCCGAATCCCTCGCCACCACCCGCCAAGCCCTCGATATTTTCAAGCAATTCCTCGATCGCTTCGGGGCAGAAGCCGATGTTTTCGGCACCTTTCCCACGCTGTTCATGGGGCTAGTCAGTGCCAACGGCGAATGGGAACATTACGACGGCCACCTACGCTTCACTGATAGCGAAGGCAACATCGTCGCCGACAATTTGAGCGAGGACAACTACCAAGATTTCCTCGGCGAGGCGGTTGAATCCTGGTCATACCTGAAGTTCCCCTACTACAAACCCCTCGGCTACCCCGATGGTATCTATCGCGTCGGGCCACTGGCTCGGTTGAATATCTGCGATCGCATCGGTACCGAGGGCGCGGATCGCGAGTTGCAGGAGCTGCGCGATCGCGCGGGCGGCGTCCCCACCGGCTCCTTCCTCTATCACTACGCCCGTTTGATCGAGATCCTGACTTGCTTGGAGAAAATCCAGCAGCTCATGGATGATCCCGACATCGTTTCACCGCGTGTCCGGGCCGAGGCGGGCATCAACGAACTAGAAGGCATCGGCGTCAGCGAAGCCCCACGCGGCACGCTCTTCCACCACTACAATGTGGACGAGAACGGGCTAATCGAAAAGGTAAACCTGATCATCGCCACCGGACAAAATAACCTGGCGATGAACAAGACAGTGACCCAAATCGCCAAGCATTATGTGCGGGGTGCGGAGATTCAGGAGGGAATGCTCAACCGCGTTGAAGCCGGGATTCGCTGCTTCGATCCTTGCCTCTCTTGCTCGACTCACGCCGCTGGTCAGATGCCGCTGCACGTCGAAATTGTCGATGCGGCAGGTCAGGTACTCAATGAGGTCTACCGCGACTAAGTCGGTCACTAAAGCAGTGCTCAGGCTCAGGCTATCCCAAGACCCCGGTTCCTGTGAGGAACCGGGGTTTTAAGCAGTCGGGAAGCTGTCTTTTCCGCATTGTCGCCCCAATCCTCACCACCAGCCAATACCCTGGCGGGATCTGAAACCTTGGAACCTTGGCGGCAATGCGGCGAGATGGATACACCCCCAGCTCTAGCCTGCTGTCAGTCCCCGGAAGGCAAAACCGAGCACAAAACCAATGATCAGCGCCGCCAATTGGCCCGAAGAGACAAAATTCTGAAACCAGCGCTGCATTTGACCCAGGACATCTGGATCGGTGACCGTCTGTGCCAGCCAAGTCGAGACGAGTAGCGAAGCGTCCCCGAGGTGGGGGAGTTGATGGAAGCTCCAATCTGCCACAGCAATCATGCGCACTCTATCCTCATATTTGATTAAATTCCCTGCAATTGTAAACAAAAAGCGGTCGCCGCTCGATGGCTAAATGGGTGGGGCGGCCTGGCAAGTGTACGAACGATACTCAATCCAGATCGTGAACCCCAAAAATCGCAACATCGGGCGGGTTTCAAACCTGTCCCTACGGTGTATGGCATTGCCGTTCAAGCCGTCAAGGCTGCGGCAACCTCGGTAAAGACGGTCGCCCAGTCTCCAGCTTGCGGTTGGCGAAAGAGGCGCATGGTCGGATACCAGGGACTGTCAGCGCGATCCGTCAGCCAGCGCCAGTCGGCATTGTGGCAGAGCAGTGTCCAGACCGGTTTGCCGAGCGCCCCCGCTAGATGAGCAACCGAGGTATCGACGCTGATCACCAGATCGAGCTGGGCGATCGCCGCCGCAGTGTCGGCATAGTCGTGCAAGTCGGGGGCAAGATCGTGAATCGGAGTCGGGCTGGCGAAGTCGGTGAGATCAGCGGCGCGATCGCCCTTCTGCAAGCTAAAAAACTCACAACCGGGAACCACAAGCACCGGGGCAAAATCGGCTAAACGGCAGGAGCGGTTGTGATCATTGGCCTGGGTCGGGCTGCCCGCCCAAACGATGCCGATGCGTTTGCCTGGATTCGCCGGCGTGGGCAAGGACAAACGGCTGGGATCGGCCTGCAAGTACGGCACGTCAGCCGGCAAATTTTCGAGGGTGATGCCGAGCAGGTGCGGGAGGCTCATCAGCGGCGCGTAGGTAGCGAAGGCATCGCAGGGGATTTCACCGGGCGATCGCCGCTCCGTGATCCCTGGCAGCGTGGCGAACAGCGGTTGCAAGGCGGGCACACAAACCAGCAGCACGCGACTACACCGCGCCGCCGCCAGCGGGATGAAGCGCGCAAACTGGATCGCATCCCCCGCCCCCTGTTCCGTGTGCAGCAACAGCGTTTGGGTTGGCAAAATGCGTCCGTTCCAGAGTGGCTGCGGGCATTCAAACGGCACGAATTCGGCGGTCTGCCAGCGCCACTCGCACTCGGCCCAGCCGCGCGCGAAGTCTCCCATTTGCAGCAGGTTTATCCCCAAGCTGTGATGCGCTTTAGCATTTTGGGGTTCGAGCTGGATGGCTTGCTCGTAGTGGGCGATCGCCTCGCGATAACGCGCCTGTTGGCTGTAGAGGTGACCGAGGGTGCAGTGGGCAGCCGCATGGCTGGCTTCTGCTGCCAGCACCGCCCGCAACTCCGACTCTGCCGCCGCGTACTGCTGCAAGTCGCCGAGGGTGACACCGAGATTGTAGCGGGCGGGCAGGAAGTCGGCTTGCAGCTCCAGACAACGACGGTAGGCGGCGATCGCCCCCTCCAGCTCCCGCGCCGCATACAACTGATTGCCCCGCTCAAAATGCGTCTGCGCAAACTCGCGGCTGGGATCGGGATGCAGAGTTTCGCTCAAGGCTGCATCCGGCAACACATAGGAACTACCGAGCAGCACTTCATTGTCCAGCAAGACATCGGGGAAGCGGCTAGGCAGGATCGCGATCGCAAAGATCTCCTGCACCGCCGCCTCGAAGCGGAGAAACGCCAAGATTTCGCCACTGCCACAGTCCACCACCCAGATGCCGCAATAGCGTTCCGTGCGCGTCTGGGTCAGGGGGATGCCGCTGAAGGCCGCCGTCTCGCGGACTTGTGACAGACCGATGAAGGCAAGAGAGCCACAGAAGGCGAGACCACGGGTAAAGCCCGGTAATTCCGCAACGGTGACCAGTTGCCGACGGTTAGCATCCAGGTAGGCGAGGCTGCCCTTGCCCGATTCCAAAACCCAGAGGCGATCGCCATACCAGCGCGGTGAGTGCGGCATCGACAGCCCCGAGTAGAGGATTTCGTTGCGCTCGATGTCCATAAGGATGCCCCCCGCCGCCTTGTTGGCTCGCCAGCCCTCAGCGCTGTCAGTCGCCCCGAGAGCGGTGATGTAGCGGGGGCGGCCATTGCGCAGACCGAGACCGTTGAGGTGGCAGCGATCGCTCAGGTCATAGGCACTGACAAACGGCGGCCGCCAGCGCGGCACGAAGCTATGGTCGAGATCGAGGGTACAGAGGCAAGAGAAGCGGGTGTTGGCAAACCAGAGTTCACCATCGGCGGCGATCGCCATTTCGTGGATGTCGATGTCACCGGTAATGTGCAAGCGACGCGGCAAGTAGCAGGCATCATGTTTCTCAGGCGGCTCAAGCTTGGCGGCGACGGCCGGGATGTTGCGGAGTTCCCAGATCTGGTAAGCCGTGCCGAGGCAAAAGCGCTGCCTGTCAGCCGCCAGACCCATCGGCTTGTTAAACGGACGAAAGTGCGTATTCAACTGGTCGCCGTCGCGGCGGACGAGAATTAGTTTACCGGCTTGATAGGTGGAAACAGCCAGCGAGATGCCGAGTTGGCCGAGGATCGCCGGAAAGTTGTTGGTGTGGACACTACGCAGGGCGCTGTCGGCATCGGGCGCGGGCGTACTCATAGCGAGAAAAGCAGAGGGGTAGGGCGGGGAATTGGGCCGCGCCAGAGTTTAGAGTAGCACCAACCGCCAGAAATTCTTGCTATTCTAAAACCAATTCCAGGATGCCTGGCAATTGGCAATGATCGCCATGTGGCGAGGTGATAAGCATCATGGCTCGGCAGGAAATCATCCTCTTGTTTTGGGACTGTCCGGAATGCGGCCACGCCCACATCCCCGGCCCCACCCAGCGCTGCCCCAATTGTTTTTGGTGGCGCGATCGCGAGACCAACTTTTACGAAGCCCCAGACTCGCGAGTTCTAAGTCCCGAGGAATTAGAACAGTTCCAAGGCCCCGACTGGATCTGCAAAGTCTGCGGAGCAGCGAATCCGGAGCGCGGTGAGCCAGTCGCCAACCTGCTCTGCGGCAATTGCCAACAATGGCAGACCAACAGCCTCGATCTCGGCGACGCCGCACCCGATGACCTCGCTGCGGGTATCGCCGTAGCAAAAAAGCACGGCGAGTGGCAAGACGGCTTCCACTTGCCCCCCGAGACCGCCGCCAACTCTAAGCGCCAACCGTCGCGGGCGAAAGCAGACTGCCGGAAATACGGCTGGTTTGCCCTCATCGGTCTCGTCGCCTTTGGCGCTGTCGGGGTCGGCTGGGGCTTGCTCGTGCCCCGCATCATCGAGGCCGAAGTCATCGCCCGCAACTGGACAGTCAGCATCGAGATCCAGGAATTGCGGCCGGTCAGGGAGGGCGGCTGGTCGCTGCCGACCGGCGCCTACAATGTCACCAGCAGCCAGCGCCAAAGCGGCACGCGCGAGGTGCAAACCGGCACACAGACACAGCAAGTGGAAGTCGCCTACGAAGAACAGGTCGGGACACAGGAAGAATGCACGACGGTCTCGCGCGGTGATGGCACCGGCGAGCGCTCCTGCACAGACGTGCCCGTCTACGCGACGCGCTACCGCACCGAGACTAAGGAAGTCCCGGTGTACCGCACCGAGCCGGTCTACGACACCTGGTACGATTACACGATCGACGCATGGCAAAGGCTCCAGGTCGCAGTCGCAAGCGGGACGGATGACCAGCCACGCCGTCCACCAGCGGTCTCGCGAGGGAATAGCCCATATCCACAGCAGACGCTTGCTCCTGTTGAGACCTGCCAAGTCGGCGTCCGCTACCAGCGCCGTCAACAGGTTGAGACCCAGACCTGGACGCTTCCTTGCGACCAATATGACCAGCTCGCAACCGGTCAGGCCGCCACCTTCAAGCGTCACTTGGGACAGACTGCACTACAGAGTACAGAGTAGCCAAGCAGTTACATATCTTTGCATTCTCTTTAGTTTCGGCTCCAGTCGCCTTCGTTAGAATTGCCAACAGCAACCGGCATCGACTGTGAACGCGGGGTGGTCGAGACCGCTCGGTTTTCACTCACAAGCTGAAGCCGGAAGTATCTTTATGCATAACTGTAGTGGTGCAGGCACCTGCAATCAATTGGTGAAATAATTTATGGATTTTCTCTCAGATACGGTCGTGCTCTCGCGGATGCAATTTGCGCTGACTGCCATTTTTCATATGCTCTGGCCGGTGCTGACCACCGGCATGGCGATCTACCTGGTCATCGTCGAGGGATTGTGGCTGAAGACGCGCAATCCCACCTACTACTATCACGCTCGCTTCTGGGCGAAGCTCTATGTCCTCAACTTCGGGATCGGTGTCGCTAGCGGCATCCCGATGGGCTTTCAGTTCGGCACCAACTGGGCACCATTATCAGAAGCGATTGGCAACTTTTTTGGCAGCATCATCGGGTTTGAAGCCTCCTGGGCCTTCATGCTCGAGGCGGCGTTTCTGGGCATCATGGTCTTCGGCTGGGAGCGCGTGAACCCCGTGGTGCACTACGTGGCGACGATTCTGGTCGCGTTTGGGGCGAATCTCTCCACCTTCTGGATCTTGACCGCCAACTCTTGGCTGCAAACCCCGGCGGGCGGCGAGATGGTCGATGGTAAGTTCATTGTCAAAGACTATTTCCAGGCGGTTCTCAACCCCTTCATGCCCAACAGCGTCTTGCATATGTTCACGGCGACCCTGGAAACTTCGCTGTTTGTGATCGGTGGCATTAGTGCCTGGTATCTCATCAACCAGCGTCAGCCCGAGTTTTTTACCAAGTCGTTCAAAATCGTCCTAGCGCTGGCGATCGCCGTTGCTCCTCTACAGATCTACGTCGGTCACCTCAGCGGTGAGCAGGTCTACCACTATCAACCGACGAAACTGGCCGCAATGGAAGCGCAGTGGGAAACCATCCCGGCGGGGCAAGCCGCAGACTGGAGCGCGATCGCGTTTCCCAATGATCAGCTCGAACGCAATGATTGGGAAATTAGCATCCCCAACGGTCTGGGCTACATCCTCGAGCTGAAGCCCAAGCTCTCTGAACCCGTCCTCGGTCTCAAGGAATGGGCACCGGCTGATCGCCCGCACCTGTTGAGTTTGATCTACTACTCGTTTCGGATCATGGTGGCGATTGGCTTCTTTTTTGCCGGGCTGATGCTGCTGACGGTGGTGCAATGGCTACGCGGCAAGCTCGCTCCTGAGTCGATCAGTCAGCAGCGTTGGTTGCTGCGGGGCTGGCTATTCGCCGCCCCCCTCGGCTATATTGCCGTCGAGTGTGGCTGGATTGTGCGCTGTGTGGGTCGGCAACCCTGGGCGATGTACGGCGAGATCCGCACGGCTGATGCCGCCTCCAATCTGCCGCCGGGTAATGTGCTGACGACCCTGACTCTCTTCTCGGCAGTCTACACGCTGCTCTTCTTTGCAGCCCTCTACTTTGGTAGCCGCGTGATTCGCCAGGGGCCGAACCTGGATCTGCCAATCCCCGGTGTGGAATCGAAGCCAGCCGTCAATGTCGAACCGGGCGAGTTTGTCCCCAATCAACGTCCGGTCGAGGCGCAGCAGTAGGAGACCTATGGAAACACTCAGTTATCTCCTTCCCCAGGTTTGGTTCGGCATCTTGGCGCTCTTCCTTTTCTTGTACGTGATGCTGGATGGTTTTGACCTGGGGGTCGGGATTCTTTCGCTGACCTCATCGAGCGAGGAACGGCGCGGCATCCTGATGACCAGCCTCAGCAATATTTGGGATGCTAATGAGACGTGGCTGATTCTCATGGGCGGAAGTTTGTTTGGCGCGTTTCCCCTCGCTTACAGCACGATTCTCAATGCGCTGTACATCCCGATTTTTATCATGCTCTTTGGGTTTGTTTTCCGGGCGGTTGCTTTCGAGTTTCGGGAGCGCGCCAATCGCAAGTTCTTCTGGAATTTTGCCTTTGGGGCGGGGAGTTTCTTGGCGGCGCTGGGTCAAGGGTTTGCCTTGGGCGGTGTGCTGGCGGGGATCGAGGTGGATGCAGCCGGTCACTTTGTGGGCACCACTTGGGACTGGTTCAATTTGCCGTCGGTATTAGTCGCCTTGACGCTCATTCAGGGCTATGTGCTGATTGGGTCTACCTATCTGGTCTGGCGCACCGAGGGCGAGCTACAGGCGACCCACTTCCGGACGGCGAAGCTGGCGGCGATTACGACTTTGGTCGGTGCGATCGTGATCACGATTGCGACGCCGATTTTCTACGAATCGGCGCGATCGCGTCTCTTCGACCCACCCTTTGTCTACATCTTCGCGCTGATTCCCTTGCTCGGGATTGGGTTGGTCGCATTACTTTGGCGCAGTCTCAGCCAGAAGCAGGACGGGACACCACTCATCTGGACGATTTTGATTTTCTTGCTCACCTTTTTAGGGTTGGCGCTGGTCGTTTTCCCCTACATCATTCCCCGTAGCATCACGATCTACGAGGCGGCGGCTGACCCTAGTTCGCTGACGATTATGATCATTTTTATTGGTGCATTGATCCCAGTCATGCTGTTTTACAACCTCTACCAGTACTTCGTCTTCCGTGGCAAGATCACGTCCGGAAGCTATGGTGAGTAAATGGTTTTACCCGTTGGGTAGGGCACCACGATTAATGGCCTGAATGTGACAATCGGCGACGGTGTATCTAGTACCGCTACACGGAGTTTTGAGTTCTAAATTTTGAGTTCTGAGTGCCTGCAATCCGGGAATCCTGGGGATTTTGAATGGGCATCTCATTTACGCGGAATTTTGAGTTCTGAGTTTTGAGTGATGAGTGCAGACAATACGGGCATCCTACGGCTCCTGAATGGGCATCTCATTGCCGCCGCCTTGTACTAGGGTCTGTCGTCAGTTGTCTCTGGAACCCTTGCCAGTACTGGATTTCGTGCCGTAGTACCAATGGCATTGGTCAAGACTGAAACCCTTTCCCTGTCTGGATTCTGGCTTTAACTGACGACACGCCCTAGTACAACACGGTGTCAATAACGTCATCATTGTTCGGTAGGGGCGAACCCATACTCAGTCCGGTCTCCATACCCCAGAAATCGAAGTCCCTCACCCAACCCGCTGCCAAGCTGGGAGAGGGCTTCTGGCTCCCGGCTAGGGTGCCAAGCATAGGATTGGGGAGCAATGACAGATTGAATTGCATCGCCATCGATGCCACCCTCTACTAGCTGGTCTCAATGAGATGTGAATTGTTCGAGGTGCTCAGTAGTTGGTAGTCGCGATCGGGGTTACGGCTTACGCTAGTCGGTAGCGGCGGCTTATCCAGATTGCGAGCAGCGCGTATCAGCATGAATGCAGTTCTCACCTTTGTGCTTGGCTTCAGCCTGGGTTTGGTCATTTATGGCTGGGAGCGCTACCGATTTTGGCAGCATCTGCGGCAGATGCTCTCGTTCCTGCCTGCCGAGCTAAACGAAACCTCCTCCTTGTCCCTAGTCTCGCGTTTGCGGCGGGGCATCAAGCTAACGGTGGCGGGCTATGAGGAGCGCAGCGTGCAGGTCGAGCGTTTAGCACAAATCTTGGCGGCGGCTCCCATCGGCTATCTCCAGGTCGATGCCAACGACCAATTGCACTGGTGCAATGCTTACTCGCGGAACCTGCTGAAAATTGACCGCTGGCGACCGGGACAAGCCCGCTTGTTGCTCGAGCTGGTGCGTTCCTATGAATTGGATCGGCTGGTGGCGGCAACCCGGGCTACGGGTCAGCCGCAGCTCGAGCGCTGGGTGTATCAGACGACGGCTTGGCAGGCACAGTCTGCGGGTGATGCGGCCTCTGTACCCTATGCGATCGCTGTGCGCGCGCGCAGCTTGCCCTTGGCGGAGGGCGAAGTCGGGATCTTTCTGGACAATCTCCAGCAGTTGACGGATTTGCAGCAGTCGCGCGATCGCACCTTTGCGGATCTGGCCCACGAGCTACGCACCCCGCTGACTGCGATTCAACTGGTTGCCGAGGCGCTTCAGACACGCTTGACTCCGCCCGAGCGCGACTGGAGCACTCAGATGCTGGCGGAGATCGGGCGGCTGATGGCGCTGGTGCAGGATTACCTAGATGTCACGCAGTTGCAGGATAATCCGCTGTCGGTGCTTGATCGCGAAATCTTGCAACTGGACGATCTGGTTCACGAAGCTTGGCAGCGGCTGGCCCCCATCGCCCAACCGAGGCGGTTGAAGTTGGATTATGCCGGCCACGGTAGTTGTCAGATCTATGGCGATCGCCGCCGCTTGGGACAAGTGCTGATCAATCTCTTGGACAATGCCATCAAGCACAGCCCGACCGACAGTACAATCCAGGTAAAGATCGACTGTGTGCCACCCACCGAGGGGGATGCCCCCACGCAGTTGATCATTGACACGATCGATATGGGTGCTGGTTTTGCGGCGGCGGATGTCGAGCACGTCTTTGAACGCCTCTACCGCAGTGACAGCTCGCGACAGCGTGACACTGACCTACCGGCCACCGAACGCTCACGACGGGGCAGCGGTTTGGGATTGGCGATCGCCCGCGAGATTGTGCATGCCCACGGTGGCACGATCATTGCTTGCAATCATCCAGAGACCGGAGGCGCTTGGTTACAGATCCGATTACCCTGTTTTTATTGAATCTTAATGTTGATTTGTTATCACTGAGTGAAGTGAGTGTGAATAACAGTCCGGCTTGCCCCTGTCAGCAAGTGGCACCTCTATATTGCTGAGCTTGGTAGGGCCAATACTTAGTTACATCGACTGCCTTGCCATCTCGCTTGCCCCTGTTCAACTACTGCGCCTACTCGCACATGGTTCTTTCCTCCTCCACAACCAATCTAGTGCCAGCCACTCACTTCGAGCGCTCACTCCAGCGCCTGAACCAAGAGGTTCTACGAATGGGAACCCTAGTAGAAAGCTCCTTTCGGCTTGCCCATCAGGCGCTATTTGCCACGAACCTCAGCGCCCTCAGCGAAATCGAAGCGCTCGAGACGCAAATCGACCGCTACTACCGCCAGATCGAACTCGACTGCGCCAAATTGATTGCCCTCCAGCGACCCGTTGCCCAGGATTTGCGTCAGATCAGCGCCTTCATGCAGTTGGTGCGCGACCTGGAGCGTATCGGCGACTATGCCCAAGACCTCGCGGAACTCTCGCTGAAGCTGATGCCCTATCCGCCGCATCCGCTGCTGCCAGAGGTGGCTGAGATGTCGAACCAGGCTCAGGGAATGCTCGCGACGAGCCTCGTCGCCCTGGCAGAATTGGATGCTGCGGCGGGCGGTCATGTCAAGGTCATGGACGATGTGGTTGATTTGGCCCACGACACACTCTATGAACAGTTGGCCAAGGCCCGCGACATCAAGGGTGTCGTCGAACCGATCTTGTTGCTCGGCCTCGTCATCCGCCATATCGAACGTATGGCTGACCATGCTACCAATATCGGTCAGCGCGTCAGCTACATTGTCACTGGCCAGCGCGGCTGAGCTAGGAGCTGTCTCGGTTTAGCCGCTCGCCATTATTTCGCTAGCCAGCTTTTCAAAATTGGGACGCGAGTAGTAGGCTGTAGGCGGCTTCGACTGTTCAGCTTGACCCTCTGACCGGGCACTGCGGCGATCGCCCCTCTCCGCTATGGCAGCATCCTCAGACATTCAGCAGCGCCTCACACAACTGCGCCAGCAACTCCAGCAGGCGGGCATGGCCTACTACGTGCTCGATGCGCCGATCATGGAAGATGCAGTGTACGACCAGCTCTACCGCGAGCTACAGGCGCTGGAAGCCCAGTATCCAGAACTGGTGACCCCCGACAGTCCCACCCAGCGCGTCGGCGATCGCCCCGCCAGCCAATTCACTACCGTCCCTCACAATATCCCGCTCTACAGCCTGGAAAATGCCTTCAACATGGCCGAGCTGGCGCAGTGGCAAGCGCGCTGGCAGCGGCAGTTGGGCACCGAGACGGTCGCCGCCGCGAGCTATGTCTGTGAGCTGAAGATCGACGGCTCCGCCCTCGCCCTGACTTATGAGCAGGGCGTCTTGGTGCGCGGCGCGACGCGCGGTGACGGCATCACCGGCGAAGACATCACCCCCAATGTCCGCACGCTCCGCAGCATTCCCCTCAAGCTGGCGTTAGCGGCTCCTCCGGCTGTGGTTGAAGTGCGCGGGGAAGCCTTTCTACCGTTGACCGAATTCCAACGCCTCAACCGGATCCGCGCTGAGGCGGACGAGATGCCCTTTGCCAATCCCCGCAATGCCGCAGCCGGAACGTTGCGGCAACTCGATCCCCGCATTGTCGCGCAGCGGCGGTTGGATTTCTTTGCCTATACGCTGCATCTGCGGGACGATGCCGAGGGAGCACCGCGATCGCAGTGGGAGACTCTGGAATGGCTCCACGCCGCTGGTTTCCGAGTCAACCCCAACCGGCAGCTCTGCCCAACGCTCGCCGCCGTTGAGGCTTATTTTCAGCACTGGGATACCGGTCGCCACGACCTGCCCTATCTGACCGATGGCGTGGTCGTGAAGTTGAATGATGTTCACTTACAAACCCAGCTCGGCTTTACGCAAAAATTTCCTCGCTGGGCGATCGCTCTCAAGTATCCTGCCGAAGAAGCCCCGACTCAGGTCAAAGCAATCACCGTCAATGTCGGCCGCACCGGCGCGGTGACCCCGATGGCGCTCATGGAACCGGTGCAACTCGCGGGCACGATCGTTCAACGTGCCACCCTCCACAACCAGGATCGGGTCGCCGAGCTGGACATCCGCGTTGGCGATACGGTGGTGATCCGCAAGGCCGGCGAGATCATCCCGGAAGTGCTGCGCGTGCTGCCGGAGTTGCGTCCGGCAGAAACCGCCCCTTACCAAATGCCCGACACTTGCCCAGAATGTGACTCAGCGCTGGTGCGATCGCCCGGTGAAGCGGTGATCCGCTGCGTGAATAGCTCCTGTCCGGCGATCTTGCGCGGCAGCCTCGTGCATTGGGCGAGCCGCGATGCTCTCGACATCGACGGCCTGGGCGAAAAGTTGGTGGAGCAGCTCGTCAGACAGCCGTGGGTGCAATCCGTAGCGGATCTCTATGATTTGACCCCTGAGCAAATCGCCTCACTCGAACGCATGGGTGCAAAGTCCGCGCAAAATCTGGTGGCGGCGATCGCCCACTCCCGCCAGCAGCCCTATGCCCGCGTCCTCTACGGTCTCGGCATTCGCCACGTCGGCAAGGTCAATGCCGAAACCCTGGCGGCGCATTTCGCCAGCATTGACCAACTCGCCACCGCCACGGTTGAAGCTTTGGCTGCCGTCCACAGCATCGGCGGCGAAATCGCCCAATCCGTCAACACCTGGTTCCAGCTCGCCGCCAATCAAACCCTGATCGAGCGCTTGCAAGCTGCGGGTCTGAAACTGAGCGGCCCGCCGGCCAGCGCCACGACAACGCCCACAGATTCGCCATGCCAGGGCAAGACCTTCGTGATCACAGGCACGCTGCCGACGTTGAGCCGGAAGGCGGCCGAAGATTGGATCAAACAAGCGGGGGGAAAGGTCACCAGCTCGGTCAGCAAGAAGACGGACTATATCGTCGTTGGGGCAGATGCTGGCTCTAAACTTGCCAAGGCTGAGAAGCTGGCGATCGCCCAATTAGACGAAGCGCAGTTAACAGCCCTATTGTCCCAACCGAATACGGATGCCCCTCAAGCGCAATCGGAAAAGATTCCGGGGGTGGGATTGACCAAAAAGTGAGTTTTGGGCTGAGTCGCAAAAAGAGACGATGGCGGAGTATCCCGGCACTCATCGGCTGCGGAGCGAGCACCGAGTCTCTTCTGTTCTCGCCCGCTTAGGAGATCACCTCAAATCCTGACAGCCCCTCAAACGCTTCTTCCTGCGCGGCGACTTGGCTGACTTGTGCCGCTGGTGAGCCGCTATGACACCAAGTAATCGCTCGCTCGACTGCGGCGCGATCGCCCTCAAATACGGCTTCCACCCGCCCATCCGGCAAATTTCGCACCCAGCCATTGAGGCCGAGTCGCTGCGCTTGGCGGGTGGTGGCGTAGCGATAGCCGACGCCCTGGACGACGCCGCTGATCAGGACATGAATGCGGACGAGAGGAGCAGACATGGGTAAATATTAAATTGAGCAGCAGGGCGGTCAGCTGGGTAGGTCGAAATGCCGGGCGGGCGCTAGTACCGCTACGCGGAATTTTGAGTTCTGAGTGCAGACAATATAGGCATCCTACGGATCCTGAATGGGGATCTCATTGCCGCCGCCTTGTGCTAGAAGCCGGGCGCGGCGGCCAGTAACTTGCCACCGCAATGCCGAAACCGGCGATCGCCAGTGCCGCTAGCACCTCCAACCACCAACGACGGCGCGAGGGCGGAGTCATCAGCCTAAGCCGCCTCAACGCGTTCGGCGGGCGCAGCGATCAGGCTCAGCTCCACTTTGTCCTCATCTACTTGTGCCAATTCGGCGCGGATGCCGGGGCCGAAAAACTTTTCCAGCCGCTCATGGCGCTCCTGCCAGCTACTGAAGGGGATGTACTCTGAGAAAAACTCCAGCACCAGCGCATAGTGACCGTCAATTGCCGTTTCGCGCAGACTTTCGAGCACCGGGCATTCTTCATCGACTGGGCTGAGGCCAAGGCGTTCCAGCGATTCTTGTAGATGGACACGCTGACCGTAGCGATAGCGGGTCACATCCTTACGAACTTGCTCCAGGGTGGAAGTGGCTTCGCGCTCGCGCAGGGCGATCGCATCTGCTGAGGGGACTTGGCTGTAGCGTGCGGGCTTCAGTTCAGCCGCTTTCAGGGCCAGACCGATCAGCAGCAGGGGCACACCGTAGAAGAAGCCGATCAAATTCAAAGTAGGCTTGTCGCTGGCGTAGGCGGCGATACCCATCAAAGTCAAGACACTGCCAAAAATCAGGCCGAGTTGCGCGAGGGAGATATTGCGAATCATGGTTGCGAGCAGGCGACGAACAGCAGCGGAAACCGCCCAGAATTCATTTTGGCACAGAACCCCAACCGCAGACTATTGCGGAAGGTTCTGAGCTATCCTAGTCTGCAAACGGTGCCGTGCAACTGCACAGGCTACTCGTGCGTGTCCCTAGCTCGACACAATGGAAATTCCCTGCACCCGTCCGACCTGTCAAGCCCGTAACTTCTGCCCCGATCTCGACGATACGAAAACGCTCGCCACCGCTCAGCAAAAATATTGCACCACCTGCGGGATGCCGCTGATTTTGGGGGGACGCTACATTCCTACCAACTGCTCGGACAGGGGGGCTTCGGAGCCGCCTACTTGGCTCGCGATCGCTACACCACCTCGCAGCGCCAATGTGTGGTCAAGCAATTTAAGCCCAGCGGCGACCTCAATGCCCAACAACTGGCGATCGCCCGGGAACTTTTCGAGCGCGAAGCGGCGGTGCTCGAGGAATTGGGCAATGAACATAAACAGATCCCCAACTCCTACGCCTTTTTCCCCCTCGTGGTTCCGGGCGCGCAACCGGGCACAGAGGAGCAGTTCTTCTATCTCGTCCAAGAGTTCGTGGATGGCGAAGACCTCGAACGCGAACAGGCGCACAAAGGCATCTACAGCGAGAAAGAGGTGCTGGAAATTCTCGGTGAAATTCTCGGCGTGCTCCACTTCATCCACGGACGTGACTCGATCCACCGCGACATCAAGCCGTCCAACATCATGCGCGCCAAGAGCGGCCGCCTCTACCTCCTCGACTTCGGGGCGGTGAAACAAGTCGCCAGCGGCGCAGCCTCCTCGTCGGGGCGCTCCACTGGCATCTATTCTCTGGGCTTTGCGCCGCCGGAACAGATGCAGGGGTCAGAGGTTTACCCCTCTACCGACCTCTATGCCCTCGCCGCCACCTGTCTCGTGCTGCTGACCAACAAGCCCAGCGAGGAACTGTACGACGCTTATCACAATCGCTGGGACTGGCGATCGCACGCTCCCCAAGTCAGCGATCACCTCGCGGACACCTTGGATCGGATGCTATTGCCGACCCCGCGCGATCGCTTTCAGTCAGCCCGTGAGGTCTTGCAATCGCTGACGGCCAAACCAACACCGCCGCCCCCACCACCGCCCCCACCAGCCACCACTTCGCCACCGGCTCGTCGCCCTGCGCCCACATCAGCACAGCCACCGGCCCCAGCAGCAGCGACCCCAGCGCCGCCTGTCGCTGCCACCCCGACCCCGGTCACCCCGGCTCGTCGTGCCGATTTTTCCCTGCTGGAAATTCTCAGCAGCGCCGCCTTCACTGGCTTTGAGGGGGTGTTGATCTATATCAGCTTTATTAGTATCGTCCCCATGTCGCTGGCAGTCGGCCTGGTCGGGGCTAGCTTGGGCGGTCTGATCTATGCCCAATACCGCCGCATAATCGAAAAAGTGGACTTGCTGATCATTAGCGCGATCACACTGATAATTACCATTGGCCACGCTGTGATCTTCGACCTGCCTTTTGGTCTGCCAACAGGGATCGGCTTGGTCATGAGCATCCTGATGCTCGCCGTTCTGGCCGCGGCCGTTGCCGTGCTAGTCGCCGTGATTTTCCGGCTGATCTATCAATTGCTCCGCGCGATGCTTTGAGCCGCGAGCGTCGGCCGCTCAGGAGGCGATCGCCGGTTTGGTCGGTTAGAGAAAAATTCTTGGGGAGCATCCCAGTTTAGACTAAGTATTAATGCTCAGGGCAAATGAACCATTCAGATAAGCACAGCGAAGACGAAGAATGTGAGGAGCCGAAGAAGCAAGCCATTGAGCACCCGTGAGCTTGACCCG
>JAAUTY010000110.1 GCA_012031265.1 Spirulinaceae cyanobacterium SM2_1_0 | reverse complement strand
ACTGGGCTACCGTGTACACATAACTTGAGATCCTTCCTGACCGAACTGCGGTCTACCTAACTCAGTAAAAGTCAGACTGGACGAGGCCTTCGGACTCCTGAAGCCTGCTGTAAAAGTAGGGGCGAAACCAAAAAAGTAAAACCCGCTAACGGCAAGGGTTTCAGGACTTGTGTATACACAGTAGCTCCACTGGGTGAAGGGGGGGGTAGAAGTCTATCTCCCGGCTTGGGAGAGGGATTTAGGGGGTTGGCGTTCGCGCTAGCGTGTCGGACACATCAGCCTGTTCTGTGGGAATGTTGGGCTGCTAATCTGGGATGCTCTCGGAGCTACTCGGAGTGCAAGTCTTCTCGGTCGTATAGATAGATCACGAATAGATAGATCACGAACCCAGACTAATGGGCATGGAGTCAACGTGCATGGTGTTGCAACAGGTCGAAGTCGCTAAAGCGGCCGCGCTCGGGGGGGATTGGGCTGGTGTGCTTGCGGTGCTCCGTCAGTGGCTCCAATCGGTTGAGGAGCCAGTGCAGGGTCAGTCGTCGGAGATGCAGGAGGCGATTCTGGCTTTGGCGCTGCAAGTTTTGGATGCGGGCGATTTTGCAACCCGTTGGCAGGTGGGAAAACTGTTGCCTGCATTTGGCCCGATGGCGATCGCCCCTTTGATTGCTATTTTGGAGGACGAGGAAGCTGACCTAGAAGAGCGCTGGTTCGCCGGACGCCTGCTGGGTGAATTCCGCAGCCCTGAAGCGATCGCCGCTCTGGTCAGGGTACTTCAAAAAAAACCTGCTCCCGATCTCGCCGCCATCGCCGCCCATGCCCTTGCCAACCAAGGAACTGTGGCGATCGCCCCTTTGACCCGCTTACTGTCTGACCCAGCCACCAGCTCGCTCGCCGTTCATGCCCTGGCTCAAATCCCAGATGCCGGCGTGGTGCCACCGCTGCTCGGTGTCGTGACCCATGACGATCCCGCAGTGCGCTCAGCCGCGATCCTGGCGCTGAGTAACTTTCGTGACGAACCACTGATGCCAGTGTTGGTCGCTGCCGCCCAGGATCGAGCCACCGCCGTGCGCCGAGCGGCGGCGATTGGCTTGGGTCGGCGGGCAACTCCGGTGAGCGAGTCCGAGCTGCGGCCCGTTTTCGCGCTGCTCCTAAAAGATTTGCAGATGCCGGTCTGCGAACAGGCGGCGATCGCCCTCGGACGTCTCAAAACCCCTAGCGCCATCCACCTGCTGGCGGCTGAGTTGCAGTCACCACTCACACCGCCGCCCCTACAGATTGCGGTGATTCGCGCCTTGGCCTGGACTGAAATCCCGCTGGCACTGACGCTGTTGGCACAAGCCTTGCCGCACTTGCCGATTGCCGCTTGTTTGGAAACGATACAAGTGTTGGGTCGCGTCCCCAAAGGTCCGCTCCAGCCGCAGGCGGCTGGCATTTTGCTAGCCTTTTGGGCGACCCATCCCGCTCCGGCGATGCTAGAGCCTGCACTTCTACGCGCACTGGCCCATGCCTGGGAACTCTTGGGCGACCCCGGCGCGGTTTCAGCCTTGGAGCAACTCCGCCACCATGCTCAGCCCCAAGTCGCGCTCCATGCGAGTTCGGCTCTGACACGTTTAAGCGCACAGTTCCCAAGTTGATGTTTTAGTCAGCCAGTATTTTGGGTGAGCGCGGCCGAAGCAGCGGAAAATCTGGCGGCATTCAGAGGTCAGCGCCGATTTGTGAAGTTGATTTGCTGTCTAGCGCCCAATTGCTCGCTTAGACATTCGCGAGCGAGTTAGGACATAATAAACGAGATGAAATATGCTGGTCTGTCGAATTAATATGTCTCCCCTCGCTTACACGCGCCGTTGGTCTTCGCCGTTCCTTGCGGGTGCGACTGTGTTGACGGTTGCCCTGCGGACGATTCCGGCGATCGCCCAGAGTAACCAGCCAGTCTATAGCCCCTTGCCACTGACCTCCGGTCAAGAAATTACGGACACGCTCTCGACTCAAGACATTCCGACAGGCGAGGGCGGCTTCTCACGCGATTACCGTATCCGGCTAGAAAATGGTGACCAAGTTGCGATCGACTTACTTTCCGAAGAGTTTGATACCATCGTTGTCTTGATCAAAGGTGACGGCTCCAAAGTCTCGGAAAACGATGACGGCCCGGACGGCACGACGAATTCGCTCCTCTTTGCCCGCATCACTGAGACGGGCGAGTACATCGTGCGGGTGCGCGCCTTCGGCGAGACCGGGGGCGGTCAGTTCCGGTTGAAAGTGACGCGCCTGCGGCCGATCGAATAATCTCTCGCTGACTGCTCGGTATTTGGCGTTCGGAGGCGCACCGATTTGCGCCTCCGGTCTCGCTTGAGAATGGGTGAGCCGAACAACCCTAGCTCAGCAACTGGCGGAGCGTGTTGCGATACTCCTGGCTGTTGAGACCGCCGGTTTGATTGGGGGCGGGGGGGTTAGCGCTTAGCTCCCGCTGCAAGATGCGGATGCGATCGCCCGTTGCCGGGTGCGTACTCAGGATCGTTGGCACAAAGCTGCTGCCGCCCTGCTGTTGCAGCTTTTGCATAAAGGTCACCATCGCAGTCGGCGCATAGCCTGAGCGGCGCAGATTATCCAGACCCAACTGGTCGGACTCCAGTTCAGCTTCACGGCTGTTCGGTAGCTCCAGCGCCAGTTGCACACCGATCTGTACAGCGCGGCTAGCATCGAGTCCAGCGGCTGAGAGGATGCCACTGCGAATGGCGCGATCGCGCATCTGATCAATGGCGTGGCGACCGGCGATGTGACCAATCTCGTGACCGACGACGCTCGCCAGCTCGGCCTCATTCTCGGCCAGCAACATCAGTCCCAAGTTGACATAAACAAAGCCACCCATCGTCGCAAAGGCATTGATGTCGCGACTATCGACAACTTGGAAGGTGTAGGGAATATCCGGCCGGGCACTGGTCTGAGCCAGGCGGCGACCAAGCTGATTGATGTAATAGTTGATCGCCGGATCTTGCACGATCGGCGTGCGATTGCGGGCGAGTTGTTGCGAAATTTGTTGGTTGATCTGGCTGCCAATCGCCACTTCTTGGCGATCGGAAATATTCGAGAGCTGGAGAACCTGCGCGCCCCGAAAGATCAATTCCAGCCAGGAAATCGCTTGTGCGCTCTGCGGCGTCCCAGCCCAGAGGCTGAAAGCGGTGACGAAGGCGAGCAGGCCGTAGAGCCAGCGCCGCTGACGACGCCAGAGGGTGACGAATACATTCTTGAACATGGGGGTTGTCGGAGGAGCGGGGACAGTATCAATCTTACTCAGACCGCTGCCAGTCAGTCTGGGTTCCGAGGCGATCGCCCCCGCTCACCTCGCAAGCTAAATTGGGCTACCCCCGCTCAAGTTGGCGGCGGCGTGTAGAGACCGATTTCGAAAATATCCCGCGCGCCCGTGAAGCCCTGACCGACAAAGCACAGCAACGCGACCGTATTGAGAAAGATGTGCGCCCGCCGCCAGCCCAGCGACCGATCCTGGTAAATTTCCGGCACGATCGCCAACGAGACAATCATCAGCACCGAGGCGGTAATGCCGAAATAGTAGTGCGACAGATACCACTGGCTACCGCGCCGAAAAACGCCGTCTTGGCAACCGATCACAATCATCCCCATGCTGCTAAGCGTGGCAAACGTGCCCCGCCAACTCGCAGTACGCGCGCGGTAGAGAAACACGAGCGAAGCAATCGTGAACACGAACATCAACACAATAAAGGTCTGCTGGTTGCGGCTTTCCGGCCAACCTTTGAAGCTAATCGAGTAGGCCAATGCGATCAGCGAGATACCGACGACACTGCCAGTTAACCAGCGACCCAGGTTAACGTGCTCGCGCCCTGCGGTGGGGGGAATTTGACTCTTTTTATTGCCCGCTGCGATTTCCAGGCGGCGCTGGCGAGTTTGCCAAGCGTAATTGAGCACCACCCCGATCAGGGGAAAGACGAAAATAACCGCGATCGCCGGATGGATCAATCCGGCCCAAGCCTTAGCGTCCATAGCAAGCTCCTACAACCTACGATCGTCAGCCTCTAATCTAGATCGATCTGCGGCGATCGCGCGGCCAAAAGTCCACTGCTATCTGAGCCATAGGCAGAGTCGCAAGACTCAGTCATCGGCCGCCAGATCCAAACTCTGGACAAGGTTAGGTGAGGCTGTCCGGCTCTGATGCGACAGATGGTTATTGGGCGTTCGTGTACCGAGCGATTCCCCCCACGCGACAATCGCCGCAGTGATGATCGTCAGCATGGGACTCGAACCGCCTCCCTTGCTTGTGTCTGACCCGGAGCCTTGTTTTGCTTCCACCTCTGCTGAAGCTCGTTACTCCAATTCTCTCCGCTTCTCTCGGGTTAATTCAGTCCGTTGTTCTTCTATCGTCTGACGGCTCTCGAGATGTGTCGGTCAGTCAGCCTTTATCCACTGCCACAACCTGAAACGTAAGCCAGCTAACTGATGTATCAGCGGCAGCCCAGGGTTGGGAGCAGAGTTGAGGCTGTTGGCACAGCCTGTTCTGTAGGAGCCGCCGAGTTACCAATCTGGGACGCTCTCTGTCTCATGGATCAGGCTGGTGTAGTGCGATCGCCCAGTTGACTCTGATAACTCTGACGGCTCCGTTGGCGGCGTGAGCGTGAAGAAAAAGCAACTGCCTTGTCCGAGGCGGCTGTTGACCCGCAACTGACTGCCGTGATGTTGGACGATCTGCTGGCAAATGGCGAGACCCAGCCCCGCCCCCGTTTGCGCAGTGCGGGAGGACTCGCTCCCACGTTCAAACGGTTTGAATAGCCGTCCGATCTGGCTCGGCTCAATCCCGGTGCCTTGGTCTTCGACTTGGAAGCAGACGGTAGACGGTTGTGTGCAGCCCGGCCGGGCATTGATCCGGAGCCAGACTTCGCCATCTGGTGGCGAGAATTTGAGGGCGTTTTCTAGCAAGTTAATCAAGACGCGCGTTAGTGCATCGCTGTCGCCATACACCTGCAAGCCCGGATCTAAATCGAGACGGATGGCGCTGTGGGCGGTTGGGGTTTGCTGGGTAACCGCACGACAGGCGTTCTCAGCTAGGGCCTGCGTGGCGCACCACTGCCACTCGACCCCGGCGCGACCAAAACGCAGGCGCTGATAGTGCAGCAGCTTATTCGCTAATCGGCTCAAGCGCTGGGTATCGAGACGGGCAAATTCAAGCAGTTGCTGTCCGCGTGCGTCGAGGCTGCCGGTCATTCCGGTACTCAGCAGCTCGAGCGAAGACTGGATCGTGGTCAGGGGGGTGCGTAGCTCGTGGCTGGCGATCGCCAAAAACTCTTCTTTACGATGCTCAGTCGCTTTGCGCTCGGTAATGTCCTCAATGACGGCGATCGCCACGTAGGGCTGCTGTTCGGTCGCACTCGCAGTCAGTGGTGCCAGCGTCAGACTCACCCAAATCTCGCGTCCGTCCAGACAGCGACATTGCTGCTCACTCGCCAGCAGCGGGGGTGCCGTGCCACAAGCCAAATTAGCAAAATAGGTCTTGCTGGCGCTGGGGGCTGGCTCAGCCAGCAACTCCGGCAAGCAATAGGCCGATAGTACCTGGGCGCTCGCTCCTAAAATTTTACAGAGTGCGGGGTTGGCATCGACGCAGTGACCGGCGGCATCGCAGGCCGCAATACCGACGGGAGACTGGTTGAACAGAGCACGGAAGCGTTCTTCGAGCTGCCGAATCTCCCGTTCGGCGCGATCGCGCTCACCAATCTCCACTTGTAGCCGCTGATTGGTCTGGGACAGCTCTGCCGTCCGTGCCGCGACCCGCCACTCGAGCTGCGCGTGCATTTCCGCTTGCAACAGTTCCGCTTGCTTGCGAGCCGTGATGTCTTCGGCGATCCCCGCAATGCGATAGATTTCGCCCGCCGCATTACAGATTGGAAAGTTCCGCATATGCAACCAGCGAATCTCGCCATCGGCGCGACAGATGCGGTATTCAATATTGGCGTGCGACCGCTGCTCGGGAGTCGCCAATACTGCCTCCAAGCGAGCACGATCATCTAGATGCACAGTGTTGAGCCAAGCCCTTGCATCCCGACACACCGAGGTCAGAGAATGCCCTGACACAGTTTCGTAGGCCGGGTTGATGTACAGCACTTCACGAAAATCAGCGGCAAAGAGATAGACAATCTCGCGCATATTCTCCGCCAACTGCCGAAAGCGCTCTTCACTGAGGCGCAGCTCGCGTTCAGCTTGCTGGCGATCGCGCAGTTCCGCATGGAGCTGTCGCAGCAGTACGCGGTTGCGGAGTAACGGCACCCCCAGCAGCGCCGCGATCACAAAGGCAGCGAGCAACCCACTAATCAGCATCGCCAGCCGCTCTAGATCAGCCAGTTGCCCGTCGATATTCGCCTGCGGGATGACCAAGGCTACCCACCAGTCCACCGACTTGAGGGGGACTTGGGCGACATAGACGATTTCATCGTCCAGAGTCAATTGCTCAATGTAGGGTTCGCGGGTCGCAACGATATGATGAGCCAAGCGCGCCACATTGTGATCGCTTGCTGCAAACAAGCTCACCGGCGTCTCAATATCGCCACGGTTCCACAAGGGTTGATCGGAGCGTCTCGTGCTGCTTGTCGGCGGTTTGAGGCGCGGATGTACCATCGGCAAGCCGCGCGAGTCCAGCACAAAAGCATAGCTCCCCTCGCCGTAGCGGAGACCGCTCACGACTTTGGCGAGGTCGTCGAGCGATACTGGACAAGCAATCACGCCGAGAATCTGTGGTTCGCCTGTCGCATTCATCGCGTAGATCGGCGCAGCGAATGAGACCTGCACGACCCCGGTTGAGCGCGAGATGAGCGGATCAGAGACATTGGACTCCCCGCCCAGTGCGCGTCGAAAAAATTCGCGATCGCTAGCATCACCATAGTTACGCTCATGGGTGTGATACCGGCCCTGCTGGTCTAGGAATGCGAGTAAGTGGAAGTACGATAAGCGATCATGCTCAGCCTTTAAATAGGGCTGAATCTGCTCCCAGTCCAGCGATCGCACCGTCGGTGAGTTGGCAATGGTCTCGACTTCGGCGCGGCGCGTCGCCAACCAGCGATCAACATCATCAACATTGCTCTGCACCGACAGCAGTGCATTCTCCGTCAGATTCCGCCACACAAGCTGCTTGAGGGCCCGGTAGCTGAGATAGCCCGTCGCCCCAGCGGCGAGAACGATGATCCCGGTTATGAGCAACAACGCCCGTTGATGACTATAGGGCAGCCAATGTTGCCCCCACTGCCGCAGTCTTTGCAAGTTCACAGCCGCTATTTTCCTCAGACGCCCAGATTGAATCGGCATCGCCTACCTTCCTTCACCTTAGCGAATCCTGTGAACCACATCCGGCGTTGCTTAATCTTGATTAAGCAGGCGATCTAGCGGGGATTGAGAGAACTCAAGCCAACCCAAGTGTCGAAATCCTGAAAGGGAAAAACCAGAAAATCTCAAGAGTGATCCTAGGAAGCCCGCGCTGTAACCACAGGGTCAGCGGTGGGAGGATGTCAAGCCCGACTCGGGCTGAACCCCACCTCCCGCCGCTGAAGGTGCGGGCGAACATTGAATTTTTCTGGCAAGCGTTGGGGGGTTGAGGGGTCAAATGCGATCGCCCGTCTCGGCCCGAAGCGCCGTCGTGTCCCCAGCGCGCTCCGCTTCCTCGGCAAAATCGTGATCATCGGATTGCAGGATTTCCTCCAGATCAGCCGTGAGCCGACGCGATCGCGCTACCAAGCGGCGTTCGTCCTTGTGCATCGCCGCCATCTTATGCATCGCCGCAAGATCATATTGCCGAAAAATCTGCGCCGCACGTTGGGATCGATCAGCTCGGAAACCGAGCAGCCGCAATGCTTTCACCCCCATACTGAGTGCGGACTCAAAAGTCTCACGCTCAAGCGCGGCGACACCCCGATGGATCAGTTCATAGGCGTGGCGGCGATCGATGGCGCGGACGAGGATATCGAGGTGAGGAAAATGTTTTTGTGCCAGGTCAATGGTTTGCAGTGATTTTTCTGCATCGTCGATCGCCACAATCAGGAGTTTCGCCGCCTCAGCACCAGCCGTATGAAGTAGGTCGAGGCGCGAGGCATCGATCATAGTGGTCGCGGCAGCGCGCTGGCGGGCGTCTCTGCAAAAACGTTAGCGTACTTCGCAGCAACTCTGGATCGGTCCGAGGTTCCGAATCGGTCGCGAGCGGCGTCAACCGCCGGCGTCAACCAGCGGAGTCAACCGCCGGACAATCCAGAATGTGGTGTTGCTGAATCTGAGTACGAAACCGATGGTCAGTTGGGAGCGAGCATCTTCACTTCAAAAAAATGTTCGTGAGCGCGGGCAGCTCGGCAGGCTGCCGCCTCGAGACGGATGATTTTATCGGCTTGGGCTTGGCGATCGCTGCCGAGTTGGGCGCGCAGCCGGGCGATCACCCCTGTGACCGCTTTGATCTCACCGTGTTTTGCCGCGACTTTCACGATGGCTAGTACCGCTATGCGGAGTTTTGAGTTCTAAGTTTTGAGTTCTGAGTGCCTGCAATACGGGAATCCTGGGGATTTTGAATGGGCATCTCATTTCCGCCGTCCTGTACTAGGTCAGCTAGCGCCCCCGCACCTCTTCTGCCTCATCGACCGGGGAAGCTGCCATACGACCGGTTCGCAGTGTGTAGTGGCTTAGACCGAGACGTGCGATCGCCGTGCCCAAAAGTCAGGGCTGGCGACTGGGCGCGAACTGCACCGATCCCAAGCCAAACTTCTTGCCGATTGCCATATTTAGGTTTGCAACCCAATCGTCCGGAGCCAACCATCTGTCCTATTGTAAAGAGGGCCTGACCCAACTGCCATTCGGCTGCGAAATCTGGCATGACACTGTAACCGCAAGTCGCGGACAGAAATTGGCGATTCCCGCCTTTACTGAGAGGAATCTCGACGTATCTTGCCGCTTGGGTCTGAATCTACCCTGCTACTCAGCCAACGATCGTGGAAAAGCGCAAAGCCCTAATTATCCTCAATGAGTTCAACAATGACGATCTCAACTGGCTGTTGGAACATGGTCAGACGCAACGACTGCAACCGGAAGGGGTTTTGATCTACGAGGGACAATCAATCCCCGGCCTCTATTTCGTGCTCGATGGCAGTCTCAGTATCTTCGCTCGACCGCCAGGAGTTAGCTCGGCATCGGTCAGGGCGAGATCGTCGGCGAGATTCCTTTCTCGACGACGGCCGCCGTAATCGCCACA
>JAAUTY010000011.1 GCA_012031265.1 Spirulinaceae cyanobacterium SM2_1_0 | reverse complement strand
GGCTTTTGCCGACCGCCGCACTATGCTCGAGTGCCCAGACCACTGATGCCGAAAGGCGTTGAGCACTCAGTCACCCATGTTGGCGATCGCTGCGCTGGCGCGTGCCCAGACCACTGATGCCGAAAGGCGTTGAGCACTCGCTGCTGTAGTTTTGAGGTAAATCTGGAAGGTCGTTGAAGATATGGAGTCTAGGTAATCACAAACTCGCAGCGATCGCCCGTTACAAAGTTGTAGCTAAAATGATCCACTTCATTTGTGTCGCTCAATTCTAAGTTGTAAAAATCCAGGGCGGGGCCATCGAAGTGGGGGCCGGCGTGCCAGGTGCCGGTCTCGAGCTTGACGAAACAGTCGCCGGGGATGCGGAAGGCTTGCAAGCGGTCAAGCTGCGGCTGCGGGCGATCGCTCGGCGGTGCGACGGCTAGGAACCACTCGCGGCCACCCAGCGCTCCGAGGCATTGGGTGCATTGGCTGTGGCGAGTGATGCTGCGAAAGCGGCGATCGCGTGGCGTCAGCCGCATGATGTAGAATCGCGGCGTCCCTTGGCTCAGGTTCAACTGGGCGTCGTCAGCATCGAACGGCTTGCCATCACCTGTCGGCTGAATGAGCTGACCGTAGGGGCGGAAATTCTCCACGGTGATCGGCTGGGCTGGGAGGGTGCGGGTGGCGATCGCGGTTGTCATGGTTGAGCAAAAATGGAGTCGTGTCCTTGATGTGAATCGCGGCTAATAGCTGCTCAGCTTGCCGCGCTGCTTCGCCAGCCGAATGCTGATGCGGAATAGCCATGCCCCGAAACTGAGATAGACCAAGCCATTGACGGCAGCCAGCGCCAGTTCGCCCCAGTTTAGCCCCACCTGCCGCGCCATCAGGTCACGCAGCAGACCCGCGCCGCCGGTCATGGGCAACAGCCAGCGGCCGACCTGACCCCAGCCCGTCCAGGTTTCGGTCGGGGTCGCCATCAGAAACAGCAGCAGAAACTGGGTGATGCCGAAAATCTGCTGCACCCGCTTGAATAGCAGCGTCAGCGAACCCATGAGAAAGGCGAGGCCGTAGGTGCTGGCAAACACGGCGGCGAGTGGCAGGATCAACAGCGGCGGGAAGGCGAGTCGTGAGCCGGTCAGCGCCATGATCGCGAGCAGGATGACGAGATTGAGAACCACCTGGATCGTCAGGTTGGCGATCGCCCGCGCCAGAAAAATCGCTGGAGCGCCGAAGGGGGATAAAAACAGTTGCTCCAGCGTGCCGGTCTGCGCCTCATACTGCAAGCTGTTGGCGACATCGATCAGGATGCCAATCACCAGCGTCCAGAGCACATAGCCAATCACAATCGCATCGAAGCGATCGCCCAAAGGCAACGCCGAACCCGCGACATAACGCGCGCCGAGAAACAGACCGTAGAAGACAGTGATCGCGATCGCGATCGCGCCGAACAACTCCACCGGATAGCGCCGCCGCAACTCCCAACTCCGCCGCAGCTCTGCCATCAGCAGGCGACCAAAATTCAAGCGCACCATCAGAACTGACCCTCAGTCAACGCTTCCCAAATCGCGATCTGACGGTCATAGCTCCCGGTCGCCAAAAAGCGCCCGTCGGGGCTGAAGGCGAGAGAGTGCGTCCAGTCTTGGTGGGCATTGAGCTGCCCGATGGGGTCGCCGCTGGGCAACTCCCACAACCGCGCCCCATCGTCACTGGCACTGGCGAAGAACTCACCGCTAGGATGCACAGTCAGAGCACGAATTTCGCCGGTGTGACCCCGTAGAGGCGGGCGAACCGTTTCGCCCGTTGCTAAGTCCCAAATGTAGATCAGGCGGTCATCCCCCCCGGCTAGCAGCGTCTCGCCATCGGGCGTAAAGGCGAGGGCCGTCACCGGGCCGAGATCCGGGGCTTGCCATTCGCCCAAACGATCACCCGTCCGCAGATCCCAGAGTTGCACGCGGCCGTCTCGGCCGCCACTGGCGAGGGTATAACCGTCAGTGCTGATCGCCAGCTTGTAAGTAGGCGTCCCAAAGCGGGCGAGGGTGTAGAGCGGCCGCTGGGCGATGAGATCCCAGACACGGATACCATCCAAACCGCCACTGACGAGGACACGGCCGTCTGGTGAAATCGCCAGCGCCAGAATGTTGTGGAAATGATTGATGATCGCGCGCTCGTAGCGACCGTTCTGCCAGATGTGGATGCCGGTATCGCCGCCGCTGCTGGCAAGGATACGGCCGTCAGCCCCGATCGCCAGTGCTTCAACGCTCGTCGCTTGCGCACGTTGGTTGTCGAGTTGGCGACCGGTCTGCACTGACCAGCGGCGGATGGTCGGGTCATTTTGGGCACCACCGCTGATCAGCACCTGACTATCGGGGCTAAAGATCAGGGCATCCACGGTGGTGGTGTGACCGTCGAGTTGATGCCGGAGGCGGGCGTCGCGCCATTGTTGGATCAGGGGCGATCGCGATTCGACGGCAACGGTGGCGGGGATCGGGGTGTTGACCGCGATGGACAATGGTATGAGGACGCTGAACGCGGTAGCAGTCAGCCAAAGAGCAGAATCGCTGCGAGCCATAGACCTACGGTGAGAAATGGGGCGAGCACGCATAGAACCAGACCCTCAGTAAGTCGAGTGCCGCTGCTGGTCGTGATGGAGAGGCGGCAGTGGTGGTGGCGAACTAGCCGGGGGCAGAGCGGCGCGTGGTGGGCGGCGGGGCGAGCGACGCGGAAGGCTGGGACTCAACCACCAGCGTAGGGCGACTGCCGCAAAGACTGCACCAGAACCCAACCCGAACAAACTCCAGTGCCCACTGGCGCTGCCGATGACGGTATCCACCGTGCCGACAAGCAACAGGAAGCTAGCGAGGGGGTCGGGGCGATAAAGCGATCGCCAGAATCGGGGAGATAAACCACGCATGGAGGATGGTCAGCGGCTACTGAGCCAGTCGGGATTGCAACACTTAGTTACAGTCTAGTACCGCCACGCCAGGTTCCGCCGCCTCTGAGGGTGTAAATTGCATGGCTGGTCGGGGCGATCGCAATACGTAAGTGTAGAGAGCTTGCTCTAGTACCGCTACGCGGAATTGTGAGTTCTGAGTTTTGAGTGATGAGTGCAGACAATACGGGCATTCTACGGATCCTGAATGGGCATCTCATTGCCGCCGCCTTGTACTAGTAATGTGTGCCATATTAACGACTAGCAGGGTCAGTATTCACCGCCAATTCATATCGAGGGACGCTATTCTGAGCGTGTTTGAGCGTGCATGCATCTACTCCAGCCAACGCCATTTATCAGGTTGGCGGCTGCCTGCCGCCAGAAGCGGCCACCTATGTCCAGCGCGCAGCAGATCGCGAGCTGTGGCAGCACTTACAAGCCGGTGAGTTCTGCTACATTCTCAACTCGCGCCAGATGGGCAAGTCGAGTTTGCGAGCACGGGCGGCGCATCGCCTGCGGGCGGCAGGGACGGCTTGTGCCACCATCGACTTGACACGCACGGGCAATCAAAATATTACTGCTGAGCAGTGGTATGCCGGGATGGTTCGCAGCCTGACGGTGAGTTTGGAGTTGACCGACCAGTTCAATCTCCGCCGCTGGTGGCGCGATCGCGATTTGCTCTCCCCTGTACAGCGATTCAGTGAATTCATTGAGCAGATCCTGTTGCGGCAAATTCGCCAGCGCATCGTCATTTTCATTGATGAAATCGATACAGTTCTCGGTCTGCGCTTCGGCACCGACGAGTTTTTTGCCGCTCTCCTCGCCTGCTACAACCGGCGCGCCGACAACCCGGACTACCAGCGCCTGACCTTCGTGCTCCTCGGTGTGGCGATGCCGAACGAGTTGATTCGCGATCCCCGCTGCGCGCCGTTCAATATCGGTCGTAGCATTCAGCTCGGGGGTCTAGAACGACCGGAAACAGATGTCCTGGCAGCGGGTTTGGCAGACGTGGCGCAAGCTCCGCAGGCTCTGCTCGAGGTGATCCTGGACTGGACAGGTGGCAGCCCCTTCTTGACCCAAAAACTCTGCCAACTGGCGCTTAATGATCCGTTTCCCTTCCCCCACGGCCGCGAGGCTCGGCTGATGGCGCATCTGGTCAAAGCCCGCCTGTTGAGTAATTGGGAGGCCAAGGACGAACCTGAACACCTGCGGACGATTCGTGATCGCCTGCTCCGCAGTCCGCGCCAGCAACAGCTCCTCCGCCTCTACCAACGCTTGTTGAACACCTGGGAAATTCCCGTTGACGACAGCCTCTTGCAAATGGAATTGCGTCTGACGGGCTTGGTAGTCTGGTGTCCGGTGGGCAGTCGCTACCCGACACCGGTGCTGCGGGTCTACAATCGCATCTACGCCGAAGTTTTCAATGCCCAGTGGCTGGCGGGTGAGTTGGTCGCACAGCCCCTGAGCCTGTCTGGCGGCGACTATCGCGAGGGAGTCTATCAGCATTTACTAGCCTGCACACAGGTCGATGCGCTGCCCAGTCAACTCCTAGCGCGCTACCGCAACCTACTGCTGACGCCGGAAACCTATCCGAAGCCAGAGGTTGCCAATGCCCTACGTCGCTTCGCGCAGTCGCAATGTGGGCAGGAGCGCTTCAATCGCTTTGTCAATCGTTGTTGCTACATCGCGATCAACCATTGGCGCAAGCCAGAGCAGCGTCGCGAGGCGATCGCCGGTCTCCTGAACAGCTTCGCCGCCTTCAAAACCATCTCTGGCGAACCAACACGCCTGCAAGCCCGTCTGCGCGCGTTCACCCGCAGTCCACAGTACCAGGAACTGGCGGCGCGTCTACAGGATGAGTCGCGCCTACTGAAAACGCTGATCATTCGCTATCCCTACCTTTATCCCTATCAGATTCGCGATCGCGATCCAGTCAGAGCGGAGCTTCAGCGTCAGAAGGCGGTGCGTCTCAAGCTCAAGAAGCAGCGCGAATTTACGCAGCAGCTCTTCGACTATACGAATCACTTGCTCCAAAAGGCGAAGGGCAACTCCGGCTTCCTGACGGTAGGGGCAAATCCGACCTTGCTCACCGATACTCAGCTCTACGATGCGCTCCAGGCCTTTGCCGGTCGGGTTGAGGGCGATCGCACCTATCGGGAGGCCGCCGCTGGCTTTCTCGACTACACGCGTACACTTCCCAGCTATCGCCATTTCAAAGATGAGTTGTATGAATACTTGATCGCTACCACGGGCGTCGAGCGCTATGGTCGGCACAAGTTTAATGACCGCCTCTATGACCGCCTGTGTAGCACTTGTCCAGAGAGCGATCGCCAAAACCTCAGTGATTGGTTATTACTAGAGACGTGCAGCCATTTGCTCAACTTTTTAGTGGTGGAAAATGCCCAAAATCCGGAACATTACACCTTCATTGACCTGCTGGAAAACCTCGGTGCGGTGCCAACAACCGGGCTGCTCCTGAAGCTCGTGCTCCTATCGCGGCGCATCCAGCCCAAGCTTGAGCGGCGCTTCTCAGTGCTGTTCAATCACTACGGCGCTAAGGACATTGAGGAGATCGGCTGGTTTGTCCGCTCGCTAGAAAGTCTCAACATCGCCCTCGGCGTGCATTTCAACCAAGGATTTGACTTCTCGGTATTCGAGCGCTCGTTCTGAATCTTGGAGATGCCTGAGGAGAGAATTAGTCGATGCTGCAAAGCAGAAGATTTGGGTCAGGTCGAGGCGCGCTAGACTCAAAGACATGGCTGAGGGGCTTAGAATTCAATACTTTGAGCGTAACCCTCAGCCTTTCTTGCAGCACGCTACCCCTGGTCGAACTCAGGTTGAGAGAGGAACTTCTAGCTCTCCTTTGCCCTGCTCTCAAGATATAAGGGGCTGGGGGATGAGGGTTTGGTTGGCGGACGAAGCGTAAGTATTATGAATGCCCCAAGGAGACTGTTATTTCCGTTGGCGCTGGGGCGGGCGGCCGTAGTAAAGGCGCGCTAAACGGGCAGGCGGGATGCCCAAGTGATAACCCAAGACCATGAGCTGGTTGATCACGGTTGTGCGGATGAGGCCGAGTTTTTGCCAGCGGCGGCTGGATACCTGGACTGCACGGGGCGCGATCGCCACTCGCCCCCGTCGCCGCAAGCGCTGCACCAACTCGTAGTCCTCCATGATCGGCAATGGCAGAAAGCCGCCGAGGTCACGAAAGGTTGCCGCCCGCAGAAATAAGGCCTGGTCGCCGTAGGGCTTTTGCAGATAACGCGATCGCCAGCGTACTGTCGTTTCCAGCCAACGGAAGCGCCAATCGTGTGCGGCGATCGCCAGCTCAAACGCACCGGCAATCACCCCCGGTTGCGCCAAGATTTTAACAACCCAGTCGGCATAGTCCTCGGGCAGTCGCGCGTCCGCGTGTAAAAAGAGGAGAATTTTGCCCGTCGCTGCCGCCGCACCGGCATTCATCTGCTGGGCGCGGCCGCGCGGGGCGGTGACGACGGTGACGCCGTGCGCAGCGGCGATCGCCACCGTGGCATCGGTACTCCCCCCATCCGCCAGAATAATTTCTAAGGCGACTGTGGCTGACGCGGCTTGCACCTGTGCCAGCGTCTCGGGCAAGCGAGCTGCTTCATTCAGAGCTGGGATGACGACCGAAAGCTGAGTCATGGGAATCGGGCGCGCGTCACAACTACGATAAGGTCTGAAGCTGAATCCTTTGCGACTGCTGTGCAGACCTGGCTCGATTGCTTGCGCGACCAACGGGCGATCGCCGTGATTCGGAGCGATGACCCGGAACAAGCTCGCCGAGCCGCCCACGCCCTGGCGGCGGGCGGCCTACGTTCCCTTGAGATTACCTGGAACAGTGCCCAGCCGGATACCCTGGTGAGACAACTGCGCCAAGAGCTGCCCCACTGTTGGCTTGGAGCCGGTACGATTCTCGAGCGGGGTCAACTGGACGCCGCGATCGCCGCTGGCAGCCAGTTCATTTTCTCGCCCCATGTCAACGCCGATCTGATCGCGATCGCCCGCGCCGCTGACCGGCCGATCGTCGCGGGCGCGCTCACGCCATCGGAAATCGTCGCCGCTTGGCAAGCCGGAGCTACCGCCGTCAAAGTCTTTCCGGTGCAAGCATTGGGCGGTGCCGACTATATTCGTCGCCTGCAAGGGCCGCTGGGCACGATTCCGCTCATTCCGACTGGCGGGGTCACTTGTGCGAATGCCCGCGAGTTAATTCAAGCTGGGGCGATCGCCGTCGGCCTCGCCAGCCAACTCCTGCCCCCGGAATTAATGCGCGACGGCGACTGGAACGCTATCACCAACCGCGCCCGCGACCTACTCACCCGCCTGAAGCCCTGAGCCAGACGCGGTATCGTAAATGTTGAGACTGTTGAGCCGTTTGCCTAGTACAAGGCGGCGGAAATGAGATCCCCATTCAGGATCCGTAGGATGCCTGTACTGTCTGCACTCATCACTCAGAACTCAAAATTCCGCGTAGCGGTACTAGGCTCCCATTGGCAACGCCCGCCGTATCTGGAATCCTCATGACTGATTTTGCCCAAACCAGCTTTGGCTGGCAGCGCCAACAGCTACAACAGCGCTTCGGTGAATGGCTGGAGTTTCTGCTCCAGGGTGATCCCGCCGAGCCAAATGCACCGCCGCCGCCTGTCCCCCTCGACTGGTTGCTGTCGCCCTTTTGGGAGCGGGCGGCGCGGGTGCTGACCTGGAGCCTGGCGATCGCGATCGCCCTCTGGCTCGCCTGGCAACTCTGGTGCTGGCTGCAACCCTACACCATCGGCAAGCGCCCTGGTGGCAAGCGGATTGCCTCGCGCGCCGCCGCTCCCCCCCGCCGCCGCTCTCCCTCGGGCTGGCTCGCCACGGCTCAAACCTACCAACGCCAGGGCAACTACCGCCGCGCCTGTCTCTGCCTCTACGCAGGAGCGCTCCAGCAGCTCAATGACGCTGGCGTCGCGCCCCACCTCGACAGCCGCACCGACGGCGAATATGCCCATGTGATCGCCGCTCTGCCCAACGCCGTCCCCTACCAAACTCTGCTCCGCAATCATGAAGACCTGCGCTTTGGCGGCGCTGAAGCGACGGCGGAACGCTTTGCGGAATGTCGTGAGGCCTATCAGCAACTATGAAACGACCGCCGCGCTCGGGACTGATTTTGCTGGCGATCGCCCTGACCGCGATCACGCTGCTAACGCTGCTGCTCGCCCCCAGCGGCAACCGCCAGCAATACGGCTCTACCTACAGCCGTGCCCCCACTGGCTACGGCGCTTGGTACGCCCAAGCCCAGACCCAGGCGATCCCGCTGGCGCGCTGGCGGCAGCCTTTCAATGAGTTACCTGAGTCTGAAGACGAGCCGCCGCAAACCTTTTTGCGCGTGTACAGCAACTGGGAAGATGTCTTCGAGGGCGAGTTGGAGTGGGACGGGGAGGACTTCGACAACGAATTCACCAATATCTCGCGCGAAGCCGCCTGGGTCGAAGCCGGGAATAATCTCGTTTTGATCGGCGTGCGTGGGCTGGTGACCGGGGCTGACTTCCGCCAAGCGCTGACCAGTCCCTTGGGTCAGGTACAAATCGAGACGCGCCGCCGCCAGCCCCAAGCGAAGGACATTTTGCTGGGCGATCGCTTCGGAGCCATTGTCTGGCAGCAAACACGCGGCGCGGGCCGGATCATCTACGCGGCGACGCCCTATCTCGCGGCAAATGCTTACCAGGACAGCCCCGCCAATTACAAATTTTTGACGCAACTGGTCAGCCAGCAGGCCGATGGCACACCGGTCAGCCGCATCTGGATCGATGAATACCTCCACGGCTACCGCGAGCGCGAAACCCTGGCAGCCGAAGGCCGTGCCTCATTCTGGGGCTACATGGCGCAGACACCGATCGCGCCCGCCTTTTTGCAAGCATTGGTGATCCTGGCGATCGCCCTCTGGGCGCTCAACCGCCGCTTTGGGCAACCGGCGGTGGTGCCGGAGCCAGCCGTAAACAATAGTCAAGCCTACATCGAAGCCCTCGCCAGCGTTTTGCAAAAAGCCGAGAGCAGCGATTTTGTGCTCGCGACTCTGGGTAAAGCAGAGCAAGAGCAATTACAGCGGGCCTTGGGTCTGGGGCGCGGCTTGGTCGAGCCGGAGGTCGTCCTCGCCGCCTGGCAACAACAGACGGGGCGATCGCCCGAGAGCCTGCAACACCTGCTGGCGAATCCTGAGCCAGCCCGCCGCCCCAATGAAACCGAATTACTCGCCTGGCTGCGGCGCTGGCGCACCCTGCCCGCCCCGCGTCGGGATTGAGGCGTAACGAAATCGGGCGAAATGTTACGGAATATTGCTGAAGTTGTTAAACTCTGTTGCAACTTGGCGGCGATCGCCCCTAGTGCCGCCGGTCGGCTGAAATCGCCGTGGTACGATGCGAACCTGTAAATGCAAATAGCACTCAGTTAATTCGGGAGAAAGAACCTTGGTGTTACGGGTTGCTGTGGTTGGCGCTGGGCCAGCTGGATCTTCGGCGGCGGAGACTCTGGCAAAAGCGGGTATTGAAACCTATTTATTTGAACGCAAATTAGATAACGCCAAGCCCTGCGGCGGCGCGATTCCGCTCTGCATGGTCAGCGAATTTGAACTCCCGCCGGAAATCATCGATCGGCGCGTCACCAAAATGAAGATGATCTCACCCTCCAATGTGGAGGTGAACATCGGGCAGACGCTGAAACCGGATGAATACATCGGTATGTGTCGGCGTGAGGTGCTGGATGGTTTCATGCGCGATCGCGCCGCTCGCTTGGGCGCGAAGCTGATCAACGGCACGGTTTATCAACTCGATATTCCGACCACGGATCGCGAAGCCTACACGCTCCACTACGCGGATCACTCGAACGGCACGAAAACCGGCGAGATGAAGTCGCTGAAGGTGGATCTGGTCATCGGGGCTGACGGGGCCAATTCACGGGTGGCGAAGGCGATCGAGGCGGGGGACTATAACTACGCGATCGCCTTCCAAGAGCGCATCCGCCTGCCGGAAGCGCAAATGGCCTACTACGAAGATTTGGCGGAAATGTACGTCGGCGACGATGTTTCCACCGACTTCTACGCCTGGGTCTTCCCGAAGCACGATCACGTCGCCGTCGGCACCGGCACGATGAAGGCGCACAAGGCGACGATCAAAAACCTGCAAGCCGGGATCCGTGCTCGCGCCGCTCACCGTCTCGTCGGCGGTCAGATCATCAAGGTTGAAGCCCACCCGATCCCCGAACATCCCCGCCCGCACCGCGTTCGCGGTCGCGTCGCCCTCGTCGGCGATGCCGCTGGCACAGTGACGAAATCTTCTGGTGAAGGCATCTACTTCGCCGCGAAGTCAGCGCGGATGTGTGCAGAAACGATCGTAGCGGCAAGCAATAGCGGTCAGCGCATCCCAACGGAAGCGGATCTCAAGCGCTATCTGAAGCTTTGGGATCGCAAGTATGGCATGACCTACAAGGTGCTCGATCTCTTACAACGGGTCTTCTATCGCTCCGATGCGACTCGCGAAGCGTTCGTGGAAATGTGCAGCGACATCGATGTGCAGCGTCTGACTTTTGACAGCTACCTGTACAAGACGGTCGTGCCCTCGAACCCCTTGGTGCAGATGAAGATCACGGCGAAGACGATCGGCAGCCTGCTGCGTGGCAATGCCCTCGCTCCCTAGGCGACACTTCCAAGCCACATTTTGCCCTCAAGTTAAACCCCCCGCCGCGCTGGCAGGGGGTTTAGTCTTGAGAAGTCGGCAACGGAAAATTGTGATGACTACCACGACCAACCGACCCACTCCGACCAGCCCGCAGCGGCTGCTCAGCGTGGTCGATTATCACCGCATGGCTGAAGTCGGAATTCTCAGTGCCGATGAACGTCTCGAACTGATCCACGGGCACATCCTGGAAAAAATGCCCAAAGGGCCTGCCCATAGCGCCCTCTGTAAGCGCATCGAAAAACTGCTCGAAGGTCGTCTCGGCGCGCAAGTCCTCGTGCGGCTCCAAGATCCGATCCGCATCAATGACTACTCGGAACCCGAACCCGATATTGCGGTGGTGCGCCCTGAGCCAAGTTTCTACGCCGAGCAACACCCCAGCCCTGCCGAAGTTTTCCTGCTGATTGAAATTGCCGATACCTCCCTCAGCCGGGACCTCAACATCAAAGCCAACCTCTACGCTGCTGCCGGCATCCAGGATTACTGGGTTATCGATCTCAGCACCCAGCAACTGCATAGCTTCCGCGCTCCCCGACCCGATGGCTATGAGCGCCAAACCATCCTGCGCGGTCAGCAAACCATTGGTCTACAAGCATTCTCCGACTGCACCTTCACAGTTCAAGACCTGTTTGGCTCCGGTTCTTAGCATGGCGTCTACACTGGGAAAATCCTATGTACCAATGACTCCCTGTAGCTCCTGTTGAAATGCCCCAACCTGTGCCTGTGCCGCCGCTGGCGATCGCGCAGCTACTCCCCGAACCTGAGAGTGACGAACCCCCCTTGGAATCTGACCTGCATCTATTCCAGGTTTTCTTGCTGCTGCAAGGTTTGAAGTGGGCCTGGCGCGATCGCCAGGACTTCTACGCGACGGGCAATTTAACCATCTTCTACAGCCCGAACCAGGACAAAAGCCAGGATTTTCGTGGCCCGGATTTCTTTGTCGTCCTCGGCGCTGATCCCCGACCGCGCCGGAGTTGGGTCGTCTGGAATGAGGGCGGACGCTACCCGAATGTGATCGTCGAATTGCTCTCGGCCTCGACCGCTCGACAGGATCGCGGCAAGAAGAAGCAGATTTACCAAGACATCTTCCGCACCCCCAACTATTTCTGGTTCGATCCCCAGAGCGGCGAAGAGTTCGCTGGATTCACCTTAGTCAATGGTCGCTATGAAGCGATCGCCCCCAATGAACAGGGCTGGCTTTGGAGCGACCAGCTCCAGCTCTACTTGGGCAAGCACGCCGGTAAACTGCGCTGGTTTACGGCGGCTGGCGAGTTGTTACCGATACCAGAGGAGGACGCGGAGCAGGCGATCGCCGCCGCTCAAGACGCCCAACATCAGGCAGCGGCAGCCCAACAGCGAGCTGACGCCGCGGAGCAACAAGCCGCCGCCGCGCGATCGCAACAGGAACGGCTAGCCGCCAAGTTGCGAGAATTGGGGGTCGATCCGGAGACCTTGGCGTGAGGGGCGTGGGTCGTGTCAGTTGACACCAGAATTGACCATAGCGGGCGATCGCCGCTTCCAACACCCCTATTTCTGGAGCGGCTTCCTTGGTCGGCAGCCCCTGGTAGACCCCGGACAACCGAGAAAAGCATGGGAACCGCCAAAGCCACGCAAGCGCCATGCGCCTCCCACAGTGAGGAAACAAACTAAAATCAAGAGACTTGTGCCAACCGGTTCAACCCGCATTTGCGGAGCGTGACTATGACCGTCGCCCAATCCCAACCAATCCTGACCCTACCTGACCACACGCAACTACCCGAAACCGATGGGACGTTTGTGAAAAACTTTCAGGAGCATCCGCAGAGCCTATTGCTCACCGATTCTATCTGTCCAGTTCTCGACACCCTCCATCCCACTGGACAGTACGCCATCGGTCAAGACTGCGGCATCTATTGGCGGCTCGTGGAGCCGCTAGAACGCGGCGCTGAAGCCCCGGATTGGTTCTATGTTCCCGACGTGCCACCATTACTAGATGGCAAAAGACGGCGCTCTTATGTTCTTTGGCAAGAGATTGTTGCGCCCCTGATTGTGATTGAATTTGTTTCGGGGGATGGTTCTGAAGAGCGTGATGCCACCTCACCTTTGGCGGATAATGACTCAAAAGCAGGTAAATTTTGGGTCTATGAACAAGCGATTCGCGTTCCCTTCTATGCCATTTATGAAGTCGAGAAGGCAGCCGTCGAAGTGTACGAACTGGTCACCAACCACTATCAACGCCGCGACCCCAACGAGCGCGGGCATTTTCCAATCGCACCACTGGGCGTGGAGTTGGGCATCTGGCAGGGGCAGTACCTCAATCAGACATTCCCCTGGTTACGCTGGTGGGATAGCGATGGCAATCTGCTCTTGAACGGTCACGAGCGTGCCAAACAGGAGCAACAGCGCACCGAACAGGAGCGGCAGCGCGCCGAACAGGAGCGGCAGCGCACCGAACAGGAACGGCAACGCGCCGAACAGGAGCGGCAACGCGCCGAACAGGAGCGGCAGCGCGCCGAACAGGAGCGGCAACGCGCTGACCTGCTCGCAGCAAGGTTGCGGCAACTGGGGATCGATCCAGACGCTCCTTGAAGTTTGGTTGCACGTATGTTGCCGAACACGATGGGGAAAGTGATCAATTTGAAAATCTTCAACCCAAGATGTCTTCAGAATGGCGGGGAAATGTAGCCTGGATCAAGACAGGTCAGTCGCTGCGCTATATTCAGGCTAAGCCGAGCCAGCGCCGGGAGCTAGCAACAGAGGGGTCGTCACTCGCGAGACGGGTGGGCGTTGCGTAATTGCAGAGAAGGAGACGCACCCGATGTAATGTTTCAGAATGGTACTCATCTCATATCTGCAAGAACGGGCACAAGAGAGGGAAACCGAATCATCTGTGTGTAGGGTGCGGTCGGCAATGCATTACAGACTACGGATCGCATCAGGGCTACAGCGATGAGGTGCGGCGAGAGTGCCTGAAGATGTATATCAATCTCGTAGCTGACTTTGCCCGTCGGTGTCTCAACTGAGGTGAGGTTGCCGGCTTCGTACTCATAAACAGACGTTGTTGGGAATGATTGTAATCGCGATTCCTAGAAACCTCATTGTTTCGTGATGGATCTGCACCACAAACCCAGATAACGATCAAGCTGAGAATTGCGGAGTCGCCTGGGGGGAGGTTATCGAAGCTGTAGTTAAGGGTTAAAATACTTTTACGGTAGTTTTTGACTACCATCCCACTCTGGGTTCACCGGCTTACAACTCTGTCATGCCGACGCTCAGAAGTGTGATCGCTGCAACTCAGACACTCGCTATAATCGCTATGCCCCCGCGCTGGCCTCGCCAAC
Organism: Spirulinaceae cyanobacterium SM2_1_0; assembly: GCA_012031265.1. GTDB lineage: Bacteria > Cyanobacteriota > Cyanobacteriia > Cyanobacteriales > Spirulinaceae > JAAUTY01. The sequence continues at coordinate 71,016 of JAAUTY010000011.1, read as the reverse complement.
CGGATCGTCAGGATCCTGCCTACCGCCGCCTCGATGACCGCATGAATTTTGCGGTTCATGTCGCTGTATTTGCACTCCTCAATTCGGGACTCTGGTTTGTCCATGAGGTGCAGCAGGCAACTTGGCTCTGGGCGAAGTGGTTCACTGCCGCTTGGTTATTGCTCTTGTTGGCGCATTTGGTTTTCATCGCGGGGATTGCCGATTATTCCCAAAAATCTGATGTCCAATCCTAGCAACACAGAAGCCATTGAGCGATTAGCCGCCCAGATTGGCGAGGTGGTTTACATCGATATTGCCAAGTGGCATCTCTACCTCAACGATGCCCAACTCCATACCTCGGTCGCGGAGCAACTGTTTCCGCTCCTGGTGGACAGTCAGCTTGATGAAGATCGTGTGCTGACGATCTTGCGAAGTATTCCAGTTAAGATTGGTGGCGGTCAACGGGAATTGCCGTTGGCGGACTTGTTACCAATGCAATGCCAAGTTGATTTAATGGATTTACTCGAGGCCTATCAGCGCGAGCTGTAAGCCTCCTCTAGAAGCGAGGGCTAGAATCGGGCAGGTCATGATCATCATAGAGCAAGGCTGATGCAAGGACTGGGATTATGAGCGATCACGATTTGACCCCCGCAGAATTAGCCGCTGAACTGACGGCACTCCGCCAAGAGGTGAGTGAGCTACGTAAGGTCAAGAATGCCTTCGATGCTCAGAATGAGCTTGTGCGATCGCTCGTCTCGATGGGTCGTGCTGCGACCGGTCGGCTGATGATGCGCTCGATGTTGTTGCAGACAGTGAAGTTGACCTCGGAGTTGGTGGCTGCGCAAGAAGGCAGCCTCTTCATGCTCGATGCCGATGGCTATGTGACCGAGAGTATCCTAGCGCGCGGTGCAACCGTGCGGGATCAGCGCGAAAACCTGATTGGCAAAGTGCTCGACCAAGGCCTAGCGGGCTGGGTGGTACGCCACCGCCGCATCGGCCTGATCGAAGATACCCGCCGCGATGAGCGCTGGATGACCCTCCCCAACCAACCCTACACGGTTGGCTCCGCGATCTGCATCCCGATCCTGCGCGGCAAGTCGTTGCTGGGGGTTCTCACGCTCACCCACCACGACACCTATCACTTCACACCAGAGATCGCTTATTTGCTAGAAACTTGCGCGGTACAGATGGCACTGGCATTGGACAATGCGCGCCTTTACGTGCTCGAACATCAGCAACAAGAACAGCAAAAATCGGCTCCTGATGCCGCCGCTGAACCTATTGAGCGTCACCTTGCCGACTTGGGCATTTATATCATTGCTGAGAATGGCCGCTTTCTGTATGCCAATCCCCGTGTGGCTGAGATTTTTGGCTATGAGTTTGGTGAGCTGGTGGGTCTGGAATCGATGCTGAAGCTGGTCGCTACGACGCATTTTAGTGCGATGGGCGATCGCATTCAGCAATGCTTTCAGGGCAGCAACCCCATCCTTGACTATCAGTTCCAAGGTCAGCGCAAAGACCGTCGCCTCGTTGAGGTGGCGATCTACGGCACCCGCACTAAGTTCTACGGCAAGTATGTCCTGATTGGCATGATGAGCCTGGCTTAAGTTGGATTTTTATCAGCATCCTTGGCTCTACGTCGATCACTTCATCGCCAGTGAGAGCGTGATCGCCAAAACGTGCCGATGACGATGCCGAGAATCGTGCCGTAGGAGAGCGAAAAGAGTGGGTGTGGGAGGAACGGTAAGAGCGTTTTCACGATGAGCGCCACGCTCAAGCAGAGCACCAGCGCCCAGAGGCTGGCGAGGTTGAGATATACCTGCGTCTGCCAATGCTCACAGATATGCGCACCGAGTGCGCCGAGACCGATCCCCGCGACCACAGCTACCAACAGACCCCAGGAAAAGATTAGGTTGAGGCTCTGGGCCACAACAGCCCACTGACGGCTGCCGAGCGCGAGGAGAATATCGACTGCCGCCGCTAGGAGCAAGGTCACTGCCGCGACCTGGAAGAGTGGCCACCAGGGTTGTTGTGTGAAGCGCTGCCAAGGATCCATAATTGCTGTGCTCCGCGTGCTGACGCTCGGCCTCATGCCCGTTGTGGTCGGCCGAGGGTCGTGATGTAGATAACGGCTTCATCGGTGGGGATGCCCAGGACTTCATTCACTTGGTCGTCAAAAAAGCCGCCAATGCCGCTGACGCCGAGATCGAGATGTACGGCAGCCAGGTTGAGGCGTTGGCCGAGGTGCCCGGCATCAAGGTGCAGGTAGCGGTAGGCGCGATCGCCATAACGGGCGATCGCCTCACGCAGATCAGCCGTATGAAACACGACAGCGGCGGCATCGCGCCCCAGATCCTGCCCCAGACAGAGAAAATGCAGCTCGCGTCGGAAGTTCTTGAAACGAATCTGGCGCAATTCTTGGGCGTGGGGCGCGTAATAGTAGCAGCCTTCTTCTAATCCCTCAACACCCGAGACCGCTATGAAGGTCGCCAGCAAACTGAGGTCAAAATAATCAGGCGCACCGTCTAAGCCTTGATCCACATAATCTTGCGGCTGATAGGTAAAGTGCAATAAGGCTTTCAACTCAGCAAACGTCAGTTCTTCACCCGTATAGGCGCGCGTCGAGCGGCGCTGCAAGATTGCCTGCTCGATCTCTCGACGCGGCTCAGCGAAGCCCAGATGTGAGCCGCTCGTCGTCACCTTGAGGCAGAACGGAAAGTTGTACTTATCCGGCACCGTGGAGGCCGACGGGTCAGGAGCAGGGCTGGCTGGGGGCTGGGCACTGGCGATCGCCGTCGCCCGGTGCAAATAGCCGAGCAATTCGCCATCCGGAACCAGCGTGTAGTCCGTCGCCATCGCCGAGGGCAGGGCGGTTGGCTGGAGTGATCGCGTGGGTTGTGTATCCTGGTCAAGCAAGGGAATAATCGCGGTCGCCCCCTCTTCGGTCGCGTCCAGGTAGAGCAAATTGTTGACCATTTCGTCCTGGAAGCCACCGATGAGATGTGGCCGGAACCCGGCGATCGCCCCCGCCAGCTCAATATTGCCCAGCAAGTGGCCGGTATCCAGGTAGATCCGGCGGTAAGCGCGGTCGTCGTAGCGCCAAGCCGAGCGATAAAAAATGGCGGTAGCAACCAGCGTCAGTGGTGTCGCCACCAGCGCTGGGTGAAAAAAGCAGGCGCGTTGCAAGGCTTGGCTGACATCCTTTTCCCAGAAGCAGAGCAAACTATGGGTTTGTACCTGATAGTTGTAGAGTCCAGCCGGTAGCGCCGACGTCCCACTTGAAATCAGATAGAGTTCGGCCGGGTAGAGACCCCCGGCCGAAGGGGCCGCGCGCAGATAAACGGGCGGCCCTGCCAGTGTCGCCATGCGAGCGGTGATGCCATAACAGCAGTAGAGGAAGCGGGAGAGCCGCAGCCAGAACAGAGTATTGGGGTCATCGTCGCGGGGGCGATCACCCACCGGATTGACGCCGACATAGGGCTTAAGATCGACAGCGCGCCCCAATTTGTATTCCTTAAACGGCGAGGGTTGCTTCGCCCAGTCAATCGGCTTATGCTTCGTCGCCAGCGTGTCGGGATCATACTTGGTACGCTGGTGGTAGTGGATGGCGAGCGAGTCGGCGAGGTCAGACACGTTGCGATTTAGAAATTCAGCACTCCAGTGCCGCGTCAACCCTGGCGCTCGATGGCGACAATCAGTAATGCTCGCTGCACGAGCCGCGCCGGGTGGATGGTTACTGGCATTTAGCCTCAAGTGTATCGCTTCTGCTCGCGCGCGTTTGTTCCGAGTGAGAGTTCCTGGTGCAGGATGCTAGTACAAGAGGGCGGAAATGAGATGCCTATTCAAAATCCCCAGGATTCCCGTCTTGCAGGCACTCAAAACTCAAAACCCAGAACTCAAAATTCCGCGTAGCGGTACTAGTCCTACCGCGAAGTCATTTGCTCCCGATCGGGGTAATTCTGTCATGATCCGTTTTTTCTGGCGATCGCCGCCCTCCTAGCCGGGACAGCCGTCGCGCTGGGAGCCTTTGCGACTCATAGCTTGCGCGATCGCCTCTCGGAGCGCGCCCTCGAGATTTTTGAGACCGGCAGCCGCTATCAGATGGATCACGCCCTCGCCTTGTTGCTGCTAGCCCTGCTGCTGAGCCGCACCGAAACCGGACAAGTCTGGCTCAAGGCGGCTGGCCTCGCCTTCCTCGCCGGAGTGGTGCTCTTTTCGGGCAGCCTCTACGCGCTCGCCCTCAGCCAAGTCAGTATCCTCGGTGCGATCGCGCCCCTGGGTGGGGTCGCCTTCCTAGTCGGCTGGGGTTGCGTACTGGTGGCCGCGCTGAGCGGGAAATTTTGAGAGGGTGATCTGAGCGAGGGGTCGGCGCTCCCCATTGCCCGCCTTTTCAGTATTTTCTGGAAACTCATTCATTCAGAGAAATCACTTAAGTGCGATCGCGGATTTTCGTCGGCTTATTTTAGAGCCACCAAAGTTTTTCCCCGTGCCTTGAGCTTGAAAGCATACCCATCACCCCATTTAAGCCAGTGCTTTCATTACTTAAGTATTGCCACGGATTGCAGCAGATGATCATCGCAAAACATCCAGATCACTACTGCTTCTCTGCAATCTCATCGAGATCACACCCGTTTTTAATCCTTCGCGAGATAAAAAACCATTCCACAAACTTCAATGAATTGGCTCAAAACTTTACGCAAGCTTTACCCATGCCACTGACAGCTTCGGTAAATTAGTATCAGTTCGAGGGGGAAAACCTGCGGACTGCCAGAGTCCAGAAGCTAAAAAGGTTTGAATCGCGAGATTGCTCAAGCAGCTTCCGGAGGTTTGCATCTTGAATCTGTGATTTTTAGATGACTCTGGTAACCGGGTCTAGACGTTTTTAGAGAACTGCGGGAATAACCACCATGAAGACTATTCAGAAACTGCTCATCGGAACTTCGGCTGCTCTCAGCGCCAGCCTCATCGCCACCGCACCGGCCTTCGCTGTCTCGCTGATGACCAATATCCAGTTCGGCACCGACGACTACAGAGCCTACAGCATTGACTCCTACAGCGATGGCAATATCGCCGACGCGATCAGCGCTCTGACCGACACCAGCGCCCTCACCAATGTTGAGCTGGGCGTCAGCAGCGAAGACCAAGTTGGTAACATTGGCTTCACCGCCGACCTAGCGGGTCATGCCGTGAAGGTCGAGACCGTCACCGCCGCCGACTGGGCGGGTGGTCTAGCTCAGCAGTGGTTTGCTGACTTCTCAGCGGCTTATCCGAGCTTAGTCGCCGCCTCGATCCCTGGCGTCGGTAACCTTGGTAACGCAATTCTCGCGGTCGTGAGTAGTGGTGCGACCCGTTCGGGCGACCCCAACGTTGGTTCCTTCTTTAAGAACGAAGACAACAACATCTTCACGATGCACTTGGTCGGTCACCTTGATGTCCTCAATGCCCCCTGGCTGGCTAACAATCCGATGGTACCGATGATTTCGGCGCTCCTCGGCGGTGAAGAGTTGCAGATCAGCGAAGTGGCTAAAGTGACCATCGACGGTGAAGTCCACTACGCTTATGGCTTCGCCGCAACTGAGACCGGCTGGGTGGCTCCCGACGCCGTTGGTGAGACCTCTTCGGGTTCGGGCCTCTACGCCTGGAACTTCCAAGGCGGACCGGCTCCAGTTCAGCCCCCCACGGAGTCCGTCCCTGAGCCTTCGCTGATGCTCGGCTTGGCAGCAGTCGGTGGCTTGCTAGCAGCTGCTAAGCGCAAAGCTTAGGGTTGACTGTCCGCTCTTGAGTGGTTATCCAAGCTGATCGACCCGACGTAAAATAACAGCAGACGAGGGAGCCATAAGGCTCCCTTCTTGTGTTGCGCCATTTATTGAGCGCCAGAGTATTGCCCGATACGACTTGGATGGCTGCTTTTAGCCCTTTGCTCAGGGACTCAGTTTCAACCCTTGCTCAAGGCGCTAACCTGCCAAGCGATGTCTGCTAGGATGATTGGGGATTTTTCAGGCGTTGGCAGCGCAACCAGGAGGAGTCGCTCTTGAATATTATTGCGATCGGCGCGATCGCCAGTCTCCTCGCAGGCTTAGCCACTGCTGTCGGCGCACTGCCGATTCTATTCATCAAAGATGTTTCGCCACGCTGGCAGGGGATCTTTCTCGGTCTCGGTGGCGGCATCATGTTGGCGGCGACCGCTTTTTCGTTGATCGTGCCTGGTCTGGATGCGGCGGCCCAGCAGGGAGCCTCGGAATTCAACGCGGCTGGGCTGATGGTTGGCAGCATTCTACTCGGTGGGGCGCTGCTCTGGCTGATCCACAACAACTTCCCCCACGAGCACTTTCATCGCGGCCCTGAGGGACGGCAGAGCGAGAAGTTCGCGCAGATTTGGCTGTTTGTGATCGCGATCGCCCTGCACAACCTTCCCGAAGGTCTAGCGGTTGGTGTCGGCTTCGGCACAGGCGACCTCAGTCAGGGCATCCCGCTAGCCCTCGGCATCGGCATCCAGAATATGCCCGAAGGCTTGGTGGTGGCGCTGGCGCTGCGCAACCTCAACTACTCTATCGCCAGCGCCCTGGGCATCTCGCTCCTGACCGGCGTCGTCGAGCCAGTGGGCGGTTTGCTGGGTGCGGCGGCAGTGAGCATAGCGCAGCCGCTATTACCTTGGGGCTTGGGTTTTGCGGCGGGGGCAATGTTGTTTGTAATTGTGGATGAGATTATCCCCGAGATCGACTCGCAGGGACTCGACCAAGAAGGAACTGTCGGTGTAATGATTGGCTTCGTCACCATGATGTTCTTAGACGTAGTGTTGGGTTAGGACAGGTTCTTCAGTCAGCACCCCGTGACAAAGGGCCGGGCTGCGCACAATGGCTTGTCAAGCCGTACTCATAACGAGTATGATTTAGAAAACTACACATCAGTTACTTTGAGTTGGGCACGCGCCCTACCCTAACGGTTGTAATCAGGAGAATTTCACGATGACGGCATCCACACTCGCCAATACCAAGCCCACCTTTTATAAAAGCCGCGTCGATCTCGCGCTTGACCAGCGCCAGACGGTGGTTGAAGTGTTGACGCAGACGCTGGCGACTACCCTCGATCTCAAAACCCAGGTCAAGCAGGCACACTGGAATGTCAAGGGCATGGATTTTTTCCAGCTCCACGAACTATTTGACGAGATGGCGACCGAACTGGAAGAGTATGTCGATATGGTCGCCGAGCGGGTCACAGCTCTGGGCGCGATCGCCTACGGAACCGCGCGGATCGCGGCGGACAACTCGCTGCTGCCGGAGTATGACCTCGAAGCCGTCAACGGTGCGGAGCATGTTACGGCACTGGCGGATCGCTATGCCACCTACGCCCAGCACGTCCGTGAGAGCATTGATAAAACCGATGCAGCCGGTGACGCTGATACGGCTGACCTCTACACCGAAATCTCGCGCACGGTTGACAAGCGCCTCTGGTTCCTGGAGGCGCATCTGACGCAACGCAGCGACCTGCTCTAGTCTCGCGATGCGGAAGTCAGAATTCGGAAGTCAGAAAGCTAATATTTTCAAGGCTTCCAGCCAATTTGAATGGCACCCTCACTTTCGCCTGCGTGGACTAGATTGCCACACCAACCTGCTGACAACGGTTCGCGATCGGGCCGGTCGTCAAGCTAAAAATCTCAATCTCAACGCTCCCCCGCTTGACCTCGTTGGTTTCAGGCAGGGGAGCGTTGTTTATGGCCTGCGGCTGTGCTCAGAGTCCGAAGTCGGAGATGCCTTGGTACAGGGACTGCAATTGGTCGATGAATTGGACGAGGCGATCGCCATCGATCTGCACATCGTCAGCCGGGTGATTTTGTAACACCTCCAGCAACGTCAGGCGATTGTTGGTCGCCGCTGACTCGATCAGCGCCGTGCGGAGTGCGTCGCGACTGTTGCCGTCTGGGTTTATCACCACATCATCCACTTGATTCAGCAACAGATCGCCGACGAAGCTGTTGAGGGCGCTGGACAACAGACTACTCTCCATCGGGATACTGCGTGTGAGGATGTCGCGCAACTCTTCGGGTTGGCGATTGGTGAGCAGGAGGTAGGCGGCGAGCTTCGCGGAGGGTTGGCCGGTTTCAGCGAAATCGGCGAGGTCAGCGACGGTGATGCTGTCCTGGATGCCACCGTAGCTGAGGGTCACGCGCTCAGCGGCATGGGCAGGCAAGTTCAGGGTCAACAGTAGGCTGCTGCTGAGGAACAGGGCGCTCAGCGGGCGGGTCAGACGGAGCAACATGGGCGGCAGATGTAGAGAGGGTGAGTGAGGTGGCGATCATTGACCGCCCGGTTGCTATTGATGGCGATCGCGGTGGTGGAGTTCCCTGTCTATGGGGCAGCGATAACTTTCGGGAAAATGGTGAGCAAAATCACCAATTTGTAGTGATGCCAGTCGGGATGTCAAATACGGCACAACCAAGCCTGAAAGTGAACCATAGAATGAGAGAACATTGCCTCAATTATCGCTGCCAATGGCTTGTACTTGAGCCAAGAAGCGAAGGATAATGTTGACGATTGTTCCGCGACTGCGAGCCGAAATCGAATGCCATAAACTACGGTTTACTCACTCGCAGAATCCTGAAACAAAAGTTAACACTGGGCAAAACCCTGATCCTCAAAGGTATGGGAGCTTAAGGAAGCGCAGGGCTGCACCCCGGCAATGACAACACTCAAGTTGTTTTACGAGGTGTTTAAAGTTCCTGATGTCAGGCTCAATGATTAGCAACCAGCAAGTTGTTTAACCATGCCTTAAATGTTCAGGAATGACACCTCGTAATTAGCAACCAAAAAGTTGTTTTTCGACACCCTAAAACACCAGCATCCAGTGATTAGAACTTAGGCAAACGATCATGACTGTCACCCATCACCCCATTCAGCACACCCGACTCAGCAACTGGCTGGAGGCGCACCCGACTCTCGCCCATTTCATCGGCGGGGATTGGCTCCGTCGCGGGCGATCGCGCTGGCAGCCCCTCCGCCCCCTGCGCCAGTGGCTCGACCAGCTCGAGATTCGCACGCCCCGGCAGGCACACCGCCTCTGCACTCTGATTCCGTCGCAGTGCCCCTTTGCCCGCACGGTGAAACTCTTCGGGCACACGCTGCTGAGTATTCCGCCGCTCTGCAAGCTCAACCCGGTCTACGACGAGCTGATGATGCTGCGCTTCCGCGCTCTCAGCTATCTGGCCGAGGAGTGTGGCGAAGATATTAGCCCCTACTGCTAAGATGCCATCAATACTGCTGACCGCAGGCCTGGGCAACCGACCTGCGAACGGGTTGCATGGCAATTATCGAACTGCGCGCCTGGTATCTCGAACATTACGAACCGCTCCGCGAAGTGACTCAGCGGCCGCATGATCTGCGCCTGAGTCGCAGTAGCCTACTCAAGTCTGGGTTGCGCGCCGACTTCCTTGATGATCGCCACACGGTTGAGGAAGCGGCTTGGTTTCAGCGCTACTTGACCGGCGAGACGGTGGAGTTTTATCTCGAAGGCAGCGGCAGCTATGCGATCGCTAATCTCGATCTTGTCTCGCACGAAATCTACTTCGCGAAGCAGGACAGCGCCGCCAGCCTCGAACCGACGATCTTTTTTAGCTACCAGCAGGAGTACGCCGCCAGCAGTGAAGCGCTGCAAGCCAGCTTGCAGCAGGCGATTGTTGATTTCAACCGGCGATCGCGCCTACCCCTGAGCCTCGTGCTCGCGGAGCGCCCCGAAGATGCTCCCCTCCGCCTCAGCGCTAACCAACTGCGCGCCATCCGCAAAAGCCTGCTCTTCATCGCGGACGGTACACCAATTGGCCTCGCCAGCGGAACTGGCACGCGGCTGTTGAGTCCCTATATCTGTGTCGAACTCGGCTACGCGCTCCAATGCAAGCAGGGCAACCAAATTTTGCTCGCGCAACTGGAGCGTCTGGACGGGATGTTGCCCTTTGACCTGCCAGGTCATCAGCAATTGCTGTTTCAAGCCGTGACTGAGTTGCCCCAAACTCTGCCGTCATTGCTGGAAGGATTACTCAAGCGGTTTAACTTGCTGGCTTGATGGCGGCGCGGTAAAAAGCGGTGGATGCGGGGTTGATCGCTTGCCAAAAGTACAGCGGCACTGCTAAGAGAGTTTCTGTACGAACTCAGACTGGTCGCGCGGGCGGTCAGTATTCTCAGGAGGCGTTACCATGCCCAGGACTCCAGACGAATATGCCGTTTTCATCATGCTGGCAGGCGGTCACCGTGAAGAAGTGCGCTTTGCCACGATTCAGGACTTCCAGAAATGGTATAGTGCCGAACTCCTGCCGAAAGCGAACGACGCCAACTTCATCAACGTCCCGATCAAAAATGTCCAGGGTGAATACATGGTGGTGCGTCCGAGCGCGATCGCCGCGATCCGGGTCGAACCGGTCTTCGCCGGTAGCGTCGAGCGCGACTTTTGATTGCTGCATTGCTCAACCCAAATCCGGATCATGAACCCCCGAAATCACAGCATCGGGAGGGTTTCAACCCCTCCCCTACTGCGTATTTCATGTTTGGGGCAAAAAATTCGGACTGGGTATCATTTGTCCTCTCATCTCAACGGTTATCTCTGTAAGGTATGCGTAAATCCTTAGCGCTCTTTGCGCTCGGCCTCAGCCTCACTCTCGGCACGCCTGCTGTCCTCGCCCAGGCGCGCCCGCCGCTCGAATGGTTCAATCCCCAGGGTCAAGCCAGCTTGGGGTATGATCAGCAACTCTTCCAGTTTCTCAGTGGTCAAGCGGGTGATCGCGCCGCGCTGCTCGCCTCGATCGACCACAGCCTCCGCTACCTCGACACGCCAGCAGCGGTTGAGGATTATGAAAATTTCTCGATTCCCTGGATCACTCGCGAGCGCGTGCGCCGCTCTCTCGTCCGCTTTCGGCAACTGGCGCAGACCGTGCGATCGCCCCAGGAGTTGCAAGCGGCAGTTCAACGCGAATTCGTCTTCTACCGCGCCGTCGGTGACTCCCGCTACGGCGGTCAGACCTACTTCACGGGCTACTACGAGCCGATCTATGAAGCCAGCCGCACGCCGACCGCCGAATACCGCTATCCGCTCTACCGCCGCCCCAGCAATCTGGAAAGCTGGCGCACGCCGCACCCCGGTCGTGCCCAACTCGAAGGGATGGACGGTGAAGGCAAGGAGAGCTTACTGCGTGGTGGCGAATTGGTTTGGTTGCGCGATCGCCTTGAGGCCTTTCTCGTCCACATCCAAGGCTCAGCGCGCCTGAAAATGCCGGACGGCGAGATCATGAGTATCGGCTTCCACGGCAGCACCGACTACCCCTACCTCAGCATCGGCCGCGAAATGATCCGCGACGGCCTGCACCCCGCCGACGGCTTTACGTTACCGAAGATGATCGACATCTTCCGCCGCCGCCCGGAGCTGCTCAGCGTCTACATCCCGCGCAACAATCGTTTCATTTTCTTCCGCGAAACCTTTGGCGCACCGGCGACGGGCAGCATCAGCGTGCCGGTGACCGCTGACCGCTCGATCGCCACCGACAAGGATCTGATGCCGCCGGGTGCATTGGCGCTGATCGATACCCAGATCCCTCAAGTTGATCGCAATGGGCGTGTCACGCCAGTGCGGGTGAACCGCTTTGTGCTCGACCAGGATACGGGCAGCGCGATTAAAGGTCCGGGTCGGGTTGATGTCTTCATGGGTACGGGCGATGTCGCGGGGCAACGCGCCGGTGTCATGGGCTATCGCGGCGAGCTGTACTATTTGGTGCTCCGGGAGTAGGTACGGCGGGCTGAGGTGCAGTGTTAGTCTAGGGGATGCTAGAAGGCGGCTTCCGGTTTGCAGTCGTGCGGTTGACCACCTTGCGGGAGGCGTTGCAATGTCAAGCCGGATGCCGGCCAACTGTTGATCACCCTGACGAAACCACCGCGACGCGCGCGTCGATTGCCATGAAGTGGAACCCGCTGTTGGGATTGTCGTTGCCGCTGGCGATCGCCCTCGCCAGCACGAGCACGCCCGTCCGCGCCCAATTCACCTGCCCCCACGCCCGGCTACGTCTCGATACGGCCCAGCCGGTCGATGCCGCCGCGATTTGTGATGCGGCAGAACCCTGGGCAGAGCAAGGGATCGAAGTGCTGGTTTTTCTCACCGATGTTCGCACTGATAGCGAAGACGAGTGGTTTGCGCTGCTGGATGCCGTTGCGACGGAAGCGGGGCTCCTGGTGCCCGATCAGCCCGAACAAGGCAAGAAAAATGCCTTTGCGTTGCTGGCGAGTACGGATACCAGTCGCCCCTGGGGTCTCAACTTCAGCATTGGTGAGGCGCTGGATGCGACGCCGCTGGCTGGCGCAGCGAGTGAGGTCGCGCTAAATCAGCTCAAGGCTGAAGTGACCAACCAGTTTGCCAATGCGGAGTATACGGCGGGTACGGTCACGGCGTTGGACGAGGCGTGGGCGATCGCCTATCCCGAAGCGGTCGGGGCGGCTTGGCCGCGAGGGTTGGGTTGGGGTGTCGGTTTGCTCATTTTGCTGGGGGGCGGGGGTCTGGGGATCGCCGCGATCGCCAGGGGTCACCGACGCCAGCAGCGTCTGCACCGATTGCAGCAGCAGGTGGCGAACCTCTTACTCGCCTGTGACCAGTTGCTCGGTAGTGAGCCAGTGACGGCAACGTTGCTTTACCAAACCTTTCAAGGGGTGGGGGGTGAGCGCTACCCGGAATTGGTCACCGCGATCACGAGCTGGATCGAGCAGAGCCAGCAGGCGCTGGTGCAGGCGTTCACGCTCAATCAGCAACTCTTGAACCGGACTACTCAAGCGGGTCGCCCGCTGAATAAGCGCCTCGCTGACTGGGAAACGCTCTATGTAACGTTGGTAGGGAGTAGCGATCGCCTCCTCTCCCTCTCGGCAGCGGAGTTGCACGCTCTCCTCGATCCGGTCGGGATGCTGGACACGACGGCCCTGCAAGAAGCTGACCAGAGCGATCTCGCCGCACAATCGCCCCCAGTGCAGTGTGACTTGGCGCAGCCGCTGTTGAAAGTGGCGTTATGCGCGGTTGATCCCCAGGCAGTGAATAGTGAAGGCATTCTGGGCTATATCGACCGTGTGCAGGGACAAATCATGCGTTTGCACAGAGCGAAGATTGAAGCCCCGAACCGGCTCATGGAACTCTGCGAAGTCCGGGCTGCAATCAGCGCGACCATTCCCGCCGATTTTTTGCTCAGTGCCGATGTGTTGCTAGCGGGGGTCGATAGCCAGCTTGATAGCATTGAAGCGAAGCTGGAGTCGGGGCAGTCGCTGCGAGCGGTGCAGCAGATTGAGGCGCTTCAGGGATTTCTCAGCATCCCCATGGCTTTTGTCACGGGTTATGCCGAGTGGGGCGATCGCCAAACCGAGATTGACGCCATCACGGCACGCGGCTATCTGCCACCAAATCTGGCGGGCGATCGCCAGGAGATTGACACTGACCTCGAGGCGATTCAGACCGCCTTTCATCAGGGGGACTATGCCGCTGTACAGCGTGGTCTCGAGGCCCTGGCTCAAGACAGCGCCCGGGCACTGACGACAACCCAGGACTGGCAAGCGCTGCATGAACGCAACTTGGCATGTGGCGATGAATTGCGGGTGGAGTTGATGCGCGTGGAAGCGTTGGCGGTCGAGGCACAGCAAGCTTGGACGGCGCTGCAAGCCTATCCGGCGAGTAATCGCGATGGTGCGCAGGTGGCGATCGCGCAGCTCGAACCGCACTTGAGCGCCGCGCGTGAGCAACACCTGCCCGCTGCTGAACGGTTTAACGCGATCGCCGTCCAGGATTTACTCGCCGCTGAGCAACAGCTGCTGCAAGCCGCCCAGAATTTAGAAATGGCTGAGACGCAGGCGCTCTTAGTATCGAACGAGCATACGGAGATTAAAGCGCTGGCAATTGAGCTTGAGCCACTGTTGCGCCAGACTGACCGTGAGTTGCAGGCCTTGGTGGTGCGGCGCGATCGCGATGATATTAAAATCACCCCGGAGATTGACGCTCAAATCGACACGGCGCGTCAGCAACTGCAAGCAGCGCGTGACTGGGCAGCCCAGCGAGAATTCATCCGGGCTGCTCGCGAGCAGCAGCAAGCCCGTGAGGCGATCGCCCGTGCCACGGCGAGCGCCCAGCAACAAGTCACGGCACTTGACCACCTCCTCCAGCAACGGCAGTGTGCTCGGGAGGAGGCGGAGCAAGCGGGTGATCGCGTCCAGCAGCAGGCCCAGGAGCTGAGCCAAGTCGTGCTGACGCTTCACCTGCGCGAACTGGTGCAGACCGCCAGCCAGGAACTACGCCAAGCGCGTCGGCAGACCGCTGCGCGCAATCTAGAAGACCAGGCTTGGGCAGCAGCCTTGCGGGCAGAGATCGCGGCCTACGCAACGGCGGAGCAGGCGGCGGCGACGGCCTTGACGAAGCTGCGCCGGGAGCGCTCGGAGTACGCGCGAGCCTTGCAGGATACCGAGCAGGCAATCAAACGGGCGGAGTCGGCGATCGCCTCGGCACGGCGGGCTCGGGATGATCGCGATGCCGGGGAGGCCGGGCAGGCAGCACTCTGGCGGGCGGAGCGCCTGTTGCCGAGCCGCACACCGACTGAGGGCATGAGCCGCACGGCACTCGCCAGCCTCGAACGCGAGGCCCAGGAGGCCCACACTGCTGCCCAGCAAGCCAAACGTCAGGCGGAGCAACAGATTGCGATGGCGCGCGAGATCCGTCAGCCCTCGGTTCCGACGGTTTCTGCTGTCTCGCCGCCCCGTCCCACCTTTGCAACCGGTCAAGGGCAAGCGTCTAGCACCGTTGCGCTCGATCCGGGCACAGCCGCCGCTGGCGACCAGCGCGAACAATCGCAAAATCGCCCAAGCACTCTACATTGCTGAGAAAACGGTCAAAAACCACATCACTAATATCCTCAGCTGCCTGGGACTGCGCGATCGCACTCAAGCCGCGCTCTTGGTCAGTCGTCTGCTACCAATGCCAGTGGGCGATCCCGGAGCGATCAGCCCCAATTAATACCAAAAACCTCCAAGCCCTGAACAGGCTTGGAGGCTGATGATGTTTGGCTGATGCTCACAAAGCGGCTGAATTCAACGCCGATGGTAGCCAGCCACTAAGGTTGCCGGCAAAACCTCAGACAGCGAAATCTTGTGCCTGGGCCTCGGTTTAGTAATACCCGTTATTGACCCGACCGCCGCCTTCGGTGAAGACGTCAGCCGTTTCCACCACCGTAAACTTGTCTAAATTGGCTTGGAGGCGACTTTTCTGGCGATCGCTCAGCCCTGAAATCTTCAGAACATCATCGACATTTTCGTAAGGCGCATTCGCCACAATCTGCTTCGCCAGCGTCGGATAGAAACCCGGCAGTCGCCGAAAAGCCCGGACATTGGTATTGTTCAAATCGATCTTTTGACCGTACTCGGTACCCAGCATCTCATCGGCAGCATTTCGCAGTTCCGCTGCCACCAACACTGGGGTCAGCTCTGTCATCGGCAGTGCTTGAGCCGTCTGAGGGCCTGCCACTAGGCAACCCACAGCCAGCACCAAGGCCATCAGCAAGCGCAGTAAATTGCTCATCAATTCAAATCCTCCTCAGCAAAACTCTTAGCTAGAGACTCGATAAATAATGTTGGACATTAAACAATCCAATCGGCACCATTAATTTTTGTTGCTTGCCTCTCATCTTATCCCAGAAGCGTCGTCAATACGGTTCGACGCGCTAGGCACGGGGGACAATTGCAATGCTGAATCGGGAGGTTGCCGGGACGAGGCGATCGCCATCCCCGCACCCCGACCGCAGTGCCGTCCGCTCCAGACCGAACAGGGTTAGCGGACGCGATAGAATACCTGGTAATGACACTTAACATTTATTAGGAATCGGCAACGCGAATGGGCAGAGTAGTCGGCATCGACTTGGGAACCACCAACTCAGTTGTGGCGGTGATGGAGGGCGATAAACCGCTCGTCATCCCCAACTCCGAGGGGATGCGAACGACGCCCTCCGTAGTCGGTTTCAACAAAGACGGCGAACTCGTCGTCGGTCAATTGGCGCGTCGCCAGGCCGTCCTCAACCCCCAAAACACCTTTTATGGCGTCAAACGCTTCATTGGTCGCAAGTACGCCGAGCTGACGCCCGAATCGAAGCGCGTCCCCTACACTGTGCGCCGCGACGAGAGCGGCAACATCAAAATCCCCTGCCCCCGCCTGCGCAAAGACTTCGCGCCCGAAGAAGTCTCCGCCTTTGTACTCCGCCGTCTCACCGAGGAAGCCGAGCGCTACCTCGGCGAACCTGTGACTAGTGCAGTCATTGCCGTCCCTGCCTATTTCAACGACTCCCAGCGGCAGGCGACCCGGGATGCCGGTCGTATCGCTGGTCTGGAAGTGCTGCGGATCATCAATGAACCCACCGCCGCCTCGCTCGCCTACGGCCTCGAGCGCAATGATAATCGCACGATCATGGTCTTTGACCTCGGCGGTGGCACCTTCGATGTCTCGATCCTGGAAGTCGGCGATGGCGTCTTTGAGGTGCGCGCTACCAGTGGAGACACCCAGCTCGGCGGCAATGATTTCGACGACAAGATTGTCAACTGGCTCGCTGAGAAATTTCTCGAAACCGAGGAAATTGACCTGCGCCGCAGCGATCGCCAAGCCCTGCAACGACTCACCGAAGCCGCCGAGAAAGCCAAAATCGAACTCTCCGGCGTCAGTACCACCGACATCAACCTCCCCTTTATCACCGCCACCGAAGACGGCCCCAAACACATCGAAACCCGCCTCACCCGCACCGAATTTGAAGAACTCTGCGGCGATCTGGTCAGCCGCCTCCGCCGTCCGCTCAAGCGCGCCCTCAAGGACGCGGCGCTGAACCCGATGCAGATCGACGAAGTGGTGCTCGTCGGTGGCTCCACCCGCATCCCGATGGTCAAGCAACTCGTGCGGAGCCTGATCGACCGTGAGCCAAACCAAAACGTTAACCCCGACGAGGTTGTAGCTGTGGGCGCGGCGATCCAGGCCGGAATTCTCTCCGGCAGCGTTAAGGACGTGCTGCTGCTGGATGTGACACCGCTCTCGCTGGGACTGGAAACGATCAGCGGCGTGACCAAAAAACTCATTCCGCGCAACACCACGATCCCTGTCCGGCGCTCCGACATCTTCTCGACCGCTGACAACAACCAAACCCTGGTTGAAGTCCATGTCCTGCAAGGCGAGCGCGAGATGGCGCAGGACAACAAATCGCTGGGCCGCTTCAAGCTCACCGGCATTCCCCCTGCACCGCGCGGCATTCCCCAGATCCAGGTTGCCTTCGACATCGACGCCAACGGCATCCTACAAGTTACGGCGGTCGATCGCACCACCGGCCGCGAGCAAAGCATCGTTGTACAGGGCGCTTCGACGCTCAGCGATGCTGAGGTCAACGACATGATCCGCGAAGCTGAGCAGTTTGCTCGTGAAGACCGCGAGCGCCGGGAACGGGTCGAGAAGCGTAACCGTGCCCGCGCCCTCACCGATCAAGCCCAGCGCCGCCT
Source organism: Spirulinaceae cyanobacterium SM2_1_0 (assembly GCA_012031265.1). Classification (GTDB taxonomy): domain Bacteria; phylum Cyanobacteriota; class Cyanobacteriia; order Cyanobacteriales; family Spirulinaceae; genus JAAUTY01. The sequence goes on along the minus strand of JAAUTY010000011.1, from coordinate 53,521 downwards.
CAAGGAAATCACCCTCGACTTCGGCCTGCAATTTGCCAGCTACTACCGCCGCCAGATTGAGTCGCTGATCCGCGAACTGGAGGCCAGCCTGGAACGCGACGACGAACGCGGTATTGACCGTGTCCAGGCTGATTTGCAAGACGCGCTCTACGAGTTAAATCGCGAGGTGCGTCTGCAATACAACGACGATGACGAAAACCTGCTCGGCTCACTCAAGCGCACATTGCTGGGTGACAATGACAAGCGCGATCGCACCCCCTACGGCAGCTTGCCCTACGATTACGACCCGAATCCCGCCGACCGCCGCCCCCCTAGCCGCTACGACCGCCGTGAACCCGGTCCCTATGAGCGCCGCGAACCCAGTCCCGCCGACCGCCGCCCCCCCAGCCGCTATGAGCGCCGCGACGCCAATTCCTACGAGCGACGGGATCCCCGGCGCGATCCCTACGACCAACCCCGTCGCTACGAGCGCCGCCGACCGCCGGAGCCGCCGCCATACGAAAATGACTGGGACGAGGAGGAGGATGATTGGTTCTAGACGATTATTTTGAGGCGGATTGGTCGGTGTCGGGGGAAGGGAGAAAGATGCCCTCTCCTCGCTTTGGGGTTGGTTAGGGGCTGCGGTTGCTGGGGTATACAGACCGGAATTGGGTGTGAAATAGAAACTGTATTGGCTCACGAGAAAATTTCAGCTTGGGGTTTGACCCGATCTGATTTGAAGCTAGTGATCGCCAACTTTGAATCTAAGTAAGCAACTCCCGTCAGTCCAACTGTAGAGGTGCCTGCATCTCCGCCGAATGTTCTGAAGCCGTCACCTGCGGTTGCAGATGTCCGACACTCAGCAAAGCGAGCAAAAAGCCCGCCCCAAAGCCAGCAACCAGCGTCCAGGCATGAGACGGCTCAAAGCTGCATAGCAAGCGGCGATCGCTGCTATAAATCTGCACAGACCACCCCTCGCGGGCAATCTCGGGTAAGGTCGTAGTATTTCGCATGAATTGTTGTTCCTGAAGCGCGCGATTCGATCGAATGGGTCGTCAGACAGGACAATCGCAACAGTTCGCTCTACAACTCAGAGCAATCGCGAGCGATGGCTTGGGAAAGCAGCAGCCACTGATATCACTGCTTTTTTTAGCTTGTCTTCATATTTTGTACTCCCGGGCTCCGCTTGCAAACATATCCCAGGACATACTTTGCACCCAGCGCTGATGAGTGTTGCTGATCATTGCCATGGACTGTCTGCTGGTTCACGGACGGGGCTGGGGGGGGATCGCTGCGCGGGCAGCTAACCAACGCGCTAGGATAACAGCCAAATACTGCGACATGACTTGCCCCCGATGGGGTGTCGTTTGTCGAAGTTGCGTACTGCTAGGATCATGCTGACCACTTGCACAACGCCGCTCCCGGCTCTGTCCCCCCCTGCACTCTGGCAAATGCTGGCGCTGGTCGCTGACCCGATTCGGTTCTTTGCCCGCCAGCAGCAGCGCTATGGCGACACCTTCAGCGCTCAAGTGTTGGGCTGGCGATCGCCCCCAGTCATCTTTACTGGCGATCCTGAATTCGTCCAGGCCATTTTCACGGCCCCAGCCGAGCAATTTGCTCTGGGAAAAGTCACGCAGGTCTTCCAACCGCTGACGGGCGATCGCTCCCTGATTGCCCTCGATGGCGCTGAGCACCAACGCCAGCGTCGCTTGTTGATGCCGCCGCTGCATGGTGATCGCCTGCGCACCTATGGCGAGACGATTGCCGCGATCACGGCTGAGGTTGCGGCGACGTTGCCGAGTGATCGCCCGTTCACGATTCGACAACCGCTCGCCGACATCACCCTGCAAATCATTTTGCGCGTCGTCTTCGGCCTGACCGCCGGGTCACGCTACGACCAGTTGCGAGTGCGGATCGGCCGCCTCCTAGAGTCGATTACCGATCCGCTTTATTCTAGTCTCTTCTTTTTCCCACCCCTGCAACAGGATTGGGGGTCGTGGAGTCCTTGGGGGCATTTTCGGCGGCGCATGGCGGCGATTGACGCCTTGATTTATGCGGAAATCGCGGCGCGGCGGCTTGGAGATGCCTATCGCGATCGCGCCGACATCCTCAGCCTCTTGCTGGCAGCGCGGGATGAGCAAGGGGAGGCAATGAGTGATCGCGAGTTGCGCGACCAGTTGGTTACACTGCTGTTGCTGGGTCACGAAACGACAGCCTCATCGCTGGCCTGGGCGCTGTACTGGATTCACTCGCAGCCCGAGGTGTTGTCGCAGTTACGAGCAGAATTGGCGGGCAGTGGAGAGACGGAGGCGCTCACCCAGTTGCCGTATCTCAACGCGGTTTGTCAAGAAACACTGCGTCTATACCCGATTGCGCTGATCGCTCAGCCGCGTGTGGTGCAGTTACCGTTCGGGTGGGGCGATCGCCAGTTTGCGCCCGGCACGATCCTGGTGGCGTGCATCTATCTGGCGCACCAACGCGCCGCAACCTTTGCCCAACCCCAACAGTTTCAACCGCAACGCTTTCTCGATCGCAAGTTTTCAGCCTGCGAGTTTTTTCCCTTCGGGGGCGGCAGCCGCAGCTGCATCGGTGCCGCCTTTGCGCTCTACGAGATGAAGCTGATCCTGGCGACGCTCCTGCAAGCCTCTCAACTTTATCTCGCTCCCCAAGCCCCCATCCGTCCCGTGCGTCGCGGCATTACCATCGTGCCGTCTGGAGGCTTGCAGATGAAGATTGCGGTGAACAGATGAACTGGAGAGCAGCAGTGAGAGTCATTGCTGCTCTCGTAGTCGGTCAAGGATAGAAATCTGGGTTGGCATCTGGGTGCTCATGGGCGCATCCTCTGGCTAAGACAGAATCTGGCAGCTCGAAAAAAATTAGGCCTGATACACCACTGGCTGCTGCCGCGCTCTATCGCTTTGACACCAGGGATTTTGTAGAATTGCAGTGGCGATCCTGCCCGTTTGAAACCTGCAAATCACGGTGGACTAAACCAATGCAGTTGACAGAAAGTGTAAATATGGCTGTGAGCGCACTGCGAGCCAATAAACTGCGTAGCCTGCTGACGATGTTGGGCATCATCATTGGCAATGCTTCGGTGATTGCGATGGTGGGCATTGGTCAGGGGGCGCAACGCCTGGCGGCGGAAGAGTTTGAAGCCCTGGGGCCGAATACCATTTTGTGGTGCCGGGGACGCGATCGCAGCGTCGCACCACCTTTGATCTGCCACGTACCCTGGTGCTCGCCGATGCCGAGGCGATCGCACGACAAGTGCCCAGTGTTGCCGCCGTCGCGCCCCAAGTGAATGGCCGCTACACCGTCAGCTACCGCGACAAAGCCGAAAACGTCCAGGTCATCGGCACGACACCAGAATTTCTCGAAGTGCGCGCCTTTAATATCGCTAGCGGCCGCTTCATCACTGTTGATGATGTGCGGAGTAACCGCCGCATTGCTGTCCTCGGCTCCGAGCGCGCGACGAAACTGTTCAACGCCGCGGATCCGATTGGCACATCGATCCGCGTCAACAATGTCAGCTTCGAGGTCGTGGGCGTGTTGCAGCCCAAAGGCTCCTTTCTCGGCACTAACCAGGATGACACGGTGTATCTGCCGCTCACCACCACGGCCAATCAACTGGTCGGCCGCACCTCTCCTTATGGCACCGAGGTCAGCTTCATTTCGATCGCGGCTCAGGACGAAGCGAGCATCAGTGCCGCCACGTTTCAGATTGAAAACTTGCTGCGCTTGCGCCACAACATCATCACTGAGGATGACTTTAGCGTCGATACGCAACGGGATGTCCTTGATATCGTCAGCACAGTGACCAGTGGCCTGACGGCGATGCTGGCGGCGATCGCCGGGATCTCGCTGCTCGTCGGCGGCATCGGTGTGATGAATATCATGCTCGTTTCAGTCACCGAGCGTACTGAAGAAATCGGTCTGCGGAAAGCGATCGGGGCGAAGCAAGGCGACATCCTTGCCCAATTTCTGATCGAGGCGACGATCGTGGCGGCCCTCGGCGGTGTCATCGGCACGGCCGTTGGCATCAGCGGTGTGACGCTGGTGAGCCTGATTACGCCACTGCAAGCGGGCGTCTCGCTACCGGCGATCATCATGGCGGTGGGCGTGTCCGGCGGCATCGGTCTCGTGTTTGGCGTGCTCCCGGCGCAGCGGGCGGCGAAGCTCGATCCGATTGTTGCCCTGCGGCGTCTGTAGAGTGATTGTCAGTCAACCGCGATCGCCGTCTATCCTGGAAAAAACGGTCACGACTTACCGCTCACCCGCGCCGCAAAATTTTTATGGTTTCTGTTTCGGGCGACACCCCGTTCCCCCATCGACCGCGCAACCTGACCATTCGCGAATTGGGCATTGATGATCTAGCGCCCGTCTTCCACCTTGGCGAGGAGTTGTTTACCAGTGATCGCTACCCCTCGCTCTATCGCATCTGGGATGAGTGGGAAGTGACACGCCTCTTCAATACCGAGCCAGAATATTGCCTCGTTGCCGAGAATGAGGGTGTGCTCGCGGGCTTTGTCCTCGGCACGGTCATCGTCAAAGCCTCTTGGACTTATGGTTACATTACTTGGTTGGGCGTCAATCCGCAGTTCCAGCGCCAGGGCATCGCCGATATGCTCGTCGATCGGTTGATTGAGCGCACGATCGCCGAAGGAGCGCGGATGATCTTGGTCGATACCGATCCCACCAACACCCCCGCGATCAACTTTTTCAAGCGCAAGGGCTTTGGCAACGAACGCAAGCACGTCTTCCTCTCGCTGAATCTCACCAAGCACGACTACTACAGCAAACTGATCGCTTATGAGCGCGATCGCAGCGATCGCCGCCCCTAAGTCCGATGCCTCGCGCTCACGCCAATTCGCTCGCCCAGGCTTGCCGCAGTGTGGCTGGTTGCACACCCTCCTGGCGGAGCGATCGCAGCGCCAGCGCCTGATGCCGCTTCGCCAGACGCCGTCCCTGGCGATCGCGCAGCAGCGGGGCATGGTAAAAGGCGGGGATCGCCCAACCGAGGGCGTGATAGAGCAGGCTTTGCTTCGCGGCGGAGAGGAGTAAATCCTCACCGCGCACCACTTCTGAAATCTGCATGGCGTGGTCATCCACCACCACCGCCAGCTCATAGCTAGGAAAGCCGTCCTTGCGCCAGACGAGGAAGTCGCCGAAGTCCACGCCTGCTTTGTAACTAACCTGACCGAGGCGGCCATCCACGACAGGAATCGACTCGCCATCGGGCACGCAGAAGCGCCAGTTCACGGCCCCCGGTTCCTGAACGGCTGCAAAAGCGGTGGGGCGTAGGGCGGGGGGAAAGATCAACTCGCGATCGCCCTCATGGGGAGCACTCAAGGCCTGTTGGACATCCCGCCGGGAGTGTGGGCTGGGATAGATCACCCCCGCTGCATTTAATTGCTGCCAAATCTCGGAATAAAACGGCAGCCGCGCTTGTTGCTCGTAGGGGGCGTGCGGGCCGCCGACATCAGGCCCCTCCTGCCAGCGCAGCCCCAGCCAGGTCAAATCTGCATAAATAGCGGTGACATACTCCGGCTTACAGCGTGTCCGATCCAAGTCTTCTAGCCGCAAGACTAGGTCGCCGCCAGCCTGCTCGGCACGCTGCTGGGCGATCCAAAAGGTGCGCGCATGACCGAGATGCAACAATCCCGATGGGGTCGGTGCGAGCCGACCCCGATAGCGATGGGAGTGATCGTCACTCATGCTGGTTCGCTGTGACTAAGGCCGCAACTGGGCTTGCTTGAGGCGGTTCTGGAATCTGGAGCGTCGATCATATGCGGCAGCCAGTCGCGCTAGCTGGGGTTGAAACTCCGGCAACCGCTGTTGCTCCTCGGCGAGGTCGTGGAGGTCACGCAAAATTTTCATGAGGGAAACTAGCGGTGCGAGCCAGTCACATTCGTCGTCGATCCAGCCGTAGTAGTCCTCAGAATTGAAGTGCATGTCAAACAGCAGCGCTTGCGACGTGGACTGAGCCTCAACCGCCTAGGGGACACGGTAGGGGACGAGACGAGCGGGAAGAATCACACCCTCGGGCAGACGCATCGCCAGCCGCCGCATCCCGAAGCTCACAACGTAGACCATAGCGCGTATTCATTCGCTGGACAGGAGACTTTCTACTTCCTGTTGGCGAGATTCCACTAGCGTACTCACAACACGATTGCGGCCGCCAGACTTAGCGCACAACAAATTCTGGTCGGCGCGATTGATGAGACTCGTACCTTGGCTGTCATCACTGGCTTGCAAACCGGCAACACCGAGACTAATCGTGATGTCGAGCGCCAGACTGCGCTTGACACTGAAGGGCTGCTCACCAATCAAACGCCGCAGACGTTGCGCGATCGCCGCCGCCTGTTGCACATCCGTTTGTTGGAGCAAGACCACAAACTCTTCACCGCCGTAGCGAAACGCCGTGTCTTGGAGCCGCAGGCGATCGCGCAGCCGCGCCGCCAGCAGTTGCAAGACGCGATCGCCCACTAGGTGCCCATGCGTATCGTTCACCTGCTTGAATCGATCAACATCCAGCAAAATCGCACTCAACGGCATCCCGCGTGCCCGTGCCGCTTGGATTTGACGCGGCAGTTCCCACTCCAGGGCACGGCGGTTACTCAGTTCGGTCAGCGAGTCAGAGAGCGCGATCGCCGAAAGGAAGTCATTAGTCTGCATGGCATCTTGATACTGCTGCACCTGACGCCAGCCCGCTTGGAGTTGAGCGTGGAGAAGCTGTTCCTGGGCGTCAGCGAGTTCAGCCGACAGATCAGTCTCCAGTTGCAACGGCAAGCAGGCATCCGCCGCCCGCGTCAAGGCATCGGCCGCCCGCAGCAGGGGGGCCGTGGTTTCACCTTCAGGTGTCAGAGTCAGTTGGGCATCCAGAGCAATACAGTAGCGAGCGCGACAAGCCAACTCATGACCCAAGCGGCAAAATAACAGATCAAGCTGAATGAAGAGAATATCCGGCTTAGCCTGTTGCACCCGTGCAGCAAAATCGTCCGCAGCGGTGACCGCGAGCAGCTGGTTAGCTATTCCCCCATATCGCTCTGCAAATGCTGCCAGAAACCGAGGGTCGCCTGCGACGAAAACAGAAACATCTTTCATGCGTGTCGGTCGGTGCAAGACAGCAGGAGGACAGCGATTGACCAACGTACTGCGAGCAACGCAGCCTGTGAAGCCGATCGTACCAGTTGCAGTCACTACATTAAAGCTCCATATTCTAAGCCTTGTCTACACAAGCCAACGACTTGTTTCCAGGGATTTTTGCAGCGACAGAGCAGAGACTTCACAGAAAATTTTTACCTCATAGCAAGTTTGTAAACTTGCGGCGAAGTTTTTCCCGTTGCCGCCTCACCAGCGCGATACCCGTGCCAATCGTGAGCCGGAGTTTACCCGCGCACTGTCGCCCGTCTTAGTCTGGAGATCCGGAGCCAAGCAAAACGAGACACTAGCAGAATACCCCACCCTCTGCGCATTGGGCTGCCCTGTCAGTCCCCAAAGTAGGCGCGTGACCCGCACCATCTAGCGGTAATCAATCCAGCCCCAGCACATCACTCGATCAAAAGCTTATGAATGCTCGCTCTCCATGCAGATGCCTCCCATCTAGCCGCCCTAGACGCCATCAAGCGAGAGCAGCAGCGCTGAGCACCCTGCAACCTGTTCAGCTCAGTCGCACCTTATACAAATCATAACTTTTGCTGAGAGAAAAGTGCGAGCATCGCGCCCCTTACCACTTGAGGATGGCTGCCTCAGGACCTTGCTCGCGGCGGACTTTGCTATCCTGCTCAAACCAGGCGATGATCTGCGCTGGGGTCAGTTCCTCGATCGCCACGGTATAGTGCGCGGCAATCACCGCTAGTAGACGTTGTGAGGAAATGGTCAGGCGCGTCAAAAACTTCTCATGGGCGGCTAGCAGCGCCATATCAACAGCTGACGACTCCTCAGCAGTGAGGAATTGGTTGCTCGGTGAGTCGGTCATCGGTTTTGCGTTCTCCTCGTCAGTCTGCACGATTGACGGCCAAAAGCCTACCTTAGTCAGGGCGACGACGAATCAGATAACCGCAGCGATGCTCGCCGTCATTCAGCCACTGTGTGCGCTCGATCGTGCAGTCGGGCAGGATCGCCGCGAACATCTCCAGCTCGTGCCCACAGACGCTGGGGAAAGACTCTGCCACCTCGGCGATCGCGCAGTTATGCTCCGCGAAAATATACTGCTCGTGGTCACTTTGGCTACTGACCGGATGCCATTCCGCCATATAACCTTCATCCTGGCGCAGCTTGACAAGATTTTCGACGCGATCCAGCAAACCACCCTGACCAATCCGGAGGCGATAGCGCTCAGCCTTAAGCTCCCACTGCTTACGCAGCACAGCACTGACCTGCTCCTCGCCCACCATTTCCACGAGGGCATCTAGAAATGAAACCGCGAACTCGCCGTGGCGCTGCGGAAAGCGATCGCGCCCCCGCCGACTCAGCGAGTAATGGTGCTGTGGTCGGCCAAGACCCACTTGGACAGAGCGATACTCAATCAGCTCCTCAGCCGCCAGGTCTTTGAGGTGCCGCCTTATCGCCTGTGGGCTGATCGTTAAAGTCTCCGCTAACTCTTGCGCCGTGGCGCTGCCCTGTCGCAGCAGGTATTGGAGAATGTCATCTTTCGTTGAGGCGTGCTGGGAAGCCGTCATCAGAGCCTAGTATAGGGAACGCTCAACCACAAGCTTAACAATTTTGACAACAAAGTTGTTGTTAATGTAGCCTAGAATTATATTTAAGCAACAACTTTGTTGCTTATCCCTGTTGAGCCGACCTCTCCCAATTCACCGCGACTCTTTGCTGGTTGCGGCTCTTCTGAGCAAGGTCGGCAGTAGCCTTGAGCCATCAGGGATCGAGATTTTTACGTATTGAGAGCGAGCACATGAGCGCAACTAAGGTCAAGACCCTCGTCAATCAGCCCTACAAGTACGGCTTTATTACCGATATTGAAAAAGACACGATCCCACGCGGCCTGAGCGAGGACGTGGTGCGGCTGATCTCGGCGAAGAAAAATGAGCCTGAGTTCATGCTCGACTTTCGCCTGCGGGCCTATCGGCAGTGGCTCAAGATGACCGAGCCGAACTGGCAGCACGTGGAGTATCCGCCGATCGACTACCAGGACATCGTTTACTACTCGGCTCCTAAGCAAGCTAAAAAGAAGCTCGACAGCCTCGATGAGGTCGATCCGACACTCCTCGACACCTTTGAGAAGCTTGGCATCCCCCTCTCTGAGCAGAAGCGGCTCTCCAATGTCGCCGTTGATGCGATTTTCGACAGCGTTTCGATTGGCACGACCTTCAAGGAAAAACTGGCTGAGTCGGGCGTCATCTTTTGCTCAATCTCGGAGGCGCTACAAGAGCACCCCGAATTGGTGCAAAAGTATCTCGGCTCGGTCGTCCCCGCTGGCGACAACTACTTCGCTGCCCTGAATGCGGCAGTATTCAGCGATGGCTCCTTCGTCTACATTCCCAAAGGTGTCACCTGCCCGATGGAGCTGTCCACCTACTTCCGGATCAACGACGGTGATACGGGTCAGTTTGAGCGCACGCTGATTGTGGCTGAAGAAGGTGCTTCAGTTAGCTATCTCGAAGGCTGCACCGCGCCCATGTACGACAGCAATCAGCTTCATGCGGCTGTCGTTGAGCTGGTGACCCTGGATAATGCCGAGATCAAGTACTCAACCGTGCAAAACTGGTTCGCCGGTGATGAAAATGGTAAAGGTGGCATCTATAACTTTGTCACCAAGCGCGGTCTCTGCAAAGGCGTCAACTCCAAAATTTCTTGGACACAGGTAGAAACTGGCTCGGCAATCACCTGGAAATACCCCAGTTGTGTCTTGGTCGGCGATAACTCGGTTGGCGAGTTTTATTCCATCGCGCTGACTAATAATAAGCAGCAAGCGGATACTGGCACCAAGATGGTGCACATCGGTCGCAATACCCGCAGTACGATTATTTCCAAAGGTATCTCGGCAGGCGGCTCACGAAACAGCTACCGGGGCTTGGTGAAGATGGGGCCGAAGGCGAAGGGGGCGCGTAATTATTCGCAGTGCGACTCGATGCTGATTGGTGATACCGCAGAAGCCAATACCTTCCCCTACATCCAGGTCGAAAACCAGTCGGCGCGGGTCGAGCATGAGGCATCGACCTCGAAGATCGGTGAAGACCAACTGTTCTACTTTGCGCAGCGGGGCATCGATAGCGAAGCGGCGATTTCGATGCTGATCAGCGGTTTCTGCCAAGATGTCTTCAACCAACTGCCAATGGAGTTTGCGGCGGAGGCGGATAAGCTGCTGAGCCTGAAGCTAGAAGGGACGGTCGGCTAAGGCGCCGGTACAGCAACCCAGTTTCTGGTCTGAGAAGTGCTCAATCTCGGCCATCAGCCAATGGAGAAGCTGGGTTTCCAAAAGTACTTAACTGGTTACATCATCGAGACTAAATTGTCATGGGGGCGGGCGATCGCCCCCAGTTGAGAGGAGAACTACACTGTGACGATCCGCGCCGATAGCGAAACGATTTTGCAAGTCCGTGATCTGCACGCCAGCGTCGAAGGCGAACCGATTCTCAAGGGACTCAACCTGGAGATCAAAGCCGGTGAAATCCACGCGATCATGGGTCGTAATGGCTCCGGAAAAAGCACCTTTTCTAAAGTGCTCGCAGGTCATCCTGACTACGAGGTGACGGGTGGCGAGATTGCCTACTACGGGGAGAATATAACCGAATTAGAACCGGAAGCGCGGGCTTTGGCAGGGATTTTTCTCGCTTTCCAGTACCCGCTCGAAATTCCCGGCGTTAGTAATCTCGACTTTCTGCGGGTTGCCTACAATTCACGCCGCCAACATCTGGGTTTCGAGGAGCTGGACGCCTTTGGCTTCGAGGATTTAGTCGAAGAAAAGTTGGGTGTCGTGCAGATGGACGCGCGTTTCCTCGGCCGCAGTGTCAACGAAGGCTTTTCGGGTGGCGAGAAAAAGCGTAACGAGATCCTGCAAATGGCTTTGCTGGAACCAAAACTAGCGATTCTCGATGAAACTGATTCGGGTCTCGACATTGATGCCCTGAAAATTGTTGCTTCGGGTGTCAAACAGCTCGCGACGCCGGAGAATGCCACGGTGATGATCACCCACTATCAGCGCCTGCTTAACTACATCGAGCCGGACTATGTTCACGTCATGCACGCCGGTCGCATCGTCAAGAGCGGTGGCAAAGAACTGGCGCTGGAACTGGAGTCACGGGGCTACGAGTTTTTGGATAGTGAAGTGGTGGCGGAGGTCGGAGCCTAGATGACGGTTAAGACTTCCTCAGAACCACTGCTGGCGGTGACGGACGCGGATCGCCCCCAGGTCGATTATCTGAAGGCGTTGTTGCGCTATGCCGAAGAGCAGCGATCGCACGTCCGCTCCGAGGTCACGGGTTGGTTACAAGAACTCCGTCAGCGCTCGGCTTACCACGCAGCACAGCAGCGACTGCCGTCGCGCCGGGATGAAGACTGGCGCTTCACGGATCTGAGCGCTCTGCTAGCACTCGAGCTGCAACCGGCGCGGGCGATGCCGTTGGATCTGGGAGCGATCGCGCCTTGGATACTGCCCGAAAGCCAGGGCTGCCGACTGGTTGTGGTCAATGGTCGTGTGGATATGTTGCTCTCGGATCTGTCCGCTTTACCAGCGGGTGTGCAGGTTGGGAGCTTAGCCGATCTGCCGCTAGAGCTGAATTCGGCGGCGATCGAGTATGTGGCGGCACGAGTGGGCGATCGCGAAGTATTCGCCGCCCTGAACGCCGCTGGTTTTCCGGACATCGCGACCATTTGGGCGGAACCCGATGCCCAGATCGAAACCCCAATTCACCTGCTCTGCCTCACGGCTCCCACCGTTCCCAGTTTTAACCAACCACGCGCTCTGATCGTGGCGGAACGCGGTGCTAGTCTGACCGTAGTTGAACAATTCACTGGAGCAGTGGTGGCGTGCCCGGACGCCGATACTCCCCATCCTTATCTGCTAAATTCGGTGACCGATTGCGTGGTTCAGGAGAATGCACGTCTCCGCCATATTCGCTACCAGCGTGAAGCTGGGAATGCCCTTCATGTTGGGCGCACAGGGGTCAGCCAAGCGCGCGCCAGCACTTACAGCGGCTACGCCCTCAGCCTCGGTGCCCAGCTATCGCGGCACAACTGGGAGGTTGAGCAGGGCGGTGAGCAAACGGAAAGCCAGCTCTACGGCTTAACGGCGATTCGCGGCTCGCAGACTGCCGACACCCACAGCACGATGCGCCTTGCCTATCCCTATGGCGATGTTGACCAGTTGCATAAGTGCATTGTAGATGAGCGCGCCCACGCCGTTTTCAACGGCAAGGTACTGGTTCCCCAGGCGGCGCAGATGACGAATGCCGCGCAACTCAATCGCAACCTGCTGCTCTCGGACAAGGCGCGGGTCAACACAAAACCGGAGCTGCAAATCACTGCCGACAATGTGAAATGTACCCATGGCGCGACCGTCAGCCAGATTGAGGCCGATGAACTGTTCTATCTTCAGAGTCGTGGGATCGCTGCTGACCAAGCCCGCAACCTGCTCTTGGATGCCTTCGCGGCTGAAATCCTGGAGCAGGTTCCGATCGCTTCTCTGCGCGGACAACTCACCCAGTGCATTGCCTGCCGCACCGATGTTCAGACAGCCCCCACGACTTAGAGTCAGTGGGCTGACGAGGATGGACTCACCGGTCGCCTGAGCCGCGTTAATCTGTTCGTTGCCTACTGCCGATTTTATTCACCGTCAACTGTTCGCTGATGACTGCTCTAACTCAAGCCCCCAGCCTCGCCGAGCGCGCTCGCGCTGATTTTCCCATCCTCAACCAACGGGTTGGTGATCAGCCTCTGCTCTATCTGGACAATGCGGCCACTTCGCAGAAACCACTGGCAGTCATCCACGCGCTGCGCGACTACTACGAGCAGACTAATGCCAATGTCCATCGCGGCGCGCATACACTGAGCGCGCGGGCGACCGAGGCTTATGAGGGAGCACGGGACAAAATTGCCCAATTCGTTAAGGCGACATCGCGCAATGAGATCGTTTTTACGCGCAATGCCAGTGAAGCAATTAACTTAGTCGCTAACAGTTGGGGTCTAAGCCATCTGCAAGCCGGTGACGAAATTATCCTCTCGGTCATGGAGCACCACAGCAATCTTGTACCCTGGCAGATGGTGGCGCAGAAAACGGGGGCGGTGCTCAAGCACGTGCCGCTGAATGCCGATGAGAGCTTCGATCTGGACGCCTACCGGCAGTTGCTGTCGAACAAGACAAAGCTGGTTGCTGTTGTCCATGTGTCCAATACCCTGGGCTGCCTGAATCCGGCGACTGAGATCATTGAGTTGGCGCACCAGTACGGCGCTAAGGTGTTACTCGATGCCTGCCAGAGTGTGCCGCATATGGCGGTCGATGTGCAGGCGCTGGACTGTGATTGGTTAGTCGCCTCGGGGCATAAAATGTGTGGCCCGACCGGCGTGGGCTTTCTCTACGGCAAGCTGGCGTTGCTGGAGTCGATGCCACCGTTTTTGGGCGGCGGTGAGATGATTCAGGATGTGTTTCTGGATCGCTTCACTACGGCGGAATTGCCCCACAAGTTTGAAGCCGGGACCCCCGCGATTGGCGAGGCGATCGCCCTTGGTGCGGCAATAGATTACCTCAACCAGCTTGGTCTAGATGCCATCCATGCTTATGAAGCCGAACTCACCCGCCATCTCTTCGCCAGGCTGGGCGCAATCCCTGGTCTGCGGATCTACGGCCCGGCCCCTCATGCAGATGGTACGGGCCGCGCGGCACTGGCGGCTTTCAATGTTGAGGGGCTAAATGCGAGTGATCTCGCCACACTGCTGGATCACGAGGGTGTTGCTATCCGCACCGGTCACCACTGCACACAGCCGCTGCACCGGTTGCTCGGCGTGACAGGCAGCGCTCGGGCGAGTCTGTATTTCTACAACACGCTGGCTGAGATTGATCGCTTCGCGGCTGCCTTGCAGGAAACCATCGAATTTTTCCAAAGTGCTCTAGCTTGAGCGGTGTCGTTGCGAGAGTCTGTTGTCAACTGTTTCTAGGACTCTGGTTGATATTGGGGTCTGAGTGTTGATGCCAATGACAGTTTGGTGGGGTGCCTCTGATGCTACGGGCATCCCAATTGACCGTCAGATTGCATCCCCAGATCCAGCAAGGTCATTGTAACCAACCAGATTTCTCCGCTTGGCGACCTGACAGCTCATCATGTCGTCGGGTGGCTCGTAGCGGCCACCCATACAGTTATCCGCAGATTGACTCGAGGCAGCGATCGCCAGAGATGTTGCCAGTACTGACCATAGACTCGCAAGCAGTTAGGCGTCTACACTTTGACCAGACTCTCAGGTTACACTCTGGCAGCGATCGCCACTCCCCAACGCATGGTTTTCATCCTGACTAACGACGACGGTATTGATGCTCCCGGTCTGCGCGCCCTCGAGCAAGCCGTACAGACCCTCAATCAGCCCAGCGCCATCGTCGCACCCGCCGGTGAATTTTCCGGTTGCGGCCACCAGACCACGACCCAGCAGCCACTACCAGTCGAGTGTCACAGCGAGCGTGCCTATGCCGTGTCTGGAACCCCCGCCGACTGCACTCGCCTCGCCCTCCACGCCCTCTATCCGCAGCAGATTGACTGGCTGCTGTCGGGAGTGAATGCGGGGGGAAATCTGGGTGTGGACATTTACACCTCGGGCACCGTAGCGGCGGCGCGCGAGGCGGCGATGCACGGCATTCCGGCGATCGCGATCTCCCACTTCGTTGCCCGCCCCCTGACGATCGACTGGGAGCAAGCCGCTCAATGGACCCACGCAGTTTTGGAAAAACTACTTTCTCTAACCCTACCTCCGGCTGCCTTTTGGAATGTCAATCTGCCCCATCTGGAATCAGGGGCGATGCAACCGCCGATCATCTTCTGCGAAGCCAGCACTCAGCCACTACCAGTCGTTTATCGCCAAGCAGGCAACGCCTACGTCTACACCGGTGTCTACGCCGAGCGGCAGCGCGCGCCTGGAACGGACATCGACATCTGCTTCCAGGGGCACATCGCTGTGACGCAACTGCGCGTTTAGGTTGTGTCGATATCCTCTAATTTGGGTAAGCCAATAGTTGCTATAAATTGCATGGTCTCTTGCTCAAGCCTCAACTATGACCTAGCTTCTAGACACAAATAGTAGGAAATTTAGGGGTAAGTCAACTTAGCGCCAATCAAGCTAGCCCAGATTGTCATGATGTCCACTAACCCTGAAGGCGTTCACATTAAGAAAGGCATTATCAAATACCCTCTAGACGCAAAAAGATACAACAGGCTAGTACCGCTACGCGGAATTTTGAGTTCTGAGTTTTGAGTGATGAGTGCAGACAGTACAGGCATCCTACGGATCCTGAATGGGGATCTCATTTCCGCCGCCTTGTACTAGTACCGCTGCGCCGAATTTTGAGTTCTAAGTACCTGCAATACGGGAATCCTGGGGATTTTGAATAGGTCTCTCATTTCCGCCGTCTTGTACTAGTTCATCCAAACACGCAGACGCCTCAAATACTGATCGTTGTTATTGTTCCCAAGGACGTTTCTTCATGGGTTTTGCATGGTATGAGAAAGGAGAGAATTTTAAGTATATTCAGGGCATCAGCTTACTAAATTTCTATCAAAGGATGGTCGGAAATCTCCTCGAAAAGCAAGATAGTCAATATACCAACTCAGCAGAGATTCACGTCAAAAGCATTAATGTATTTAACTGCCGAAGGGGGATTATGAATGGAGACTCAATCAATCCCAATTTACTTGCTGAAGAGTTCAATTACTTCGTCGAAGCTAATAGGATTTTTGCGCCAGTTAACTCGTCCTGGGTGTCACTATCGAAATTCATCCTCCAGACTCATGACGCTGACGCCAGTCGTGGCGATGATTTTGTTGTGTAACTTACCGAATCATAGTGACGCTCTCGCTTAGGCTGCGACCACTAGTACCGCTACGCGGAGTTCTGAATTTTGAGTTCTGGATACCGGCAATATGGGAATCCTGCCGATTGCCAATGGATCTCTTATTTCCGCCGTCTTGTACTAGCGATAGCGAACTCAACTCCTGACTGCCGATGACCGCCACTGCGTCCCAAACCCCACCCACTGACCGCGATGCTGCGACCCTACTGCGGGTCGAGAACTTGCAGGTGCATTTTCCGGTCTTGCAGGGCTGGCTTCTCCAGCGCCCAGTCGGAGCCGTCAAAGCGGTGGATGGGGTCAGCTTCAGTGTCCGCCAGGGCGAAACCCTGGGTCTGGTCGGCGAGTCGGGCTGCGGCAAGAGCACGACCGGACGGGCGATTTTGCAACTCCAGCGCTCGACGGGCGGGCAGGTCTGGTTTCGCGATCGCGACCTCACCCAACTCAACCCCGAATCGCTACGCCAGAGTCGCCGCAACTTGCAGATGGTCTTCCAAGACCCCTACGCTTCGCTCAATCCCCGTCTGACGGTCGGCGACATCATCGGTGAACCGCTGAGCGTCTACAATCTCGCCACCGGCCGGGCGAAGCGCGACCGGGTGGAATCGCTGCTGCAAGTGGTCGGACTGAGTCCGCAATTCAGCCAGCGCTACCCCCACGAATTTTCGGGTGGCCAGCGCCAACGGGTGGCGATCGCTCGTGCCCTGGCTTTGAACCCCGACTTCATCGTCTGCGACGAGCCGATTGCCGCCCTCGATGTCTCGATCCAGGCCCAGGTGCTGAACCTGCTCCAAGACCTCCAGACCGAGTTTGGTCTCACTTACCTCTTCATCTCCCACGACCTCAGTGCCGTGCGACATATCAGCGATCGCATCGCCGTCATGTATCTGGGGAAACTGGTCGAACTGAGCGATCGCGATGCCCTCTACGAGCGACCCCTGCACCCCTACACCCAAGCTCTGCTGTCAGCGATCCCGATCCCTGACCCTGTCCTCGAAGCCCAGCGTCAGCGCATCATCCTTCAGGGCGACGTGCCCAGCCCGCTCTCACCGCCCACCGGCTGCAACTTCCATACCCGCTGTCCCTACGCCACCGAGGTCTGCCGCCAGGCTCCTGAACCGGAGTTTCGCAATCTCGAGGGTCACTGGGTCGCTTGTCACCACGCCGAGACGATCAATCCGTCCCTCGAGAGAGGGGCGATCGCGCCGTAGCCCACCCTGCCTGGTTTACAATGAGCGGGAAGATTTTTGCGTATCACTCGGGCAAGCCATGGCAGAAGAGACAAAGGCCAAGAAGGAAAAAGCGCCGCCAATTGAAGACAAGCCCTTTCCGGAGTTCATCCAACAGCACTTTTTGCCCAGTCTCCAGGAAGCGATGTCTGAGGCTGGCACGAAGGATTTGAGCCTGGATTTTTCCCAAAAAACGCTGCCGCTCCCCAATAGCACCGATTTGATTTGGCAGGTCGCTGGCACCTGGGACAAAGGCTACCGCCATTTCAGCATTTACTTTTTCGACGAGAATATCAAGGGTCAGAAAGGCTTCTCCTGCTCTACGGGTGAAGGTTCACCCAGCACGATCGAGTCCTTCATGATCGACGAGCGCCGGGTGAATCTCGACCTGCTGGTGCTCTACACGCTCCAGCGTCTCAATGGCGAGAAGTGGCTGGGTAAAAACTGACCCTTCTGGGATCAAACGGCCTTGCCAGCCTGGACTAAGGCTTCGATCGCGGTTGCTGTCGTGGGTAAGGCAGCGGTCAACACTTCCGCCCCTGTCGCCGTCACCAGCACATCATCCTCAATCCGGATGCCGCGCACATCCGCAAACTGTGCCAGCCGTTCCCAGTTGACGCAATCAGCAAATTGTTCGCGCCGCGCCGGGTCGTTGAGAATTGCCGGGACTTGATAGAAGCCGGGTTCGATCGTCACGGCCATGCCCGCCGCGAGCGGGCGATCGAGGCGCAGATAGGCGAGACCAAAGCGATCGCTCCGCTGCCGTCCTGGCGCGTAGCCCGCCAAGTCGCCCAAATCCTCCATGTCGTGGACATCCAGCCCCAGCAGATGCCCGACCCCGTGGGGAAAAAAGAGTGCGTGCGCGTCGCGGGCAACTAGCGCCTCTGGCTCGCCGCACAGAATGCCCAGCTCGACCAAACCGGTCGCGATCGCCTGCGCCGCCAACAGGTGAATGTCCCGGTACTCCACCCCCGGCCGGATCGCCGCAATGCAGGCATCGTGAGCCGCCAGCACCAGCTCGTAGATCTGCCGCTGCGTCGGCGAAAACTGACCCCGCGCCGGAAAGGTGCGGGTGATGTCCGCTGCCCAGCCGCCTGCGCTCTCAGCGCCAACATCCGCCAAGATTAAATCAGTCGCGGCGATCGCCCGATGATACTGGTCGTTGTGCAGCACCTCGCCCGCCACCGTGACAATGCTGGGATAGGCGCAGGTGCGATCGCGCGCCAGGATCTCGGCCTCCATCGCCGCCCGGATTTCAGCTTCTGTCTGCGCACAGGCTGCCGCTTGCAGTCCTGCCTGATGCGCCGCGATGCTGGCAGTCGCGGCTTGGCGTAGTTCGGCGATCGCCGCTTCATCGTGCTGGAGACGGAGCTGGATGATGGCTGCGGCTAGGAGGCGATCGCGCCCCTGGCTCTTGGCTGCGGGTAAGACTTGACGCTGGAGCACGCGACTCTGCTGCTGGCGAACGCGGTCATCGGGCAGCCCCAGCGTCGCGGCTGGACTAACGGTCGGCAATTCTGCTAAGGGATAAGCCACGCGCGCCCCAATCTGCGCCGCGAGATCGTCGCGACTCGGCGTCGGCCCGTGCCAGAGGACACTGGCAGGACTGGGTTCATCGACATAGAGCGTCAACTTCCCCTGCTCAAGCCACACAACCGCATCCTCAATCGCCCGACCAGCAAAGTAGAGAAAGTGACTGCTGGCACGAAACGGGTAGCGATTGGCGACAAAGTTGCGCGCGGGCGCACGACCGGCCCACAGCACAACCGGCCGGTCAAATTCTGCCGCCAGCTTTTGGCGGCGGTGCTGGAGTGCGGCAAGCGGCAGAGGTGACAGGAGCATCTCGCTACCGACTCAGAAACTCTTTGACCAGTCGCGAAAACTCCGGCGCACGCAGATAGCCGTAGGACTTGTGGTAGTTGGGTTGGCCGTCGCGGAGCATGAAATCATTGGCGATTAGGTCATCCTCCACTTGTACCCCGAGGCGATTGGCTCCGTAGTCGTCGGCGAGGTGGGCGTCAACGGCGATCGTATCCCGCTTGTCGGCGAAGTTGACCCAGCGCTCCGTGACCAGCGACGGCGTGCGGACGCGGGGATCATAGCCGCGCTCCTGGATAATCTTCGTCTTCACGTAGGGCAGGCCGAGGGGCGCGCCGATGGTAACAAAGTAGGGGACCTCCAAATCGGGATCGCGTTGGCCGAGATCGCGCAGCGCATCGTAGGCGACAATCGATCCCATCGAGTGTGCGACGACCATCATCTGCTTGCTCGCATGTCGGCGAATTGCTGCATTTAACTCCCGACGCAGGGCCAAGCGGGCTAGTTCTGACTGTCCTTGGCGATTGTTGATGAAGCGATCGCCATCGTAGTAGAAATGCAAATCGCGCAGCAAGCGACTGAGCAACACATCGCTCAGAATTTCAATCTCGAAGCGCAGCCGCAGCGAGTCCGCTGTTTTGCCAAGCACATCAAAGCTGCCCCGTTGCAGACTATCGAGCCAGCCATCTTTATACTCTTTAATCGCCCCAGATTGAGCTGGGCGGTAGGGTTGGCTGTTGTAGAGCGGGTCGAAGCTGAAATCGGTGTCGTCATGCAGCGAATATTTGTAGAGCAGATCCGCCCAATAGACCAGTTCAAAGTGAAATTCGGGATTCACAATCTGGCAATTCTTCTGCAAGCCTTCGGTGATCGCCGCCCGCCACCAATCCTCAATTTGCGCCTGCGGCGGCTTGTTGTTCAATCCATGTATGCCCAGGATAATCGACTCCACCTGCCACTCCTGATTTCCAGTTGCCATTGCCATGCCAAAGCTTAGCAGTTATCCGTGAACAGTCAGTCGTTAGACACTCAGAACACCGCGCCCAATCCGGAGACGAGCTTGCTATCGTGGTAGGGACAAAATGCGGGTCGATGGAGCAAAATCACGGTCATGAAGAAGCTTTTGTTGCTGGCGCTAGCGGTGCTGGGCCTGAGCTTAGCGTTATGGAACTTTCAGGGCCTCGCGGTGAGTCGTGACTACGACACACTAATCCTCGACTTCCGCGAAGACGTGCCAGCAGCGCAGGTTGAGGAATTACTGGGGGCGATCGCCCAGCAAACCGGTGACCAACCGCGACTCAATAGCAAGTTTTCCGGTGCAGATAATGTGTATGTCGTGGCGGGCGATCGCGCCGCCCTGCGTGAGTTACGTCGGACTAAACCCTTCCGCACCGCCACCGAATTTATCGAACCCAACTACCGCTACTACAACCGCTTCCGCCCCAACGATCCCGACTACAGCCAGCAGTGGAACTTCCAGAGCATTAATCTCGAAAAGGCTTGGGATGAAACCAAAGGCGCAGGCGTCACCGTTGCCGTGATTGACACCGGCGTCTCGCGCGTCCCTGACCTGAAGCAAACCGAATTTGTCCCCGGCTACGACTTCGTGCATGACAGCGTAGAAACGCCAGATGATGTCGGTCACGGCACCCACGTCGCGGGCACGATCGCCCAGTCCACGGATAATAGCTACGGGGTCGCGGGCATCGCCTACGAAGCCAAAATCATGCCGCTCAAGGTGCTCGCCGCCGATGGTGGCGGCACGGTCAGCGACATTGCCGAAGCGATCAAATTTGCCGCCGACCACGACGCCACAGTCATCAACCTCAGCCTTGGGGGCGCGGGCGAGAGCAAGCTCCTCGAAGAAGCGGTGAACTATGCCTACGACCGGGGCGTAGTGGTGGTTGCCGCCGCCGGGAACGAGAACCGCAACTCGGCATCCTACCCCGCCCGCTACCCGCATGTCATCAGCGTCGCGGCCCTGGATTCCACGGGCAAAAAAGCGGACTACTCCAACTTCGGGGCGGGCGTGGACATCGCGGCTCCCGGTGGCGGCGGCGAGGGCCGCATTCTGCAAAACACGATCGACCCCGAAACCGGTGAAGCCATCTTTGCCAGCTTCCAAGGCACCAGCATGGCGGCTCCGCACGTTGCCGGTGTAGCGGCGCTGCTCAAGGCATCAGGCGTCGAGGAACCCGAGCAAGTCGGGCAGATCCTGCGCGAGTCGGCGCGTACCGTGACCGAAGACCCGCTGAATCACTACGGCGCGGGTCAACTAGATGCCGGTGCCGCTGTAGAACTGGCGCGCAAAGGGCAGTTTTCCCCCCGCGACTTCTTCCGCTGGCTGCGCGAGAATGGCTACCTAAATCTGCGCTTCTGGTTTGATGGCGGCGTCGTCGCCCTCGCGCCAAAGCTGGCGATGGTTTTGGGGTCATACCTGCTGGCTTGGCTGCTACGCAATTATTTTCCCTTCGGCTGGAGTTGGTCGCTAGCGAGCGGTTTGGTGGCTGGTAGCTCCGGACTCTTCTTCTTGCGCGGCTTCTACATTTTCGATCTGCCGCAGGCCCCCTTCCGCGTGCTGGGGAGTTCAATTCCGGAGCTGGGTGGGGCGGTGCAGGGTAGCACGACGCTGAATCCGCTCTTTGCCAGCGTACTGATTCCCCTCGGTCTGATCGCGCTGCTGCTCAGCCACCCAACCGGCAAATGGTTCGCGGTCGGTACAGCGCTGGGGGTGGCCTCTTGTTTGGCGATCAGTGCCGTGATTGCGCCGGATGTTTGGCTACTGGGCGGTGGTTGGCTGGCACGGGTTTACCTGCTGGGCAATGCTGCGCTTTGCTTCGGGCTGGCGCGACTGGCGGTGACGGGCGATCGCCGCAGCGCCTGATCTCAACCATCACACTCACTGCAACGGAGACACGCCATGAACCTCACCGGCCGCATCGAACATCGCGATCTCGGCACGGGCGCTTGGGTGCTCGTGACCGACGCGGGCGAAACCTACGAACTGCGCCAGGCTCCGGCGGCGCTAAAGCAAGCCGGACAGCGGGTTCAGGTCACGGGTGAAATTCAGGAGAATGTGATGACGCTGGCGATGAGCGGGCCGGTGTTGGCGGTGCAGTCATTCGAGCCACTTGCAGATTAGGAAAATAGCGCGTCAGTATGATATCAAACCGGTCATCAACCGCCCCAAAACAAACCATGGTTACTGCTCCGCCGCGAGCCGATCGCGTCCTGCTGCACAGCATCAGTTGGGAACAGTTCGAGAATTTGCTCGTAGACCTTGGCAATTCTCGGGCAGCTCGAATCGCCTATGACAATGGCACGCTGGAAATCATGACGCCTTTACCGGAGCACGAGCATTTCAAGGAAGTGATCGGTCTTGCGGTGCAAGATATTGCTGAAGCACTCGCCATCGACTACGAAAGCTACGGCTCAACAACCTGGCGGCAACGTCCTGAAATGGCCGGGGTAGAGCCAGACAATTGCTTCTATTTCCAACACGAAGCGGTGGTTCGCGGTCGGCTCGACTTGGATCTGAGCCAGGGCGATCCGCCACCAGATTTAGTGCTCGAAATTGACATCACCAGCAAGTCACTCAATCGCTTCCCCATTTACGCTCGCCTCGGGGTGCCCGAAATCTGGTGCTATGAGCAGGGAGCGCTGAAGATTTACCAGCTTTGTAGCGAGGAATATCGCGAGGTCGAAACCAGCCTCGCTCTGCCACAAATTCCTGTGCGCGAGTTGCCCCAGCTCATCGAAGCCCAGCGGGCGGCGGGACGGTTGGCGATGCGGCGGGCAGTGCGGGCCTGGGTGCGGGCACAGGGCGATCGCTGCGATAAACAATGATCACCACACTCCCTCGAGCCGATCGCGTCCTACTGCACAACATCAGTTGGGAGCAGTTCGAGAATTTGCTGCTAGACCTTGGTAACTCGCGGGCGGCTCGGATTGCCTATGACAATGGCACACTGGAAATCATGACGCCTTTGCCCGAGCACGAGTATTTCAAGGAAACGCTGGGCGATGCCGTCAAAGACATTGCTGATGAGCTAGCAATCAATTACGAAAGCTATGGTTCTACCACCTGGCGGCAACGTCTCAAAATGGCCGGGGTAGAGCCAGACAATTGCTTCTATTTCCAACACGAAGCGGTGGTTCGCGGTCGGCTCGACTTGGATCTGAGCCAGGGCGATCCGCCACCAGATTTAGTGCTCGAAATTGACATCACCAGCAAGTCACTCAATCGCTTCCCCATTTACGCTCGCCTCGGGGTGCCCGAAATCTGGTGCTATGAGCAGGGAGCGCTGAAGATTTACCAGCTTTGTAGCGAGGAATATCGCGAGGTCGAAACCAGCCTCGCTCTGCCACAAATTCCTGTGCGCGAGTTGCCCCAGCTCATCGAAGCCCAGCGGGCAGCGGGACGGTTGGCGATGCGGCGGGCAGTGCGGGCCTGGGTGCGGGCACAGGGCGATCGCTGACCGGGAAATTCGAGCAGAGCGAACCGGTGGTCGTAGTGCTGCCGTCTCGAGCGGCGATCGCCTCATCACAATTACGGAGAAAACCATCCGGGTTGTCCGTGGGATCACGGAAATATCTAGAGTCAATCGCAGAATTGTCACGCCCAGCAGCGGTGACTGAACGCTGCAATCCCGAAGCCAGCGTCATTCACTGGCGATCGCCGCCTACCACCTGGGTAACCGCCACGCGGTCTGCCCCGGCAATGAGAGGCACTGGCGACAATGCATTCAGATGGCAAACAAACGTAACCAAGAGGGACAACCCCATGCTGACACTCGCACTCACGGCGGCAATGGTAGGGACTGAACGGCAAGCACCAGCCGCTCACATCAAGAACTCAGAATCACCACGCCCAGTCAAATCGCGGTCGGCTACCGCAGATCAGCGGGAATTCGAGCCGTGCCACGAACTGGGCGAGCGATCGCCCGCTGCCGCGATCGTGCTGGGACTGTGGTAGGGGTCAACCCACCTCAACCTTCAGCGAGATCACCGTCTCCAGGCTGTCCCCGGGCGCAACGATCAAAAGATCGTGACCCATCGACAGCGTGAGTGGGCGGCCTCGATAAGTCCGCACCGAGCAAACTCCCACCAAGCTGAATCCCGCCCAGCTCGAACAACTCAGCGAACTCGTGCAGACTCACAACGAGGCGACGCTCAATGAACTGCGGGAACTCGTAGCCGAGAAGCTAAAAGTGAACGTCAGCCGTTCAACCATCGACCGGATGCTCAAGAAACTCGGCTTCAGCCGCAAAAAACAAGCCTCTACCCAGCCAAGAAAGCCAGTGAGTCCGTCCAGCAACAACGGGTCGTCTACTGGCAAACCGCTCGCCTGATTCGACCGGAAGATCTGATCTTCATGGACGAAGCGGGGGTGAACCTCTCCTTAATCCCTCTCTTCGCGCGCGCTCGGCGCGGACAACGAGCTTATGGCGCTCGCCCAGAACGGCGCGGTCAGAATGTCTCTCTGATTGGCGCTTTGAGTCTGCGGGGTGTTATCGCCCAAACCAGCTTGCTGGGAGCTGTTGATGGTCTCACTTTTGAGGCTTTTGTCGCCGGCGAGCTAGTGCCCAAGCTCTGGCCGGGCGCTGACGTGGTTATGGATAATGCTTCCATTCACCAGGGCGACCCCGTCGCCGAGATGATTCGCGCTGCTGGCGCACATCTGCTTTATCTGCCAACTTACTCTCCTGACTTCTCTCCGATTGAAAATTTAGGGTCGAAACTCAAGCATATTTTGCGTTCCCTGGGGGCACGCGCTGCTCCAGACTTACTGGCTGCGCTTGAGCAAGCTTATGCGCAAATCACACAGACTGACATTCAACATTGGTTTGCACACTGCTGCTACTGTACCTCTCTCGCTTAGGAAACGCTATATCTACTGTTACTGATGGTCGAAATTCCAAGATGATTTGGCAATAAACCGCTCAGTAAATCCTACTATTTCTAGATTTTCATGTGTGAAAAAATCAGCTATGTTCATTGGTTTAGATCACTACTTCCACGATGTTGAATTTGGCACTTGATAGGATTAGTGTGTCCATTTTTAACTGGTTCTTTTGTACCAAGGGCCGAGAAGGGCTGGGGATGCGGGAGAGAATTTTCAGGTTCCGAAAACAGGATTTGGTCTCAGTGGCACTCAACACGAATGCTCATCAACGTTTTAGAGTATACCCAAGCCCTCAAAGGGGAGCAAATGATTGACACTGGAACCATTCATTCACCGCAGTAGGGAGTGCAACATTTGTATTCAGAAGAGACAATTGCGGCGATCGCCTCCGCAATTGTGCCCGGTCAGGGCAGCATTGGCATTGTCCGGGTTTCGGGGCCGACTGCGGTGGCGATCGCCCGTCAACTGTTCCGCGCTCCCGGCCGCCAAGCCTGGGAGAGCCACCGCATTCTCTACGGGCATATCTGCGTGCCAGACACAGGACAAGTGGTGGACGAGGGCTTGTTGCTGCTGATGCTCGCGCCGCGCTCGTTCACGCGCGAGGATGTGGTGGAGTTTCACTGTCATGGCGGCGCGATCCCGGTGCAGCGCGTGCTGCAACTCTGCCTGGCCGCCGGGGCACGACTGGCGCAGCCGGGTGAGTTTAGTCTGCGCGCCTTTCTCAATGGGCGGCTGGATCTGACCCAAGCCGAAAGTGTTGCCGATCTGGTCAGCGCGCGATCGCCCGAGGCAGCGCAATTGGCTCTGGCTGGCCTGCAAGGCAAACTCGCCCGCCCGCTGCGAGCCTTGCGCCAAACCTGCCTCGATATTTTGGCTGAGATCGAAGCGCGCATCGATTTTGAGGATGACTTGCCGCCCTTAGATGAGACCGACATTCAGGCACAACTGCAAGTCGTCTCTGCCCAAGTCGCCGCCATTGCCGCCACCGCCGAGCGCGGCGAACTGTTGCGGAGTGGTCTGAAGGTGGCGATTGTCGGGCAGCCCAATGTCGGCAAGTCGAGCCTACTGAATGCCTGGAGTCGCAGCGATCGCGCCATCGTCACTGAGCTACCGGGTACGACCCGCGATGTCATCGAATCCAGCCTCACCGTCGGCGGTATTCCGGTGCAGGTGCTAGATACGGCGGGCATCCGCCCCGCGACCGATGCGGTCGAGAAGCTGGGGATCGAGCGATCGCGCGCCGTCGCCCAAACCGCTGATCTGGTCTTGCTCGTGGTCGATGCCAGTGCGGGTTGGACGGCCGCCGATGCGACAATTTATCAGCAGGTCAAGGGGCGATCGCTCATCCTCGTCATCAACAAGATCGACCTCGGAGACCCTGCCACTGTGGACTACCCGCCGGAAATTGCTCAAGTGGCCTACACCGCAGCGGCGGGCGATCGCGGTCTGGAAACTCTGGATCAGGCGATCCTCAGCGTCGTCGCTCAGGGCGAGCTGCACGCCGCTGATCTGGAAATCGCCATCAATCAACGTCAGTCGCAAGCCTTGACCCGTGCTCAGTTGGCGCTGGCTGAGGTGGAGCGGGCGATCGCCGACACACTCCCCTTGGACTTCTGGACGATTGACTTGCGAGCCGCGATTCAAGCGCTCGGCGAAGTGACCGGGGAAACGGTCACAGAAGCCGTGCTTGAGCGCATTTTCAGCCGCTTTTGCATCGGCAAATGATCGGCACCGGATACTGATAAAACAAGCCTTACAGCAGGCTAAAACTCAAGCGATGCCTTGTCTTAACCCCAGCGATAGAAAATGGCCACATCACAGTTTGGTGTCGCCATTGTCGTTATCTCCCGACCCCTTCTCCCAAACCTGGGCGAACGGGAATTGGCAGCCCCGCTCCCAGGGTTGGAAGAGTGATTGGGTATATCGATGAGACCTGATCCATGGCAGCGTGGAGCGGCCAATCTGAGGCGCTTCCCGCTAGATCTTGCAGTTGAGATCACCGGCCCGCTGCGAGAAGCGCAAATTCTCACGATAGTCCACGGGACAGTCGATCACCGCCGGAACATCCTGCTCGAGCGCCGTTTTCAGCGTCGGGATCAAATCAGCCGTCGACTCCACCCGGTAGCCCTTCAGACCCATGCTCTCGGCGAACTTAACAAAATCCGGATTGGTAAACTCAATGAAATGCGACTCGCCGAACTGAGCCAACTGCTTCCACTCGATCAAGCCATAGCCATTGTCATTGAAGATCAGCGTTACAAATGGCGTTTTCTCGCGCAGGGCCGTCTCCAGCTCCTGACAGTTCATCATGAAGCCGCCATCCCCCGTCACAGCAACAACGCGGCGCTCCGGATAGACCAACTTCGCGGCGAGCGCGCCGGGGATCGCGATCCCCATGGCGGCGAAACCATTGGAGATCAGGCAAGTGTTGGGGCGATCGCAATGGTAGTGCCGTGCCATCCACATCTTGTGCGCGCCGACATCGGAAATCACGATGTCCTCCGGTCCCATCACCTGCCGTAGGTCGTAGATCAGCTTCTGCGGCTTGATCGGAAACTCGGCATCATTGGCGTAATGCTCGTATTCCTCGCGAATATTGGCCCGGAGGTCAGCGATCGCCGGGGTCGGACGCCTTTCCCGATCCGCCCGCTTGGTGATCTCCAAAAGGGAATCCGCAATATCCCCAACCACTTCCACCGCTGGAATATAGCTGCTATCAATTTCCGCCGGTTGTGTGCCGACATGCACAATCGGGATTGAGCCACCGGGATTCCACTTCTTCGGTGAATATTCGACCAGATCGTAGCCAACGGCGATGACCAAATCCGTCTGTTCAAACGCGCAAGTAATATGGTCGCGTTGCTGCAAACCCAGCGTCCAGAGCGCCAGCGGGTGCGTGTAGGGAATCGTCCCCTTGCCCATGAAGGTATTGACCACCGGAATGCTCATCCGAGTCGCAAATTCCGTCAAGGCCTCACTCGCCTCAGCGCGGATTGTCCCGTTGCCAGCCAGGATCAGCGGATTCTTCGCCTTGGAAATTGCTTCTGAAGCCTTGGTCAAACTGCGGAACGAGGCATAGATCGGCTCGCGCCCATCCGTCTCCAGCGGCTGACCCTCCACGGCCATGGCGGCGATATTTTCTGGCAAGTCGATGTGAACAGCACCGGGCTTCTCTTGTTGCGCCAACTTAAAGCCTTTGCGGATGATTTCTGGCGTGTTACTCGGCCGCACGATCTGCTTGTTCCACTTCGTCACCGGGTCGAACATCGAGACCAGATCGAGATACTGATGCGACTCGATGTGCATCCGGTCGGTGCCGACCTGACCTGTGATCGCCACCAGCGGTGCGCCATCCAGGTTAGCATCAGCCACACCCGTCATCAGGTTGGTCGCGCCAGGGCCGAGGGTCGAAAGGCAGACGCCCGCCTTACCCGTCAAACGCCCGTAGACATCGGCCATAAACGCTGCGCCTTGCTCGTGACGGGTGGTGATGAAGCGAATAGGGGAGTTCGCTAGTGCTTGCAGAACGTGCAGGTTTTCTTCGCCGGGAAGTCCAAAAACGTATTCGACGCCTTCGTTTTCCAAACAGCGAACGAGCAGTTCAGCTGTATTCATTGTGCCCATAAGATTTAGTATCCGCCAGTTAAATTGGGTCTCTTAATTCAGAGTGAGCAGCCGCCCGTCTTTTCGGTAGAAATGGCTGGAACGGTCGCGCTTATCTTAGGAATTCTACGCAATCCAAACAGTTTTGACATTAATAAATTCGAGAATCCCCTCCCGACTCAGCTCGCGGCCGTAGCCGGAGCGCTTGATGCCGCCGAAGGGCAGGCGGGGATCAGACTTGACCAAGCCGTTGATAAACACCGCACCCGCTTCAAGTTCGGCGACGCAGCGATCGCGCTCCGCCGGATCTTGTGTCCAGGCGCTGGCACCCAGCCCGAAGGGAGTGTCATTGGCGAGAGCGATCGCCGCGTCCAGATTCGGCACCCGAAACACCATCGCCACCGGCCCAAACAGTTCCTCACGGGCTTCGGGCCAATCCGGGTCAATCCCGGTCAAGATCGTCGGCGGGTAAAAATTGCTCATCCCCGCCATTGGCTGTCCTCCCAGTAACCGTTTCGCCCCTTGCGCCACCAGTTGCTCGACTTGCGCGGCCAGCTCGTCACGGATCGCCGTCGTCGCCAGCGGGCCAATATCGGTGGCTGCATCCAGGGGATCACCCAGCTTCAGGGCGCTGAACTGGGCGACCAGCTTTTCGATAAACGCATCGGCGATACTCGCCACCAAGATGAAGCGTTTGGCGGCAATGCAAGATTGCCCGTTGTTCAACATCCGTGCGGTCACAGCCGCCGTTGCCGCCGCGTCCAGATCGGCACTGGATAAGACGATGAAGGGATCGCTGCCGCCCAGCTCGAGCACGACCTTCTTCAGTTGCCGACCTGCCGCCGCCGCCAAGCTCATCCCGGCCGTTTCGCTGCCGGTCAGTGTTGCGGCTTGGACGCGGGGATCGTGGATGACCGTCTCGACTGCGCTCGCTGGGATCAGCAGCGTTTGGAACACATTTGCCGGAAACCCCGCCGCCTGGAAAACCTGCTCGATCGCCAGGGCGCACTGGGGCACATTCGAGGCGTGCTTGAGCAGACCGACATTGCCGGCCATCAGCGCCGGAGCGGCGAAGCGGAAGACTTGCCAGAAGGGGAAGTTCCAAGGCATGACCGCGAGCACGATTCCCAGGGGTTGATAGCGGACGAAGCTGGTACTGGCATCGCTCGTAGCGGGCTGATCAGCGAGGAAGATAGCGGCGTTGTCGGCGTAGTAGCGGCAGACGAGGGCGCATTTCTGGACCTCGGCGATCGCACTCTTCAGGGTCTTGCCCATCTCCGTCGTCATCAGCCGCCCATACTCATCGCGCTTGGCGTCCAAGATTTCCGCCGCCCGCCGCAGCCAAGCGCCTCGCTCAGCAAAAGTGGTGCGGCGGTAGGAGCGAAACGCCGCTTCAGCGAGCGTCAACTTTTCTTCGAGTTCTGCGGTGGTCAGGGGGGGAAACGTCTTCAGTGTTTCACCCGTAACTGGGCTGACAGTGGCGATCGCCATAGCCTGCTGCTCCTGGTCTTAATTCTTTTTTAATCATCCCTTACTCTTCAGTCTAGTCCGGGTAGCAGTTTTGGTTCCATCAAAATGTATTGCTCCTAACACAACACTTAACAAAACCCTGTCAGGGTGAGAGATTGAAGGCACTGCGACTCTGTGGGTGTAGTGGTCACTTGCTTCCGCTCATTGTAAATGTTCGTAACGATTACGGCCGAAGTTTTAGTCGTCGGGGGTGGCACGGGGGGCACCGCCGCCGCCATCCAAGCCGCCCGACGCGGCGCGCAGACCGTTTTGGTCAGTGCGGGTCCGTGGCTAGGCGGGATGCTGACCGCCGCCGGAGTCGCCGCCCCCGACGGCAACGAACTGGTGGCTCTGAGAACTGGAATCTGGGGGGCCTATTTGCAAGCCCTCCGTCAACGCCAAGTCGGCGGGCTGGACTGGAGCTGGGTGAGCCTGTTCGCCTACGATCCTCGTGTCGGTGCGCAGATTTTCGCCGACTGGGTGCAGGCACTGCCGAACCTGCGCTGGCTCGTCGGGCAAGTGCCGCTTGAGGTGCAGCGGGTGGGCGATCGCCTGGCAAGCGTGCGTTTCCCGGACTATGAAATTCGTGCCGATGTCATTCTCGACGGCACCGAACTTGGCGATTTACTGGCCCTGGGGGATGTGCCGCACCGCTGGGGCTGGGAGTGGCAGGCCGAATTTGACGAACCGAGCGCCCCCGTCGCGGCGAATGAGCTGACCGAGCGCTATCCGGTGCAAGCGCCGACCTGGGTGGCGATTTTGCAAGATTATGGCGAAATTGCGCCGGCGATCGCGGCCCCGCCGACTGCTGACCCCAACTGTTTCACCGGGGCCTGGGACGGCTATGGCGGCGAGCCGTTCCTTCACTACGGTCGCCTCAGCTCGGATCTGTTCATGCTCAACTGGCCCCAGCAGGGGAACGACTGGGGCGATCGCCTCGACCGTTTGCTCACCTCCGAGGCCGCCCGCCGCGAGTGGCAACAGGAAGCCCGCTGGCACAGCCAAGCCTTTGCCCGCTACATTCAGGAAAACCTCGGCTCGCGTTATGGTCTGGCGAGCGCTGTGTTTCCTGACCCAGCCTCACCGGGGCTGGCGCTGCAAGCCTACTACCGCGAGAGCCGCCGCCTGCGCGGACTGGCGACGGTGACCGAGCGGGATATTTTGCCCCGTGCGGGTGGGCAGGTGGCAGCGCTCCCGATGAATAAACAGGGAGAGATGAGCGCGATCGCCCTCGGCAACTACCCCAATGACCACCACTACCCCGGCGTCGAATTTCCCCTCGCCCCGAAGTCGATGCGCTGGGGGGGGCGCTGGACGGGAACCCCCTTTGCGATTCCCTACGAGGCGCTGATCCCCGCCACCGTCGATGGTTTGCTGGCCTGCGAAAAAAATATTTCGGTCTCACACATCGCCAATGGAGCGACGCGCCTGCAACCGATCGTCATGGGCATTGGCCAAGCGGCCGGGATGGCGGCGGCGCTCTGCGTGGAGCAAGGCTGTCAGCCGCGCGAGTTGTCGGTCAGAGCCTTGCAAGCGGCCTTGCTGACCGACCCGGACGCACCCGCTGCGATCATTCCGTTGCTAAATCTGCCGCCGGAGCATCCGCAATGGGTGCAGTGGCAGTGTGAATATGGCGATCGCCCCGACACCTACCCGCTAGACGGCAATTGTCCCTGTGACAGCAACTTTTCCAGCGAAGTCGCAGTGGGTCACTTCTACACTGGCTACTTCTCCGCCAGCGAAGCTGGCGACTACCGGCTCGATCTGACGGACTCGTCTGCTCCGAAGCGGCACTGGTCGCTGATCACGGCACGGCCGGAGGTGGCGCGGCGCTTGGCGGATTTCCCCAACGGCAAAACGCTGGGGGTCTGGGCCTATCCCAATGCGGCGGGCGGTTGGCTGCTGGCCGAAAAGTTGCAGCTTGGGTGAAGTCAGGGTAGGCACTGAGGCTGGACACGGGCGGGCGATCGCGCGCGGGGAATTCCGCGTTTTGGGTCGCTGTCGGGACGGGCGACCGGCTCTCCCGAACGGACACCGAAAGCGGGCGTCGTGCTTGTGTCGAACCCGTCTCGCCGCTTAAGCTGATAGAACGAATCGCGAATTGGGGTGCGACCCCGACTGGCGGCCCCGCAGCTCGGTTGCGGCGGTCACGCCGCCCTCAACCAACGATTCGCATCGTCACTGAGCGCCCATGACCGATTCCAATTTGTCCTCGGCGGCGGCGGGTGCTGACTTTGAAGCCCTGCGCGCCCAGTTGCAGCAAGCCCCACTCAAAAGCCAACTGACCGCGATCGCCCAACTCGCAGACTGTGGCGATCGCGGTTGGCCACTCCTCCAAGATTTCCTGCTCACCCAAG
The DNA here is from genome assembly GCA_012031265.1 of Spirulinaceae cyanobacterium SM2_1_0. Classification (GTDB taxonomy): domain Bacteria; phylum Cyanobacteriota; class Cyanobacteriia; order Cyanobacteriales; family Spirulinaceae; genus JAAUTY01. The sequence continues at coordinate 21,115 of JAAUTY010000011.1, read as the reverse complement.
GCGATACCGAGCCGACGCCTGCCAGTGGCCGCGCCTACCAAATCCTCGCCCAGAGCGGCATCCCGGATCTGCGCGCGCTGCTACGCAACCAGTTCCCCAACGGTCTCGTGCCGCTAGTCTCCGAGCGGGGCATCGACTATCAGCCAGTGCAGCAGGCGCTGGTAGCCGGGGATTATGAAACGGGCGATCGCCTCACCTTGGAAAAACTCTGCGAACTAGCAGGTCCCACCGCCCAGCAGCGCAACTGGCTCTATTTCTCGGAAGTCGAAAAGTTCCCCAGTGCCGATCTGCTTAGCTTGGATCAGCTCTGGCGCGTGTATTCTGCCGACCGCTTCGGCTACTCCGTACAGCGCCAACTCTGGCTCGCCCAGGGTAAGGATTTCGTCAAGCTCTGGGCCAAGATTGGCTGGAAAGCGGGGAACCGCTGGACCCGCTACCCGAACGAATTCACCTGGGATCTCAGCGCCCCACGCGGTCACCTGCCCTTGTCCAACCAATTGCGTGGCGCGCGCGTCTTGACCTCGCTGCTATCGCATCCGGCCTGGACGACGACCGCTTAAACCGGAGCGGCACGGTCAATCACTCCGTAATTTCAGTTGTGAGGGTAGCAGCACAAGCTACTAGCCAAATCGGTGGAAGCCCCACTGGACAAAGAGCAAGCCCACACCGCATCATAAAGCATTCGGCGGCTGAGCAGACACTTGCATCGCGACCTTGGTGCCGCTTGCGTAGCGACGCTACCCGCTGTTCCGAAGCGCTCACAGCATCGCTCATCGCTCGCGCTGCCACCCCACGCCCCCGCGAAGCGCTGGGTCAGCCCAATACCGTCGCCCCGCTCAAGCATTAACGGGGGAAACGGGTCTGCGAGGGCTGTGACTTGACATCCCCTCCCGACCCCGGTGATCCGGGCCGCATAATGGAGGAGAACGACTGTGGTTGCCATGATCCCAAGTCGGGGTCGCTAGCAAGTACAGAGCAGGTCGAGCCGCAATTGAGCGCCCATTCATCCCTAGAGCTGTGCCCATCGGGGCCTTGAAATGCCCATGTCATCTTCAGAGGCTAGCGGCAAAAGCCGCCCGACAAATCGACTGTTTTGCCGCCTGGATGGTCTGCAAACGGCTGAGCGTGAGCAAAAACGCCAGCAGGCGATCGCCGCCCTCGCGCTGCTGTCGGGTCAACCCGTGCCCGTCTTTGAGGAAGCCGTCCAGCTCGCGGCACGCTTGCTCAATGCTCCGATCGCCTTTCTCAGCGTCGCGACGCCTGAGCATCTGGTGCTCAAGGCCTGCGTCGGCCTCTCGGCTCTGGGCGTGATGAATGCGATCGCCAGTCGCCGCGAAATCCTGCGCGCCGAATCCTTTAGCCAACACGCCATCGACAGCCAGCAGCCGCTAGTGATCGAGGATGCGGCTAGCGATCCCTTTTTTGCCCAAAATCCCCTGTTTTTGGACTATGGCATCCGTGCCTATGCTGGCGTGCCCCTATTTGCGCCAGAGGGTGAATGTTGGGGAACGCTCACAGTCTGGGACCTCGATCCCCACGTTTTTAGCCAACAGGATCTCGACTTGCTAGCCCTCGCAGCGCGGTGGTGTACCAGCGAATATCGCAACGCCACCTTGCCGCCAGCGCTGGCAGCCACGCCACCGCCCGCTACAGTTCCTGCCAGCCCCTCCACCGCCCGCCCTGAACCCTCGCTGCCCGACCTGTCCCCCTCAGAACTCGACACCCTCAAGGTGCAACTCCTCGCCCAACTCACTGGCGAACTGCGCGCCCCGCTCACCTCGGTCATGGGCATGGCGCGAGTGCTGGAGCAAAAAGTCTACGGAGCGCTGACTGACAAACAACAGAAATACCTGGGCATCATCTACACCAGCGGCGAGTATCTGCTCTCGCTGGTGGAAGAGATCGTCAATCTCGGCGAGATCACCGGCTGCGAGGTGCCCCTCCAGGTCGCCTCCGTGGACTTGGGGATGCTCTGTCAGCAAGCGACTGCCAATCTGCAACCCCTGGCCCGTCAGCAGCAACAGAGCTTCCAGATCACCATCGAACCCGGCCAGCGTATTTGGCCCTTGGACAAAGAAAAAGTCCGCCAAGCAATCTACTACCTCGCCCTCAACCTGCTGAAAGATTCCGAACCCGGCAGCGAGATTCGCCTGCACATTTCCCGCAAGGCCAATTCCGAGACCCACGCCGACCTCCCGCTGCACATTGCCCTCTGGGCGATTCATCCCTGGCTGGATGACGGCTTACCCATGAGTGGGGCACCCCAGGCGGCGTCCTTTGATCAATTCGTCAGCCAAGCCACCAACGCCTTTGAGGAAGCCGAGGCGGAGGATGAAGAGATTCCCAATACGCGCGAAGCCCTAGGCCTGCTGCTCAGCTACCAGTTGTTGAGTGCCCACGGCGGCACCCTCGAGATGCAAGAGATCGCCGATGCAAGCTACCGTTACATCTGCCGCTTGCCCCAACTGCCGGTTATGGAGAGTCAGGGGTGACGAGGCTGGGGGGGTGGCGTTCCGGTTGCAGCGGTTCGGATTGTAGAGGAGCCTGACCAACCCAAGTCAGAACACCGGTATGAGAATTTTCAAATCCTGGTTCAGAGTCCTGATCGGTGGCTGGCTGGTTGGCTGGCTGGTGCTCGCTGTCGCCAACTGTCAGCACGGCACGTCGGCGGCGCTCCCTACGACTCCCGCTCTGGCGGCTCCAGGCCCACTGGCAGTCGAGGTTTTAGAATTTCCGGCTCTGATCGATGCCGCTCGCCAGCGGCGTGTGCCGATCAAGGTGCAATTCCCAGTGACTGCGGGGCCGTTTCCGGTGGTGGTGATCTCACACGGCGGCGGCGGGCATTGGGACGCCAACTTTGCCCAAGCGCGCCATCTCGCTTCGCATGGGTATGCTGTGCTGGCGTTGGAGCATGTTGGTAGCAATACCGCCGTGATGCAGCGCGGTGGACGATTTGGGGCTAATCTCCGAGCGATGTCCCGCGATGCTAACGAAGTGCTCGGACGGCCGCAAGATGTCAGCTTTGCCCTCGACCAGGCTGAGCGCTGGAACCAGACCGACGCCAGCCTGCGGGGCAAGTTGGATCTTCAGCATGTCGGCGTTCTGGGTCACTCTTTTGGCGCTTACACAACGCTCGCTGTGCTGGGTGCGCGGCCGGCTCTAGACTGGCTGACACCGATTGTGCCACCTGGTCAGGGTTTGGGGCTGGATCGGTTCGATGCCCGCGTGGACTGCGGCGTGGCACTGTCACCCCAGGGGCCGGGGGAGCCGTTTTTTTTACCCACGAGCTATGCCTCGCTGCGGCGACCGCTGCTGGGCATCAGTGGCAGCCGCGATCGCCAACAAGGCGCACGCCCCGAAAATCGCCGTCGCGGGTTCGCTCTCTGGCCGCCCGGGGATAAATATCTCATCTGGCTGGTCAATGCTGACCACACGGCCTTCTCGGACTCGACCGGCACACCAAGCCGAATGCTACCATCGCGCACCCGTGCCGATGTTCAGCCGTTGGTACGCGCGGCGACGCTGCTATTTTTTGACGCCTATCTCAAGGGCGATCGCGCCGCCCTACAATCATTGACCGCGGCCGGACTCGCTCCCTATCGACGCGGCCGCATCGACCGGGTTGAGGTGCTGAGACGGTGAAGCGCGATCGCCAGTATTCACCCAACCCCGCCCCCGTCGCGATTGCAGCCGATGTTTGTTGCTACACGCAGCCCGAGCTGGGGGAGCGCTGGTGGCAGCGACAGGCCGGACGCCAGCCACAGTTGGCCTGTGTGCTCGGATTCACCGACACCGGGCTGCGGGCGGGCATCTCGGCGGCTGGAGCGACCCCGGCGGCGCGTCGTCTGACCGCGATCGCCGATGCCGAATTTCTCATCAACGGCCCGCAGCCCCAACCGCGCTACCCGCTGCCACCGCTGACGGCCGGCGCGTCTCCCGTTCTAATTAGCCGTGCGGTGGTCGCGGGTTTAACCCTGCCCGTGCATTTATTCAACGCCGGTTTGCCCCAGCCCCCCAGCGTCCCCGCCATCGATCTTGGTGGTCAACCGGCTCGCTGTCTGACGACCGGGCAAGCCTTGCCTCACGCAACTGTGCGGCAGCTTTTTCAGCAAGGATTGGCCTGGGGCGATCGCCTCGCCCAGCCAAATCGCTATTTGCTAATCGCCGAGTGTGTCGTCGGCGGCACGACAACCGCCTTAGCTCTGCTAACCGCTTTAGGAATCGACGCCGCCGGCCTGGTCAGCAGCAGCCATCCGCACTGCAACCATGCCCAGAAGTGGGCTGTGGTGCAGCAAGGACTGACGGCAGCCGGATGGTCAGAGGCGTCAAAGCATGGGCCGTGGGCAGCCGTGGCGGCAGTGGGTGACCCGATGCAGATCGTTGTGGCGGGCATGGCGATCGCCGCCAGTCGCACCCGCGATGTACTCCTAGCCGGAGGCACGCAAATGCTGGCGGTTTATGCATTGATGCAGGCGATCGCTCAAACCGAGGCATCAGCATTCTGGCCGCTGGAGCGGGTGGTGGTCGGGACGACGCGCTGGGTTACTGAAGATCCGACCGGCGGTGCGGTCGAACTGGCACGGCGGCTGGAGACCGTGCCGTTACTGGCGACGCGGCTTAGTTTCGCTGACTCCGACTATGCAGCGCTGCGAGCCTATGAGCAAGGATTTGTGAAAGAAGGGGTCGGTGCGGGGGGCTGTGCGATCGCGGCGCATCGGGCCGACTGGGATCAGGCGCGTTTACTAAAAGCAGTGGCGGCGATCGCCGCGCAGATGAGCAGCGCATCGAAGCCCAGACTGAAAAAACTGTGAGCAACCGCTCGCCCTCAGGCGCGCGCGTCGGCCTGATTCAGGATGCGATGCGGTGATCGCCCCCAGTACGCGACTTGCTACAATCGACTGCGACTATTGCCGCTCTGCCCCATGCCTTTTTTTGCGCCCGATGACCGCCTCACCCAACAGGCCACGACGATTCTGGAAGAGATTTGGGCAAAATTTCCGCGACTGGCGCGCAACCAACTGGCGCTGACCTGGCTGCTGTACGAGCCGCCCTACCGCGTCAATACCAGCGGGGCGATCACGCCGGAAGATTTTTGGCAATATGTCCCGGCTGGCTACAGCTATCGCGGCTTGGAGCCAATTTATCCCGCGAGCGTCGTGAAGCTGTTTTACCTAGTCGCGGTGCATGAATGGCTCGACAAAGGGATGCTGGAGCCGAATGCGGAACTGGAGCGGGCGATGCAGGATGCGATCGCCACCTCCAGCAACGATGCCACCAGCCTCCTGGTCGATGCACTCACCGGCACCACCAGCGGCCCCGAATTGCCGCCCGGCCCCTTTGCCAGTTGGCAGCAGCAGCGCAATCTGGTGAATCGCTATTATCAGGCGCTGGGCTGGCAGGAGCTGGAGAGCATCAATGTCAACCAGAAAACCTGGGGCGACGGCCCCTACGGCCGCGAGCGCGCCTTCGTCGGGCCGCTGCTCGAAAATCGCAATCGACTGACGACCGATGCCTGCGCGCGGTTGTTGCACAGTATTGTCGGCGGGGTCGCTGTCTCGGCTCCCCGCAGTCAGGCGATGCTGGCGCTGTTGCAGCGGCAACCGAATCTGCCGCCGCCATTACCCGGCGCGGCAGAAAATCAGGTCAACGGTTTTCTCGGCGGCGGCCTGCCTGAAAACGCCAGGCTCTGGTCAAAAGCGGGCTGGACGAGCCAAGTCCGGCACGATGTCGCGTATATTGAAATTCCTGACGTTCATCCTTATCTGCTGGCGGTCTTTACGACGGGCGGCGAGCAGAGCCAAAACCGCGAACTCCTCCCGGAACTGTCGCGCGCCTTTGCACGAGCGGCTACTGAGCTGAGCTGATGCTGGCGATCACCCATAGAATCCGGTAGAGTAGCGGGCAGACAGATGGCATCACCAACCTGTTGTTGAGGAGTGAATGTGAGTAGGTTTCCGCACAAACAGACCGCGGCTTTGGCAGCGCTAGCCGCGATCGCTGCTTCTACGACGCAGCTGATCGCGCAGACCAAGCCTGCGAAAACAATCGAAGATTTTGCCCTTGAACCCCTGAGCGCCGAGCGGCTCGCCGAGTTTGAACCGCTGGAGTATGACCACACGATCAGCATTCGGCCGGGCACGACCGAGCTAGACATCGCAAAAACGATCAGCCCCGAGGCACAACCTCTCGAGGCGACTGCTTCGGCGAGTGCAACGACTCGCCTCGAACAAGGCGCGGGGTCGTTGCCTTCCGAAGTGGCGGCGGGAACTACCGCTACTTCAGACGTGAGCGACACAGCGGTTGTCCCAGAATTGCCGACGGTGCTAGCGGCTGAGGTGGAGTTGCCCCCTGCGCCTGTGGCGATCGCCCCCAAACCGCCGGCCACGAACGCCAATAACCCTGTTTCTACGGCTCAAGTCCTGCCCGTCGAAGCACCCGCGCCAGCAATGGCCGGGGTGGCGGAACCGGCGGCGATCGCCTCCGCTTCGACCCGTCCCCTCGCCCCAATTTCGATCTCGCACTCCTTTGGGCTGGTGGTCAAGGATAAAGACGCCGCCACCCCGGCATCCCCCCCGCAAATCACCGCTTCGGTCGGCATCAATCCCCGTGGCCGCCGTGCGCAGCCGTCGGCGGCCCCCGCCGCGCTGCCCCCGGTTGATCTTGAAACTCTGGCTATCCTGCAACCCACCGTGCTCGACGCCAGCATGGACGGCACCGCGACTGCCGCCGCCCTCCTCGCCGATACGGAACCGGCTGGCTCGCCTCTGCTCGCCCAACGCTCGTCAGCGCGGCGGGCCGTGAATCGACCCTGGAGCTACATCAGCCTCGGCGGTAACTTCGGCTTCAACGACGGCCGCACTGAGCTGAGCGATACGGCTTTCGCCATCGGCAGCAAGATTGGCTTGACGCCTTACCTCTCGGCGCGACCAATGGCACTCTTGGGCGATCGCGTCACCTTCCTGCTGCCGCTGACCTACGACATCGCCGTGGGCCAGAGTGACCCCTTCCGGCCGGCGTCCTTTGTGCCCTACGTTGGGGGCGGCATCATCCTCACGACGAACGATGGCAACAATGTCGGCCCGCTGGTGAGTGGTGGCATTGACGTGCGCGTCAGCGAAAGCATCGTCATCAATACGGGGATCAATGCGGGCTTCTTTCGCGACGACACGGACATTGGTTTGACCGTGGGGATCGGCTACATTTTCCCGACGGGTTTCTAGCGCTGTCCCGCCTGCTGAGCGGCGAGGGCGATCGCCGCTGGCAAGATCCGATGCTCCTGCACCTGGACGCGCGCATGCAGGCTTGCAGGGGTGTCAGCAGGGAATACTGGCACCGCCGCTTGCAGCAAAATCGGCCCGCTATCGACTTTCAGGCAAGCGATATGTGCGGTGCAGCCGGCAATCTTGACCCCCGCCGCCAGCGCCTGCTCGATTGCATGAATGCCAGGAAAACTGGGCAGCAGACTGGGGTGGATATTGATCACCCGCTGGTCGTAGGCATCGAGCAGCACTGGGGTGACAATCCGCATCCAGCCCGCCATCACCACCCACTCGACGCCGTGTTGTTGCAGCGTGCGGACAATTTCGCGGTCGAGGTCTTCGCGCTGGCGGAAGTGGCGATGGTTGAGCAGGATTGCCGGAATGCCGAGTTCAGCGGCGCGCTCGGCAACTTTGACACCTGGATTGTTGTAGATCAGGACGCGGATCTCGGCCTGGAGTCCGCCGTTGGTAATGGCTTGGGCGATCGCCGCAAAGTTGCTGCCACTCCCCGACGCCAGCACACCCAGCGCCAGCGGCGGGTCAAATTTCGGGAGCGCGGCGACGGGCGGTGACACAATGGCGGAGGGAGTAGCGGCAGGCTCGGTCATAACAAATTGTCGGGGCACTGCAATTCCATCCTCAGCCGGAACGCTTGCCCTTGTGAAGAACAGCATCCTATAATGTAAGTCACAGTCAGGAGATCTAACCTTTTTGGATCGCGAGAGCCAGGTCTCTCCCTGACCGTCTTCGCTTCATAATATTGGCGAATATCTCCCCATGTACCGGCTCTATGCTGACTTCACATCTGGCGGTAGGGAGTGATCGCAATGAAAAAGATTTCGGTATGGATCGACCGCGAGGCGATCGCCGCGAGCCTCTTCCTCGCGCCCGCCGCCATCCTGCTCGGCATTTTCCTCGTTTTCCCGTTGGTGTATTTGCTGGGGCTGAGCTTCACCAGTGGCAGCTTCACGCGCGCGGGGGTGCATTGGGTCGGGGTTCGCAACTATTGGCGGCTACTGACCGAGCCGGACTTTTGGCAAGTGTTGCGGAATACGCTGACTTTCACCGTCGCAACGGTGCTGCCGAGCTTAGTCGTGCCGCTGGGTTTGGCGGTTTTGCTTGATCGCGCTTTTTTTGGGCGGACTTTGTTGCGATCGCTCTACTTTCTCCCCTCGATCACCTCCCTCGTCGCCGCCGGTCTCAGCTTTCGCTGGCTGTTCCAGACCCAAGGCCCGCTCAACAGCGTCCTGAGCGCCTTGGGTCTCGAGCCGATCCCCTGGCTGGGCAGTACCGTCTGGGCACTGCCGGTATTGATTTTGCTCAGCAGTTGGCAGCAGCTCGGGTTCAATCTCGTCGTCTTCCTTGCCGGGCTACAGGTCATTCCCCAGACGCGCTACGAGGCAGCGGCGCTGGATGGGGCCGATGCCTGGGCACAATTTTGGCACATTACGCTGCCGGGACTGCGCCCGACACTGGTGTTTGCCACGATCGCCACCGCCATCTTCACGCTCCGCAGCTTTGAGCCGGTATATGTGGTCACGGGTGGCGGCCCGCGCAATGCTACGAATCTGTTGGTCTACTACATCTACGAGCAAGCCTTTGCACTGTTCGATTTTGGTTATGCGGCGGCGGCGGCGGTTGTTTTGCTGGCGATCGCCAGTCTCTTCGTCTACTGGCAACTCCGCGCTTGGGGCGAGACTGAGCCGCACTGAGCGCCATCGACACCGCCGCGAGTTTCCCTGGACTTAATCAGCGCTTAATCAAAGTATTACCAAAGCTTCGCGCCCTTCTAAACTGCTGCTCATACTCTTAAAGCTTGTGGCTAGGTTTTCTAGCCGATTTGTCTGAATCACTCATTACCGAATCTGTATTTCGAGCGAGTTTTATGGGTATCAAGCGTCGCAATTTCTTACTGTTCCTGGGTGCTAGCGCCGGTAGCGTGGCGCTCGGCTCATTGGCTACATCAGAAAAAGCATTTTCCATGCCCTTTGCAGACGATATGGCTGCGATGACCGATAAAGGGCTGAGCTTCACGCCCGTCAAGCTGCCGATTCCTCTAGAGATCGATGGCATGACGACGGCAAAGCAAATGGAGGCCTATCGCACTTACGAAGTCCAAGATGACATCGTGCTGCCGGAGGGCTTCACCTACGATGTCATCGGTTCCTGGGGCGATCGCGTCGGCGACTCCCGCTTCGGCTACAACAACGACTACCTCTCCTTCATCGAGACCAGCCCCAATGAAGGCTTCTTGACAATCAATTTTGAATACATCAGCGGCAAGACCTGGCGCGAGACCTATCCGATGGTCGTCGGCAAGGCACTGGACTTCAATGTCCTGCCGCTAGACGAAGAGATCGATGCGTTCAGTCTGCCGGCTAGTGACCCTCGCAAAGCGAAGATCGACGCGATCGCCAAGGAAGCCCTAATCGACCAAGGCATCGGCGTCATCTCGATCCGCCGCACCGCTGACGGCCGCTGGGTACGCACCTTTAGCAATGCGGATCGCCGCATCACCGGCATTTCGGGTCTTGAAGATGGTCGCTACGCCAAGGCCACCGGCCCCGCGACTGCCGTCTTCAACAAGTCGGACAAAATGGGCTACGACGACGGACTGGGCGATCGCATCATCGGCTCGATCCAGAACTGTGCAGGTGGCACCAGCCCCTGGGGCACCGCCTTCAGCGCCGAAGAAAACTTCCAAGACACCGTGCTCGAGCCGGTCATGGCCGACGGCTCCGCTTTCAGCCCCAGCGAGCACGCCTTCTCGATCGGCGACGAAGACATCTATGGTCGGGGCAGCACCCTCGGTCTCGCCGGTAACAAGTACGGCTGGATGGTCGAAGTCGATCCCGCCAATCCCAACGACTACGGCACCAAGCACACCTGGCTCGGTCGCTACCGTCACGAGGCCGTCGGCTTCTTCGTTGAAGCAGGCAAGCGATTGGCTGTCTATTCAGGGTGCGATCGCCGGGGCGGTCACCTCTACAAGTTCGTCAGCAACGGCACGGTGCGCAATGTCACCGACAAAGCCAACTCACGCCTGCTGGCTGACGGGATGCTCTACGGCGCGAAGTTCAATGCCAATGGCACTGGCACCTGGATCGCGCTCGCCCCAGAAACACCCGTTGACCCGATCCTGCCCAGCACTGTTGCCGGTGGCAAGATCAAGCTGCCCAATCCGGATCGCCAAGCCGGTGGCTTCGTCACGATCGAGAGCGATGCCGATGCTATGACTTTCAAGCAGCAGTTCCGCACCCTTGGCGACCTCTACATGGGCAATAGCCCCGAAGAGAAGCAAGGCGCGATCCTGATCGACGCCCACTATGCGGCGACAGCGGCTGGCGTCACGACGACGGCGCGTCCCGAAGACACGATCGTCGCTCAAGACGGCACCCTGTACATTGCCTTCACCTCCGGTTCACCCGGTGGCGATGGCGGCCCCGATGCCAGCGTCTTCAAGGGCCCGAATGGGGAGATGCCCTACGAGCACGGCTGGATCATCTCGCTCAAGGACAACGGCGGTGACCCGGCGGCGATGAACTTCCGCTGGGACAGTCTGGCGATGGGCGGTGAACCGTCTGAAGGCGGCGCTGGCTTCTCCAACCCGGACAATATCGAGATCGACGCCGAAGGCCACGTCTGGATGGTGACCGATATGTCCACCGACAAGCACAACCTTGCCGTGCCAACCCGGACAGATGTCAGCCAGAGCAATCTGCGCGGCATCTTTGGCAACAACTCGACCTGGTTTATTCCTACCTCTGGGCCGAATGCTGGCAATGCTTATCCCTTTGCCATTGGGCCGATGGAGACGGAAACCTGCGGGCCGTTCCTGACACGCGACCAGCAGACGCTGTTTGCGGCGATCCAACACCCAGGCGAGACCCACGGGATGCGCCAAAGCATGGCCTCAGAAACGCGCAAGTTCGCGATGAAGACGCCGGATGGTCAGGAGTTCATGCAAGACCGCGTTGTGCCCCTTGGCTCCAACTGGCCGGGCAAAGGCCCCAACGATCCGCCGAAGCCCTCGGTGGTGGCGATCCGTCGTACCTCGTCAGCGCCGATTCGCGGTCTCTACTAGGCGATTGGCTCAAAATCGTCGCCTAGATACGGCTGGGATTCTCCATTGATCCAACGTTTCACACCTCGGCAAGGCTGTTCTCGCAAGCGAGAGCAGCTTTTTTGTTGACGTGGTACTTGGGGAACTGATGCTCAATCTGTATCGTAAACCCCAGAAATTGCAACATCGGGCGGGTTTGAAGCCTACCCCTACCGCATATTTATCGCCACATCGGGGAATTCAAGCTCTCGATCCAGTTCAATCGTTTGACCGCGTTTGATGCCTAGGTTTCCGAAAAGCCCAATCGATTGCCACCTAATTACTAGACTGGTAATTTGTCAGGAATTATCGTAATTTTTGGTCGCAGATTGGTTTAGGACAGCCCACTCAATCAAGTGCGCACCGGCAATTTTGTCCCCTGATATTTGTAGCGTATATAACAACTCGGCAAATTCTCGGTGCTCACTGGCTTTGCCGACTTTAGACTGCATTTCAGATGACAAAAGTAAAGCCGGTCACGGTTTGAAGTCAGGACGCTGAACGTAATGTTAATGCCGTCTTAAATAATGCCGTCCTTCAGGATTTACCCTTTAGAGTCAGAGTGACCTAGGCGCTTGCGGATACCTTAGCGGGTCGGCAAGTCTAGCGCTCTGCATCTTGGAGGTTGAGATTTTTATGCTGAATGCTACGCGATCGCCCGCTGCCCAAACTCCCGACCCAGCCCATAATGTCCTGCGCTATGAGCAGCAACCCCTGGATGTCTTCTTCGCTCCCCGCAATGTAGCGGTCATCGGAGCGAGCGAAAAGCCGGGGAGTGTTGGTCGTACCTTGCTTTGGAACTTAATCAGTAGCCCTTTTGGTGGCACGGTCTTTCCGGTGAACCCGAAGCGGTCGAGCGTCCTCGGCATTAAGGCCTATCCGAGTATTACCGAGTTGCCGGAAGCCGTTGACCTAGCGATTATTGCCATCCCGGCAGCGGCAGTGCCGCAGGCGATCGCCGACTGTGCCAGTGTTGGCATTAGTGGCGTCATCATCATCTCCGCTGGCTTCAAAGAAATTGGCGCAGCGGGGGTAGCCCTCGAGCAGCAAATCCTCGAAAAGGCGCGCGCTGCCAAACTCCGTATCATCGGCCCCAACTGTTTGGGGGTCATGAGTCCGAATAATGGCTTAAATGCGACATTTGCCGGGGTTATTGCCCGGCCCGGTAACGTCGGCTTCATCAGCCAGAGTGGTGCCCTCTGCACCTCGATTCTCGACTGGAGCTTCCGTGAAAACGTCGGCTTCAGTGCCTTCGTCTCGATCGGCTCGATGCTGGACATCAACTGGGGTGACCTGATCTACTACCTCGGTGATGACCCCAACACCCACAGCATCGTCATCTACATGGAAACGATCGGCGATGCGCGCTCCTTCCTCTCTGCCGCGCGCGAGGTAGCACTGACGAAGCCGATCGTCGTCATCAAATCGGGGCGCACCGAGGCAGCAGCGGCGGCAGCAGCCTCGCATACCGGGGCGCTCGCGGGTAGCGATGAGGTCTTGAATGCAGCATTCCGGCGCTGCGGTGTGCTGCGCGTGGATACGATCGACGACCTCTTCAACATGGCGGAAGTCCTGGCGAAGCAACCGCGCCCCCAAGGCAACCGCCTGACGATTCTCACCAACGCCGGTGGTCCTGGCGTCCTCACTACCGATGCACTGATCTCCGAAGGGGGTCAACTGGCGGAACTTTCGCCAGAGACCAAGCAGGCCTTCGATGCCATCTTGCCGCCGCACTGGAGCCACAGCAATCCGGTCGATATTCTCGGCGACGCCGATCCGGAGCGCTATGCTAAGTCGATCGATGTGGCGCTGAGTGACCCCAACAGTGACGGTCTACTGGCAATCCTCACGCCCCAGGCGATGACCGACCCGACCCAGACGGCGCGTCGCTTTATCGAAATCTTGCAGGAGCGCGGCCGCCAGACGAAGCCAATCTTGGCGAGCTGGATGGGCGGCGATGGTATTGCGCCCGGAGAGCAGATTTTGAATCACTCGCGGATTTTCACGCTGCCGTTCCCCGATGCGGCGGCGCACGTCTTCAACTATATGTGGCGCTATAGCTACAATCTGCGCGGTCTCTATGAAACCCCGGCGCTGCTGTCTGAGGAGGGCGATGAGGCTCCCAATAGCCAAAAGGCGGCGCAGATTTTGAACCAAGTGCGCGGGGAGGGTCGCCGTCTGCTCACTGAGTTTGAGTCGAAGCAGTTGCTGTCGGCCTACGGCATTCCTACCGTCGAGACACGCTTGGCGCAAGATGCTGAAGGGGCGATCGCCGAAGCCGAAGCCATTGGCTACCCAGTAGTTCTGAAGCTGAACTCGACGACGATTACTCACAAAACCGATGTCGGTGGCGTTAAGTTGCGCTTGCAGACAGCGGCGGCCGTGCGCGAAGCCTATGAGGCGATCGAAACATCCGTCAGTGCCAAGGTCGGCGCGGAGCACTTCCAAGGGGTTACGGTTCAGCCCATGCTGCCCATCGGTCAGGGCGACTACGAGCTGATCATCGGCAGCAGCCTCGATCCGCAGTTTGGCCCCGTCTTGCTCTTTGGCACCGGTGGCTCGCTGGTGGAAGTCTTCAAAGACCGCTCGCTGGCGCTGCCGCCGCTCAATTCGACGCTGGCGCGACGGATGATGGAGCAGACCAAGATTTATCAAGCCTTGCAAGGGGTGCGCGGTCAAGAGGGGGTCGATATGCCGGCCCTGGAGCGGTTGCTGGTGCGGTTTAGCCAGTTGACGATTGAGCAGCCCTGGATCGAAGAGATCGACATCAATCCGCTGCTGGTTTCGTCAGAACGCTTGATCGCCCTCGATGCCCGCGTGGTGCTGCATCCGCCCGAAACCCCAGTAAGCAAGTTACCGAAACCCGCGATCCGTCCCTACCCCAGCCAGTACATCTGGCCCTGGTCGCTGGCGGATGGTACAGCGCTGACGATTCGCCCGATCCGTCCGGAGGATGAGCCGCTGGTGGTGAAATTCCACGAGCCGCTTTCGGAGGAGAGCATCTACCTGCGCTACTTCCATTTGATGGCGCTGAAGACGCGGGTGGCACATGATCGCCTGTCGCGGATCTGCTTCATCGACTACGATTGCGAAATCGCCCTGGTAGCGGAGCGCAAGGGGGACAATGGCGATCGCGAAATTCTCGGGATCGGCCGCCTCAGCCGCCTGCACGGCAGCGAAGCGGCGGAGTTTTCGATGATTGTCAGCGATCGCTACCAACGCCATGGCATCGGCACAGAACTGCTGCGCCGCCTGGTCGAGATTGGTGAATGCGAGGGCTTGCAGAGCCTCACCGCCGACATCCTGCCCGAAAATGCCGGGATGCAACGCGCCTGTGCCAAGCTCGACTTCCAGCTCGAAACCATCGAGAGCGAAGCCGTGATCCGCGCCACCAAAAACCTGTAAATGACTGAGTGGGGCGATCGCCTCAATCTGAATACTGGAGAGCCTGGTTCCCATTTAAGTTGCCAGACTCTCCTTTTGGAGTACAGTATTCTGACACATAGAATTGGCTTGAATTAGCGATCCATCGTAAGATACTTCAAGCATTAGACAAGGTGTGCATCTTTGCATTCCATGCCTTGGAGACAACTTACAGAATGGGGAAGTCAACCATGCCACAAAGTACAATCGCCTGTCCGAGTTGCGATCACGAATTCGAGATCTCGGAAGCCCTCACAGGTCAAATCCGCGCACATCTCAAATCGGAATTACAACAGGGGATTGTAGAGCGAGAACGCCAGCTCAAGCAGAGATGGGATGAATTTGAGACTGAGCAAGAGGCACTCGCAAAAGCGCAATCAGCAGTTGATGAAGAAGTTGAGCGCAAATTGAAGCAAAAACTGGACGCCTCAGAGCAAAAGCTCAAGCGAGAGCGCGAGGCTCTCGAGCAAGCTCAAGCGGAGTTGGCGGACAAGATCGAAGCCGCAGTCAGCGACCAACTGAAGCAAAAGCTCAAGGCTGCCGAAGACAAGGCCGCTAAGAAAGCGGCGAGCGAGCTGACAGAGAAGATGCAGGAGCTACAAGCAACGCTAGAGGAGCGTGAGGCGAAGCTGAAGGAATCTCGCGCGCAGGAACAGGAACTCCTAAAGCAGAAGCGGGAGTTGGAAGAAGCGAAGGAACAGATTGAGCTTGAGATTGCGCGCAAGCTGGATGCGGAGCGCAGCGAGATCAGGCAGCAGGTGTTGAAGCAGGCAGCTGAGGAACAACATCTGAAGAATTTGGAAAAAGATAAGTTGATTGCTGATCTCAAAACCGCTCTGGAAGCAGCAAAGCAGAAGGCTGAACAGAGTTCGATGGAGCGGCAGGGGGAAGCACTAGAGCTTGACCTAGAAAAACAACTCCGGGCATTCTTTGTCTACGATGAATTTCAGCCCGTGCCCAAGGGCATTTATGGAGCTGACCTAGTTCACAATGTGCGAGCCATGACAGGAGCAGACTGTGGTTCGATCCTTTGGGAAATTAAGAATACAAAAACTTGGAGCAATCAATGGATTCCGAAGCTGAAGGATGATGTGACGGAGGCACGAGCCGCGATCGCGATTCTGGTTTCGGTCACCCTTCCCAAGGATCTGCAACGTTTTGGCTTAGTGGAGGGTGTCTGGGTATCAGATTTGCTCTCAGCGATTCCGTTGGCGGTGGCATTGCGGGAACAACTGATTGCTCTGGAGCGAGAGCGACAGGCTGCGATTGGTAAAAATGAGAAGATGGATCTTATTTATCAATATCTTTCCGGGACAGAGTTTCAACAGAAAATCAGCGGCATTGTGGATGCATTTGTCGCTATGCAAACGCAGATTCAGCAGGAACGGCGAGCCATGGAGAAGCAATGGAAGGAGCGCGAGAAGCAAATCGAGCGAGTCATCAAGAACACAACTGGTTTGTACGGCGATATGCAGGGGATCATTGGTGGTCAAATTCCCGAAATCCCGGCGCTGGAATTGCCAGGAGCGTAACGGTTCTGGGCGTCGAGAACTACCGCCATTAGCAAGGCATATTTTTGCGTCGCTAGAGAGAATTCAAGTCGCTTGTAGTCCAAGCTGAATTTCAGCATTTACTCAGATTCAATCGCTAACCTACAGGGAATTCACTTCGCATCGATATAGGCAAATCACCATGAATCTGTCGCAGCAACTGGCAGCAAGGCAAGAACAGCTTGTGCGCGAGGTTTTTAGCCCTGCGCAGGCCGCAACGTTACAAGCAGATACGGCTGCCCTCAAGCAAACGGGAATCGAGCAGCAGAGCTTGCAAGTCGGGGATGCGATGCCTAATTTTGTGCTCCCGACGATTGCGGCTGATCCCGTCGAGTTGCAGCAACTGCTCGCGACCGGGCCGGTAGTCATCTCGTTTTATCGTGGCTCTTGGTGTACCTTTTGCTCAGCGGAGCTGAAGGCACTGGATATGGCGCTGCCCGCGATCGCCGAACTCGGAGCCACGCTAGTCTCGATCTCCCCGGAGCTGCCGCGTCGCGCCCGCCGCGCCGCGCTCAAGACGGCTCCGAATCATCTGCTACTCCATGATCGCGGCAACCAACTGGCAGAGCAACTTCAAATCACCTTCACGATGCCTGAGCCGGTGCGCGAGATTTACAGTGATCTGGGCATTGATCTTGTGCACTTCAATGGCGACGATTCTCACAAGCTGCCTGTCCCCGCCACCTTCATCGTTGCCCAAGACCAGAGCATTCAATTTTGCTTCGTCAATGCCGACTATACGCAGCGTCTCGATCCCGTCGAGATCGTCACAGTGCTTAAGCGCTTGCAGTCGCCAGCATCAACATCGCTCGCCACTGCCACCTAGCGCCGCCCAGTCACCAACGACAAAAATCACGCTCAGACCGATTAGCGATGGGTGCGGGCTTGGCGCACCATCGCGATCAGGGTTTGGTGGGCGTCCTCGGAGTCTGCCAGAGTATGGTCGAACTGAACCCGCAGCGTGAGGTTTTTGTCATCGGCTTGTACCGCGAGATCCATGCCCTGGGGGTCGATGGCCAGCATCTGGGCCGAGGCGGCGTTGGGTGTGCCGCCGTAGGTCTGGGCGTAGAGGATGATTGCATCCGCATGGTCGTCGTTCATGTGTTTGCAAATGCGATCGCTCACTTCGGGGGTCAGGAGATCAGCCATCATTGATTCCGCTCGAGGCGTCAGGAGATGATGCCAAAATTCTAAAACGTTGCGGGGCGAGTTGATCGGGTCACATCTGCAATCGGGATGTCCAACATTTTGCCCGCTCCCCCAGCCGTCAGCCGCCACGCACCAGGCATTGAGGTCGTTCGCGAGGGAGCATCCCAGCCCCGCCCCAAGGCTCAGGATGCCAACTGCGAAGCTCGCAGTTGACCACAAGCAGCATCCGCTGCCAGACCGCGCGACTGGCGCACGCTGGTTGCCAATTTTGATTGTTCGAGGATGTCGCGAAAGGCCTGAAGCTGCGCGGGAGTTGGGCGCTGGTAGTCGGCCTCGTCGATCGGGTTGTAGGGAATCAGATTGATATGGGACTGGAAGCCGCGCAGCAACTTTGCCAGGGCGATCGCATCCTGCGGACGATCATTGAACCCGGCGAGCAAAATGTACTCGAAGCTGACGCGGCGGCCGGTGATCTCGACATATTCGCGGCAATCGGCGAGCAACTGCGGCAGCTTGTAGTGGCGAGCGCTGGGGATCAACTGCTCGCGATCCGCTTGGTTGCTGGCGTGCAAGCTGACGGCAAAGGTGACTTGTAGGCGGTGCTCGGCAAATTCGCGGATGCGATCGGGGAGACCAACGGTGGAGACGGTGAGCGATCGCTGCCCGATGCCCACCTCCTGATTCAACACCCGCAGCGCCGCCACTACCGCCGGGATATTCAGCAGCGGCTCGCCCATGCCCATGAACACGACATTGCTGACTCGCCGCTCAAAATCGTTTTGAACCGTCAAGACTTGATCAACAATCTCGTGAACCGCCAAGTTGCGCCGAAAGCCACCCTTGCCGGTGGCGCAGAAGTCGCAGGCCATCGGGCAGCCGACCTGCGAGGAGACGCAGACGGTCAGCCGCTTGGCGGTGGGGATGCCGACGGTTTCAATGAGCATTCCATCGGTGAGGCGGAGCAGATATTTGCGCGTCTTGTCGGGGGCGACGCTGCGGTGGTGCAGGGTCGAGCGCCCGAGCGCCACATTGGCTTGCTCGGCGCGCCAGGCTTTGGGTAGGACTGAGATTTCGGCGAGCGATCGCACCCCCTGTTGATAGATCCACTGCTGCAACTGCTTGCCACGATAGGCGGGCTGCCCCTGCGCCTGTACCCAAGCGGTCAGCTCCGGGAGCGACTTGCCCAGCAGCACTTCAGCAGAGTCTGTGGGTACGGGATTATTGATGACCATCTTGGCGCGTCTCTTAACGATTGCAGCCTTTCATCGTAGCAATTTCTCGCGAAAGCTGCTGGGGGCGTCAAGGATGAGGTGACGGCCGTTGAGAGTGCTAAATTACTCACAGCAGCCACCCAGCAAGTTAGGCTCCTTAGATGGTCTACCCCTGCTCCCCATGCGTCTGCGGAACGTCAAAAAACAGCAAAGCTTCATTCAGGAACGACTCTGGCAACTGGCGATCACCCCCGAGCGTCAACCGGAGGCGATCGCCGAATTAGCCGAGGTGATCACCAGCCTGACCGAGAATATCGAGCGGCTTTGTGCTGAAAATGGTTCGGCTCCCACCGCCCTACCGGCTCCCTCGCGGCGTGCCTATGCCTGGTTCAAGTTCCTGGGTCAGAAGAATCACCTCACACACCACCTGACGGCGACGCAGCAGGGGCAAGAATTGGCGGCTGAACTGCTGGCGCGCAGCGATCGCCCGGAATCGCGCATCTTTGTCCACCTCACCGACTACACCGGCTTGTTCAAATATGTCAGCGACCACCAGCAGATTACGGTGCAGTTCAGCGAAGGGTTCATCACCGCCAGTCGCGACATTTTTCACATGGCGCTGAGCAGCGTCTGTGCCCGCGAAAAGCGCCTCAACTCGCCGCAACTGCATCTGTTCGCTCAGACCAAAGCCTACAGCGCCGTGATGCAATCCCTCGCCCGTCTCGGCAGCGACGCGAAACAGGCGGCGCGAGGTTCGCACTACGATCTTCAGTCCTTCTTCGCCGAGCTAAATCAGCACTACTTCCAGGGCCAACTGACCGCGCCACAACTCGCCTGGACACAACGCCGGACGCGCCGCAAGCTGGGGCACTACGAGGGTAGCCGCGATCGCGTCGTCCTCAGTCGTAGCCTCGACTCGCCGCAAGTTCCCGCCTATGTCGTCGCCTACGTGCTCTACCACGAGCTATTGCACAAACATTGCGGCATATACTGGCAAAACGGCCGTCAGCGTGCCCATACGCCTGATTTTCGGGCTGCTGAGCGGCAGTTTGAGGACTATGAGCGGGCGATCGCCTGGCTTCAGCAGCACTCATTCTAAGGGTAGAGTGGTAACCAGTGATTTCTCAGGCAACCCCGCGATGACTGCGCCGAGCGACATTTTTCCCGTGATCTGGCAGGGCGATCGCGCCGTGCTGATCGACCAGACCCAGCTCCCAGCCCGCTACACCACCGTCAACATCGACAGCAGCGAGGCGATGGCGGTGGCGATCAAGACGATGATCGTGCGGGGCGCGCCCGCGATCGGTGTCGCCGCCGCCTACGGCATGGCTCTCGGCGCGCGGGAAATTGAGTGTGAGAGGCGCGATGAATTTCTGAGCGAACTGGAAGCAGTAGCGCAACGGCTGCGGCGGACGCGACCGACGGCCGTGAACCTGTTCTGGGCGATCGACCGGCAACTGGCGATCGCCCGCCAGACGGCCGGTGCGGTGGCTGACATCCGCGCCGCCCTGCTCCAAGATGCCCAAGCGATCCAGGCGGAGGATCTCCAGACTTGTCAGGCGATCGGCCAGCAAGGACTGACCGTCTTGCCCCAGGGCGACCAGCCGCTGACGCTGCTCACCCACTGCAATGCCGGGGCACTGGCGACAGCCGGTTATGGCACGGCGCTGGGGGTCATCCGCGCCGCTTGGCAGGCGGGACGGCTAGCGCGGGTCTATGCCGACGAGACGCGACCACGCTTGCAGGGGGCGAAGCTGACAGCTTGGGAATGTGTCCACGACGGCATCCCAGTCACGATCATCGCCGACAATATGGCGGCGCACTGTATGCAGCAGGGTCGCATCGATGCGGTCGTCGTCGGCGCAGATCGCATCGCCGCGAATGGCGATGCGGCGAACAAGATCGGCACTTACGGATTAGCGCTGATCGCCCGCGCCCATCAGGTTCCCTTTTTCGTCGCTGCGCCGCTCTCGACGGTGGACTTCAAGCTGGCGAGCGGTGCCGAGATCCCGATCGAGGAGCGCGATCCCGCCGAAATTTATCAGGTGGGGACGACGCGGCTCTGTCCGGACGGGGCGGAGTTTTACAATCCCGCTTTTGACGTGACCCCGGCTGAATTGATTGCGGCGATCATCACCGAGAAAGGTGCAGTTCCCCCAGAAAAGCTGATCGCGTGGCGGTCTGGAGAGTAATTTGACGTATTGGGAGCATCCCAGTTTGGAAGCTCTGCGCTCCTACGGAACAGGCTCCGCCAACACCCTCAATCCCTCTCCCAAGCTGAGAGAGGGACTTCCAGCTCCCCTTCTCCCAGCTTGGGCTACCGTGTACACATAACTTGAGATCCTTCCTGACCGAACTGCGGTCTACCTAACTCAGTAAAAGTCAGACTGGACGAGGCCTTCGGACTCCTGAAGCCTGCTG